>CAMWXD010000093.1 GCA_947178105.1 uncultured Eubacterium sp. | reverse complement strand
TTAGAACTATTTTTATAACCTGAATAAAAAATTGAAAAAGTACCTTTCAAAGCTGGCGGTATACAGGCAGGGTTGCAAAAGCGGCAAATATTTGCTATACTACTGATTTATCGTATAGGCGGTATAAGAGAGGTATTTTATGGTAAAGAAGATCCGGCTGATCGGAATGGAAATGGATAATTTTACATTACAGGAAGAAATGATACAGAGTGAGACATTTTACGACAGGCAGGAGCTGAATATTATCCGCACGGTGTCGCTCAGGATTTTGAGCCTTGCGGCGGACAGCCAGGCTGTGCGGGAAGGGATCAGACAGGCAGACCTGCTCGTTGTCGGCGACAGGGAGATTTTGACAGAAGCAGGCATTTATTCTTCCAGACGGCTGCGGGAAGCCAGCGAACATGGATTTATGCGGGAATTTCTCAGCCGTATGATAAGCAGGCGGAGCAGTTTTTTCCTGATCGCGAAAAATCAGGAAAATTTAGAGCATTTCCGGGAATTTTTAAGTGCGGAGTATGAAAATATGATGCTTGTGGGAAACTATCTTTTGGATGGATGCAGCGGCGACTATGATATGATGGTAAACGAGATCAATGCAGCGGCGCCGGACGTCGTTTTGTCCGTGCTTCCGTCTCCGCAGGAGGATACGTTTTTATTGCGGGAAAAAGAAAAGATTCGTGCAAGAGTCTGGTATTCTCTAAGCACAGACTATAAAAATTTAAAGAAAAAACCGTCGTTTCTGTTTTGGTTTCAGCAGCTTATCCACAGAGGCCGGTTTAAAAATGCAGTTCATCATTATGAGGATAGACATGAATAAAAATAACAGAGTATTCCGCTCCTATCTGCTGATAGCGGCAGGTACCGGAATTATGGCTTTCGCGATAAAGAGTACGTTTGACCCGATCGGGCTTATTACCGGCGGATTTACCGGCATCGGCATTATGCTGCGCAGGATGACGATGCATGTGATAGACGGCGGGATACCGATTTGGTTTACCAACCTTGTATTAAATATTCCGCTGTTTATGATCGCGTTCAGGTTAAAGGGAGGGCGTTTTCTGGGACGGACGCTGATCGCGTCGCTGCTGCTGTCTTTTTGGCTTGGCGTAATCCCCGATTGTGACCTTGCAGGCGGCGACTACCTGCTTGCTTCTGTCTATGGCGGGGTACTCACAGGCGCCGGCATCGGGCTTGTGTTGAGCGCGCAGGTGGCTACCGGCGGGACAGACCTGATTGCGACGCTGCTGCATTTGAAATTTCGGGCATATTCGATTGCACAGATTTTACAGGTCATAGACGGCGCGATTATTTTAGCCGGCATCTATGTATGCGGAATCCGAGCTTCGCTCTATGCGGTATTTGCTGTCTATATTACGTCACGGGTATCAGACCTTGTGACAGAGGGCGGCAAATTTTCCAAGGCGGTCTATATTATTTCGGAACAGTATGAACAGATCGCAGATGCAGTGCTGCACCAGATGAATCGCGGCACGACGCTGCTGCCGGCGGTAGGCATGTACCGGAAGGAAGAACGCAATATGCTGTTTTGTGTCGTATCCAAAAAGGAGGTTGTTGTACTGAAAGAATTTATAAAAAATATCGATGCCCATGCGTTTGTGATTGTTACAGACGTCAGGGAAGTGCTTGGCGAGGGGTTTTTGGAATATTAGCACAAAAAAATATGACTTACCACTTTATTTTTTCTACTTTTTGTATTATGATAATAAAAAACGAGTTCTGATCTGCCAAAAAGAAGATGGAATTTTTGTGGAAGTTGTATAGAAAGTAAATGACAATCGTATGCAGTCATAGAAGTTTCGTCTTTGTCCTTTTTGGCTGCGGACAGCACACAGAAAACAGGAATTACAGCAGAAGGTTACAGGAAGAGAAGGAGAAAAAATATGATATCAAACCAAATACTTCAGAATACAATAGACGGGTTAAAGGGGATAACCCGCACTGATTTATGTGTGATTGATACCGAGGGTAAAGTTTTGGCGTCTACATTTACAGACAGTGAGAGATATAAGGACTGTGCGTTGCTTTTTGTAGAATCTCCGGCTGACAGCCAGGTGATGCAGGGATGCCAGTTTTTTAAAGTCTTTGATGAGCACCAGTTGGAGTATGTGCTGCTTGCTTATGGGGAAAGCGACGATGTCTATATGATCGGCAAGATTGCAAGCTTTCAGATTCAAAATCTGCTGATCGCTTACAAAGAGCGTTTTGATAAAGATAATTTTATTAAAAATCTGCTGCTGGACAATCTGCTCTTAGTAGATATTTATAACCGTGCAAAAAAGCTGCACATTGAAGCGGATGTCCGCAGGGCTGTCTATATTATCGAGACGAACCGCGAAAAGGACGGCAATGAGCTCGAACGCGTCAGAAGCCTGTTTGGCGGCAAGTCCAAGGATTTTGTGACCGCAGTGGATGAAAAAAATATTATCGTCGTAAAGGAGCTGGCAGAGAACGAGGGTTACGAAGAGCTGGCAAAGACGGCGGAGGTGATCTGGAACCTGTTTTCGTCAGATCCGAACGGACAGGAGCATATTGCTTATGGTACGATCGTAAATGAGATCAAGGAGGTGTCCCGTTCCTACAAAGAAGCGCGCATGGCATTGGATGTCGGCAAGATTTTCTTTGAAGAAAAGGATATTATTGCCTATTCGCAGCTTGGCATCGGCAGATTGATCTACCAGCTTCCGATCCCGCTTTGCAAGATGTTTATAAAGGAGATATTTGACGGGAAATCACCGGATGAATTCGATGAAGAGACGTTAACGACGATCAATAAATTTTTTGAAAACAGCCTGAACGTATCCGAGACTTCCAGGCAGCTTTATATCCACCGCAATACGCTTGTGTACCGCCTGGATAAGCTGCAAAAGAGCACAGGACTGGATCTTCGGGTCTTTGAGGACGCGATTACGTTTAAAATTGCGCTTATGGTTGTAAAATATATGAAGTATATGGAAACACTGGACTATTAGGAGGAAGATCAGATTTATGATTCGGCTTGAAAATGTGAGTAAATCATACTCAGAAGGGATTCCTGCACTGAACGGCGTGTCGGTTCAGATTCAGGAAGGGGAGTTTGTATTTGTAATGGGAGACAGCGGGTCAGGGAAGTCGACCCTGATTAAGCTGCTGTTAAAAGAACTGGAGCCGACAGAAGGAAAAATTTACATAAATGAGGAGGACATCAGCTCGATCCGGCGGCGGCAGATCCCGGTTTTCCGCCGCCAGATCGGCGTTGTATTTCAGGATTTCCGCTTGTTAAAGGACAGGAATGTATATGACAATGTAAGCTTTGCCATGCATGTCGTCGGCAGCTCCGGCAGGATGATCCGAAAAAAAGTGCCGCAGATGCTGTCGATGGTAGGGCTTGCTGCGAAATACCGCTCGTATCCAAAGCAGTTATCCGGCGGGGAGCAGCAGCGCGTGGCGATTGCGCGTGCGCTGGTCAACCAGCCGAAGATCCTCTTAGCCGATGAGCCGACTGGAAATCTGGATAATAATAATGCATGGGAGATTATGAACCTGCTGGAGGAAATCAATGCCAGAGGAACGACGGTAGTAGTAGTAACGCACAACCTGGAGATCGTGCGTATTATGAAAAAGCGTGTGATCGAGATTGATAAGGGAGTCGTGGTCAATGATGTCGAGGCAGGGAATGCGCAGTGGGATGATGCGGTAAACGACCAGGCGAAGGGCGTTTATCTTACAGGCGATAAGGCAGCGGGAGGATTCTTCGATGAGGATTAGCGGAACTTTGTATTCCCTCAAGCAGGGAATGATTAATATTTGGAGGAATAAGCTGTTTTCCACCGCATCGATCGCGACGATGACAGCATGTATTTTTCTGTTTGGAATTTTTTATTCGATTGTGGCAAATTTTCAATCCATGGTAAAAAATGTAGAGGAGGGTGTGGCGATCACCGTATTTTTTGAAGAAGATATATCCGACGAGCAGCTCCAGGCGATCGGCAAAGCGATCGAAATGGCGCCGGGAGTATTGAACCAGCGGTATATTTCCGCCGACGAGGCATGGGATGAGTTTAAGATGATCTACTATGAAGGCGACGAGGAACTGGCAGATACGTACGGGGACGACAACCCGCTCGAAAAAATGTCCAGCTACCAGGTATATCTGCGGGATGTGTCGCAGCAGCAGGATCTGGTGAAATACTTAGAATCGCTCTCAGGCGTACGACAGGTCAGGCAGTCAGAGTCTCTGGCAAATATGCTGATGGATTTTAACCGTCTGATCGGTTATGTGTCTATGGGCATTATTACGATTTTATTTGCCGTTGCGATCTTTTTGATCAGCAATACGGTATCTGTCGGTATTGCCGTACGAAAAGAAGAGATTGCCATTATGAAGCTGATCGGAGCTGCGGATTTCTTTGTAAAAGCGCCGTTTTATGTGGAAGGCATTATGATCGGGCTGATTGGCTCTGTCCTGCCGATGGTGATATTATACAGTATTTATGAAAGGCTGACAGATTTTGTAGCCGAAAAATTCAGCTTTTTAGAAAACCTTATGACATTTTTGGCGGTAGATGAAGTGTTTACGACGCTTGCGCCGGTAGCGGTGATCCTTGGCATCGGTATTGGCTTTGTCGGCAGCGGGCTGACGATACGCAAGCATTTGCGTGTATAAGCTAGAAGTAAAAATCGAAAAAATGGTAAAGGATTGATTTATGGAACAAGGACAAAAGGAAAATAGCAATTTACAGGAGACAGAGATTGTTGAGCTAAAATCAGGCCATCGTTTTTCAAAAGGATTTTTTACAGGGGTTGCGGTTACACTCTGCGTGGCGGCACTGTTTGCGGCTGCTGGGATCTTCTGGTTACAGGGGCGATTTAGTACCGGCGGCAGCTATGAGGGTGTTTCTGCGAATCTTGTAGACAGCTCGGTACGGTCAAAGATCAACGATCTGACCGCGCTGATCAAAGCGTATTATATGGAAGATGCTGACGATGAGGAGCTGACGGAGGGGCTGTATAAAGGATTGTTTGCAAGTCTTGGAGATCCTTATTCCGCCTATTATACCGAAGAAGAATATGAAGAGATGATGATATCGGCAAGCGCACAGTACAGCGGGATTGGAGCGGTGCTGCAGCAGGAACGCGATACGATGCAGGTGACGATTGTCAAAACATATGAAGGAACGCCTGCGCAGGATGCGGGGCTGAAAGCCGGAGATTTGGTTATGCAGGTAGGGGATATCGATGCGCGTTCGATGGAATTGTCGGAGCTGGTCACGCATATCCGCGGAAAGGAGAACAGTAAAGTACGTCTTGTGATTTCCCGTGAAGGGGAATTTGAAAACAGGGAATTTAAGGTAAAGCGTGCGACGGTGGATGTGCCGACCGTCGAAAGCAGTATGATGAAGGATGAGATCGGGCTTGTTGTGATCAATGAGTTTGGCAAAGCGACCGCCGAAGATTTTATACATGCAGTCGAAGAGCTGCAAAAGCAGGGGATGCGCAAGATCATTATAGACCTGCGTGATAATCCGGGAGGAATGTATGACAGCGTGATCGAAGTGCTGGACTATATCCTGCCGGAAGGCCTGATTGTATACACAGAGGACAAATACGGCAACCGGCAGGAGGAGGTCTCAGATGCGGAGCATTATCTGGATCTTCCGATGGCTGTCCTTATTAATGGCAACAGCGCAAGCTGCTCAGAGATCTTTGCAGGGGCAATCCGTGATTATGATTACGGTGTGCTGATC
The DNA here is from genome assembly GCA_947178105.1 of uncultured Eubacterium sp. Lineage (GTDB taxonomy): Bacteria > Bacillota > Clostridia > Lachnospirales > Lachnospiraceae > Eubacterium_J. Next base: position 13,782 of record CAMWXD010000093.1, on the reverse strand, counting down.
GGCACCAAGACGTATGGAAAAGGCGTCGTGCAGACGGTGCGTCCGCTGTCCGATAACAGCGCCATTAAGCTGACAACGGCGAAATATTTTACTCCAAAAGGGGAGAATATCCATGGCACAGGGATCGAGCCGGATATTGAATTGAAATATAAATACGCAGGAGAAATAAAAGCAGGCGCATCCTATGATTATACAAAGGATAATCAGGTAAAGCGCGCCATCAGGGAATTAAAAAATTGGGACGATACGAAAAAATAAGGAACTGGCAGTTGCCAACCGCTTGTTTTTCTGTTACAATCCTGCTATCGATATTTTATAAAAAATTTTAAGAAAGCTGGTGATAAAATGGTAGAATTTGATCAGTACCGCTATACGCTGAATTCATTTGAAAAACCATTACAGGAATTGAGGGATTCACTTTGACCTTGCAAATAAGGGCAAAAAGGCGGAGGAATTAGAGCGCGAAATGGAAGCGCCGGATTTTTGGAATGATACACAGGCATCCCAAAAGAAAATGAAAGAACTAAAGAGCTTAAAAGACGATATGCAGACCTATACGGAGCTGAAAAGCCGGTATGAGGATATTGAGACGCTGCTGGAAATGGGCGAGGAGGAAGGCGATTTGTCGCTGATCACTGAGATCGAAGAATCGATACAGGCATATCAGCAGCAATTTGAAGCAATCCGAATCAAAACGCTGCTCTTTGGCGAATATGATGCAGACAATGCGATTGTTTCCCTGAATGCCGGTGCCGGCGGCACCGAATCCTGCGACTGGGCATCCATGCTGTATCGGATGTACACCAGATGGGCGTCAGATAAAGGCTTTGATCTGGAAGTGCTGGATTATCACGAAGGAGAGGAAGCAGGCATTAAATCTGTGACGTTCCAGGTGAACGGGACAAATGCCTACGGTTATCTGAAATCTGAAAAGGGCGTGCACCGCCTTGTGCGGATTTCCCCGTTTAATGCGGCAGGAAAGCGCCAGACCTCTTTCGTATCCTGCGATGTGATGCCGGACATCGAAGAAGACGTAGATATCGAGATCCGGGATGAGGATATCCGTATCGACACCTACCGTTCCAGCGGTGCCGGCGGACAGCATATTAATAAGACTTCTTCTGCAATCAGGATTACGCATTTTCCGACAGGGATTGTAGTAACCTGCCAGAATGAGCGTTCGCAGCATATGAATAAGGATAAAGCGATGCAGATGCTAAAGTCCAAGCTCTATCTGCTGAAACAGGAAGAGCAGGCGCAAAAGGAAGCCGGCATCCGCGGCGAGGTGACAGACATCGGATGGGGCAACCAGATCCGATCGTATGTGATGCAGCCTTATACGATGGTAAAAGACCATCGGACAAATGCGGAGAGCGGCAATGTTGGAGCCGTTATGGACGGGGCGCTTGATTTGTTTATCAATGCCTATCTGAAATGGATTTCTCTGTCAAAGGGAAATGCGCAGCAGGATATGTCATAAAAAGAGTAAGGGAGTAAAAGTTATCATGATAAAAATTGCAGTAATGGGATATGGGACGATTGGTTCCGGCGTCGTTCAGGTAATTCATACAAATCAGGACAGCATCTGCAAAAAAATCGGGGAAGGGATCGAGGTAAAATATGTCCTTGACCTGCGTGATTTTGGAGACGACCCGATCCAGAGCAAGGTGGTACATGATTATCAAACCATTGCCGAAGACCCGGAGGTGGCGATTGTCGTAGAGAGCATGGGCGGCGTGGAGCCTGCTTATACGTTTGTAAAGGCAATGCTTTTAGCAGGAAAGAGCGTGACGACATCGAACAAAGCGCTTGTGGCAGCACGCGGCGCAGAGCTGATTGCGGTTGCAAAGGAAAAAAATGTCAATTTTATGTTTGAAGCGAGCGTAGGCGGCGGCATACCGATTATCCGTGCCCTGAATTCCTGTCTGACAGCCGACCGCATCGAAGAGGTCAGCGGCATCGTCAATGGCACGACGAACTATATCATGACAAAGATGGCTGAGGAAGGCTGTGATTTTGACGAGGTTTTAAAAGAGGCACAGGATAAGGGCTATGCGGAGAAGGATCCGACCGCAGATATCGAAGGACATGATGCGGGCAGGAAGATTGCGATTCTGACTTCTCTGATCGCCGGACAGCAGGTTGATTTTGAAGATGTGCATACAGAGGGCATCAGCAAAATTACCGCGACAGACATTTTATATGCAAAGAAAATGGGACGCGTGATCAAGCTGCTGGCAACCAGCCGTCAGGCAGGCGATACGTATACGGTTATGGTAGCGCCGTTTTTGCTGCCGAAGGAGCATCCGCTGTATACGGTAAACGGCGTATTCAACGCCGTCTTTGTACGCGGCAATATGCTAGGCGATGCGATGTTTTATGGCAGCGGCGCAGGCAGCCTTCCGACGGCAAGTGCAGTGGTAGCGGACGTCGTAGAGCTGGCAAAGCATATCGGCAGGCATATCGAATTGGAATGGCGGCAGGATAAGCTGCCGATCGCAGACTACAGGCAGCAGTCAACACGGTTTTTTGTGCGTACATCAGCAGACAAATCCACAGTGGAAAAAATCTTTGGAACCGTCGATTACATAGACGTACCAGAGGCAACTGGTGAGATTGGATTTTTGACAGCGCAGATGAAAGAAGCAGATTATGAACAAAGAGCCGCAGAGCTTGGAGCTGTGATCCAGATGATCCGGTTTCATTAACATGTAAGCAGCAAAACGCGCAGGATATATTTGCTCGTTTTGCTGCTTTTTTGCCTTAAATCCCTTTCATCGTAAGCTGGATCCGCTTTCTTGCCACATCCACACTCATGACCTTCACATCTACGATATCGCCTACATGCACTGCTTCCAGCGGATGTTTAATAAATCGGTCGCAGATCTGGGAAATATGTACCAGCCCGTCCTGATGCACGCCGATATCTACAAATACCCCAAAATCGATCACGTTGCGTACCGTTCCTTTTAAGACCATGCCCTCTGTCAGGTCTTTCATCTCCAATACGTCGCTGCGCAGGATCGGTTTTGGCATGTCCTCACGCGGGTCTCTTGCAGGCTTTTCAAGCTCTTTTACAATATCCTGCAGCGTGATCTCGCCGACGTCCAGCTCAGCAGCCAGTTTTTTATAATCAGGTATCTTTTTGGAGATCCCTTTCAGGCTGCCCGTCGTAATATCCTGCGCCTGGTAGCCAAGCTTTGTCAGCAGCTTTTCTGCGGCATCATAGCTCTCCGGGTGTACGGCTGTCGTATCCAGCGGGTTTTTTCCGTCTATAATACGGGTAAATCCGGCACACTGTTCGTAAGCCTTTGGCCCCAGCTTCGCTACTTTTAACAGTTGGGAGCGCGCTTCGAAACGCCCATGTTCTTCACGGTATGCGACGATGTTTTTAGCGACTGTCTTGCTGATTCCTGAAATATATTCCAGCAGGGAAGCAGAAGCCGTATTCAGGTCTACGCCGACTTTATTTACGCAGTCTTCTACGACGCCGGATAACGCTTCGCTCAGCTTTTTCTGGTTCATGTCATGCTGGTACTGTCCGACGCCAATCGATTTTGGATCGATCTTTACCAGCTCTGCCAGCGGATCTTGCAGCCGTCTTGCCATAGAGGTAGCGCTGCGCTGCCCGACGTCAAAGTTTGGAAACTCTTCAGTGGCAAGCTTGCTTGCCGAATAGACAGAAGCGCCGGCCTCGTTTACAATGACGTATTGTACAGGACGGTTCAGCTCTTTTAGCAGCTCTACGATTACCATTTCAGATTCCCTGGAAGCAGTCCCGTTTCCGAGAGAAATTAATGTGACATTATATTTATCAATCAGTTTTTTCAGCACTGCCTTTGATTCTTCGATTTTATTTTGCGGTGCGGTCGGATAGATTACGGTCGTGTCCAGTACTTTGCCGGTCGGATCGACGACAGCGAGTTTACATCCGGTACGGAATGCGGGATCCCATCCAAGCACGACTTTGCCGACAATCGGCGGCTGCATCAAAAGCTGCTCCAGATTTTTGCCGAATACACGGATTGCGCCGTCTTCGGCTGCCTCGGTCAGGCTGCTTCGGATTTCGCGTTCGATGGCAGGCGCGATCAGCCGCTGATAGCTGTCGGCAACGACTGCCTGCAATACGGGCGTCGTATGCGGATTGTCTTTTGTAATGACCTGTTTTTCCAGATAACGCAAAATATCCTCCTGCGGCGCCTCGATCTTGACGGACAGGATTTTTTCCGCTTCTCCGCGGTTGAGCGCCAGCACCCTGTGCCCGGCGATCCTGGAGACGCTTTCTGAAAATTCATAATACATTTCATAAACGGACTCTGCTTGCGGATCCTTTGCGGCAGATACGACCAGTCCTTTTTTTACGGTCATTTCGCGGATACGGATACGGTAGTCTGCTTCGTCAGAAACAGACTCGGCAATAATATCAGAAGCGCCGTTGATCGCATCTTGTATCGTATGGACTTCCTTTTCGGGATTCAGGAATGCCTGCGCTTCTTCTTCCAGCGGGCGTTTTGTAAGTTGCAGCCGGATCAGGCTGGCAAATGGCTCAAGCCCCCGTTCTTTTGCGACAGTCGCACGGGTTCTTCTCTTTGGGCGGAATGGACGGTACAGGTCGTCTACGACAACGAGCGTCTGTGCCGCTTCGATCTGAGACTTTAAATCTTCTGTCAGTTTGCCCTGTTCTTCTATGCTGGCGATGACCTGCTGCTTTTTATCCTCCAGGTTCCGCAGGTAGTTCAGCCGTTCATGGAGCTGGCGCAGTACCTCGTCGTTTAAGGAACCGGTTGCTTCTTTACGGTAACGTGCGATAAAAGGGATGGTATTCCCTTCATCGATCAGCCTGACAGCGGCATCAGCCTGTCCAGGCTTGATTTGCAGTTCTTGTGCAAGAGTTTTTATAATATCCATGGTTCGTTTTCATATCGCATGTATCCATGCGCCTTTCTGTATATTTTTGGCAGTTTGTAACTATTATACTGAAAAGCATGGGCGGTGTAAACCCAACAATAGCATTGTTTTTTTCAAAGCTTCATGGTATACTGTGTTACATGGTTTTTGGAGGTGTCTTTATGTTTGGAAATTACAATAGCGAGCCAGCGGATCAGCGGTCTGTGCCAATGACTACGGCAGCAGTCGTATGCAGTGTCATTGCAGTTTCTACGATCTGCTGTGTTTATATATCGTTTCTCTGCGGTATCCTGGGGATTATATTTGCATTGCTGTCAAAGGGCGGGGAAACTGCAATGTCGCCGAACGCCAGGACGGCGCTTACTGTCAGCGTGGCTGCAATCGTAATGACAGCCCTGCTGCTGGCGGGGTCTTTTTTGACGCTGATTTTACAGTATGGCAGCATAGAAGCGTTTTGGGATGTCTATATGGAAATGGTGGAGGCTTACAGCGCCGCAATGCCGTAATAACGCAGTCCGTTTTTGAAAAGAAAATTTCCTGCAATCAGGCAGAAGGCAATCCAGACGATACCGTTGCGGTAACGCAGCCCGATAGGGAGTTTTCCGCGGCTGGCGCGTTCTGCTGTCTGCGTAAGCATAAAATACAGATAAACGGCTGCTGCATATGGTACGAACGGGTGAAAAAAGGCGGACTGTAGCAGGCGACCATGCAAAAGCGCCCGCACAGCGCGCGTACCGCCGCAGCCAGGGCAGTAATAGCCGCTGATTTGATGAAACAGGCAGGGAGGCAGCAGCCGGGCAAGGCTTGGCTTACCCGCCGCAGCCCATACAGCGGCAAGGAGGAGCGCTGCTGCGGCAAAGACAGTGCCGAGCAGGAAAAGACAGTCCTCGATCGTAAGTTCCTGGAGTTGTTTTTTCCTCCGTATCTGTTCCGGTTTCTTTTTTGGATGTTTCTTTCTGAATTCTTTCATAGTTTGTTTATGCAGTTTGCGATTTATTGGTTACTTTTCACACCCAGACCTTTGCACTCCGCTGCAAAGGTCGTGAGAACGTGTAAATTCAGCCTAGAAGGCATCCAGTCCTTCGCCAAAGGCGAATTTTCAATGGACTGGATGCCGTTACTTTTCACAGCACAGCCGTTTTTTGGCTGGGGTGTGAAAAGTAACATTTATTGGATCGTGGCGCAGTTTTTTTGTATGATTTTTGTGCCATTTTTGCAATTTTGTGTTATAATAGACACAAATCTTCTGGAAGTATAGATTATAACATATTTTTACATGTTTGTGGAGGTGTTTTTTATGATGATAGGAGGAATTTCCGGCGCATATGATCCTTATGCATTTTCAATGGGAGCCGCGTCGGCACCGGGGCAAAAGCAGTTCCAGGCAGAAGGCGCGCCAGCAGCGCAGCCTGGCGGCGGACAAAAAGGAACGGAGGCGGCAAAAGGGGCGGCAGGTGCCGGAGACGACCAAAAAGTAAAAAAAGGGTACAAATCTTCCCCTGCGGACTGCCAGACATGCAAAGAGCGCAAATATCAGGACGGCTCAAATGAATCAGACGTGTCCTTTAAAGCGCCTGGGCATATTGCACCGGAAGCATCAGCCGCTACAGTGATGGCACATGAGAAGCAGCATGTGGCAAATGCCTATCAGAAAGCAGCGAAAAACGACGGGCAGGTTGTTTCATGCAGTGTATCGCTGCATACGGCAGTGTGCCCGGAATGCGGGACGGCTTATGTATCAGGAGGGACTACAAGTACGTCGATCTCTTACCCGAACGAATCGAATCCATATCAGCAAAATAAGAAAGCACAGGATGCGATTCGGCTTACCGGGGCAAATATTGATTACGCAGCATAATGCATACAGGGAGATTAGTTTCATGACAAGGTATTCCAGAAGTGAATTAAAGCGGCTTGCACGCGCGGCTTTGCTCGGCAACTATACGGTGCTGATATTAGCAATGCTGACAGCCTCCGCCATTGTGCCGATGCTGCTGCTGCCGTTTTCGATTGGGCTGACAGCAGAGCTTAATTTTTCCATGGTCACTTATTTGATTGCAGCAGTGATTGTAAAAGTGCTGGGCAGGCTGTTATCGGTTGGCGTGATGCGGATGCATTTGCTGCTGGCACAGGAGCAGCAGATTTCTTATATGGATCTGTTTTGGGCAGTCCGAAACCAGCCGGATCGGTTTATTGCAGTAACTTTCCTGTTCGTTGCTGTCTTATGCATCCTGGCGGTTCCAGCCATAGCCGTGATTCTTTGCCTGCCGGAATCGGCAGCCGGCTATTTGCTGCTTGCGGTTGTCCTGGTGCTGCTTGCAGCCATTGCACTGTTTTTGCTATACGTATTTGAGGTCTTTTATTTATATTATATGGAACATACGCAGGCAACGGTGGCACAAGGGCTGCGGGCGGCATTGGCGCTGATGCGCGGGCATACAAAGCGGCTGTTTGTCTTGCAGCTTAGCTTTGTCGGATGGCAGATGCTGGGCGTTTGTTCGATGGGAATAGGAATGCTTTGGATACAGCCGTATATCAATCAGACAATCGTAAACTTTTATTTGGATTTAACAGGAAGCCTGGAAAAAAAGGGGATGCATGTGGATGCATCTGTGGAAGGCGAATTTCCATTGGGCTAAACGGCAAACATGGGCAGGGGAAACGTTCCTTGCCCATTGTTTTTTTTTGTAAGAAATGCTATACTGGAGAAGTTCACATATAGGATGGCGCAGCAAAACGGAAAACAGCAGCCAGACAGGCGCACAGAAAGGGATTTTATGAAGACAGAATTTGACATACAGCTCCGGCCGGTCGATATGTACCGGTTTAACCTTTATCACACATACACGACAGCCAGCGGCTATCTGGCAATCCTGATTGCGGTAATTGCGATTGCAGCGGCGTTCAGGAAATGGGGAGAAGCCAGCTTGTCGCAGACAGTGATGTATCTGGCGTTTGGGATGATCCTTTTGGTATATACGCCGCTGACGTTATATCTGCGATCCAAACAGCAGGTGTTAAGCTCTCCGGTGTTTAAAAATGTCCTGCATTATACGATTGATGATACAGGCATAACGACTTCCCAGGGGGAGATGAGCTCCACGCTGGAATGGAGCGCAGTCTACCGGGTCGTTGCGACGAAGCATAATATATTAGTCTGTATCAACCCGCGCAATGCATTTATTATCCCGCGCGCGCAGGTGGTACAGGAGTATAGCATGATCCGCAAGATTGCACAGAAGCATTTGGAAACATACCGTTTTAAAATGAAAGAAAAATAAGGGGAAAGCAGCATGGTATATGAGACATATTCCGCAGAAGAGACGGCACAGCTTGGGGAAAAGCTCGCACAGCAGTTCAAGCCCGGCAGTATCTGTGCGCTAAACGGAGAACTTGGCGTAGGGAAAACGGTATTTGCACAGGGGGTAGCGCAGGGGCTTGGCATTACAGAGCCGATTTGCAGCCCGACATTTACGATTGTGCAGGTATATGAAGAAGGCAGAATGCCGTTTTACCATTTTGATGTTTATCGGATTGCTGATTTGGAAGAAATGGAAGAGATCGGCTATGAGGAATATTTTTACGGCGACGGCTTTACACTGGTAGAATGGGCGGAACGGATCGAGGGGATGATGCCTTCGCGCTATGAGAGGATTTCGATTGAAAAGGATTTGGAAAAAGGGTTTGATTACCGCCGCATCGTCGTAGAATCGGTCGGCGATGAAAACGGAGGGGCATTATGAAAATATTGGGAATTGACAGCTCGGGCATTGTCGCCAGTGCGGCAGTGGCGGAGGATGATCTTCTGCTTGGGGAATATACGATTCATCATAAAAAGACGCATTCCCAGACGCTGCTGCCGATGATCGATGAGGTCGTCCGAATGCTGGAGCTTGACCTGCATACGATTGACGCGATTGCAGTTGCCGGAGGCCCTGGCTCCTTTACAGGGCTTCGAATCGGCTCGGCTACGGCAAAAGGCTTGGGATTTGCACTGGATAAGCCGCTGATACAAATACCGACCGTAGATGGGCTGGCATACAATCTGGCAGGCAGCAGTGCGTCCGTCTGCCCGCTTATGGATGCCAGGAGAAACCAGGTCTATACAGGGCTGTATGCATTTTGTGGCTATCAAATGAATACGTTGATTGCGCAGTGTGCCGTAGGAATCGAGGAAATTATAACTGAAATTAATAAGTATGGACAGCCGGTCACGTTCCTGGGCGACGGTGTGCGCGTATATACTCCTTATATCCAGGCGCATTGTCAGGTGCCGTATACATTTGCGCCGGCGCATTTGAACAGGCAGCGTGCCGCCGCAGTTGCGGTGCTGGCAATGGATTATTACCGTGCCGGAAAGGTGCAGACAGCCGCTGAACACCGCCCGGAATATTTGCGGATGTCTCAGGCAGAGCGCGAACGGATGGAGGCGCTGCATGGAGGCTGTTAACAGGTTAGAGGATGCGACAAATGTAACGATTGCAGCCATGACAGCCAGCCATGTGGAAGCAGTTGCAGAAATAGAATCAAAATTATTTTCTACACCCTGGTCAGGACAGGCTTTTGCGGATGCGCTTAGGATGGACAATGTGTTGTTTTATACCGCGCTTGCCGATGGGGAAGTGGCAGGCTACTGCGGGATCTATCTGGCGGCAGACGAAGGGGAGATTACAAATGTGGCGGTAGCGCCTTTTTTTCGGCGCCGCGGCATTGCAACGGCGCTGCTTGGTCAAACGATGGAACAGGCGCACAAAAGAGGCGCGCAGCAGATCTTTCTGGAAGTCCGCAGCCGCAATGACCCGGCTATCCGGTTATATGAAAAAGCGGGCTTTGCAACCATCGGCATCAGGAAAAAATATTATCAAAAACCGCAGGACGATGCTCTGGTGATGATGTTTCAATATGCCGATAAATAAATTAGATAGTAACAGTTAACTGAATAGCCAGTGATTCCCGCTATATTCTTTCCGCATGTTCGATTATACTGGAATAAGAAATTGAAAATCAGGCACATGCGTGCCTCAGACAGCCGGGAGGTAGAAGATGAAGGTATATTGTAATTGTTGTGGAAAAGAAATTCGGATGGAAGAAAATATGCGGTATGCGTTGGAAGATTATATTGTAATTGAAAAAATCTGGGGGTATTTTTCGAGGAAAGACGGTACAAAGCAGAAAATGAATATTTGTGAATCCTGTTTTGACGCCTGGGTCAAAACTTTTGCCAGGCAGCCGGAGGAATCGGATGAGTATGAATGGTTATAGAATGAAGGTGTTAAAATGTTAGATGTATGCTTGCTTGGGACAGCAGGGATGATGCCGCTGCCATACCGTTATCTGACCTCACTGATGACGAGATATAATGGCAGCAGCCTGATGGTAGACTGCGGGGAAGGCACGCAGATTGCCGTAAAAAAAGCCGGATGGAGTTTTCATCCGATTGATGTGATTTGTTTTACCCATTATCATGCAGACCATATCAGCGGGTTGCCGGGGCTGTTGCTGACTATGGGCAACGCAGAGCGGAAAGAGCCGCTGACGCTGATTGGGCCGAAAGGGCTTGAGCGGGTGGTGTCAGCACTTCGTGTGATTGCGCCGGAGCTGCCCTTTGAAGTCCGCTGCCTGGAGATCACGGAGCCAAAGCAGGTATATCGACTGCACGGCTACAAGATCACGGCATTTATGGTCAGGCACAATGTGCTTTGCTATGGCTATACGATAGAGATTGAGCGGCAGGGACGTTTCTGCGTGGAGCAGGCGCAGAAGCTTGGAATTCCAAAACATTACTGGGGTATCCTCCAAAAGGGGGATACCGTACAATATGAGGGGCAGGCATTTACGCCGGATTTGGTGATGGGGCCGCCGCGCAAGGGCATTAAGTTAACTTACTGCACAGACACCCGCCCTACAGAAGCATTGGTAAAAAATGCCTTTCTTTCTGATCTTCTGATCTGTGAAGGTATGTATGCAGAACCGGAGAAGCTTGTAAAAGCAAAGCAATATAAGCATATGACGTTTTATGAAGCTGCGCAGACAGCAAAAGATGCCAGGGTAAAGGAATTATGGCTGACGCATTTTTCACCGTCACTGGTTCGAGCCGAAGATTATATGCCAAAGGTGCGTGATATTTTTCAAAATGCGTATCTTGGCAAGGACGGCAAAAGGATGGAAATGAACTTTGAAGAGGAGTGAGTGACACAGGCGCATCCTAAATAGAAACGAAAGGAGGGGGATTCTTATGAAGAAATATTTGAAAATGGGAATTTCAACAGTGCTGGTTATTGTACTGATCGTCGGATGCTATTATTATATGACGCATCGGGAGACGAAAACTGCGGAAGATGATGTGGAAGTCACGCAACTGCACCAGGTCTTATCCAAGCAGCTTGACAGCTCCTATCCGCCGACGCCGAGGGAAGTGATAAAATTTTATAACCGTATTCTTGAGTGCGCTTACGGCGACGAATATAATGAGGAGCAGTTCAAAAGGCTGACGACACAGGCAAGGAAGCTGATGGACGAAGAGCTTCTGGCAAACAACCCGTTGGAAACGTATCAGACACAGTTTCAGGCGGACGTGGCATCCTATAAAGAGGAGTCCAGAACGATTTTAAAAACACGAGTCTGCAATACAGACGAAGTACGGTTCCGTGAGATCGATGGGCAAAAGTGCGCATATGTGCAGGCGACCTATTTTATGAAACAGGGGAAAAATGATTTTTTCAAAACGTATCAAAGCTACCTGCTCCGTCAGGATTCGGATAAAAACTGGAAAATAGTAGCGTTCCACCTGACAGATGCGGTTGATGAAGAATAGAAAATACCGGAGGGCAGTACGATTGAACAGCGTTCAGGAAGTCAGGATATTGGCAATAGAAAGTTCTTGTGACGAAACAGCGGCGGCAGTTGTTGTAAATGGAAGGGATGTCAGATCGAATATTATTTCATCGCAGATTGACATACATACATTGTATGGGGGCGTAGTGCCGGAAATCGCATCCCGCAAGCATATGGAGCGGATCAACCAGGTGATTGCGCAGGCATTGGATACAGCCGGGATGTCTTTGGACGATCTGGATGCGGTTGCCGTCACCTATGGGCCGGGGCTTGTAGGCGCGCTGCTTGTAGGCGTGGCGGAGGCAAAGGCAGTTGCATATGCAAAAAAACTGCCGCTGCTTGGAGTGCATCACATTGAAGGCCATATCAGTGCGAATTATATAGAAAACAAAGACTTAGAGCCGCCGTTTTTATGCCTGGTCGTATCAGGCGGGCATACGCATCTTGTGCAGGTGCGAGATTATGGCGTTTATGAGGTGGTAGGAAGGACGCGGGACGACGCGGCAGGAGAAGCCTTCGATAAAGTAGCGAGAGCGATTGGGCTTGGCTATCCGGGCGGGCCAAAGATTGAGAAGGCGGCTTGCGCCGGAAATGCGGATGCGATTTATTTTCCGCGGGCAAAGGTCGGCGGCAGCGACTATGATTTTTCATTCAGTGGTTTAAAATCGTCGGTGTTGAATTATCTGAACGGATGCAAAATGAAAAATATCCCAGTGAATCAGGCAGATGTTGCAGCTTCGTTCCAAAAGGCGGTGATTGATGTGCTGGTCAGCCATGCGGTTCATGCGATGGAGCAGTATGGGGTAAAAAAATTTGCCATAGCAGGAGGCGTCGCATCCAATACAGCTTTGCGCAGCAGTATGAAAGCAGCCTGTAAAGAACGGGACGTGCATTTTTACTATCCGTCTCCGGTGCTTTGCACAGATAATGCAGCTATGATTGGCACAGCGGCTTATTACGATTATATTGCGGGCAGACGGGATGGCTGGAACCTGAACGCTGTGCCAAATTTAAAATTGGGTTAAAAGTTGAGAAAGGATTCTGTTGGCGATGAAATGTACAGCGCTTGTACTTGCAGCGGGAAAAGGCACCCGCATGAACAGCAGCGTATCCAAGCAGTTTATGGAATTGGATGGGTTTCCGCTTGTCTATTATGCGCTGCGTGCTTTTGAGCAAAGCATGGTAGATGATATTATATTGGTGACAGGGCAGCAGGAGATCGAGTACTGCCGCAGGGAAATCGTAGAAAAATATCAGTTTCAAAAAGTGCGCTGTGTCACAGCGGGCGGCAGCACACGCTATTTGTCTGTATACAATGGGCTTTGTGCGATACAGGATACGGATATTGTATTAGTGCATGACGGAGCAAGGCCGTTTGTGACGGATGAAATCATAGAACGGACGGTTCAGGCAGCCGTGCATTATGGATCGGGCGTAGCGGCTGTCCGTGCAAAAGATACTGTTAAGCTTGTAAATGAGGAGCAGTTTGCTGTCCAGACGCCGTCCCGCGACAGCGTCTGGTTGATGCAGACGCCGCAGACATTTTCCTATGCAAAGCTTTGTCAGGCATACGAAACAGTGCTGGCGCAGGGGCTGTCTGATCTTACGGATGACGCTATGGTGCTGGAAGCAGCGTTTCATGAGCCGGTCAGAATTGTAGAGGGCAGTTATCGTAATATAAAAGTAACAACACCAGAGGATATGGAAATTGCCGCTGTATTTTGCAGGAAATAAAAAAATTTTAAAATGGGTATTGACAGATAGCAGAAATGATGTTATCATCTGTTATGTTCTGGTTCAGCCAGAATATGTGGAGAGGTATCGAAGTGGTCATAACGAGGCGGTCTTGAAAACCGTTTGTCCGCAAGGGCACATGGGTTCGAATCCCATCCTCTCCGCTCGGTGGCATCACCGGTGTGAGAAAAGAATTCGTAAGAATTCTTTTTCTGATGTAAAATAAAAGATTGCTCGTGTTCGAGCAGCTATGGAGAAGTACCCAAGCTGGCCGAAGGGACACCCCTGGAAAGGGTGCAGGTCGTT
>CAMWXD010000092.1 GCA_947178105.1 uncultured Eubacterium sp. | reverse complement strand
AAATCTGATAAATCAAATTAGCAAGGGCAACAATGAGTATTCCAATCTGGATTAAATCCTGATATGTAACATACATTGTATCGCCCTCCTTTCTCTCGTACCCAACGGGCATGATATCTGGAGGGCTACTTGACCCTCCAAATAAATAAGAGGGGTAAAGCCGCCTGGCTCTACGGTTTTCCCATATCGACAATATAGCACAAATTCCCTTATTGAGCAACTATTTTATGAAAGTGATGGGTTTGATCTGAAAAAACATGGAAGTAAAAGTAAAGAAAGTGATAAGCTGGTGCAGTTCTATTGGAAAGATGCTTATATACAAGCTTACAATCATTGTGATATTGGAAAAGTTAGAGACAAAAGGATAGAAATCCACGAAGTGTTTTTAAATAGAATGAATTAATGCTTACAGTAAATATTACGCACATATAATATATGATATATATATTTAAAGTATGTCGAGGATATATGGGGAGAGTTACATGTGGGAGTGGTATAAGTTTTTAGTAGAGTTAAGGCGGAATTATTTTAAAAAGAGAATCATACAGCGATATAGAAATACAAATAATTCTGAAATAAGAGAAATTGTAAAAGTCATTAGAAAAGAGAATGAATTAAATATTTTTAACTATGATTTTTATAATAAATACAAAAATATGCAGCCAGATGTGGAGTACGATAAGGATGCAGGGATGCATTATATCATAGAGAATAACCGCCCGCTGTATTTTAAGCGGGGAATGGGCAAAAAAGAAGTCATTGAATATTACAGGGGGATTTGTGCTGAACAGGATACAAAATCTCCTCATAAATACGTTTCTGATTTTGTGGATGTCAGCCAGGGGGATAAAGTGCTGGATCTGGGAGCAGCAGAAGGAAATTTTGTGTTTCAGAATCTCGATAAGATAGCAAAGGCTGTTTTGGTGGAATGTGATAAAGATTGGGTGGAAGCATTAAAAAGGACATTTAGAAATTACGATAATATAGTGATTATCGATAAAAAGGTTTCTGGGCATTCAAAAAAAGGAAGTGTGACTTTAGATGAGCTAAGTAAAAAGCATGGAGAATTTGATTTTATCAAAATGGATGTTGAGGGAATGGAAGTTTCAGTTTTAGGGGGGGGGCAGAATACTTTAAAGCGAAAAAACAAGCTGGCTGTGTGCACATATCACAGACAGCATGATTTCAGGAATATTTGCAAGATATTAAAGGATAGTGATTATAAAATAACGCATTCTGATGGTTTTATGACGATGTATTATTCGTGGGGGTATGGGAAGCCGTATATACGCAGGGGGATTGTCAGGGGAAAGAAATGAAAAGGTTGTATATATAAGGGATTTTAAAATGATGGTCAAAGCTAGTTGTAGCTTGAGCCATCATTTTTATTATGACGTAAAAATAACTGCATATGAAATTTATTTTATTAAGGCAGGCAATTAGATTAGGAAAAAGTTGATTTTAATGAATATTAATAATGCTTATAGTCGATATTTTAGAACTTTATTATGTGCTATAAATGTATTTGTTTATAGAAAAATACGTTTTTACAATATTAAATAAAGCAAAATAAAAGGTTAAAGGTGGGAAAATGAAAGAAAAATTATATATTGTTATTCCGGCTTATAATGAAGAAGCGAACATTGAGAAAGTGGCAAGAGAATGGCATGAAATAGTGCAGAAGGTATCTAAAGATTCAAGATTAATTATTGTAGATGATGGATCGAAAGATAGTACTTATACTAAGCTATGCGGGTTACAGCAAGAATTACGGCAGCTAGAACCTTTGACAAAATCAAATTCAGGCCATGGAGCAACATTGCTATATGCTTATCATTATGCATTAGATCATGAGGCAAATTATATTTTTCAGACAGATTCGGATGGGCAGACATTACCAGAAGAATTTGAAGGGTTTTGGAAGCAGAGGAAAAAATATGATGCAATTATTGGTTATCGTAATCACAGAGAGGACGGATTATCTAGGATTATAGTCACGAAAACATTGAAAATGGTACTAAAGATTATTTTTGGGCTTAATGTGACAGATGCGAATACTCCCTATCGTTTGATGAACAAAGATATTCTGAATAAGTATGTTGTACGTATACCTGAAAATTTTAATCTATCCAATGTTATGCTGACAGTGCTCTTTTTGGATAATAGAGAAAGGGTTAAATTTAAGCCGATTACTTTTCGTCCCAGACAGGGAGGAGTTAATTCTATCAATATTCCAAAAATCATTAAAATAGGCTGGCAGGCAGTAAAAGATTTTCGAAAGATAAAACGAGAAATGAAGCAGGCTTACTATATAAATGACGGAGGTAATCTATGAGTATGATAATAAAATACAAAAGAATTATATTATACGTTGCATTTGGTGTTGCAACAACTTTTGTAAATATTTTCATGTATTACATATGCATGAATATGATCCATTTCAGCAATATTTTATCAAATATAATTGCGTGGTTTTTTGCTGTATTGTTTGCTTATCTAACAAACCGTAAATGGGTTTTTGAAAGTAATGTCGAAGATCATATAGGAATCGTACGAGAGGTGTTTTCTTTTTTCTTTTGCCGAGTGTTGACGGGAGCTATAGATTTGATGATTATGTTCTTGTTAGTTGATTGTATGCATTTTCCAAATATGGGTGTAAAATTATTGGCGAATATGATTGTTATTTTGACAAATTATGTTGCGAGCAGGCTTTTTATATTTAAACGGAAAAAAGAATCATGCAGAGTGACAGCAAATGATAAGTAAAAGCTGCTGGATATCAAATAGGAAGGTTCAGGACAATGTTAGATAATGTGAAAAAATATGATTTTTATTGGTACTTAAGGGTTGGATTTATCTGTATGTTTTTCATACAGATTTCAGTTTTAATAATATTTAATCTCACGCAAATGCAGTATCATATAGGATATGATGCTTCAAGCTTTTATTTAAAGGCTATGGAGATGGGGAAACAGCACACACTTTTTGTCGATCATTGGGTGGAGCAGACAAACTTGTTTTATGATAGTCCGGTACCGCTTGCAGCAGTTATTTATTTAATTACGGGAAATATATTTATATCCTACGGGATTGCTAACATTATAATTTCTGCTGTTTTTTTATCTATTTTTTATATGATATTATGCACTTTTCATTTATCTGGCCTTTCTAAAATTATTTGTCTAAACATGGCAGCTTGTATTTACATTTCGCCTTCTTTTAATAATGCAAATGACCTTGGGTATGTTTCTTCTATGTTTTCGTCAGGAAACTGGTATGTATTGAGGTTTATTATTACTTTGATGCTATTGAAGATAATGATAGATCTGGAAAAGCATAAGTTTCATTACCTCTGGATGATTGTAACAGAATTATTATTATTTGTTTCAGGTATTTCCGGCGGATGGTATATACTGGTTACGATTATTTTGCCGTTGGTCGTGTATTATATGATCAGAGTGTTTGTAAATAATTCTTATAAGGAAATATGGAATATTCAGGTACTGTTCCTTGGTTTAAGCGGAATTATAGTTGCGTTTGGAAAATGGGTTGCTGTGCATCATTTAAATTTCATCAGTAAGGACAGCAATATGGTTTTAGTTGGATTGACAGATTTCTGGCGCAACCTTGGGTCAATTATTTTAGGTTTTATGGATCTTATTTCTGCACTGCCACATCATTCGGATCAAAATGCTTTGAAAATAGAAGGCATTATTTATCTAATGGGATTTTTTGTGTTTATTCTATGTGCAACAGGAATTATATTTGCAATAAAGCAGGTATTAAAGAATTTCAATAGCAAATATGGAATGCTGGTTTGTGTGACAGGATTAAATTTATTGATGTTTACAGTCTTATATACAACATATGGGGCAGAAATTTTTGAATCGAGATATTTGATTCCAGTTTTTTTGTTTTCGGTAATCATGACAGGAGCTTTTATAGATGCAATAGATCAAAGCCTGATTTTAAAAAAATGGGGGTTAGTACTGATTTTTGTGGTATACTGTATTCTGAATATATATGATGACAGTACGATGTATCAAACAAAAAATAATTATGACATCTTAGCTTCTGTTGCGAACAAAGCTGCTGAAATGGAGGTGCCTGTAGTTTATGTAGTTGGCGAAAACTTGACAATTGATTGTAGAAATCTTAGAGTGATTGATAAAGATAGAATTTATAAAAGTATTAATGAAAATACATATAACAGTATGCAGCATTGGGGCGATTACACGTATTATGATGATGCTGCCGATGTTCCGGGAAAAAACGTAATGATTACGACGGAAGAGTACTATGGGATGATTCCAGAATATATTAGAAATCAATATGTGTTGCAGGAACAAATAGATAAATATGCAATCTATGTAGCTGAAAGAAACAGGTTTGATCTTAAATCTGGCATTGATGGTGAATATGGACTGGATTATCCTACAAGCGCGGGTTTTTCGGTTGCAGGAGGAGTAATCGATGATGCCAGCGGGTATTTTGTCAGTGACGGCGTATCGGAAGGCTTTGCGATATGGGGACCATATACAGCAATAAAGCCTGGAAATTACCAGTTTATTCTTAATTACGAGATATTGGATTGTGTGGATCAGACTGCTGAATTTATTATTTCTTTGGATTCTGGAAATAATGTTTTGGGGAGAGCAGTGCTTGACAAAGAAAAACAGCAGGCAGTGATAAATGTTACTATAGAACAAGATTGTGATGGGTTGGAATATAAAGTTTATAATTATTTAGGAACGATGATTCAGATTCGTTCGTTTGAAATTGTTAGGGAATGACAGATGTTTTATTTTGGATACTTAACTTGACTGTTCCTATGTAAAGGCGAATGATTCAAGATTTATGAACAGTCAGGTTCGTTTATACATATTAGATATCAAACAAGCTATTTTCAGTGTTGAATATACATGAATGAGAGATATTTTTGTATACTGTATTTTTTTATTATCACATACCAAGATCATTGACTTCTTTCCGCCCTGAGCTTATACTGTTAAAAAGAAACCACAAGCGAAAGAAGGCACAGCTTATGGCTGGAAAAAATAACGTAAAGCCGGATATTATCCTTAAGGAATTTTGGCGTGACAACGAGCGGTTTGCAGATTTATTTAACGGTGCATTATTCGGCGGGGAGAAGGTATTAGTACCAGATTGTTTAAAGGAAGCAGATACAGATGTCTCTTCCGTCTTGAAATTAGACAATTATGCAGAAACGCTGGGAAGGCTGATGGATGTTGTGAAAAAGAGTGCGTATGGCGTTGACTTTGTAATTTTTGGAATGGAGAACCAGATGAAGGTGCATTATGCGATGCCGCTCCGGAATATGACAGGGGATACACTTATTTACCTGAAAGAATACACACAAATAGTGAAAGAAAATAAAAAAACAAAAGGCTGGACTAACAGGGATGAATTTCTATCTGGTTTTTTCAAAGGAGACTGGCTGCATCCAGTAGTTACTTTGTGTGTATATTATGGGGAAGAGGCGTGGGATGGGCCACTTACTTTAAAGGAGATGCTGAATATGCAGGGGATTCCTGCCCAGCTTGCAGGAGTTGTAAATGATTATAAAATGCATATGGTTCAGGTGCTGGAAAGCGACAGGTGCAGCTTTCGTAATCTGGATGTGCGTGATTTTTTTGAAATTATGAGGAGTATATACCGGAGAGATTTTCAAAGGATTGAGGAAATATACAGCAGCCGCGAAGTTAGCGCGGAGCTTGGGCTTGTGATTGGAGCCGTGGCTGAATCAAAGAAATTGATGGAAAAGGCGCTCGAAAGGAAAGGCGGTGGAATGAATATGTGTACAGCGTTGCAGGAATTGGAAAATGAAGGAAGAAGACAAGGAAAAATGGAAGGAAGAATGGAAGGAAGAATGGAAGGAAAAATCGAGGGAAAAATCGAAGGAATAGTGAAAATATGTAAAGAATTTGGTGTATCAGAAGAAACAGCAGCAGAGAAACTGCAAAGAGAATGCGGGTTAAAAAATGAGGATGCAATGAAATTTGTGGTAAAGTATTATACAACTCTTTGATATCAAGATGCTGTTTTGCACGGCAGAGGCAATTTTTCAGCCTCTGCCGTATTTTTAATGGAATCATTCGCTGTAATGGCGGCAAACAGGAGAATAGAAAAATAGAAAATGCAAACTTGTCATAGCCAAAGTTTTATGTTACGATATCTATTACGATACAAACAGTGACAAATAAACGCAAACAGATGCAAACAGAAGGATAAAAAGACAATAAGCAGAAGGATCAAAGGGATAAGAGGATGCAGCAGATCGGAAAAGGCATATGGGCGTGGATTGCCCAGGTGGTTTTTGTTGTTTTGAAAGCTTTATATAAGATTGTGGGCAGGGAGCTGACGGATGAGGCAGTTTCTGCTTTTTTACAGTTTGTGAAATTTGGGATTGTAGGCGTGAGCAATACGGTGATCTCTTATGTACTGTATATTGTGACATTGTATGGATTAAAGGCAGCAGGATTGATGGCGGAGGCAGATTATCTGATAGCGCAGGGGGTTGCTTTTGTGCTCAGTGTTTTGTGGTCATTTTATTGGAATAATAAGGCGGTTTTTGTGCCGAAGTATGGGGAGCACCGTTCGCTGTGGAAGGCGCTGTTAAAGACGTATGTATCCTATTCGTTTACCGGGCTGTTTCTGAGTACGGCGCTGCTTTTGCTATGGGTGAATGTGCTGCATATTTCGGAGTTTATAGCGCCATTGATTAATTTGGTGGTGAGTGTGCCTGTGAATTTTTTGATTAATAAATTTTGGGCGTTTAAATAGGATTCCGTGTTTTTGTGTTAAAAATAATGCCTATGGTCAATGTTTTGAGAAAAATCAGGTTATGTACAGTGAGAAGCAGAAATTCCACGCAAAGTGGTTTTGATGGTTTTTGCAGATAATAAAGAAAAAGACAAAAGTAAAGAGAGGTTCAATATTTATGAAAAAGACAGCATTGATTATGGCAGGCGGGCGCGGGGAGCGTTTCTGGCCAAAGAGCCGTAAAAGCCTGCCGAAACAGTTTTTATCATTGACAGATGATGGGAGGACGATGATCCAGCTTACAGTCGAGCGGATCCGCCCTTTGATGGATCTGGAGGATATTTATATCTCTACAAACAGGGCGTACCGTGGGCTGGTGATGGAACAGCTACCGGGGATACCTCCGGAAAATATTTTGTGTGAGCCGGTGGGCAGGAATACGGCGCCGTGTATTGGGCTTGGCGCTGTGCATATGGCAAAAAAGTATGAAGATGCATTGATGATGGTACTGCCGTCGGATCATTTGATTAAATATAACCAGATGTTTTTAAATGCCTTGAAAGACGGATGCGGGATTGCCCAAAAGGGGAAGAACCTGGTGACGATTGGAATTACGCCAGATTATCCCGAGACGGGGTATGGCTATATTAAATTCCGTCCGCAGGAGGCAGATGGAAACGCATATGCCGTAGACCGGTTTGTGGAAAAGCCGGATGTGGAGACGGCGAAAGAATATCTGGAAACGGAAGAATATCTGTGGAACAGCGGTATGTTTATTTGGAAAGTGTCTACGATATTGGACAATATGAAAAGTATGCTGCCGGATATGTATGACGGGCTTTTTAAGATCGCGGAGGCGATTGGGACGGACAAGCAGGAGATGGTTCTGGAAAAAGTATTTCCGGAGCTGGAGTCTGTATCGATTGATTATGGGATTATGGAAAAGGCGCAGAATATTTATATCCTGCCGGGGGTGTTTGGCTGGGATGACGTCGGTTCCTGGCTCGCGGTGGAGAGGATTCAAAAGTCGAATGAGAGAGGCAATGTTGTGACTGGAAATATTATTACGATCAACAGCAAGAACAATATTATCCAGGGCGGGAAAAAGCTGATCGCAGCGGTCGGGCTGGAGAACCTGATTATCGTGGATACGGAAGATGCGACTTTGATTTGTGACAAAGGCAGCACGCCGGATATCAAAATGGTTTTGGAAAATTTAAAAATTTGCAACCGGGAGGAGTATTTGTAACGTACCGGCTGGAGTAAAGAATGCGAAATTCCTGGTATTTTCGTCAGTGCAGGCAAACGAGTATGCGGCGCTGGCGGAAATAGCAGAGAACGCTACCCGGCGCTCATAATCTCCGCGATTGCTTTTATAATCTGAACATAATGTGAGTAAGTGGCGGCGTCTTTCGTCTTGACTCCATTTAAAATATTTAAAAGTATCGGGTCAGAAGGCCGGATAATATCCCATAACAGGTAATCGGCGCTGATTTCCAGCTCGTTGCACAGCGCTACGAAGGTGTCCATGCTCATGATCCGCGTGCCGCGTTCAATATGGCCCATAAAGGAAAGGCTAATATTGCATTTTTCTGAAAGCTTGTCCTGCGACCAGCCTTTTTCCAGTCGTGCGGCGCGGATTTTCTGTCCGATTTTCTGATAGTCCAGTTCATTCATCTGTAATCCTCCTGTATTTCTGTAAGGCAGCGAGCCGAACATAGTTCCTGCGGTTTTCCCTGCCTGTGTTTGCGTATGGTATCTTATATTCAGTGTCAAAATATGCACTATAAGAATTATTTGTTCTATTAATAGATACTAAAATTATATACGATCTGATAGATACTGCAAGAAGTATTTGTGGACTAACAGTATATATTTTATTTTTCAGGAAAAGAAAGTACTGCTCTGTTCTTGACAGCGGTAGCGCATGGGGGTAAACTAAAACGAGAAATATAAGGAACTGTTCAGTGAAAACCAGAGAAAATGGCTGGAGTGGACACATTATTTTAAGGAAGGTTTGATAAAAATGGAAAAAAAGAATATGGATTGGGAAAATATTGGATTCAGCTATCGGAAAACAGATAAAAGATATGTGGCATACTACAAAAACGGAGCATGGGATGAGGGCAGGCTGATTGAAGATGATATGATTACGATGAGTGAATGCGCATGTGTCCTGCAATATGCCCAGACCTGTTTTGAGGGGCTGAAAGCATATACGACAAAGGATGGGAGGATTGTAACGTTTCGTCCTGACCTGAACGCAGCGCGTATGGAGGATTCCTGTAAACGGCTGATGATGCCGGTATATGCACAGGATCAGTTTGTAGAGGCGGTAGTGCAGACAGTAAAAGCAAATGCTGCGTATGTGCCGCCGTATGGCTCCGGGGCGACGCTGTATATTCGTCCGTATATGTTTGGGAGCAATGCGGTGATCGGGGTGAAGCCTGCGGATGAGTACCAGTTCCGTATTTTTACAACGCCGGTTGGCCCATATTTCCAGGGCGGTGTAAAGCCTTTAACAATCCGTGTAAGTGATTTTGACCGCGCCGCGCCGCATGGTACTGGTAATATCAAGGCTGGATTGAATTATGCGATGAGCTTGTATCCGATCGTAACGGCGCATGAAGAAGGTTATGATGAAAATATGTATCTGGATGCGGGAACGAGGACGTATGTGGAAGAGACAGGAGGCGCGAATTTCTTATTTGTAACGAAAGACAATACGATTGTTACGCCGAAATCTGACAGTATTTTGCCGTCTATTACGAGACGTTCGCTGATGGTAGTGGCGGAAAAGTACTTGAATATGAAAGTAGAAGAGAGAAAGGTTGCCCTGGATGAAGTAAAAGACTTTGCAGAATGCGGCTTGTGCGGGACAGCAGCCGTGATATCTCCGGTTGGGAAGATTGTAGACCATGGAAAAGAAATTTGCCTGCCGAGCGGTATGGAAAAAATGGGGCCTGTGACACAAAAGCTGTATGATACGCTTACGGGTATTCAGATGGGGCATATGGAAGCACCAGAAGGATGGATACAGGAAATCTGTTAAATCAGCAGGAACAGAAAAGACCGTAACAATAGGTGATTTTTGCCAAAGAATCCAGCACGTCGCCGCAGGCGAATTTCCAGAGTGCTGGATTTTGTTGCAATACAAATCGAGGCGAAGTGATGCAGGAAACGATATGAATAAAACAAATCAAAACCAGCCAGGAAAAAAGCAAAAAAGAAAAGCAGCCAGACGTGCCCGCGAGCCAAAATGGGATAAGCTGGACAATACTGCCCATTTATTTCCGGTAATTGCCGGTGATGATATGACAAATGTCTACCGGATCAGCGTCGTGTTAAAGGAGCCTGTCATCGGCGACACGCTGCAAAGAGCGTTGGATATGGTGCTGCCGAAGTTCGACGGATTTAATGTACGTCTGCGGCAGGGCTTTTTTTGGTATTATTTTGAAGAGAATGGAAAACCGGCTCCGGTTGTTGAGGAAGAAAGCACATATCCTTGCCGCTATATTTTACAGCACCGCAACAACAGTTATCTGTTTCGGGTGACGTATTATATGTGCAGGATTAATCTGGAGGTGTTTCATGTACTGACGGACGGCATGGGAGGGCTGAATTTTTTAAAGGAGCTGACGTATCAGTATTTGCGGCTGTCGCATCCAAAGCTGCGCGAGCAGGAGGGCGACCGGCTGAGCATCGAGACTTCTCTGAACCGGGAGGACAGTTTTTTACAAAATTATAAAAAAAGCCACGCCAGGAATTACCGTTCCGGGCGGGCGTTTATTATGAAGGCGCCAAGACTGCGGGCGCAGGAATTTGGCGTGATGCATGGGTATTTGAATATACCGCAGTTAAAAGGGGTATGCAAGCGCCATGAGATGAGTATCAATGAATATCTGGTGGCGCTTGTCGTCTGGAGCATTTACCAGGGGTATCTGCACGGGGCGCAGGCGAAGCGCCCGATCCGTGCAGCAGTGCCGGTCAATCTGCGTCCATATTTTGATTCGGTGACGACGAAAAATTTTTTTGTAATGGTATCGGCGGAATTTATGCCGGAAAAAGAGAATTATACGTTTGAGGAAGTGCTGCAGGTTGTGAAGGACAGCCTGCGCAGCCAGATTAAAAAGGAAAATCTGGAAGATATTTTTTCGTATAATGTGTCCAATGAAAAAAATCTGGCGATGCGTGCGGTACCGCTTGTGATTAAAAATCTGGCGATCCGGTCTGTCTATACAAAATCGGCGCTTGCGAATACGACGACGGTGACAAATATCGGAAACGTAAAGGTGCAAGAAGCATATGAGCCTTATATTAAAATGTTCCATTCGTTTCTTGCCATGAGCAAGGGGCAGTTGTTAAAGGGCACGATCTGTTCTTATCAGGAAACGCTGGCATTTACGTTCAGTTCTGTATTTGAAAATCCGGTTGTTCAGAAGATTTTTTTTCGTACGCTGTCGGCGGAAGGCCTGGATGTGACAATAGAAAGCAACGGGGTGTATTATGAATAAATGTCTGCATTGCGGGGTGAATATACTGGATCAGACAGATGTCTGTCCGCTCTGCCAATGTGTCGTTGAATTGGAAGGGGAAGATACGGCATTTGAGCGGTATCCAAACATCCGACTGAAAGGGCGGAAGCTGGAGCTTGTTTCCAGGATCGCTCTGTTTCTGGCAATTGTGCTGAGCGCTTTGGCGGTATTGCTGAATTATACGATGGAAAGCGACATGATGTGGAGTGTCATCGTAGTCGGCGTGCTGGCATATCTTATGCTGTTTTTGCTTTATATCATTGCAAATGAACACGCAGGCTACCGAAGTAAAGTAGTGATTGGCGTTGCATGTGGCGCGGCGGATCTGGTGGTGATCGATTATGTGCTTGGATTTAAGCACTGGTCGCTGGATTATGCGATCCCGCTGGCTTTGCTGGCAATGGATCTTATGATTATCGTAGTAATGTTTATTAATATTCGTAATTGGCAAAGCTATCTGCTGTTTCAGATCTTTATGATCGTGTGCAGCGGCATATGCGTAGTATTTTGTCTTTTTGATGTGATTCGCCATCCGCTGATGAGTTATGTGGCGCTGGGCTTTTCGAGCGTAATGTTTTTGGCGACCTTTATTATAGGAGGCAGGCGTGCGCGAAATGAATTGAAGCGGAGATTTCATGTAATGTAGAAAACAGATCCGAAGCGGTACGGTATCTGGGAAATGTTCTAGGAAGGAATAAGACATGTCTAAAGACCTTACAAATCAGAGATTATCGAAAGAGGAAGAAAAAAAGGCGTTGAAAGAATTGACAAAAGAAGCAGTAAACGAAGTGGAAAAAGCAGTGGAAAAAGAAGCAGCGGCAAAAGAAGAAGCAGCAAAAGAAGAAGCAGCGGCAAAAGAAGCGGAAGAGATAACGACAAACGAAACCGCAAAAGCACCAGCAAATGAAGCTTTCACAGAAGCGGCAAAAGATGTTTCCAAAGATACAGTACAGGAAAAGGGAAAAGCGGCAGCAAAAGAAGCGGCAAAGGAAGAAAAGAAAAGCAGCATGTTCGCTGCGTTTGTCCGTGATATGATCGCAAGGATGACGGCAGACCGCCTGATTGGGCCAAAGCTGCAAAATGGGGAGATCCGCAAAAACCTGGTGGAGCCGCCGTGGAAATGTCCTGCCTGCTTTCATCTGACGCAGATTAGCCTTCCGCAGTGCAAAGCGGAACTTTTAAGCCTTGCCCAGAATCCGAATATTGACCGCGTGGTATTGCAGCTTCATGGCGGCGGCTATATCGGAGCGATGCGCAATAAATACCGTTCTTTTGCGGGGCTGTATAATGAAATCGGCGGCGGGATCAATGTGTTTACACCGGATTACCGGGTGGCGCCTGAGAATCCGTTTCCGGCGGCGTTGGAGGATGCTGTGGATGCATGGCAGTGGCTGCTACAGACGGGATGCCAGCCTGGCAGGATTGTGGTGGCAGGGGATTCCGCCGGAGGAGGGCTGGCACTGGCGCTGTGCCTGTATTTAAAAGACCATGGGATGGAGCTGCCGGAAGGGTTGATTTTGATGTCGCCATGGACAGACCTGACAGCCAGCGGGGAATCTTATGAGACAAATTATACTCTGGACCCGCTGTTTGGGAATACAAAAGAAAGTATGATCTACAACCGGGATTATGTGGGAGAGGAGGACCCGTCAAATCCATATATTTCTCCGCTTTTTGGATCTTATGAAGGGTTTCCGCCGATGCTGATTCAGGTAGGGTCGATTGAAATGCTGCTGAGTGATTCGACTTCACTGGCAAAAAAGGCTAAGGAAGCAGGGGGAAAAGTCAGGCTGAGCGTATACGAAGGGATGTTTCATGTGTTCCAGATGGGAGAGCTGATGCTTCAAGAGTCGAAAAAGGCATGGGAAGAAGCCGGGAAGTTTCTGCGCGTCCTGGACCGCCGCAGGAAAGAGACGCTGAGCGTGCAGGATGAAGAGGATATGTATGGATGAGTTATAAATTAATTATTAAATTTTCCTGTATCGGTTGCCAAATGGGAACGACTTTTTTATAATAATAGAATCAGGCTTTCGGGAAGGCATTGCTGTCAGGAAAAGCCGGAGAAAAATGGATGGGAGTTGGATAGATAATGTCAGAGCATGATTTTAGGGAAGTGGATATCAGTGAATCCAAAGAAGAGAAACATGATGATTATGAAGAAGTCTGCTATATCTGCCATCGTCCGGAGAGTATCGCAGGCAAGATGATTAAAATACCAAATAATATCTGCATCTGTCAGGACTGTATGCAGCGTACGTTTGACGGTATGAACCAATCCGGGTTCAGGCTGGATGATATTTTAGGGCCGATGCAGAATATGGGCGGAAAGATGCCCAATATCAGCATGATTAATCTGTCGGATTTACAGAATATGATGCCGAATTCACAAAAGATTAAAAAGAAAAAACCAAAAGAGAAGAAGGCGGCTCCGGTATTTGATATCAATGCGATTCCGGCGCCGCATAAAATAAAAGCGAAGCTGGACGATTATGTCGTCGGGCAGGAACATGCAAAAAAGGTGATGTCTGTAGCGGTGTACAATCATTATAAGCGCATCGGCAGTGACCAGAAGGACGAGATCGAGATTGAAAAATCCAATATGCTAATGGTCGGGCCGACTGGTTCCGGCAAGACGTATCTGGTCAAGACGCTGGCAAGGCTTTTGGATGTACCGCTTGCCATTACCGATGCGACTTCTCTGACAGAGGCAGGCTATATCGGGGACGATATTGAAAGCGTGGTGTCCAAGCTGCTCGCGGCAGCGGATAATGATGTAGAGCGCGCAGAACATGGAATTATTTTTATAGATGAGATCGATAAAATAGCAAAAAAAAGAAATACACACCAGCGTGATGTGAGCGGTGAATCCGTACAGCAGGGGATGTTAAAGCTGTTGGAAGGCGCGGAGGTGGAAGTCCCGGTTGGTGCAAGCAGCAAAAACGCGATGGTTCCAATGACAACCGTAAACACAAAAGACATTTTGTTTATTTGCGGCGGGGCATTTCCGGAGCTTGATGAGATTATCAAGGAACGCCTGAACAAAGCGGCTTCGATTGGGTTTCAGGCAGATTTAAAGGATAAATACGATAAAGAAGAAAACCTGCTGTCAAAGGTTACGGTAGAGGATATCCGAAAATTCGGCATGATACCGGAATTTATCGGCAGGCTGCCGATCCTGTTTTCCCTGGAAGCGCTGACCGAAGATATGCTTGTCAGAATTCTTGCCGAACCGAAAAATGCGATTATCAAACAGTATCAAAAACTGCTTGATTACGATGCGGTCAGGCTGGAATTTGAAGAAGGCGCGCTTCATGCCATTGCAAAGAAGGCAAAGGAAAAGAAAGTAGGTGCCAGGGCGCTGCGGGCAATCCTGGAAGAGTTTATGCTGGATATTATGTATGAGATTCCAAAGGATGACAATATCGGTATTGTGACGATTACCGGAGATTATGTGGAAGGAAAAGGCGGGCCATTGATTACGATGCGAGGTGTCCAGGGACTGCCGGAACATGCGAGGGGAAGCCTTGGTGCGGGCTGAGCGGCTCAGCAAGCAGCTTGTGTTTTCAGATTATAAAGGAGGAACATATGTCAGAATCATATGCAGAGGTGATTGTCCATGATGAAAAAGATCCCAAAGGGAAACAGCTTGGTATTTGCCTGATTTTGGTTACGCTGATTTTACTGTTATACGGCGCAATGTTTCAAACATTATTTTTTACATTGGGCATTATTATGATTCCCGTAAGCTTTTCAACCTTGAAAAACCGTTACCGGGAGTATGAATATCTGCTTGTTTCCGATGAGCTGGACATAGCAGTCGTAAAAAACAAGAGCAAACGGAAAAAACTGGCGTCCTATTCGCTGAGTGAGCTGCAATGCATGGCTCCGGTGCGTTCACATAGGCTGGATTCGTTTCATTCCAATCCGCAGTTGAAAGTACACGATTATTCTTCGGGAAACCAGGAACATACGATTTACAGCATGATTTTTGCAAGCCAGGGGATGCTGCAGGAAATCAAGGTGGAACCGACCGAGGCGATGCTGAAAGAAGTGCGGATGCATTATGCAAGCGTTGTATTTACTGAGTAAGGGACTGCGAACAAAAAGACTTTTATGACAATCAGAATAAAAAGCTCTAAAAGTATCATGCGGATTGTTTTGCGCAATCATTGGCATGGAACTTTTAGGGTTTTTTTCATATGATGGAATAGAAGGAAAATGTCAGGAGATTCTTATGCCAGATTGTGAAGAAGCAGTTTATTCAAATGATTATTTTGATTTTCTCGCAACAAAGGAATATATGGAAGATATACCAGCAGGAGATTATTGCGTGCAGGAGCTGGATGAGGACTATGTGGCGGTTTACGACCATATGCGGGGCAGGGAGATGAAAACGGGGCAGTTTACCTATGGTGTGATTCCAAAATGCTTTGGATTGCTGAATAACGTTGCATTAGGGGAAAGCGGCATTTTAAAAGTCCGCGACCAGCCGAATCTGGCGCTGACAGGGCGGGGAGTATTGCTGGGGTTTATCGATACGGATTTTGACTATACAAACCCGCTGTTTTGCAATACAGACGGTACAACGCGTGTAGAACGTATCTGGAACCAGAAGGAGCGCAGCGGGATGCCACCAATAGGTTTCCTGTATGGAACAGAATATACGAGAGAGCAGATCAACGAGGAACTGATGGCAAACCGCGATTCTATGACAGCCAAAATACCATATGCGGATGGACATGGAACGTTTTTGGCAGCCCTGGCAGCCGGCTCAGAGGATTTTAAAAACCAGTTCAGCGGCGCGGCGCCGGAATGCGACATCGCATTTGTGCAGTTAAAACCTGCAAAGCAGTACCTGAAAGATTTTTATTTTATCCCGGACGAAACTCCCGTGTTTCAGGAAAACGATATTATGGCAGGCATCCGTTATCTGAATATGCTGGCAACGCAGCTTCGAAAGCCGCTGTCTATCTGTATTGCCCTTGGCACGAATATGGGCAATCGCGGCGGAGCAAGCCCGCTTGCGCATTCCCTGAACGAAGTAGCCAGCCGCCGGCAGCGCTGTGTAGCAGTAGCGTGCGGCAACGAGGCGGATAAAAGGCATCATTTCCAGGGCGGCATCAGCGGGCAGAACGCCCAGGAGCGCGTAGAGATCAGTGTGTCAGAAGGGGTGGAAGGATTTATTGCGGAGATGTGGGCGGAGGCGCCGGAACTATATGAGGTAACCGTTATTTCTCCAACAGGAGAGCGTTTTCGCGCACTGCCTACCGCTCCTGGCAGCCATACGGAGTACCGCTTTTTATTTGAAGGAACTTCTGTATCGGTTGATTATCTGCTGACTGGTGCCGCCAACAGAAATGAGCTGATCTACATTCGATTTACCAAACCGATTTCGGGCGTCTGGGTACTGAACGTATCTGTGCGCAATTTTGCAGACGGCATCTACCATGTCTGGGTTCCAATGGAAGATATGGTAGGCGGTGAAGTATTTTTTATACGTTCCAATCCGGATACGACGATCACGGTGCCGTCGGATGCATTGGAACCGATTACAGTTGCCGGATATAACGGCTTGGACGGAAGCGTCTTTTTCGAATCCGGCCGCGGATACACAGCGACAAGGCAAATCAAGCCAGACATTGCCGCACCTGCCGTGGATGTCTATGGCCCAGTCGGGGAAGGAAAATTTGAGACACGCAGCGGCACCAGCGTAGCGGCAGCCATTGCAGCAGGAGCAGGGGCACTGATGCTGGAGTGGACCGGAGTCAGGCGGAATGATATCTCAGCAACGACCGCGAATATTAAGAATTATTTTATCCGCGGAGCGGTGAGGGAGGAGTCTAGGGAGTATCCGAACCGGGAATGGGGTTGGGGACAGCTGGATTTGTATAAGACGTTTGAGAATTTTCGGAATGTGTGAATTTTATAGTTAGGAAATGTTTTTTAGCGGGACATTTGTGTAATGAGGATGTTCCGCTGTTTTTTGATACCTTTGGCTGTTGAAAGTAAAATTCAGGAATGCTGGTAAACGGCTGGATGCTGAGAGGATGGTATAAGATATTGATAAGAGAAAAATATATGATTATGGATAAATTGTTCTCATATGTCAATTTGTCTGGATTGTTACACAGTGGGGAATATTAGAAAAAATTTATTGGATGAAAATGATTGATAGAATTAACCGAATAAGGTATGATAGTAAGAAAAGGATGGTGTTAAATATGAAACGGGAAGAGTATATTTCAGATGAGATGGTTGTAAAGCGCGTAAATGCGGCTGTGAGGATTGAACTAGAGAAGAAAAGGGCAATGGATGTCCCAATAATTGTATATGACAGGGATAAGCAGATTATATATAAGGAAAGCAGTGATGGCTCAAGAGTAGAAGTGGGCAGAAGAATGAGAAAGGGGCGTTATAGTGAGCGTGCTGCAAAAAAAGCCTGAAGTTGTGGTTTTTGCTGGTCCGAACGGTTCCGGAAAGAGTACCATTACTGAATTGCTAAAACCGCCAATGGATTATATTAATGCTGACGAAATTAAGAAAAGCATGAAATGTTCAGATCTGGAAGCGGCACAGCTGGCAGAAAAACAGCGTGAAAAGCATATCGAACAGATGAATGAGTTTTGTTTTGAAACGGTTTTGTCAACAAAGAGAAATTTAAGATTATTAAAAAGGGCAAAAGAGAAAGGATATTTTATACGCTGCTATTATGTTCTTACTGCTGATCCCATGATTAATGTCTGGCGTGTGAGATCAAGGGTGGAA
Organism: uncultured Eubacterium sp.; assembly: GCA_947178105.1. Lineage (GTDB taxonomy): Bacteria > Bacillota > Clostridia > Lachnospirales > Lachnospiraceae > Eubacterium_J. The sequence continues at coordinate 1,623 of CAMWXD010000092.1, read as the reverse complement.
TCAGGCGGCCATGATGTACCGGAGGAAAAAATAATAAAAAGATATGACAAGGCGCTTGATTTGATAAAGGATTTAGTAGAGATCTGTGATGTATGCCATATATATGATAATTCAGGCAGTAAACCATTTAGAATATTTAAGAAAAGGAAAGAGCAGTTTTATTTTGATGAATGTGTTGATTGGTATTTTGAAGACATCTGGGCATTGACAGATGTTAACCATATGAAAAAGAAAAATCTGAATTGAGTGAGATGCTGTAAAATTACGATGAAATATGAGCTTTGTTGGATAATAATCGCGATGTCGCAACAGTTTATGCGGAACGAATTTTATCAGGAGATGTATGGATGTCATTATTGGACGAAAACAGTACGGATTCTGATTGGCTGAAAAAATATTTGTACCGCGAATTTCAAGAAGATATGTATACATGTATGAAACAGGCAGGTTCTGCAATGGAAAAGAAAATATCTATAGAGAAAGTGTGCGTAGATATCAATGTGCTTGACAGGGAATACCGAAAAAAATGAAGTTTGCGAAGCATATTTTTGAATCAGGCAATCAGATTCTTGGTTGTAAAAAGCCCGAATGCGAGAATGAGTTAGACAGAGAAGAAAACTTCATTCTCATAGGTGGACCTGGTTATAATAAAAGTAGAAAAAATTAATGATGGTTTGTTATCAAGATATGTTTTTAAGATATATGCTCCTTTAATAGAAAAAATTGCAGAACAAAATACAGTAGACAAGATAACCGTTTTTAAAAGAGGCTCTTGAAATAGAACATTTCGCAAAAGAGATATGCATGACTCTGGATGAATTATATCAGAAGAAAATAACAGAGCACTGCAATATGTACGATATAGTTTTATGCCAGAGGTTTTTTCGTTTTATTATTTATATGCAGGAAAGAATCTTTGAACGTGAAAAAGATTTTCGAATTGTTGCACAGTCTTTAATTCCGGCAAACAGGAAAGAAGATATTATTCCGTATTTCACCATGTTTTTAAAAGATAGGACAAAAGCAGAAGAGGTATATGAATTATTAGAATATAAGATGTTTGATTCCGGGTGCGCTTGTAAGTTGGTGAGCGGATGCGAAACAGAACTAGCGAAGAACTGAAAAGAGTGTAAAGCAGAGAAGAGAGGAAGTTTACTATTCTGACATTACGGGAGCAGCCGATTCAATTATAAGCTGTTGTATGGAATTGAAGAACAAACGTTTGTGACATTAATTTATCACCAATTTTTCGCCAATTTAGTATTAATTTATCTCAACCCCAACGAAGTTATGCGGCTTACAGCGATTTTCACTGAAAAAAACTTAATATTTTTTGTGACATTAACTTGACTCAATCGGGCTGGGGACAGTTGGATTTGTATAAGACGTTTGAGAATTTTCGGAATGTGTGAGGTTATTTAGAAAAAGTGTATATATAAAGAGTAGATCAGCGGAATACTTGTAAAATTAAGTATTCCGCTGATTTGATTTACACAGAAGACAACGTTACTATTCACGGGCAATGTCATTTAATTAAGAAAAATTCTGCCTTTCAGGCAGGATTTTTCTTTTTCTACCAGTAACTCAAAAATTTATACAAATTTTATAAATATACCTGTTGAC
>CAMWXD010000091.1 GCA_947178105.1 uncultured Eubacterium sp. | reverse complement strand
ATCATACCAGGCATTAATCTGATTCCCTAAAGGCACCGGCTTCTCACCCTTTGACGCAATCTGGTTTCCAAAGGAATCATACAGAAAAATACCGACTTCTGATACATTACGGATAGAAGCATTCTCTACGGTAATGGTTCTTGACAGTACCGCATTTGTATTTCCAACAGAATACTTTTTGGTATACTCCCCAAAACTGACCATTACTGCCGCATTCGCTGTATAGTTCGGCCGAACAAAAACACGCGTGATCTTCCCATCCCGCACACGGTGCCCGTTGCCGTCCACATAGTTACGAGTGTCCGTTTTTATCACCCTGCCATTCAGATTTCCTTCAATGGAGATGGTACTGTCTGTCATAATTCCTGTATGCCACCACGGCCTGGAAGCGCAGCTTCCGCTATTGCTGGTACATTTGTAAAATACAATATCTCCTTTTTGGGCTGTTGTTACCACAGTGCCTCCTGCATTGCACAGCGCCGTATAAAAGCTGCCCACATTTCCGTTTCGCGGTATACTGGATCCTGCTCCTGCCAACTGGGCGCAGTCTGCTACAAAGTCTGCGCACCAGGCTTCCGTATATCCAAGATCTGACGAAGTTTTTCCAATCTGTGCCTGTGCAACCGCACATATGTTGTCCGCACCGGAAGCGTTTAATGTATAATTTCTGCTGTAATTGTACGTCCTGTTCTGCGTGGCCTGTATGCGGACTGTTCCAGGAACGTACGCCGCTGATACTCCAAAAACCATGCTTAATACAGCTGCTGCAATCTGTTTTGCTTTCTTTAATTTTCTCATATTTTTCTCCCTTCCAAATAATAACGGTTCTTATACTGCTTTTTAGTACTGTAAAAATGTCATAAAACATTCTTTCCATAAATCTCATATTATTTGGCCAAATACTGATACATAGAAATCATTTGTTTATGAATTTCTATCTGTATATACACGGGTATGCAGCTTTTATTACAGATTTATGTAAAATTCCTTACAAAGATACTGTAAAGTCCTGGGTTAAACTGTAAGTTACTATTTGCGCGTTCCTGACCCGTGAAAAGTAGCAACTGTAACTGCAAAGTATTCTGAAAATTACAATCTAATAGACTATACACTCTGTTTGTGGTATACTTTAAAGCATCCAGAAACGCAAACATACCAAACAATCACAATGGAGGGCGATACAATATGACAAATAATGAACTACTGCTTGCTATATCAAATATTGTTCAATCACAAATTTTCGCAGATACGCGAATGTTCTCAATGATATTGACCGCCTAAAAACAGACGTAGATATTATAAAAAAGTAGTATTAGAGCACCAGTGAATAAGAGTGTAAAGCCTGCTGGATTCCCAATATGCTTTACACTCTTTTTCTAAAATTGCTGTACGCTTACCGGGCCGGCTGTTCTTCCCCGATATGCCAGTCTGCTTCCATTTTCGCATAGAAACGATCCTTTTGAATCCGGTCGCGGAATGCATCCTCATAACGCTTGAGCCGTCCATTCTGGAAATATCCTGCTAAATTCACCTTCCCCTCATAAGCCATATACTGGTTTACCTCATATGTTCTTTTTTTCGTAAAAAGAACCGTGGCCATTTCTATTTCATCTTCCTCATAATCCTCGTCTATAAAATATACCCTTAGATACTGATAAGCACAGTCTTCAAATGAAAATTCTTTGTAAATTTTTTTTGTAAGCGACGCCGCCTGTTTTGCAAGCATTTCATCTGCATTTAAATGAAGATACACATAAACCGTGTATTTTGAAAAGGAAATATCTGCATCAGGGGCGGTCTTTTGGATTTTGGATTTCAGTTCTTCTTCCTGCGGATAAAAAACTGCAAATTGTTTTTCATCCCCCTGCTTTCCATCTGGATACCAGTCAAACTGATACCTTTTAAAAGATAAACTCCGCGGATACTCCGCTCCTTTGCAAGCCGTCTTTAGCAGATTTACCATCCATGCCGCATCCTGTGCTTTCGCTGTACACAATTGATCAAAATGAACCACTCCGTCTGTAACCGGTTCTTCCATTTCCGCGCTGCAAAACGGCATATCATCCCAAAAAAGTGTTAACACATTCTGTTTTTTCTTCAGCATGTATTTCGTAAATTTCGCAAGTTCTGACGCGGAGCCTTTATTTTCTAACGAATAATTTCCAATAGCCAGGGAAATATCGAAAGACTGGCCGTTTCCGGTTTTGCTGTTTAATTCACCAATCATCGTTTTCCCACGGATCGAATACTCGTCCAAACCTGACCGCAGCCTAATGTCTCCTGAACCAGCGGCCAGCCAGTACATAACAGGCTCCCCCATATGTTCTGTGCCTGTGCGGATCACAACATTCACACTGTTTTCGGCTGCTTCCCATGCATCCTGAGCCTGTATTCCAAAAGCATAAGGCTGATCCAGCGCGTCCAGTCTTTCTTTCAGTATCTTTTTCACATCCATCCACTGACCGTCTGTCCACTCGTCAGCTGAGTATGCCGTATAAACAACCGAAACGGTATCCTCTTTTAATTCGTCTGCATTACACTGGTTTTTTCCCGAAGTATCAATACTGTTTACATTTTCCCATGCAACATCATTCACCGTTATCACAAACGAAAAGGGATCCGATAATGGCTCCCTGGATAAATTATATGCCACCATCTGGTTATAGCGCTCCCCGTCATCATTGATAACAAAAAACGTTTTTCCGTCTCCTTTTGGAAATGTATAATAATAAAAGTTCTGTCCATGCCTGCCCATGTCCTGCGCAAAAACAAAAGAATCGCCCCATTCTTCTATCTGTGAACGGTGCTCCCTGGCACACTGGTCCGAAAGTATAATCTGCAGGTATGGATATGTTTCTCCGTCATAGCCGTATTGGGACGCATTTACTCCTTTAATGCTGCCGTTTAAAAGCTCCACGCTTTCTATGTCCCCGCGGCTAATCCGAAATCTTTCCATGTCAGCGGAGGTACTGGAAAAAGCAAACAGCTCTATGGAACGGCTGATATAACACTTCAAGGCTTTTTCAACGGATATGTCTCCAAAGCAGGTTTTCGGCATTGCAAACTCGATCTTATCATCATGCACCTGCATCGCATATGCTTCCTGGCCTGCTAACTGATCCAGCCGCCCTTTAATAATTTCAGCCCCTTCGCTGAATTCTTTGGCTGACATTCTCTCGTCTGCCTGCATTGTAATATAGTACATTGTATTTTCATCATAAAAAGAACGCGGATTTTCCATATCATCCGCTATGCTGCTTTGCGTGGAGCCAACTGTTTTTCTATTTTCATCCGCCGGACGGCTCCTGGATCCTATCAAAACCAAAAATGCTACGGAAACCAGAAACACTGCCGGCAATAACCACAGTATCCATAGCATCCACTGCATTTTTTTCTCATGGATCTTCACCTGGATGTTCCTGTTTTTTATCACAGATGCCTGGTTTTCATAAGACTGTCCCTGTATGTGCCCGTCCTGCCTGTCTGCCTGCGGCTCAAAGAAAGCCTCCCTTAATTCTGCCACCGACTGGAAACGGTCTTCCCTTCGGACTGCCATTCCTTTTTTCAGTGCGGCTTCCTGTTTTGCAGTAATTGCAACATGTTTCTGCGACGGCCATTCCAGTTCATCCCTGCTTTCACGTTCCAGAGAATTTACGGGTGTTATGCCCGTTGTGCATTTATAAATGGTTGCACACAGTGCATAAACATCTGTCCATGGCCCGAGTTCTCCTTTCGGCCGGTACTGCTCCGGCGGCGCATACCCGTTTTTCAGCACGACCGACATGCTTTTTGGATCATTAAAATCCACTTCCCGTGCCGCCCCAAAATCCAGCAGCTTTAGCGTACCGTCCTCTAACAGCATCAGATTATCCGGACTAATATCCCGGTGTATAATATGCGCTGCATGAATCGTTTCCAGCGCGTCAAAAATCGGATGCATCAGGTCTAAAATTTTTGAAACCGAAAAAACAGCAGGCCCTATAACCGGAAAAACAGGAGCCTCCTTAAGCCGTGTATTCAAATTCTGCCCTTCCAGATATTCCATTACAATATACGCAGTCTGGTTTGCCTCGAAATAATCCCGCACATCCACAATGCCTGCATGGCCATGAAATTCAGCCAGCGCTTTTGCTTCATCCAAAAACCTTTCTTTTCCTTTTTGGAAAAATTCTGTCTGCCTTTGTCCGTTAACCGTAACATCGTCTGAAAAACCGACGTAACGGTTCGCACAGCCGCTTGGATAATACTCTTTCACAGCAACCCGCAGATCCAGCCTAGTATCCATTCCAATATAGGTAATGCCAAATCCGCCCTGTCCAATTACCTTTCCGATTAGATAGCGGTCTGCCAACATGGTACCCGGCTGCAGATGGTTTAGCACTGAATGCACATCACCCTGAAAACCGCAGTACGGGCATTTCGCCGCACCTTTTAACGGCTTCATACAATTCGAACAATAATCCGTCATACTCTCCCTTCTTTCTCTGGGGCGTGTTTGAAAAGCGCTTTTGTAAGCGGAACAGTTCCTGAATTTTCAAATCCTATATTTTCAAATACGCTCTAACAGCACTGCAACTGCAGAGTGATTATCTGCGTGTTCTACAACTTTGTTTTCTACGCGCCTTCTCATGCCGTCCAGCCATTCTGCAGCCGTTTGTGACGCAAACAGGCCTTCTGCCATATCTTCTTCCCAGACATGTTCCCAAAAACCGTCACTGCAGATCAAAAAAGCGTCGCCCGGTTCAGAATCCAGCATCAGAATATCCGGCTGTATCGTATCCTGTGCGCCAAGTGCACGAGTAAGCTGGTTTCTTGTTTTATTTCTGCGGATCGAATCCCCATTCAGTTTTCCAGACAATGCTTCCAGATAAGCGATGCTATGGTCTTTTGACTGATAAATGATCCTGTCATTGCGGAACTGGTAAATACGGGTATCTCCTGCTGTCGCAGCAACTGCACAGTTTCCTTTCATCCACAACACAGCAATAGTACTTTTCATGGAATAATTTTGCTTATCCTGATAAACCGCCTCATTTGCATGTTCAATGGCTGTCTGCATACTTTTCACAGATATCCGTTTATGTCCAAGTTCTTCATTCAGTATACAGACTGCCTTTTTTGACGCAATTTCTCCTCCGCTGTGCCCGCCCAGCCCGTCTGCAACGATGCACAGCGCCGATTTGCGTCCGTTTCGCACCAAAACCGCATCTTCATTATTTTTTCTGCCGCCTATGGCAGAATAATAAGATATATCTGCTTTCATAAACGTACCTGCCAAAGCAGAAATAGAACTGCCGAACCTGCAAGCAGCACTGCCGCACCCACAGCCCACGCTTTCCATTTGCAATCCGCTGCACAAATCCGTTTATTCTGGAAACAGTCTGATACAGCCGCATTTCTATCTGTCCGGTTTTGTGCCACATTCTCATGCGGCTGATAAACTGTCTTTTCCTCATCCATTCTTCTATGCGGTCGATACAGTGTAACGTCCTCACTGGAATCTTCATACTGCCGGTATACTGTCCTTTCTTCTTCCAGATTTCCATGCGGCTGGTATACCGTCTTTTCTTCTTCCATGCCTTTGTTTTTTAACGTCTCCATCTGGTTATTTTCCATTTCTTCTTTCCTGCTTTCATGCTTCTTCTACAATAAATATCTCCCCGCCAAGCTCGATCTGGTCAGACTCTTTTAACAAACAGGATTCCCCATCTTCTATTTCTTCTCCATTCAGATACGTCCGGTTTGTGGAATGGGAATCTGTCACATAAACTGCACCATGTTTCATCTGAAAGGCCACATGTACCCTGCTGACAGCCAGATTCTGTGTAACCGCATAATCACACTGCTTCCGGCTTCGTCCGATTTTAAATCCGTCATGCGTAACCGCAATACGCTCTCCTGTCTGAAGATGCCTTAAAACAATCCCTCCCTCATGCTGTTTCAAAGAATCTTTTTCTGACGGCTCAGCGCTTATCTGGTTTTTACAAGTTTGTAAAATCTCTGCCTGTCCAAGCTGGTTGTAATATTCCTCGTCTGATGCAAACTGATATCGATAGAGCGCCTGAATTGACGCTAACTGCATTTTCATAACGGGCGTAAACATAACCGGCTCTAATATAACGGTTACCGCAGGCTTATTTTCCATCATTGCAAAATTAAATTCTCTGCGGCAATTGTGCGATTCCAGTGAATTCAGGGAAATAAATGCTAAAAAAACCGCACTCTTGTCCAAATGCTCTGCAATCACTTCTGGCCACTCGGCTCCTGGATTAATCACATGGTCATACCAGAGGCGGTATCCGCTTTTTTCCAGATATTTGATAGACGGATGTACAAGCATCTCGTCTTTATGACTATAACTGATAAAAATATAGGGTTTCCATTCCCTGTCCATAACTGCGTACTTCCTCTCTAATTTTGTATTTCAAACAGTTCTTCAAACCCAAGACTCTTAAATACCTCCAAAACTTCCGAATTCAGCTTTCTCAGCCGCAGATAAGACGATTTACGCTGGTCTAAAATCTTTTGCGCATGCAAAAGCGCTTTCAGCCCTATGCTTGAAATGCCTGTTACATCTGAAAAATCAATCACGACCCTGCTGCATACGGTAAGAACGGAAGTCAGTTCATCCTCAAACTCATGGGAAACCTGCATCGTTATACTGCCTGACAGCTTCAGGGTCATTTCCTGGTCTTTTAAAATCTCACAGATAGAAAGCACTTCATGGCTGCTTTCATCCATAATAACAAGACCGTCTTCTTTTACAGTCCTCATTTACCCGCTCCTCATCCCTATTTTCTTTATTCCTATTTTCCCTGCTGTACTTTTTTCAAAAACTCCCGGTAATCCGGTACCGCCCTGGCTGCTGAAACAAGTTCCAGATCATACTCACTCAGTTCCATATTCTGGTTTTCTCCTGAAAATTCCAGATAGTCTCCGATTTCAAACAGCAGTTCTTCCAAATTTAATGTTTTCTCCTTCAAATCTCTCATCACGCCTGTCTCTCTTTTTCGATCATGCCAGTCATTCTGGTTTCCTTTATACTGACATACACGGAAACTGATATTCTGTTACAAATTTTATTGCATTTTCTATCTTACATTTCTTCCAGCGTTACAGTTCAGCTTTCGGCAGAACTGTAACCTTCCAGCAGTTGCCTGCTCGCCAGTTCATAAAATATCCCTTTTTTCTCCATCAAAGCTTCATAATTTCCTTCTTCCACAATCTTTCCTTCGTCGAAAACGAGAATCCGGTTGCAGTTTTGTATGGTACTGAGCCGGTGGGCGATCACGAACCGTGTACATTTCATTTTCTCTAATGTGCCGCAGACAACTGACTGCGTCAGGTTATCCAGAGCGCTTGTCGCCTCGTCAAAGAAAAGAATCTTCGGTTTGCTGATCAAAGCGCGCGCAATCAGTATTCTCTGCTTCTGCCCTCCTGAAATCGTATGACAGTTCTCACTGACAATCGTCTGTAAACCCATGGGCATGTTCTTTATATCTTCCGTAAGGCCCGCGGCCTCTACGGCAGACCTGACCATTTCCGGTGTGGCCCGTGAAACTGTTAATGTAATATTATCATAGATCGTCCCTGAGATCAGTTCCCCATCCTGCAATACGACGCCAAACTTTTTACGAAGCTCCTGCAGATTCAGATCTGCCATATCCTGGCTGTCATAATAAATGCGCCCGCCAGCCGGGGTCTCAAATCCTAAAAGCAGTTTTAACAGTGTTGATTTTCCACATCCAGAAGAACCTGCCAGGCCCACATATTCTCCCTGCGCAATGTGCAGATTCAAGTCTTCAAACACGGGCTCTAAATCTGCCCCATAAGAAAATGACACATGATCCAGATCAATCTTTCCGGAAATCTCTCCTGGCAGGCGTTTCTCAGAATTTACCTCCGGAGCAGTTTCCAGAACGGCTTTTACGCGCTCATATGCCGGCCGCAGCATCCGGCAGCTGATCAGAGCGCCTGCCAGTTCCTGTACTGTCCCAGATACGATTCCAAGCGCAGTCTGAAAGGCTGCAAACTCTCCCTTGGACAAGCTCCCTGACTGATATGCCATAGTATAAAGTACAAGAGCCGTTACACATCCTCCCGCTGCTGATACAATACTGCCGGCATTTTCCAGTCTGGCGAGCGATGTTTCTATTTTACGCTGTTGCACATAAGGTTTCATATATTCATAGACCGCACGGTCTTCGATTCCTGCAATCCGGATTTTATCGATTCCCTGCAAAAACTGATACATAATAGAATCACTTTTTCCATTCAATGCAATTGCCTGGCTCTGATATTTGATCTGATACCATGCAATTAGACAGACTGCCGCTGAAAACAGAATCATAAGAGCCGCCGATGCTGCTGTCATTGCTTTTGAATAAGAAAGCATCCTCCATAAATAGAATCCAGAAGAAACAATGCCAATGAAGACAGACAACGCCAGATTCGTCATCTCGCCTGCCATCTGCCCCAGTTCCATAATCCGCTTTGCCAGATCCGCGCTCTCATAATCTCTGAAAAAATTCTCCGGCAGTTCAAAAATCCTGTGGTATACCGCGCTTTGTACCTGATACTGTACGTGGCTTCCAAACCGGAAAACACCAACGCTTTTTACAATTGAAAAAGCAATATTTCCTGTCATAAACATAGCAGCCAGCAGTCCAGCCTGTAAAATAAGCGCTTTCTCCCCCATTGGAATAAATTCATCATACAATTTCTGATTTAACACCGGAATCAGAAGGCCAGTCAGACTGGATATGGCCGTCATCAGCAAAACTGCCACCAGATCATAAACATTCATACCTTTTACGCAGTAAGCGGCAAAATCTTTTCCTGTCATGCTTTTTTGCGGAAACGGCCGGTAAATCATATATGCTTTTGGAGCGCACTGTCCGGCAAGTTTTTTCGTCAGCTTTACCGGTTTTTTTCCACCAAGCTGCAGATTATAGCCATGCTGTCTTTTCGGTATACATGCAGCCGGCTCCCGGTCCTCCCCAAAGTACACAAACAAAGCGCCTGCATCCGCTGTATGCCAGCCTTCCTCCAGTGTAATTTCGCGGCATGGAAAATGCGATACCCTTGCAATGTCCATAATCCCTACATGCTTTCCGCAGCACTGCTTCACTTTTTCATAAGGGGCAATGGAAATCCCCGCTGCCTTACAGAGTGCTTTTACCACCTGATAAAGGCCCTGTCCCTCATCCTGCGCTTCCCCATTCATTCCTTTCATAAATAACGATGAAATCAGACGGTCCGTACGTTCCTGATTCGCCTGTTTTTCGCGTTTACTACGGATCAGATATGCATCATCCCTGACAAGGCACAGCCTGTAATGATTCACAAATGCATCATCAAATCCATCTGATTCAAACTCCTGAACTCCTGCACTTTGTGCAAATTTTTTCTTCAAAGGCCCTGTATTCATGCCTGGCATACATAGAATGGAAGCTTCTTCGAGGGCTGCAAGGCAAAAACACCAGGACTGGTATTCCATGTCCTTATAAAAAAATGCAGGTATCGTCTCATTTTCTTTCTTTTCACATAAAAATGCCCGCCTTCCCATGGACTGCCCCTGCAGCGGAACGATATAGACCAGTACAGACCCGCTCAAAACACGGTACGCATCTTGAGAGTTTTGCGTCAGGTAACAGTCCCCGCCTTTTAAGTACCTCACATCTTCTGCCTTGCTCTTTTTCATTTTGTTTCATCCTCTCTGTACCTGGCTGCAGCCCCAAAACAGCCTCTTAATCTGCTTCCATAAAAGCCCTGTACCAGCCGTCTTTTTTCAACAGTTCCTCATGTGAGCCGCGTTCCACAATACGACCGTCATGCATCACCAGTATTTCATCACAATTACGTACCGCACTCAGCCTGTGGGCAACGATAATACAAGTACAGCCCCTTCGCCTGATATTATCAATGATCTGTTTTTCTACAATCGGATCAAGCGCGCTCGTAGCTTCATCCATAATCAGGATGGACGGATTTGTCACCAGTGCACGTGCGATTTCCAGACGCTGTCTCTGGCCGCCTGACAAGTTCGTACCGCCTTCCGACAGCCAGAAATCATAGGCACCCGGTTTTTTTGTAATCACATCATGGATACATGCATCCTGGGCAGCCTGTATCAGATCTTTCTCCAAAACAGCCGGATTCCATAATGTCAGGTTATCCCGGACTGTCCCGGAAAAGAGCATAATATTCTGGCTCACCGTTGAAACACTCGCATGCAGGATCTGCGGTTCCAATTCGTTCATCGGTATATCATCCAGTAAAATACTGCCCGTCCACGGCTGGTACAAACCGCTCACCAGTTTTGAAACCGTTGATTTTCCACATCCTGATGCTCCCACGAACGCGGCTGAACTGCCAGGTTCCAGATGAAAAGAAAAACCGGATACAAGCGGCTTGTTTAAAATGCTGTACCCAAAGGAAAGATTTTCGCATACAACTTTTCCTGACAGTTTCGACTGCTGCGCTTCCTGGCATTTTATTTCCTGAAACTGAGGATCTAACGGATAACGCATAATGTCGTCTACACGCTCCATATCTGCCTTTAAGATCTGTATCTGCTTGATAAAACCTGCCATCTGTTCCACCGGCTCAGAAAAAGAAGCAAACAAAGACAAAAACGCACTCAGCATTCCAAGCGTCATCTGTCCCTTTATGACATAAAAAGCGCCCGTCATCAGCAGAGTCACATCCACGATATTTCCAGTTACAGACGGAACTGCGCTTACAATCGTCTGAATCCGGCTAATCCGCTGTTCCAGTGAAGACGATTTCGCATCGTATCCTAAAATTCTGGCGCTATATACATTTTCTGCCCCACATGCCTTCAGCGTGGATGTAACACTCATTCCTGCACACACCGCACCAGACAGCTTTCCTTTATCCTGCTGCAGTTTCATTGTCATATCTGAAATTTTCGAAGACGTAACTTTTGTTATTCCAATATTAACAAGTACCCCGACCAGTCCAATCGCCGTCATCCACGGCTGATAGCATAACAGTAAAACAAAGTAAACTAACGCGGCAAATATCTGAAGTACCAGATTTGCCAGGCTGCCTGTCAAAAAATGATTCACGGTATGATTATTTTCCACGCGCCCCACAAGATCCCCTGCATAACGCTGTTCAAAAAAATTCATTGGCAAATGGAATAATTTTTCTAAAAATGTTCTTGCTGAAAGCAGTGTGAGCTTATTTTGCATGTTAAGCAGCAGTTTCGAACGGTATCCCGTCAGTATCATCTGAAATAAGACCGTCACACAATAAAACATGACAAACTGAAAAAACCATGTGATTCCCGTCTTCCCTATAATTTCATCCAGAAAAACCTGCGAAAGCACCGGGAGCACGAATCCCGGCATCATAAGCAGCAGGCCTATAAGGAGCATCTGTACAACACCGTCCTTTTGCCCTGACAGCCGTTCCCAGACAAGCGGAAACAAGGTATTTTCCTTTTTTGTCTTTTCAAATCCTTCTGCAGGCTGAAACGTCAAAACAACACCTGTGAATCCCTCGTCCAGTTCTTCCAGCAGCAGCTTTCTTCTTCCGGCTGCCGGGTCATTAATATATGCATATTTTCCCCTGAAGCCTTCCAGCACAACAAAATGATTGAAATTCCAGTGTATAATACACGGAAACGCAAGTTCCTTCAAATCCTGCGGCTCCTTGCGGTATCCATGCACTTCCATTCCAAAACGTTTCGCGGCCCGCATCATATTTCCAGCGTTACACCCGTCTCTGGACACGCCTGTTTCAATCCGCATCTGTTCTAACGGAATATATTTCCCCCAGTAAGCACAGATCATTGCCAGGGAAGCGGCTCCGCATTCCGTTGCTTCCATCTGGAAAATGACCGGCGTCTTACAATACATTTTCTGCATTTAGCTCTCCCCTAAAAACGGAAACACTTTTTGAATCGGCGCACACTCACTTAAAATCACCTGTACACAAACCTGTTCACCGCCAGAAACAAAAATCTTCCTATTTTGATCCCTCAAAAAATAAAATCCATCCCTGTCAGCCTTTAGATCCTCTTTCAGTTCACAAGTTACCGCAGCCTGCAGGCCATTGGCTGTCAGTGCGTCCGCCATGGCATCCCCCAGCAGCCCGCTAACAGCCTCCTTCGATGATACATAACTGTCAATATTGGTAATCTCTGCTCTGGCATATTCGAAATCCTGAAGATCCGAACGGCTGAAATAGATCCGGACCTCCATTCCCGGCTGCAGCTGTTTTGCGATATCCAGGCCGACATAACAAAGGATACTCAGTGCATTTCTGGTATCTGGCGACAGACGGAACAGTTCCTGGTTCGTGATCACCATTTCATTCTCTGTTGCCAGTACAGAAGAAATAATTCCTGGCTGATTCGAAAAAACGGTAATATCCCGACCCGTAACATCCCTGAGCGCTAAAAGAGGCATGCCTGGCAAAACCCGTTCGCCTTCTTTTACAAAGTTTTCTGTGACTCTACCAGCCGCACTGCTAAACACAGTATTTGTATTATAACTTCCAATAAGAAATCCATTTACGGATACCGCCTCCGGTATGCTGCCGGCAAACGACCAAAGGATCAGCAGTATGCTTAAAATCCCTGCTACAGATATTCCCACCCATGATAAGGGAGTTGTAACCTTTATCATACAATCCAAACGGTCTGGAGAAGACAGTCTCTCCATTGCTGACTCCCGAAATATCCCTCCCATATATAAAATCTCCTTTTTTGATTATCTGATCTGTGTATATCCATGAGCCTTAAAATATTTTCGTAATTTTTCCAATGCCCTGTTTTTTCTCACACGCACATTGCCTGGTTCTAACTGCAGCAGTCTGGCAGTTTCCAAAGATGATTTGTGAAAAAAATACTGCTCTGTAATAATCCGTCTGTCAATATCGTTCAAACTTTTCAAGGCTTCATATAAGACTGCCTTATATTCCCCAAACAGTACCACTTCTTCCGTCAGATTCTCTGATACAAGACCGATCGGATTTTCTTCATCATCCAGAGAATATGTCTGCTTTTTATCCCTGTAATAATTTTTCAATTTATTTTTTACGATAACAAAAATCCATGTTTTGACAGACGCTTTTTTAGAGTCATACCGGTTCCAGTTGCGGTAACAAGCCGCCAGAATATCCTGGGTCAGATCTTCTGCATCCTGATAAGAAGACAGTTTTTTATTTATGTAATTTAAGATCATTTGGTAATAATCATTGTAAACCTGCTCAAAATCTTTATTCTCATTCATTTTCTTTTGTCCATTCTTCCAGCAAATCATTTGTTCATACCTCATGATTCCAATGCGGTTCCAATTGAAACATACGGGCGCTCGTGTCAAAAGGTGTACTTTTTGACATATACCAAAACACGCGTATAAATTAAATATATAGTATAATAATACAGGATTTTAATTTGAAAATAGAAAATATTCATAAAAAGTGCACTAAAAATGTAGACTTTTATTTACATTTATGCTAAACTAGATTTGTTTCTGATAACTGTCAAAAAGTACACTTTTTGAGACTTTTTCAATAGTCTTTTTCTTGCAGGAGCCTGTATTCCCGCAACCTGCGGTAAAACGTAGACTTACTCATCCCACACCTTTCCAGTACTTCTTTAAGTGTAATCCTTTTACCTTCCCACTCCTTTACAATCCTTGGAAAATCATCTGGAACCGCTGTTTGCGGTCTTCCGAACTTCACCCCTTTTTCTTTCGCCGCTGCAATCCCCTGCTCCTGGCGTTTTTTTATATTATTACGTTCAGATTCTGCCCCGAATGACAGGATCTGTAATACCAGGTCTGCAATAAACGTTCCCAGCAGGTCTTTTCCGCCCCGTGTATCCAGTAGCGGCATATCGATCACACAGATATCAATGCCGATCTCCTTTGTCAAGACACGCCACTGCTCCTGAATCTCCCTGTAATTCCTGCCCAGCCGGTCGATACTCAGGATATAGAGCAAATCTCCCCTTTTCAATATCTGTACCATTTCCATATACTGTGGTCGCAGGAAATCTTTTCCAGACTGCTTATCCACGTATATGCCCAGTTTTGGCACCCCATTTTCCTTCATTGCTGCCATCTGGCGGTCTTCATTTTGGTCTGTACTTGATACTCTAACGTATCCATATATACTACCCATACTTTTCCTCCTTAGTTAGGCCATTTTTCCATAGCAGGCTACTTTCCTGCCATTTATCGGCTTTCTCTTGTTCCATACTTTACCGCTTCAACATTGGCAGATAGGGAAAAGACGTTTGTAACTATTCTAATGAGTTTATTTTGATGAAGAACAGATCATTAAATCTTTTATTTAGAGGTAATCAATGGACGAACAAAAAGAACTCAAAGACAAGACAGTTCACATAACAAAAAACTGCTCCTGTAAATGCCTTTACCGACATCTACAGGAGCAGCTTTTGTTTTTCCTATGCACTGCATCTGCTGATTTCCAGATACCACACAATCTGCTTCTCGTCTATATACTCATAATCTTTTGCTTCGCAAAACTTCCGGCAGTCTTTTTCGCTTCCATAATATACTGGCATCTGGACTCCGCTTGGGCTTGCTTTATATACACAGTACTCATTCTTATTCTTTTCCATAAAGATACCTCCATTTCTGTACAGTTTCTTCCTTCACAGGCATATTATTACATGAGATCGCCCAAACGTCAACTTTTATAATCCACAGGATTTTTCCTGATTTGGCAGATATTTTCTGCTGTTTGCACAATGAATTTCCGCCGGGACAAAGGTTTGCTGTAAAACTGCATGATGTTTGAAAAAGTTTACACATCCTTTTCTACCTGCCTTTTTCCAAGCCCGCACAGCACCATTCCTACTGCAAATATTGCGCCCGCGCAAACCAGCTCGATATAAGGCACGCCGCTGAGCCGGTACAGCACATTGCCAAAATAAAAGGCGTCCTCTGTCATCTTTGGGCTAAGCACTGCCATAATGACGGCAACCGGCAGTATTTTTAACAGCATCACAATATAATTGCCGCATCTTTGCGATAAGAAAAATACGATGCCAGCCGTTCCAAGCGCCGTCAGATAGCAGATCGCCACAAGTACCAGGCACCAGACACCATGCGTCCAGTTCGGCCAGCAAAACTGCATCACTGCAAAAGAATACATCCGGCAAGGGAAAAACACCTCTGTCCCATGCGTCAAAAACAAGCCGCCAAATAGCAGCAGGTTCGCCGTTGCCGCAATCAATGCAGTAAACATCGCAGCCGCAAACTGGCATCGATAAATGCTGCGCCCTCTTTTGGAGCTGTATTGCAGCGGGACCATGCGTCTCATACGGTCATGCACCAGCAGCGGGGCAAGCAGCATACAGACGCACAGGCAGATCCAGGTTAGCAGATATCCGACGTAAGCCCCCGTCGTCTCCGGCACCTCTGGAGGAAGCACATTCTGCCACATCTTGTCTGCCGCGAAAAAAACTTTCTTTACATGTTCCCGCTCTTTGTTTGTGTAATATCTTTCGCCGTCTGTTTCCTGATCTGTTTCCTTACCCGTTTTCTTGTCTTTTGGTTCCCCGCCGTCTATTTCCAGATCCGCTCCGTACGTTTCCCTTGCCCGGTATGCCTCAGACATCCAGGACGCTCCGTACAGCCGCCCTTCGATGTTTCCCGTCTCCCCGCCTTGCAGATAACTGCTCAGGCGCATGGCATCCGCATAGGTTTCATTCAAATCAGCCCCTGTGCCCTGTCTGGCTGCCTCCAGATTCGCCTTCGAATAAAACGCGGCATATGCTTCATAGGTCAAAATGCCATGCTTTTTTCCAATCTCACTTTCGCGCACAAATCGGTCTGCTTCTTTATGAAGCACCGGCAGTTTTGCCTCATAGGCGTCCATTTCTTTCGCAGAAATACGCGTCCCATAGGTTTCTACCAGCTCCCTGCTTTCCTCAAATATGCCGCTGTTTTGAGAACCGTTCGGAAAATAATCTATATAAAATTCCAGGAACATCGAATAGAACACAAACCCAAGGACAAACAGTGAGAGTACCATCCCCGGACGCCATATTTTTTTCATTTCTTCTGTAATCATAGAATCCCTCATTTTAAATCCTTCCTATAATAATGCCGAAATCCAAAGCTTAACAGTACCGCGGCTTCAGCCAGGCACAGCGCGCCGACAGCACACTCCTGCCATGGCACCACCGCATTGATGCCCATATCCGTAAACCACAGCGGATGCGACCACCAGAATGCCACCGGCGTCCACATGGCAGCTTCATAGACGCCCCACCTTCCTGCATTGCCTGCCAACAGAATCACTTCAAAATTAAACGCACTTACGAGAAACAGTAAAAGAAATGCTGCATAACTGTTTTTCGCAAGCAGCCCCGCACAGTATCCAAATAAGTAAAAGACAGCAACTACCGCGATCCCAAGAAGCAAAACCGCAGCAAGATAACCGCGCATCGTAAAATCAGCCCACGTCACAAACGGCAGCCGAACCCCCATAGAGTGGATATCATAAAACTGTGTCGACATAGGTGTCTGCCAGATCTCTCCAAGGCGCCAGCTTCCTGCAAATACTGCACAGGACACAACCGCCACGATGCCGTATGCGGCTGTTGCATACACAAACCCCGCCACAAACTTTTCCCGCTGTACGTACCGTCCGCGCTTCGTCGCGTAAACCGCCCTCCACGTCCGCTCAATCTGCTCACTCCCGCTGCTGCAAAGCGCTGCAAAAACCGCAAACAGCAGCCCCTGTGTAAGCACCGCCCTGCACAGCTTTGCAAACAGCGCATCGAATATTTCTTTTGTCATTCCCGCTGCCCCGACTTCCATAGACGCATCTGACGCAGCCAGCTCCCGGATGCGTGGTTCCTGCTTTTGATACTTTCGCTCCAATGCATCCGCCGCCCAGCCTTCCAAACGGTACATGCCAATCAGCCGCGCAGCCGTTTCCATCGCGTCATAATCCTCAAACGTATCCTTTGCCCCTTTTGTCTCCCGAAGCAGACGTTCCTTTTCCTTCGAATCTGCCATCTCACTGGCACGCGCCCAAAACGCTTCTCCCATCCGGCTTCCTGCCTGCTGCCTTGCCTGCCTTACATATGCCACATAATCTTCCCCATACTGGCTTCCAAAAACCAACTGCATATTAAACGCGACACACAGCAGCAAAAATATATACAGCATCGGCATCTGGCACAGCTTTTTCCATTCCCAGCATACCAGCTCCCGGCAACGGAAACGCCTGCCTGCTTTTTTTCTGTGCAGCATTTTCCTCTCTCCTTTGCCTGTTCTATTCATTTCCATTTTGATAAATATACAAAAACGCATCCTCCAGGTTCGGCACCGCCTGCCTGGCTCCTGCAATCTGCCTGCCTGTCTGTGATACAATCCGAAGCATTGTCCCTTGCTCTCCCTGGCACTCGCTCAGCAGCAGCTCCCCTTCCTTTAGCACCGTATCTGCCGGCACTTCAAACAGCTTCCCGCGCATCCTCTCGCAAATCTCCATCGGTGTCTCGCATCCAAGAATCCGATGGCGGCGGATCATAACGATCTGGCTGGCGATTGTCTCGATATCCGACACAATATGCGTCGATAAAATCACAATCCGGTCATTGGAAATCCGGTGAATCAAATTGCGGAAGCGCACCCGCTCCTTTGGGTCCAGCCCCGCTGTCGGTTCATCCAGGATCAGCAGCTTCGGGTCATTCAGCATCGCCTGCGCGATCCCGACCCGCTGCAGCATCCCGCCGGAAAACTGCCGCATTTTTTTATGCTTGACATCCGACAGCGACACCTGTTCGAGCAGCATGTTAATCCGCTGCTTCGCTGTTTTACGATCCATACACTGCAATGCCGCGATATAGCTTAAAAACTGCTGCGGCGAATAGTTTTTATAATACCCAAACTCCTGCGGAAGGTATCCCAATATCCCCCGGTAATCCTCCCCCATCGCCACGATCTCCTCTCCATTCCAGCGGATCGTCCCGCTGGTCGGAAACAGCAGCGTCGCCAGCATTTTGATCAGCGTCGTTTTCCCCGCCCCATTCGGCGCAAGCAGGCCGTATACGCCACGTTCAAACGTCAGGCTGACATCCTCCAGCGCTGTAAAATTTCCAAATTTTTTTGTTACATGTTCCACTGACAGCATCTTTTTTCCTCCTATTTGTTCGTCTTGCCTTATCCGACTGCTTCGCATGGCTCAAAATAATATTTTTTTAATACCCATCCATACATCCCTGCACATACGCCCGCACACAGCAAAAAGCCGGCATCCGGCACAGCTTCCAGCACAAGCCGCCCCTTTTCTCCTGACAATAACAGCAAAATTGTACAGACGCCCCACAATACCGGCGCCGCTGCATACGCCATCCGGTGCCTCCACTTCCACTCCAGCAGCATCTGCATCCATGCGTAAAAAAACAGCGCCGCCATCGACAGGCAAAGCATCCTTAATGCAGACACTTCCTGCCCGGTATAAAAAAACGCCCAAAGATTGACGCCGCCAAGCAGCACAGCCGACACTCCGCCAAACAGCAGCAGCCGCAGCACTGTGACTTGCCGCAGGGACATCCTGCATACCATCAACGCCTCATATGTGCCTGCCATTGCCTCCTTCCAGACGGTCAAAAGGTGCAGCATGGCATACAATACCGGAGATGCCAAAAACACAAGCAGCCCTAAAATCTCCGGGCTATGCTTTGCCGCTTCATAAACTGCCGCCCACAGCGCACCGTCCAAAAGCAGTGCCAGCAGCATACAGTCCCATACCCCAAAGCAGATCCCCCGAACACCCAACGCTCCCCAGAGGTTTCGCAAGGCACTTCCCAGCTTCTGCGGCTTTAAAACACTCCGCCCGATAATCTGTGCAATCTGCCGTTCCCGTTCTTCTGGCTCCAGCGGATCCATTCCTGTCCAACTGCTTCTGTTTGCTTTTCCCGTACATTCCTGGTGATCCATATTCCTTTCATACTCCTTTCATATAGAATACTCAGAGTGCTGCTTTTCAGCTTAATTCTATCCATTTACGGATTTTTGCCGCAAGCCGGTAGTACTGCGCCTTGATTTTGGATTCCGGCTGTCCGAATAAGGCGGCAATCTCAGGAAACGAATATTCCCCATACACCCGCAGGCGAAACACCTCCTGGATGTGCGGTTCCATCCCGCATACAAAATGTTCCACCTGCCGCAGCAATTCCTGGTTGCTCAGATTTTTTACAAGGTCTTCCGCAAAATCACGCTCATCCACAAGCTCTTGATCCTCAATCGGAAAATACTGCACCTTTCGGCACCTCCTCAGATCGATCACCTTGTGTGAAGCAATGTGGTACAGCCAGGTACGGACTCCCGCTTTTTTTGCATCATAGGAAGCTATGGAACGAAATGCGGAAAAAAAACATTCCTGTGTCAAGTCCAGCGCATCCTCCCTGTTTCCGATCTGCCTGTATACAAAAGAATAAATATCATCATAATAGGCATGTACCAGCGCATTTGCAGCTTTCCTGGAACCGCGCCGCACAATATCGCGTACCCACTTCTGCTCCTGTTCCAAACCTTCACCTCCCTGCGAAACCTCAATTCACTGGCAAAAAAGATGTTCTTGTCTATATATTCGTCTGAAAAAAGAAATCGTTGCATAAAAATCGTTACTTTTCACACCCCAGCCAAAAAACGGCTGTGCTGTGAAAAGTAACGGCATCCAGTCCATTGAAAATTCGCCTTTGGCGAAGGACTGGATGCCTTCTAGGCTGAATTTACACGTTCTCACGACCTTTGCAGCGGAGTGCAAAGGTCTGGGTGTGAAAAGTAACTAAAAATCTGCAAAATTTCTGGCTATATAAAATATGCATTGCATCTTTCGACATATTATGATAAGCTGTTTTTAGGCGTTGCCAAGATGGTAGGCGGTTAGCCCTCTTCGGAGGGATTGTGACCCTCCGTATATATAGAAACCCAAAAGGGAATCTGGGAAAGGAGGGCTGCGCCATATGGATATTTTGGGACTTATTGCGGTGTTGAGCTTCGGCTTGACCTGCTTTGGAATCGGATACTCTATTGGTAAAGATAGTAA
>CAMWXD010000090.1 GCA_947178105.1 uncultured Eubacterium sp. | reverse complement strand
TGTGGCGACAAACCTGATCGAGGATTTTATGCTCGCTGCAAATGAGACGGTCGCACAGGATTTTTTCTGGCAGGAGGTGCCGTTTGTTTACCGTTCCCATGAGACACCGGATGCGGAGCGCATTAAAAAGCTGTCTGCATTTATTGCCAATTTTGGGCTGACGATCCATGGCAGCGGAATGCGGGACGACATTCATCCAAAGGAATTTCAAAAGCTGCTCGGAAAAATCGCGGATACCCCGCAGGAAGCGTTGATCAGCAGGCTGACGCTGCGCTCGATGCGGCGCGCCAATTATACAGTGGACTGTTTGGGGCATTTCGGGTTGGCGACGCAGTATTACTGCCATTTTACATCGCCGATCCGCCGCTATCCTGATTTGCAGATCCATCGGATTATCAAGGACTGCCTGCGCGGGCGGATGAATGAAAAGAGAAGGCAGCATTATGAAGCAATCCTGCCGGAAGTCGCAAAGCAGTCGAGCGAGACGGAGCGGCGTGCCGACGAAGCGGAGCGTGAGACGGAAAAGCTGAAAAAAGCAGAATATATGGAGAGGCATATCGGCGAGGTCTTTGAAGGCGTGATCTCAGGCATGTCAGCCTGGGGCATGTATGTGGAGCTGCCGAATACGATCGAAGGGATGATCCATGTGACAGCGCTGGAGGACGACTATTATCATTATATCGAAGCTTCCTATGAGATGGTGGGCGAGACAGGCGGCAGGCGCTACAAGCTTGGGCAGCCGATCCGGGTGCTGTGTACGGCAGTAGATACGTTTTTGCGTACCATTGACTTTGTGCCAGCGGATATGGAGGCACCGTACTGGCAGTAGGGCTGGCTGCGGCTGTCCCATCAGGAAAGAGCGGAAAAAGGAGACAGGGAATGGGCAAGGACAATTTTAAACTGATTGCAAACAATAAAAAAGCAAGGCATGATTATTTTTTGGAAGAAACGTATGAGTGCGGCGTCAGCCTGCATGGGACAGAAGTAAAGTCGCTTCGTATGGGCAGATGCAGCATCAAAGAGTCGTTTGTGCACATTGAAAACGGCGAGGTTATTTTATATGGAATGCATATCAGCCCTTATGAAAAAGGGAATATATTTAACAGAGACCCGCTGCGCCCGAAAAAACTGCTGCTGCACAAGCGCGAGATCTTAAAGCTCCAGGGCAGGATCAAGGAAAAGGGCTATACGATCGTCCCGGTGCAGGTGTATTTTAAGGGAAGCCTTGTCAAAGTGCAGATCGCGCTGGCGAAGGGCAAAAAGCTGTATGACAAGAGACAGGACATCGCGAAAAAAGACCAGCGGCGCGAGGCGGAGCGCGACTTTAAAGTACGCAATTTATAGTATGGTATAAGGAGAGGACAATATGCCCAAAAAGAAGATCTACGCAGTCAGAAACGGCAGGCAGACAGGGCTGTTTGCTACGTGGGACGAATGTAAGCGCCTGGTACACGGCTATCCAGGCGCAGTGTATAAAAGCTTTGAGACAGAGCAGGAAGCGCTTGCTTATTTAGCAGTTGCAGAGCAGCAAAATATGCCACCGCAGATGTCGGAAGCAAAGCAGCAGGACAGACAGCAGATACAGGAACCAGAAGCGCAAGCCAGCGCAGAAGATCTGTTAATCGCGTATGTGGACGGAAGCTATGAGCATAAAAAAAAGCGCTATTCTTTTGGATGTGTGCTTTTAACGCCGCAGGGAGAAATTATCCGGGAGTCAGGCAGCGGAAACGACCCGAAATCGCTTGCGCTGCGCAATGTGTCCGGGGAGATGCAAGGCGCCATGTTTGCGGTGAAATGGGCGATCAGCCATGGCTATGAGGCGGTGGATATCCGCTATGATTATGCCGGGATTGAGCAGTGGGCGACGCATGGCTGGCAGGCGAAAAACGAGCTGACAAAACAGTATGCGGAATATATGGAGCGCTGCGGCAGCAGGATTCGGATGACGTTTACCAAAATCGCTGCGCATACCGGCGACCGGTACAACGAAGAAGCAGACCAGCTTGCGAAGAAAGCGCTGGAAGTGGGACACAGCGATGCAGAATATGAATTATTATTATGATTTTTCCGGCCAGAAATTTGGCTACCCGCTGAGCCTTAGCATCAACGGGTTTTCCAGAAGCGTGTTTTCCAGGCAGAGCAGCCTGGAAATTTCTTATATTTTAAAGGGCGAATACGAGGCGGTTACGGCAGATTTTTCCTGTATGCTCAGGGAACGGGACTTGATCGTAATAGCGCCGGATACGATGCATATGATCTGCCCGAAGCAGGAAGCCTGCAAGGAGACGGTGATCCTTACGATCCATGTGGATTTTGCCCGTATGTCGGATGCGATGGCGGGCGACAGTACAAATGCCTTTCATACGGTTGTCTGCGCAGAAGATAAAAACAGGGATTTTTATATCCGCCTAAAGCAAAAGATCGGGGAACTGCTGGCGATGCTGATGAAGGGCAGGGACAACCTGTATGAGCTGAATGCGATTATGATGGAGCTGGTCAGGCTGGCTGCCATACAGCAGGATTTTTCGATGGAAGACCTGCCGCTGCATTCGGATTCGCATGAAAACTATATGAAGGCAATCCAGTATATTGACGGGCATTATCATGAGGAGCTGACGCTGTCTGATATTGCAAGGCAGTTGTCTTTCAGCCTGTCGTATACGTCAAAGCTGATGAAACGCTATACCGGCATCCCTTTTGTAAAATACCTTGCCGCTGTCAGAGTCCGGGCTTCCTTGGAGGAGCTGCTGGAAGGGCGCAGCAGCATTGAACAGATCGCAGCGGGCTGCGGGATGCCGAATGCCAAGGCATATACCGCTGCCTTTAAGGAGCTTTATGGTATCCTGCCGAGCGACTACCGTAAGCAGTTCCGTCAAAATCTCAAATATGGCAGCAAAGCGCCTTTGCAGAAAATGCAGAAAATGGCGCTGGATGAGGAGCAGAAAGCCCTTTTGCGCCATTTCGTAGAAGAATCCCAAATGCCGGTCTATGAAGACCCCTATATTTCTATTCAAAAAACAGGCAGCGAGGTAGTCTGCCGGGTTCACCAAAAAGCTTTCAAAGTAAGTATGGAGACGGATGCGGACGGCACGCTGGTGATCCGGTTTCCTGCGCAGCTATCATAATGTATAAAATTTGATAAAGAAGGCTGTTTTTTGTCCTGAATTTGCAAAAATCTGCGCTGAATCTGAAAAAACAGGACAAAATTTGACGGTTAGTATCTCCGGCTGTGGATGCCTGCGGCAAAAAGGTATGTTACAATAAACATACAAAATCACAACGGAAAGGAACAGGATTATGGACAAATACCCTCATTTATTCAGCCCTGTCCGTATTGGAGAGACGACCGTAAAAAACCGTATTTTTATGCCGCCGATCTCTACCAATCTGGCAGACAAAGGCTATGTGACAGATGATCTTGTTGCGCATTACGCGGCAAGGGCAAAAGGCGGCGTAGGCTTGATTGTTACAGAAGTCACCACAGTAGAGCCTACATATATCTATCTGCCGGGCGATATGTCGATTCACGACGATTCTTTTATACCAGGATGGGAAAAGCTGACAAAGGCGGTGCACCAGTATGGGGCAAAAATTCTGCCGCAGTTGTTCCATCCGGCGTATATGGCATTTCCGGTGCCAGGCACGCCGCGGCTGATCGCGCCATCCAATGTCGGCCCTTATTATGCAAAAGAGGCGCCGCGCGCCGTTACTGCCGAAGAGCTGCAAGTAATTATCCGCCAGTTTGCAGAAGCTGCGCTCCGGGTCAGGCAGGCGGGAGGTGACGGCGTGGAGATCCATGCGGCACATGCCCATGGGCTGCTCGGAGGATTTTTGTCTCCGCTGTATAATAAGAGGACAGATGCATATGGCGGAGATTTAAACGGCAGGCTGCGCCTGGCGCTGGAGGTGGTCTCCCAAGTGCGCAAAGCCTGCGGAAAAGATTTTATGATTGATGTGCGTATTTCCGGAGACGAATATACGGACGGCGGGCAAAATCTGAATGACAGCATTTATGCTGCAAAGCAGTTGGAAAAGGCGGGAGCCGATTTTATCCATGTATCCGGCGGCACGACGATTATGCGCGGCAGCTCGATTCCTGCGCCCGGCACGCCGATGGGCTCTCATATCAGGCTTGCCGAGGAGATCAAAAAGCATATTTCCATCCCGGTTGCGTCCGTCGGGCGGATTACGGAGCCATGGCTTGCCGAAGAGCTGATTGCCAATGGCAGGACGGATATCTGTATGGTCGGCAGGGCAAATTTATGTGACCCTGCATTTTCCGAAAAGGCAAAGCAGGGCAGGGAAGAGGAGATCTGCCCTTGCATCGGCTGCCTGCGCTGCTTAAATGGCGTGATGTTTGGAAAGCGGATTGCCTGTACGGTAAATCCGGCATTGGAAGCCGTATTGGAAAACGTATCCAAAGCCGGCGCGAAGGCGCAGGGAGAGCTTGGCATGGATCTGGTGCCGCAGGCACAGGAACAAAAGGACATCCTTGTGATCGGCGGCGGCGCCGCGGGCATGGAAGCTGCCTGTATCGCGGCAAAGCGCGGGCATCATGTCGTACTCTGTGAAAAAGAGGAGGAGTTAGGGGGCGAGCTTCGGATTGCAGCAGTGCCGATTGCAAAACAAGACCTTACAAAGGTCGTGAAATATCTGGCAGGGCAGCTTGCATCCGCAGGCGTGGACGTGCGCCTTGGCTGTATGGTGACAAAGGAAATGCTGTCCGGCGAATTTGCGGGCTATGAGGTGATCGCCGCCACAGGCGCTTTTCCGGTTATCTTAAAGCCGTTTACCGCTTTCAAGCAGTGGATGAGCGCAGACGAGGTTTTGGCTGGGAAAGCCTTCCCAGGCAGGAAAGTCGTAGTACTGGGAGGAGGTTCTGTCGGCTGTGAGACAGCGGATTATCTGGCGCCGCTTGTAGACGACCTGTATCCGAGAAACCGCGAGATCATACTTTTGGAAATGGCAGACAATATTATGCTGCAAGAAACCGGCCCTGGCAGGAGCCTGTTAGTCCAGCGTATGCGCAAAAAAGGCATTCAGATTGTCTGCGGCGCAAAAGTCGGGCGGGTGGATGCAGAACATATTTATTACAGCAAGGGCGGAAAAGAATATTGCATTGACGATGCGGATACACTCGTGTTTGCGGCAGGCTATCAAATCGACCCGTCTGTGGAAGAAATGCTCAAAGAAAGCGGCGCAGTATATCATATGGCGGGAGACGCGCATTCGGTCGGCAATCTAAAGAGCGCGATATCCGAAGCCTATGAGACAGCGATGCGCATATAGGCAAACGGGAAAAAGAGACATAGATACCAGATAAAAAGCAGAGAATGAAAAGCAGAAAACGACAAATAAAGATTGAAAAACAGAAAAGAATGAGGAAAACCTATGAGTGAGAAAAAAACATTATTATTGCAGCCAATCCAGATCGGCCCTCTGACACTGAAAAACCGCGTGATGTTTCCGCCGCTTACGACCGGATATGAAGAGCGGGACGGATCGATTGGGGAACAGAGCTTTCATTTTTATGAGCGCCTTGCAAAAGGCGGCACGTCATATGTCGTGATCGGCGACGTGGCTCCGGTCAATACGGCATCCCCGACGCCAAAGCTTTGCGACGACAGGCAGATTCCGTCGTTTCAGAAGCTTGCGGATGCACTGCACGCCTATGACTGTAAGCTCGCCTTGCAGCTCTTCCATCCGGAATATGACGTGCCGGGCGTGGGGCGCCTGATTATGGGCTCTATGGCGGCGGCAAAGGAAGCCGAGGCTGCAAAAGCGGCGGGAAATATGGAGCTGTTTGAACAGAAAATGGCAGAGTCAGGCGAAATACGTGGGAAGGCATATGCAAAGCTGCGCCATGATATGCATTATTTTGTCACAGAAGCGACAGTAGAGCAGTTGGCAGAGATTAAACAGGCGATTGCAGACTGTGCGGTACGTGCAAAAAAAGCAGGCGTGGATGCGATCGAGGTACATGGCGACCGCCTGCTTGGGTCGCTTTGCTCCAAAGACTTAAACCATAGAGAAGATGCTTACGGCGGTTCCCTGGAAAACCGTGTGCGCTATGCACTGGAAGTCGTTGCTGCGATCAAAGGAGCAGTGCCGGATCTGATGCTTGAATACAAGCTGCCGATCATTACGGTAAACGCAGACGGCTCTCAGCGCGGAAAAGGCGGCCTGCTGCCAAAGGAGGCAAAGCAGTTTGCAGTAATGCTGGAACAAGCGGGCGTGGATATGCTGCAAGTGGCACAGGCAAACCATACCGGAAATATGGGCGATACGATACCGCCGATGGGGACTGTGCCGTACAACTGGGTGCTTCCGGTTGCAGCCGAGATCAAAAAGCTCGTTTCGATTCCGATTGCGACAGTAGGACGGGTAGTGACCGCAGAAGCAGGCGAACAGATCTTACAGGAAGGCAGCGCCGATGTGATCGGCTACGGCAGGTCTTTGCTGACTGACCCGGATTTTGCGCGCAAAGCAGAGACAGGGGAGCCAATCCGCACCTGCTTAAACTGCAACAAAGGCTGTGTCGACGCGATCCAAAACCGCCAGTACCTGTCCTGTGTGCTCAATGCGGAAAACGGAAACGAAGCTTCCGTATCGATCCGGCCAGGCAATGGAGTAAAAAAGATCGCGGTTGTAGGCGCCGGGATCGCCGGGCTGGAAGCAGCGCGGGTGGCAGCAAAGCGCGGCTATATGGTAACCGTTTATGATAAAGCGAAAAAAATGGGCGGACAGATCCTGCTTGCTGCGGTTCCGCCAAGAAAATCGGAAATCCTGCGTGCCGTGGAGTACTATGAACAAATACTTCCTGTACTCGGTGTTGAAGTAAAGCTTGGACAGGAACCGGATCAAGAAGAGCTGAACAAGGCTGACGCCGTGATCGCGGCTGTCGGAGCGTACAACGTGATCCCGCCGATCCCGGGTGCGGACGCTGCAAACGTCGTTTCCGCCTGGGATATCCTCGCGGGAGAAAAGAAAGTAACCGGGCGCTGTGCCGTGATCGGCGGCGGGCTGGTCGGGACGGAAACCGCGGAATACTTGCTGGAACAGGGCTGCACCGTTTCGATCGTAGAGATGCTGGATCAGATCGCAGCCGGAGAATCGTCTACGATCCTGCCGATCATTGAAAAAGACTTTAAGGATCACGGCGTGCAACAGTATACGCAGACAAAGGTCACAGCGATTACGCCGCAAGGCATTACGGCAGTCCATACGCAGACCGAAGAAGCGGTTACGATCCCGTGCGACTATGTCGTGATGGCAGTCGGCTCCAGAAAAATATCATTTTCTACAGAAGGGATTACGGTTCCGGTCCTGTTTGCCGGAGATTGCAGCGGTGAAAAAACAGCGGGCATCGCAGAAGCGGTGCGCAGCGGGTATCATGCTGCCAATGGGATCTGAAAAGAAACCGAATAAGAAAACAGAATTGAAAAACGATCCATATTAAAACAGTAAAATCCCGTAGGTTTCGAATAGTTGAAATCTGCGGGATTTTACAGTGCCGCTGTGGCTACGCTTCTAAAATGCACGCCGCCAGCTTGTCGTTCATAGCTGGCTCCATAAAGCAAAACCGGATAAATTTGTCGTCTAAAAACGGAAACGTCGAGCAGTCCCGTATCATCATCCCCCTGCGTATAGCGCGGTCAAACAGGTCTTGCGAGGTCAGCTCCTGCCGCAGGATTTTTACGAGCATAAAATTTCCCGAAGGCTCATACACTTTGAAATCGTCCCTTGCCGAAAACAGCTCGTACATTCGCCTGCGTTCCGAAGAAATAAGCTGTTTCGTCCTGTAAATATAGTCCTCGTCCCGAAACATGATCTCTCCCGCGATCGCTGCCAGGGAGTTGATCGTCCATGGATTTTTACGCGTATTGATCGTTTTAATCAGGTCGCGGTTGCCGGTTATGGCATATCCAAGGCGAAGGCCGGGAGCGGCAAAAAACTTGGAGGTGCCGCGCAGGATTACGAGGTTGTTGTAATAATGCGTAAGCGGTACGGAAGTGATCCGCTCCATCTGCTCTGCGAATTCCACATAAGTCTCATCCGCCATTACATAGATGCCGTGCTGCATACATGCATCCAGGATCAGGCGCATGGATTTGCTGGAGATGCAGGTGGATGTCGGATTGTTTGGGTTGCATAATACGAGCAGGTCGATATCGTCTTTTAAATGGGAAATAAAATCTGCCGTATGCAGCTTGAAGCCATCTTCCTCCCGCAGCGGATAATAAAGCGTTGTGCCGCCGCCCAGGGCGATTTCGCGCTCATATTCGGAATAAGACGGCCCGATGACGATGGCTTTTTTTGGATGCTCCGCCTGGATGAACAGGGAGATCAGCTCTGTGGTGCCGTTTCCGACAATGATATTTTCCAGGTCAGTCCCGACATAATCTGCGATGCAGGTACGCAGCGACACATAATCCCGGTCTGGGTAAGCGGTGATCGCGTCGATGCGCTCCGCCAGGGTTTTGCGCAGTGCCGGGGAAATGCCAAGCGGATTGACATTCGCGGAAAAGCTGGTAATCGATTCTTTTTTAATCCCGTAAAACTGTTCTATTTTTTCCAGGTCGCTGCCATGGAAATGGTCTTTGTGCTGTATCATGTGCTTCCTCCTTGTAGGACGGCTGCTGTTTGCACCCACGGCTCTGCACAGCAGAAAAATGTTACTGTTCATACCTGAGGGGTTTACAGCAGCGGAATACTTACATCAACATATTGCGTGTCACTCACAAATAGTTTATAATTCATAAGATAGGTTTCAATACAAAAAGTATCGCCTTTTGTTTATTATAGCGATATTGACGAAAAAAGCAAGAGTAAAGCAGGTGACATCGTGCGAAAGAGGATCGAAGAGCTGGCGGAGGGGAAAATTCCATATGAGCAGCCGCAGGTTGTATTTTCAAAAGAGAAGCTGGAGCTGGAAGCAGTGGAGGGGCAGACGGCGGCGGACAGTTTCCAGGTGAAAAGTGGGAATGGGATATGGATGCGGGGCATTGTCTATTCCTCCAGTGCAAGAATGGAATGCCTGACGAACCAGTTTGAAGGGGAAGAAGCCCAGATCCAGGTACAGTTTCGTGCAGACGGCCTCTCAGAAGGCGAAAAGGCGTCAGGCAGCCTGTATATTGTATGCAATGGCGGAGAGTACCCGCTGGATTTTGAAGTGACAGTTACGAGGCTGTATGCGGAAGCGTCGACCGGGAAAATTAAAAATCTGAGGGATTTTACAAAGCTGGCAAAAAGCGACTGGAAGGAAGCGTACCATATTTTCCATTCGCCGGCATTTAAAAATATACTGGCGCCCAAAGACCTGAAAGCTTCCTTATTATACGATGGGCTGTCCAAGCCGGTGGTGACCGACCAGACGATGGAGGAGTTTTTAATCGGAACCGGAAAAAAAGAACGGGCGCGCTTCACTCTGGAAAAGTACACGATCGAAGCCTTCGGGGCAAAAGACCCGGTCGAAGAACGGCTGATGATACAAAAAGAGGGCTGGGGTTTTTTAGAGATCCGAGTGTATACAGAGGATGAATTTTTAGTCCCGCAAAAGCGTTATGTGACGGATCAGGATTTCCTGGGAGAAACGTATCCGTTCAGCTTTTACATAGATACGGAAAAGATGCATGGCGGAAATAATTATGGATGTATTTATTTTGAAAATGACGTCCAAAAGGAAGAGCTGCGGGTGTTTGCATCCGCAGAAGGCAGCGATCTGAAAAAGGAGCGGATGGTGCAGGGGCTGCAGCGCGCCACCTATTTGCTGACCCGGTGTTACCTCAATTTCAGGCTGAAAAAAATCGTCACCGGGGAATGGACAAAGCAGACGCTGGCGCTGATTCAGCGGATGGAAGAATTTAAGCCGAATGATCCCTGGTACCTGCTGTTTAAGGCATATGCGCTGCTGCGGAACAAACAGCGGCAGGACGCCCAATGGCTGATGGATGAATACCGCCAGAAATATAAAAATAAAAAAGACCCTCAATGGGCGTTTTATGACTATCTGTGCCTGCAAAAGGAAAAGGAGCCTGTGGTCGTAGACCGCCTGCTGGACGAGATCGAAGAGATCGCAAAGCGGTACGGGACACATCCGATGATCTTTTTTTTGACGCTGCGCTTAAACGGTACGCTGCGTACACAGCCGCAGATCAAGCTGCGTGTGATGGAGGCACGGATTATGCAGGGGCAGTATTCGCCGTTATGGTATGTCGAGGCATACCAGGCATATCTAGAACAGCCGTACCTTTTGACAAAGCTGGATGCATATGAGATCCTGCTTATGAACTGGGCGTCCAGGCAGGGGGTATTGACCAAGGATCTGGCAGACCAGGTGATGCGCCTTGCCAACAATATGCGCCAGTTCCATCCGCTCGTTTGCCGGATCCTGTTCCGCAGCTATGAAAAAGACCCCGATGAGGACATGCTGATGGGAGTCTGCGCCTATTTGATCAAGGGGCAGTGCTATCAGACAAAATACCACCGCTGGTATGAAAAAGGGATTGCGGAAAACTTAAAAATTACCGGGCTGTATGAAGCGTTTTTGCTGACGATGGATCTGCACGGCATACAGCCGCTGCCGAAAGTAATCCAGATGTATTTCCAGTATAACAACCAGCTCGCCTATCAGTACAAAGCGGCGCTGTATGTGAATATCATTGCGCACAAAGACGAGCAGCCGGTGATTTACGGAAAGTATGCACAGACAATGAAGCAGTTTGCGATCGATGAGATTTTAAAAGGGCATATCGACGACAATCTTGCGGTCATTTACGATGAGATGCTTGACAAGGGCATGTTGACACAGGAGCTGGCGGCGCCGTTAGCAGATATTTTGTATACGCACAAATTTTACTGCATGAATAAAATGGCTGCATATGTCGTTGTGATCCAAAAGCATATGAAGGAGGAGCAGCGTGTCCCGATCAGCAAAGAGGCGGCATACTTTCAGCTCTTTTCCAATGATTATGCGATCGTGCTGGAAAACAACCGGGGGCAGCGGTTTGTAGCTCCAGAGTCCTGTCAGTTGGAAAAACTGATGAAGCCGTCGCATTATATCCGCAGGTGCCTGAATTTTGCGCCGGAAAAGCTGCAATATTTGATGCACCATATGGATGGCAAGACAGACTTAAGCGTGCCGGTGCGCACAGATGTGGATTATCTGCGCGCCCTGATGGCGGCTCCGCAGATCAGCGCAAAGTTTAAAAGCCAGATCGGGCCTGGGCTTGTGCGCTACTGCCTGATCAACCAGTTGGAGGAAGGGCTGGAGGTATATTTGACACAGGTGGATTTTGCGGGAATGCGCAGGGATAACCGCAACCTGATGGTTGAGCTGATGATCGACCGCGGCTGGTATGAAAAAGCGTATGAATTGATCAGCAGCTATGGCTATGACGGGCTGGACGTCGGGAAGCTGTCAGAGCTGATCAACGACCTGCTGCGGACGCGGGATATCGGCGAGGACGCGTTTTTGCTGGAGCTGTGTATGGCGGTGCTGTCAGCAGGCGTTCGCAGCAAAGCGGTGGTGCTGTACCTGGCAAAATATTTTGAAGGGCCGTCCAGGCAGATGCTGCGTGTCTATGAGGCAGCGCGCGGCTGTGAAATAGAGGAGACGGAGGAGCTGGAGGAGCGGCTGCTGATCCAGACGCTGTACTCTACAGAGGCAATCGGCGAAGTACAAGACGTTTACCAGGGATACCGCGGGCATGGCGGGAGAGAATTTATTTTACAGGCATACCGCTCTTATTGTATGCATGAGTATGTTGTCCATAACGAAAAGCTGCCGGGAGGACTGTTTTTGGAAGCGTGCCAACTGTATAAAGAAGGCAGGCTGCGCGGGATTGCCTGCCGCCTGGGGCTTTTGAAATGCTTTTCCCAAACGGATGCCTTAGACCGTTATCAGCTTCGGATGGCGGATGAGCTGCTGCATGAGTTTATTTCCAGAAATATGAATTTTGCTTTTTTTAAAAAATTGCCGGAAAGCCTGTGCAGCAGATACCAGCTCTACAACCGGATCCTTGTAGAGTTTCATGCAAGACCGGACAGCCGGATCCAGATTCATTACCGGATGCGCCAGCAGCAGGAATTTACAGCAGCCAATATGCCGAATATTTATGATGGGATTTTTACGTATGAATTTTTGCTGTTCCGTGACGACGAGGTGGAGTATTATCTGACACAGGAGACGGAAAGCGGAAAACAGCAGATTGGCAGCGGAAAGCGGGCGGCAGGGCCGGGATATGAGGACGTAAGCTGCGGCGGGCGCTATGCATATATCAACCAAATGCTGCATCTGAGGGAGCAGGAAAAGGAGAAGGAACTGCTTCGTATAATGCAGGAATATGAAAAATACAGCATACTTGCAGGAAAGATGTTTAAAATTATATGATAAATAAATATTATATTATTATATCATATTTTGAGAAGAGGAGACTATGGCGCAGAATGAACAAAAATTATATATTGGGATTGATTTAAGCGACAGCTATGCCATGGTAAGCTTTGCGACAACGGCGCAGCCGGAGCCGGAGACAGTCAGTGCCGTGGCTGG
Source organism: uncultured Eubacterium sp. (assembly GCA_947178105.1). Classification (GTDB taxonomy): domain Bacteria; phylum Bacillota; class Clostridia; order Lachnospirales; family Lachnospiraceae; genus Eubacterium_J. The sequence goes on along the minus strand of CAMWXD010000090.1, from coordinate 7,552 downwards.
CAGCGAGATCTTTCAGATTCCCCTGGCAGTATGCATGGCTTCGTCTTCCGGCCAGTGGGTCTATGGGGACGAGGCGATCCGTTTTGAGAAGGCGGAGATGGGCAAATGCGAGAGCCGGCTTCTGACACGCGCATTGGAGCGCGATTATACGATGATTCAGGACCAGGCATATGAAATCCGCTCGCTGCTTGCAATTTTTATCAAAAAAATCCTGCTGCTTGCCGGAAAGCTGGGGCCGCGTATGGAGATCGGCAAAATTGTGTTTACGTTTGCAAAATTGAATGTAAAGTTAATGGAACTAATGGAATATATTTTTGAGCAGCTTCCGGTGCCCAGGAAAAAGATCACGGTTACGGACTATATGAAAAGCTTTTATTATTATGCGCTGAATCAAAAGGACGGGCTGGCGACGCATGACGTCGCGCTGTTCCAGTATTATGGGAAGAGCATGGTCTGCTGGTATCTGTCCAGGGGAAAGCAGTCCAAGCCCCAGCTTGTGCAGATTTTGGAGACCGACTGCGGGTATTTGACGGAAGATAAAGATGCTTCGTTTTCAGAGATTATACCAAAAGTGTTTGAAAAAAAGATTATTTCGTCGGTTTATCTGGCAGGAGAGGGCTTTGAGGGCGATTGGATGAAGCATTCGCTGCGGTATTTGTGCCAGGGACGGCGCGCATTTCTCGGAAAAAACCTGTTTTCCAAGGGCGCCTGTTATGCGGCGGAGGTATTGGAGCAGGTGATCCCCTGGAATTATGCCTATATGGGCGAAAACGAGATGAAATTCAATATCAGCCTCAAGGTGCGCAAAAATAATGAAATGGCATTTTACACGCTGATCTCGGCGGGTGAGAACTGGTATGAAGCACGGGGAGGCTGCGAGGTGATTTTAGACGGGCCAGGCGAAATCGACTTTTGGATACAAAGGCCAAACAGCAGGGAGGCAAGGATTGAATCCCTGGAGCTTACCAACCTGCCGGCAAGGCCGGCAAAGGCGACGAGGCTGAAGATCCTGGCAAAGCCGGCGTCAGACCGCTCGGTAAAAATCACGATCCGTGACCTGGGGCTGGGGGAGTTTTTTAAAGCAAGCGACATGGTCTGGGAATATGTGATGAAGGTAGACTGACCGAACCGGGCCGAATATCAGGAGGGACGCATGAGCGGATTGATTTTTTGCAGTTTCAAGCGGGCTGCAAAGCCTTACTATCTGGAAAGTGCAAAGCAAAATATTTATTCGATTGAAGAACTGTGCTTTTTTTTGCAGGATAATATTTATCTGCTGGATGAAAATATTATGACAGCGGAGTTTTGCGACTGGCTGGAGACAGAAATCGAGGCGAAGGAGCTGGCGCAAAAGCTGCGCAGGCTATTGGAGGATCAAAAAGGATTTCGCGTATTCTGTATGCAGATCATTTTGGATTCCGGCTATTTTTCCAAAAATGAAATGCAGTTTTTAGGAATGAAGCTGCAAAAGATGGATCATCAGAGCAATTATGAAAACCGGAAGATTAAGGCAGACCAGTTGATGGAGAAAAAAAAGTATCTTGCTGCCATCGAAGAATACCGAAACCTTTTGCTGAACGCGACAGACAGCCCGTCGGATCTTCGGGTCAGCGGCGATATCTGGCATAATATGGGGACAGCTTATGCAAATATGCTTTGCTTTGAACGTGCGGTCAACTGCTATGAACAGGCATACCAGTTAAGCCATCGGGCGGATTCGTTAAAGGCAGCGTCCCAGGCGGTGTGCTTTTTAGAGGACGGGGAGCGTGTGCAGTGGTTTTTGCAGCAGCACCATATCAGCAAGGAGCAGTATGCAGGCATGAAAAAAAATCTTGCAGAGCTGCTCCATCTGACAGAAGCGTCGGCAGAATTTGGAAAAGTACTGGAGCTGTCAAGGCTGGCGCAGGCATCTCCGGTACAGGCGAAAAGTGAGATCTATATGCAGGTAGATGCATGGAAAGAGGAATATTTAGGATATAAGGGGTGAAAAAGATGGGATTTTTCAAACGCAGAAAAGACCGGGCAGGCCTGGAAAAGGTGATGGAGGATGTAAAGGTATCCGGCGGCTTGGAGGAGCTGTCGGCAAATCCTTCCGGCAGCGCACTGATCGACCGCTGTGAAAAAGTCATGCAGAATGCTAGGGAAATCGACGATGGGAAAAAGGAGTACTATATCGTCACGTCGTATTTAAATGACATTGAATTAATCGAAAATCTGGCGCCGGACCAGGCAGAAGAAATCCGCAAGGCAGCAGATTATGTGGCGAAGCTGAACCAGGCAAGAGACCAGTTTTTAAATACCTCCAAGCGCATCTCCGACGCGCAGTTCCAGATGATGCAAAGGCAGGAGGAGCAGATTCCAGATGCGATTAAAAACCTGCGCGTCAATGAAGAATATCAGGCGACCGTCAAGCGCGATATGCAGTATTTGGAAGGCGAAAAGCAGGAGTGGGAAATACTGAAAAAAGATTGCAGGCGCAGCCGCACGAGGATGCGAAAGGCTTCTTTTATGCTGCTGTTTGCCGCGGCGTCCGCCGCCGCTTTGCTGCTCGTTTTGTCTATGGGATTTGAATACGACTTGCGCTATGCCTGGATCGGTGTAATTACAGCCGCTTTGCTGGGGGCAGCCTATATCGTGTTCCGCTTGGAAAGCAGCAGGCGTGATATTTTGCAGGCGGAAACCAATATCAATTATGCAATCATATTGCTAAATAAAGTCAAGATTAAATATGTCAACATTACAAACGCAGTTGATTATGGCAGAGACAGGTTTCATGTGCGCGATTCGAGAGAATTTGAGTACCAATGGGAAATGTACCAAAACGCAATGAGAGAACAGGAAAAATACAGAAAAACAAATGAAGATTTGAATTATTATTATGATAAGCTGGTCGGCTTGCTGAAAAAATGCGAGCTGTATGACTCCCGTGTATGGATTGAACAGCCGCAGGCGCTGGTAGAGCAGAAGGAAATGGTGGAGATCAAGCACAACCTGCTCGTCCGCAGGCAGAAGCTAAGGTCAAAGATCGCCTATAACCTGGATATCGTGAAAAAAGAACGCGGTGAGATTGACCGTCTGATGAAGAGCAGCGGAGAGGGAGAAAATGTGCAGTTGCTCGATCTGATCCGTTCGATCGATAAGCTGGCGGGGATGGAGAGTGCTTAAATGGGGAATGATACACATACGCATACGCATGACCCGAAAGAAATGAAGGCGATCACAAACCGCCTGGCAAAAGCGATCGGCCATCTCGAAGCGGTGAAAGGAATGGTAGAAGACGGCAGGGATTGCTGCGAGGTGCTCGTGCAGCTTGCAGCAGTCAAATCAGCATTAAATAATACGGGGAAACTGATCTTAAAGGAGCATATCAGCCACTGCATCGTACATGCAGTCGAACATGGGGATACACAGGCGGTGGAAGACCTGAACCGTGCGATCGACCAGTTTATGAAATGACAAAAAACGTATAAAAGAAAACTGTGTAAAAATAATTGGGCTGTCGCGCTAAGGAACTGTCCCAAAATAACTTACCTGCAGCCCGCTGGATTTTTCTTCGAGAGTGCTGCTCTCGGAGATAAAGACAAGGAATATGGTAAGTTATTTCGGGACTTGCCTGTGTAACCGTTTAGGATTGTTCCAGCGCGATTTGCCGTATTCTTTCAAGATCAGCGATTAATTCCCGTGAATACAGCTCCGCCTGGTTGTAGACAGCTTCCGCATCGGAATAGTTGCCGTGCTTGATTGCCTGCATGGCTTCGCCGCCGAATTTATGGAAGCGCTCGTGCTTTTTGCCAAGCCCATCCCAGATCTGGCTTATTTCCGGCGAACGCGGCGTCATTGCATGATAGAAATGCCCGAACCCGCATTTGGAAGAGTCAAGCTGCAACGGGACAATGCTGCGCTGCTTTACCATATTTTTCAGGTTCCTAAGCCATGTCTGGTGAGCGGTAATTGCATTGCTGATATGTTTGGCATATTCAGAAGATTCCAGATGGAAAAAGGCATCTTCGGATAATGCGCCCATCTTCTTGACGGTATCATCCAGTGTTTTTTCGATATCGACGACCGGCTCGGTTGCTTTTTTCAGGTCATGTCCAACATTCTGCATAAAATCGGTACTGTCGTGAAGCTGGTTTTCCATTTCTGTCATAGAACTGCTGATCTCTTCGCTGACAGCGGCAATGGAGCTGATCGAATCGTTGACTTTCGTTACATGCTGGTGGTTTTGGTTGTTCAGCACCCATACATTTTCGATTTTATCCGTCATAGACTCAAGCGCCTGGATCGTACCGGTTGCACTTTTTACGCTTTTGCGTGATGCAGCCTCGATTTCCTCTACAAAATTTCCCATATTGCCAGTCAGTGTCTGCGTCTGTCCTGCGAGCGTACGGATCTCGTCTGCTACGACGGCGAAGCCTTTTCCTGCTTCTCCTGCCCTGGTAGCTTCGATTGAAGCGTTTAAAGCAAGAAGGTTTGTCTGCAAGGAGATCGATTCGATCCCTGTAATGACTTCATTGATATGGCCGATAATTTCCGTCAGGTTATCCATATCTTTTTGCATTTTACGGGAAATTTCAATCGTCTGTGCAGAAAGATTGCGAATATCTGTCAGGTCGCTTTGGCAGGATTCTATTTTTTCATTGACTTCTGCGGTTTCAGAAGCAATATGTGTGATTGTGTGCGCCAGCTCCTCGTGCTGGTTGTTGTGGCCTCCGGTAAACATGGAATTGCCTGTGGCTGTTCCAAAGATCGTTTCAGCCGCCTTGGATACTTTGCGTGATATATCCATAATCTGTTCTGTCTGGTGCTGCATGGTAAGATCCAAAGAACTGATCTGCATAACAGCCTTGATATTTTTTTCAAATATATCAGCAAACTCCTGACGAGCCTTTGCTAATCGTTTATAAATATCATTTAATTCCGGTTCCTTTGAATAATCCTCAGATTTCAGTTCTGAGACAGCTTTTATGAGCTTTGTTGTTTTTCCTCTCATTCCATACCCCTTGACGTTATTTGGTTAATGATGCTTTTATGATCTATAGTTTATGATACGGAATTTTACAGCTTTTTGCAACCTTTTTATACAAATTTTTTTCAAGAACCATTCAAATGGATCCAGTCACGCTGGCGGCAGGCGGTTCATATATTGGAAAAAACAGGCACAGGTATCTTTATGCCCCAGGACAACAACCCAAAACGTGAAAATTTGCTCAATCTTGCGTTGGATGCAACAGAGCGGGAGGTGGAGCAGTCTCCAAATTTACAGACAGGATATGACAAAGCAGAACATACATGGGAATTGATTATCCGTTACTCCACAAGCTTAGAGCAGCTTCGTGCGGACTATCCTCAGATTTTAATTGTAGAATTATTAAACGGATACGCAGTCGCGACAGTACCGGAGCAGTTGATGGAAGCGTTTACAAACCGGACGGAAATTGAATATATCGAAAAGCCAAAAAGGCTCTTTTTCGCTGTTGACCAGGGCATCAGGGCTTCCTGTATCGATACGGTGCGTGCTTCGTTTCTCAACCTGAGCGGAAAGGGCGTTTTGTGCGGGCTTGCAGACAGCGGCATTGACTGGCGGCATCCTGATTTCTGCAATCCAGACGGGACTACAAGGATCATAGCGATCTGGGACCAGACGCTGATCCCGGATACTTCACGCGGCATGTATCCTCCGGCAGGCTACGCCAGAGGCGTGGAGTTTACGAGGGAACAGATCAATGCTGCCCTCAAAGAACCAGTACCGTCTGTCATCATTGAAGAAGCAGGCCCGCAGGAAAATGTGCAGCAGTATGTACGCCTTACTGGCGACAGCAGCGGGCACGGGACACACGTAGCAGGCATCCTGGCGGGAAACGGCAGGGCATCAGGCGGCCGCTACCGCGGCGTGGCATATGAAAGCGAGCTGATCGTCGTACGGCTTGGCGTGCCAAGGGAAGAAGGATTTCCAAGCACTGTGGAGCTAATGACGGCAGTAGACTATATGATGCGCAAAGCACGCGAAATAAATCTTCCGCTTTCTTTAAATTTAAGCTTTGGAAACAATTATGGTTCGCATAGTGGGACTTCTTTAGTCGAGACTTATTTAAACAGCCTAAGTGGATACTGGAAAAATACGATAGCTGCCGGCACCGGAAATGAAGGGGCGGCAAGCGTGCATACCTCCGGAAAGGTACAGCCAGGGCAAAACCGGCCTGAGAATACCGTACAGTTTGTAATCAGTACTTACGAATCGTTTTTAAGCATCCAGATCTGGAAATCCTACTCCGATGAAATAGACATCCAGATCGTACATCCGTCCGGGCTGACGGCAGGCCCTATCCAGCGGAACTTAGGGACGCAGCGCTTTCGGATGCAGCAGACCGAAATATTGCTGTATTATGGAGAGCCAAGCCCATACAGCATTTACCAGGAAATTTTTATCGAATTCCTGCCGACGGCAAATTTTATTGACAGCGGGGTATGGGAGATACGCATGATTCCGCGCAGGATTGTCAACGGAAATTTTGATATGTGGATGCCGGGAGGAGGTATTTTAAACCGGGGGACAGGATTTTTGTACCCGGTGGAGACGACTACGCTTACGATCCCGTCCACGGCGGAAAAGGTGATTTCTGTAGCAGCCTACAACTCCAGGACAAACCAGGCGGCAGACTTTTCCGGCAGAGGCTACACAAGAGTAACCGAACAGGTAAAGCCAGACCTGGCAGCCCCAGGCGTCGGGATTGTGTCGGCAGTGCCGGGAGGAGGCTATGGGGTAAAGAGTGGGACTTCGATGGCAACGCCGTTTGTGGCTGGGAGTGCGGCGCTGCTGATGCAGTGGGGGATTGTAGATGGGAATGATCCTTATTTGTATGATGCTGTTATAATTGGACTAAGTGCGTACCACAAAGCATTGGCGTACTGCCTTGGCCTGTCCATCGTGCGTCAGCTCTATAACGGAACACAGATTTCATATACAGAACTGTAAATAATGCAGCGTCCTACGCGGGGAGGGGAAGCCAATCAAGATTTTACACCAGCTTCACGCCAACTTCACATGGACTTCACCGCACTTTTTTATTCTTATCCCATCAAGAGGAAAAAAATTTCCTCATAAAAAGGAGGGAACGATTATGTTCTTAGGTTTGGAATGGTACTGGTGGCTTGTGATCGTGGCGGTGCTTATGATCATCATCCCGCTGAAAGTAAAGTTTATGAAATGGTGGAGCAGGCGGGAGCAGGACAGGAAAAAGGAACAACGTGGGAAATGGGGGGATGAAGAATGATCGAAGTAAAGAATCTGACTTTTTCCTACGGGAAAGACAAGCAGGCATTGCACGGTTTAAATTTTACTGTGGAGGATGGAGAGATTTTTGGGTTCCTGGGGCCAAACGGCTCCGGGAAGTCTACGACCCAGAAGATATTGACCGGCATCCTGAAAGGGCATGGCGGTATCGTGTCTTTGTTCGGGAAAGATTTACGGGAAGTGCATACGCAGGAATTCTTCCAGAAAATTGGCGTCCTGTTTGAGTTTCCCTATCTGTACGCCAATTTAAGCGCCCTT
>CAMWXD010000089.1 GCA_947178105.1 uncultured Eubacterium sp. | reverse complement strand
GTTATAAAGAGGATGCTTTGGATGCCAGCAGTGTTTCAAAATATTCCGGCAGCGGCGCAGCAAACTCCATATAAGTTCCTGTGCGCGGGTGGATAAAACCGAGCGTCATCGCATGAAGGCACTGCCCCTGTAAGCGGAAGCTGCATTTTGACGTGCCGTACAAAGGGTCCGCTAACAGCGGATGCCCGATTGAGGCAAGGTGTACGCGGATCTGGTGCGTTCTTCCGGTTTCCAGTGTAAACTCCAAATACGAATGCTTCCGATAGCGTTCCAGCACGCGGTAATGGGTGACCGCATGTTTTCCGTTTGGAAGCGGGCATGCCATTTTCAGGCGGTTGTTCGGGTCGCGGGCGATCCTGGAACAAATCGTTCCTGTGTCCTCTTTTGGACAGCCGATTACAATGCCTCGGTAGCGCCTTGTGACGGAATGTTCTTTGAGCTGTGCGGCAAGCTTGCTGTGGGCATAGTCATTTTTACATACGGCGAGAGAACCCGTCGTATCTTTATCGATCCGATGTACGATTCCCGGACGGATTTCGCCGTTAATGCCGGACAACTGGTTTTTGCAGTGGTACATCACAGCATTGACAAGCGTCCCAGTATAGTGCCCTGGTGCCGGATGCACGACCATTCCTTTTGGTTTGTTTACAACTAAAAGGTCATCGTCCTCGTACAAAACATCCAGAGGGATATTCTCTGGCTCAATTTGCACCTGCACAGCCGGCGGCACCCGCACAGAGACCAGCTCTCCTTCTTTCACTGTGTAGCTTGGCTTTACTGTACTGCCTGGGATTGATACCTGCCCGGATTTTATCAGTTTTTGAAAAAAAGCCCTGGATAAATCCGGGTAGATCACAGACAAAAACTTATCCAGCCTGCTGCCCTCATATTCCGCAGTGACCTCAAATGCCTGTTCAAGTCCGATTTCCTGTTTTGCCTGCATCGTATAATCATCCTCCCTATTTTGAAAAAATATGGATTTGTTCGAAATCCTCGTCTTTGTAATAGAACAGCATTAAGACTATCAGCAGAAACGTAGAAACTGTCACATAAATATCGGCTACATTAAAGATCGGAAAATCAATCAGGGAAACATAAAAAAAATCGATCACATATCCGTTGACCATGCGGTCGATGGCATTTCCGACTGCGCCAGATAAAAATAAGACAGCAATCATACGCAAATACCAAAAGCGCCGTGTCAGAGGAATTCTGGCGTACAGATAAGGGATCAAAAACAGCATCAGCCCAGCCATGGAGAGAAACAGGAATTTCTGTCCCTGCATCAGTCCAAATGCTGAGCCTCTGTTTTCCAGATACAGCAGTTCAAATACACCAGGAATCAATGAAACTGCGGCTTTCCCTCGCAGCATCTGCTGGGCTGCCTGTTTGGAAGCCTGGTCAATGCATACGAACAGGATGGTACAAAGAAAAAAATACAGCATACTTTTGAGTTTTGTTTTGCCCTGTTCCAAATAATCACCTCCTGTAAAATTTTTATTGCGCCGCTGGGTCAGCAATAGACTTTATAGCGGTATTTGATCTTCCCTTTTTTCGTCATGCCTTTTGTCGTTTCAATCTGATATTTTCCATAATGGCGCACAGATAAAATATCTCCCTTTTGGCACAGATAATCATTTTGCTGGATTTTTTTGGAATTGATAAAGGCGTTTCCTTCGGAAATGATTTTTTGTGCACGGGATCTTGGCAATTTGCAGATATCAGCGAGAATTGTGTCTAATCTAAGGGAAGACAGGATGCCATCCTTTTCCAGAAATACAGGATGATAGGAAAAGCCTGCGGCTGGAAGCTGCTGTGCGGTTACGTTCGTATGGCGTATTTTCACGCAGTGTTCCATCAGGTAGCTGCTGATTGTTTCCGTACAAAATACGGCGATGCCGTCTGCAAGCATCAAAATATCCCCAAGCATTTCCCGTTTGATGCCAAGGCTCATCAGTGTGCCTAAGACGTCCCGATGCGTCAGTGCTTCGGCAAATTTCGGATGTGACGGTGTAAAACGGATCACCTGGATCGGGTATTCCCATACATAAGAAAGAGCATCAGGGATAAAAGCAACCATCTGACGCTCTGCACAATCATAACCACCAAAAATCTCAAAAGAACTGGAAAGCTCTTTGCTTGTCTGGTGGAAAATATTTAACTCGTTCAAATTTAAAAAGTTACTAAAGGTTACGATGTTTTTGACTTCGGCACGTCTGGATAAATCAATAAAACGCTTTTTTAAATATACGGTTTCCTGTTCCATAGCGGTTCCTTCCTAATAGTCCATACGGATCGAGGTCTGATCGTAGGAATCAATAAAATTTTGAAAATCACCGGAAATATCAACGTTGGCAGGTGTGATAATAAATATGTAATTGGATATTTTCTGCAAATTGCCGTTGATCGCAAAACAGGAACCGGACGCAAAATCAATGATCCGCTGTGCGATATCAACATCCAGCCCTTCCACATTTAAAATAACGGGACGGTTCATCAGCAGTGTTTCTGTAATTTCCCTTGCATCTTCAAAAGAAATCGGCTTGATGACACAGACCTCCATGCCTGAAGAAGTTGTTTTTTTGGAGGATGGGCGCATCGGCGTCACTTTGTTGCTGGATTTTGTTGTCACACGCTCCCTGTTGCGGTTGATATCGATTGGCTGGTTGGCATTGGACCCTGACTTATAACCGGAATCTTCCGGTTCTTTTGCCTGGCGGCGGCGCTTTGGCGCTGGTTCTTCTTCGTCTTCCTCATCGTAATAATCATCATAGTAATCTTCATCATCGTCTGGATTCATATGCATTACATTTAAAAGGGAATCTACTAAACTCATATATCTCTCCTATTTTTTACTATAGTCTCGTTCGCCAAAGATACCGGTTCCGACACGAACCATCGTTGCTCCTTCTTCAATCGCTACCGCATAATCTCCGGTCATGCCTATGGAAAGTGCATGTATGTCTATATTATCTATGTTTTTGCGCTGAATGTCAACAGCTAATTGCCGGATTTCCTGAAAATATTTGCGGTTTTCTTCTGGATCCTCTACATAAGGCGCCACTGCCATCAGCCCTTTTACACGTATGCTGTCCAGATGGGAGACTTCTTCTGCCAGCAGCAGGGCGTCTGCTTTTGAAACGCCAAATTTCGTCTGTTCGCCCGCTATATTGATTTCCAGCAGAACCGGCATGACAAGCTGGTGCTTTTTTGCCTGGATATTGATTTCTTCCGCCAGGCGGTAAGAATCTACGGAATGGATCATGCATACCTTGTCAATAATATATTTTACTTTGTTGCGCTGCAAATGCCCGATCATATGCCAGCGGATATCCGAAGGGAGCTTATCGTATTTGTCGCAGATCTCCTGTACTTTATTTTCCCCGAAATCACGGACGCCTGCATCGTAGATTTCCCGCAGCATTTCTATTGGCTTTGTCTTGCTGACTGCAATCAGCGTGACATCGGTGCGTGCGCGGGAGCTTCTTGCACATGCAGCCTGTATGGCTGATTCTACATTTTCCAGATTTTGTTTTAACATCGTTTCCACTTTCCTTTCTTTAAAGTCTTTACAGATGTTCAGCTTGTCATAATGATCTGCCCTTCTGAAACGGAATCTCCGTCCAGCGCAATATGGTCGTACTGCGTGATCCCATATGTCGTCTGGGTTTTTACAATCGTATAATTGTCATTGCTGAAAATTGGTTCGATCTGCCTGAATACTGCATAGCCGCGGTTAATGTTGTATACGCCCCTTAGCGTCGCCGTATTTTTGACCTCATAACGGTCGGTCGAATCCGCCCTTGCGATCCGGTCGCCCCGCTTAATCTTTTCTTCTGAAATATAGGCGATCCAGTTTTCCCTGTTTTCATCCTCTGTGCCGTTTTCATCCACGTTTCGGTCGACATAATAGACCGTGACCGGCACAAAAACTGCTTTTGAATACGAGCCGTTTTGCTGTCTGTGCTCGACAAACAGCCCAGTCTGGCTGGAGCTTGTGCTGTTGTCTGTTGTCAGGTAGGAATTTGGCACAAGCTCAAAGGTCTTTGTCGCAATAGAGCTGTTTGGGATCTTTAGGCCCGTCTGCTGGTCTAACAAAATATTAATATCGATATACCGTTCGTCCGCATAGCGGATCATGCCGTTTCGCAGGCTCAGGATCAGATAATCCGCCCCGCCTTTGCGTTCGATCGTATAATCTGCCCAGGCGGTTGTCTGGTCATCTTTAAACCGGATCTGCGTCACTTCGCCTCCCTGCAGCTCGTTTTTCATCGCCTGGTCTAACTGTACGGCGATCTGCCAGTTTTCGTCTGTAATCAGCTTGTACAGCGGCTGCCCGCTTTGAACGGCGCCTTCTGTCTTTAAGCTTTGCTTGTTATGGGAGGATTGGTCAAACAATTCCGGTGACAGCGCGTCTATGGAAAGATTTTCCATGCCGTCCGTATAATAAGCGACAACACCCGGCTCCTGCGCATGGTAAAGGTGGAAGGTCTGGTTGTCCTGGGCAAATGCCGTATATTCTGAAATAACGCCAAGCGCGCTGAGGTTGACCGCTTCCATAAGCTGACCGCTTAAATCGGATTTGAAATTATAGGTGGAATAAAAAGAAAGGTCTTTATATCCTTTTGCATAGTCACGGATGGAACTGTGGATGTCGCCCATATTTTCTTTTGTCAGGACGCTGCTGGAATCGACGGCTTCATTTAACCGTTCTGATATATTTCCATTCTCATCCACGGAACAAAGCAGTGTCCCTTTGGAAGCTTTTGTATGGTCTTTTAAGTAAAAATCCAGTTTTCCGCTCTGCTGCGCGGTTACGATTGATTCCTTACGGATAATCAGCCCTGTATAAGAGGTGTTGACCTCAATCGTCCCTTTGACTACTTCGTAGCTTTTGATATGCACCTGCGTCATGTAGCTGTAAACATTGTAAACCATGTAAAATGCGATAAACAAAAATACGACGACACCGATATTCATGTGCATTCCGCCGGGAAAACGGATAATATTTTTTTTCTTTCTTTTTCTTGCGGTTCCTGCTTTTGCTTTCCTTCCTGCCACTTGTTTTGTCCTTTCTGTAAAAAATTTCATGCATGAATCGTAAAATTCCGTCCATACTATTCAAAAAGGAGGTAATTGTTATGAATTCTAAATTTTTAGATTACACACTGCTTACCCTTGTCATTATAGGCGCAATCAACTGGGGCCTGATCGGTTTTTTCCGATTTGATCTTGTAGCGTTCCTCTTTGGAAATATGTCCTGGCTGTCCAGAATCGTATATGCGTTTGTAGGGATCGGCGGATTATACCTGCTCAGCGTCTACGGCCGCATCCGTTCTATGGACCAGGCATAACGCAGTAACAAGAATCCAGCCCATTTCACCTTACAGGCAACCGCTGTAAGACTGACTGAAAGTAAGTGGGCTGGATTTTTTGAGCTTCGTACCACAGTTATAAGGATACGATTACTTTTGCTTTTGCGCATTCCGGCAGATTATGTTCATCCTTCGATATGCTTAAAATAAATCTGACATTATATTTTTCGCTGATAATATCCAATTTTTCGATCGCGTGCTGTAACTGGTCATCCTTTAAGCCTGCAATCGTAACAAAACTGTCCAGATACATTTCCTGCAAATCGTGATCCTGCGATACAATGCCGCAGATAAATCCCAAAAATTCATCACAGTTTGCTACCGGGAAATCGGTTACATTAATCAGGCGTATTTTATTGTTCAACTCATACATATGCTTCTGGCTCTTATCCAGATATACGACGTTTCCCTGTGCGTCCTTGATTGCTGTATTTGCCTTGTCCAGCAAATGCTTTGTCTTTCCTTTTCCTTTTTCGCCACAAATAATTTCGACCATTACTCTTTTCCTCCTGCATGTTATTAGCTGACTCCAAATTGGATAGAAATATTATAAAATACTTTTCGTTAAAATACAACTGGTATTTCGAAAAATGCGTTTCCTATTTTCACTATAATTTTAATAATTCTGCCATGAACTGATAGAGATGTTCGCTGTTGTCCGCCTTTAATACAATGGAAATCAAAGGCTGTTTGTCTGCGTTGCTGCTGTAAAGCGCCAGGCAGTAGCCAGCGGCATTGGTAGTGCCGGTCTTTCCGCCAACGATGCTCACGCCTTCTGGAGCCTGTGCCTCGCCTGTTAAAAACTGGTCTGTTGTTTCCCAGTCCCGCGTTACCGAAGCGCCGGATGCATCTTTGTATACAGCCGTATATTTAGACGTATGGATGATTGTTTCAAACGCTTCGTATTGCAGCGCCGCATGGAAAAACAGATACAGGTCATATACACAGGTGTAATGATTTTCGTCATGCAGGCCGTGCGGGTTTGTAAATTGGGAATGGGTTGCCCCAAGCGCTGCCGCTTCTTCGTTCATCAACGCTGCAAAGTTTTCGGCGCTGCCTGAGACATGCTCTGCAATCGCATCCGCAGCATCATTGCCGCTTTCTAATAAAAGCCCATATAAAAGCGTCCGCAGGGATAACTGGTCGCCGGTATGCAGGCCGCAGACTGAAGAATCTCCTGCCTGGCTGGCTGCCTGGGCGCTGACGGTGACGGTATCGTCCAGATCCGCATGTTTGAGCGCAGTATATGCCGTCAGGATCTTTGTCGTGCTTGCCGGGTACATCTTTTGATACATATTTTTTGCGTATGTAATGGTTCCTTCTTCCAGATGAAATACCCCCGCGGCTTCGACGGCGGATGCATCGGGGCTGTTTGCCAAAGGCGCAGGCTCCCCGACGCACAGATCCTGTGCAAAATAAGGAATCTCCCCTAAAACAGAAATGCCTTGTGCGCCATCCTCGCCGGCGTTTGGCTGTATAGAATGGATGGAAGTGCCGTATACGTCGTATGGATGCTCCAGTTCATAGGCTTTTGTCCCGCAGCCGCTAAAAAGCAGTATGCCTGCTGCGGCAAGTGCGGCAATGCGTTTCGTCATACCTGACAGATTATCTGTACATTTCACGCCACTCCAAATCTCCTCTATCCAATGATTTAATTAATAGCTCTGCGGTAGCAAGGTTGGTTGCCAGCGGAATATTGTACGTATCACATAGCTTTACGACATTGTTGACGTCTGGCTCATGGGTTTTTGGTGTCATAGGGTCTCTTAGGAAAATGACAAGGTCAATGTCATTTTGTTCGATCTGTGCGCTTAGCTGCTGTGCGCCTCCCAGATGCCCGGCCAGATATTTGTGGATCGAAAGGTTTGCCACCTCTTCAATCAGCCTTCCGGTCGTACCTGTTGCAAATAGTTCGTTTTTACACAAAATTCCCCGGTACGCGATACAAAAATTCTGCATAAGTTTTTTCTTCGAGTCGTGTGCGATTAATCCGATATTCATTTTGTATATCACCCCGCCTTAATATTTTTTCGGTTGCAAGCCCACGTTTAGTACAATACCTATTCCAATATACAAGGTTACCAGCGACGTTAAGCCATAACTGACAAACGGCAGCGGCAGCCCGGTGTTCGGCAGCAGCCCGGTTGTTACGGAAACATTGACAAAACTCTGGAATCCAACCAAAGCTGCCATACCGCAGCAGATCAGGCGGCCGGCAAGGTCTTTTGCCTTTCTAGCGATAAAAACGCATTCCAGAGCAATCAGCATCAGCAGTATGATGATTGCGGCAGAACCGACAAAGCCCAGTTCCTCCCCGACTACGGAAAAAATAAAATCCGTATGCGGCTCCGAGATAAAATTGCCGTTTTTTACAGAGTCAAAGTTGTCATTGTTTAAGCCTTTGCCCCATAGCTGGCCAGCGCCGATTGCCATAATGGAATTTTGCTGCTGGTAAGCATAATCCGGATATTTCTGCGGATAGCGCCATGCAAGTATTCTTGTAAGCTGGTAGCCTTTGATAATGTCCTGATCCGGCTGCATAATCAGGTACAGCACTACGAGAAACATCGGGATACAGGCAGCAGCCGCCCCTCCAATTATTTTATAACTTATTCCGGCAACAAACAAGAGGGTAATAAAAATTAATGCAGTGACAATCGTCGTAGAAAGGTCCGATTGCAGTACAAGCGCCAGAGGAATCCCTACCAGTACAGCAGATACAGCGAGTGCGCGGAACGTGCTGATTTGCTCCTGGTAACGCATAAAAAAAGCTGCGAAAAACAGGATCACTACAATTTTGGACAGCTCTGAAGGCTGGAACTGGATCCCGCCGATTTCCAGCCAGCGGCTTTGTCCATGGGATTCTGTCCCTTTTACTATAACGGCGACCAGCAGGCCGATATTGACAATATACATTGGCCATACCAGCTTTAACAAAAAGGAATAATCAAACAGGGACAGCACGAGCATACAGCAAAGCCCAAGCGCCATCCCCATAATCTGCCGGTCTTGCAGGGACTGCCTTGCGCTTCCGACTACCATCACCCCGATTACTGTAATCACGATGACATACAGGCACAGGCGGATCCGGTAATTTCGAAAGGAATACATTTTAAACATCTTTTTATGCCTCCGGACTTTCTCAAGTAGTATTTCAAATCATACATTTTAGGAACCATTTATTGATATTCGGGCTGGTGCTTTACGCATAAAATCGGAATGTTGGCGTACAGCGCCGGGACGCTTCCGTTATGCGTCGGTGAAGTGGTGCGTGTGATCTGGATGTCCAGCCCCTCCGTATCGATCTCCATATATTTAGAAATGACCTGGATAATATCGTTTTTGATCATTTCCAGCATATCCGCAGAACAGTCGGTCCTGTCGGAGATCAAAAGGAGCTTGAGACGGTCCATCGCCACATCTTTGGAATTTCTTCGGAATATAAATCGTAAAAATCTCATCAAACCGCCTCCTATACACGTTTTGTCAAGCCGCGGAAACGCTGGAACCATACTTTTTTCTGGTTCAAATCCATAATCGGCAGCTTCTCACCGTCAATCCGGCGGCAGATATTCTGGTATGCCTGCCCGGACATGGAGTCCAGCCCGGATAGAGGCTCGCCCTGGTTGGTGGAAATCACGATATTTTCATCATCCGGCACAGCGCCGATTAATGGGATCGGCAGGATCTCGCAGACGTCTTTTAACGACATCATATCCCCGCGTTTTACCATATCCATGCGCACGCGGTTGATTAACAGCTCGATCTTCGGCATCTGTGCCGTCTTTAATAAGCCGATAATACGGTCTGCGTCACGGATTGCCGATACCTCCGGCGTCGTGACGACGATGGCACGGTCAGCCCCGGCAATCGCGTTTTGAAACCCCTGCTCAATGCCGGCAGGGCAATCCAGAAGTATGTAATCAAAATCCTCTCGCAGCTCGTCGGTCAGCTTTTTCATCTGCTGCGGCGTGACTGCTGTTTTATCGCAGGTCTGTGCGGAAGGGATCAGGGAAAGGGTTGGATGGCGCTTATCTTTGATTAACGCCTGCTTGAGGCGGCAGCTTCCTTTGATGACGTCTACCAGGTTGTATACAATCCTGTTTTCCAGCCCCATCACAACATCCAGGTTCCGTAATCCGATATCCGTATCGATCAGTACGACCTTTTTGCCAAGCATCGCAAGCGCACATCCTACATTTGCTGTCGTAGTCGTCTTGCCGACGCCGCCTTTTCCTGATGTAATTACAATCACTTCACACATAATTATGAATCCTCCTGATTTATTAATTTTACAATAAATCTTTTGTACAAGGTTCCATGATAACATGCCCGTCCTGGACACGCGCTATCTGTGGTGAAAATGCTTCTGCTTCTTTTTCTTTTTTGCGGCGGAGAAACCCGCCTTTCTTTTTTTCTCCGCTTTCCGGCGGAATAAACAGGATGCGCCCGATCTGGAGCTGTCCTGTATCTATAGATAATGCTGCTATGTATGCAGCTAAATCCCCATATGCCCCTGCATGGGCATATCCGTCCAACGCGCCAAAGATAATCAGGCTGCCTGCGGCTGTGACCTTTGCGCCTTTTGGCACATTTCCAATAATCACAAGCCCGGCATCGACTTCCAGGTTATCTCCCGGCCTTAGCGAGCCGTAATGGAACAGCGCATGGTTGGTGACCCGCTCCCTGATCAGCGCTTCTGTTTCCCGCAGCAGGCACGCTTCCCGTACCTGCTCTTGTTCCGCGTCCATAATGCAGATAATATTGATGCTTGTATGTGCTTCTATTACTGCGATCAATTCATATTCCTGCTCTGGCGTCAGCTCGTAGCCTTCAAATGAGATTCCTACGTTGGCGTTTTTAAAAAAGGCGCCGGAATCTGCGAATTTTTCTATCACTGCTTCTAAAAGCTCCGGAAACGCAGCTTCCGGGCTCAGCACAAGATGAATCCCATAGGATTTGCTTTTAATAACGACTGCCTGTGTCAAAATCCTGTTCTCCTTTCTGCAATATTCTCCTGCAATAGTTTTCTGCTGCAATGTTTTCTCCGGTTAATCTGTAACGCCATTTTCAGAATCGTCTACGTTTCTTGCTTTTCCGGTAATAAGCTTATCCTTATCCTCCAGGCTAAAGCAATACTTTAGGATCTGTGCGGACACATCCGCAGCATTGTGGGACGTATAGCCATAGGCAATCCTTGTCGCAATGGAGATCTCTGGGTCTTTAAACGGCGCGTAGCCTACAAACAAGGCGTGGTTGCCGCGCGTCGGCACCTGCTGTGCCGTACCGGTCTTGCCTGCTACGACAATCGGGAAATCACGGAACTCTTTTGCATTTGCAACAACAAGGCGGTTGCCGTTTTGGATCGCTTTCCATGTACTTTCATCGATATTGTCCATCTTGTTTTTGATCGTCGGTTCATAAGTCTTTATGGTCTTGCCGTTATGGTCGGTCATTTTTTTCAGCAGCGTGTAATTGTAGACCGTGCCTTTATTTGCAACTGCGGTCACATAACGCGCGAGCTGTACCGTGGCATAGTTGTGGTTGGACTGGCCGATTGCCGCCATGACCGGGAACTGAGTTGCGATCTCCGGCTCATTTTCCGGGATCTCGATGCCGGTCGTTTCTCCAAACCCAAATTCCGTTGCATAATCTGTAATTTTACGGATACCGGTCGGGTCGCTGTACGTATTTCCAACCAGGCTTAAGTCATAGCCTACCTGGTAAAAGAAATAGTTGCATGATACGCGGATGGCGTTGGTCACATCCATCCAGCCGTGGCGCGACGGATAGATCCAACACCTTGGCTCATTGTCAACCAGTTCAAATTTGCCCTGGTTATTGATTTTTGTCGTGGTCGTAATCACGCCTTCGGTAAGCCCCGCAGCCGCAGTCACCATCTTAAATGTGGAGCCAGGCGCTGTACGCTCCTGTGTCGCACGGTTATACATCGGCCTTGACAGATCCGATTGCAGTTTTGCAAAATACTCTGCGTCTACGGTATTTGCCAGCAGGTTGTTGTCATAGCCCGGATAAGAAACCAGCGCCTTTAATTGCCCGGTCTTTACATCGGTAATCACACAGGATGCCGTGCACGGGTCAAGCGCAAGCTGCGCCGGCGTGATCTCCATGTTCTGTACTTTTTCTTTTAAAAAGGTGAAGGCGGAAATGGCGCCGTTTTCAAGCTGTGCCCGCTTTTCCTCGTCTTTTTTAATCACCTTTTGGTCGTATAAGATCAGGCAAAGCTGTGTGCCGCTTACCATATCCTGCTTGATCAGATACTGGTAGATCTTTTTTTGGAACCCGTCGTCTTCTTTTAACTGTTTTGTAATATAGTCAATCAGGTCACGGTAAATTTCCGAGGAATCGGAATATTCCTCTTCAGTCTGGAATATATTGTAATCAATCCATCCCTCATGGATGCAGTGCTCCAGATATTCCTTGAGGCTGATCGTCTCATCCTTTGTCCAGGCAAGATACGTCTCGTCTGTTTTATCGATCTTGTCGTTTAACAGCACAGACCGCTCCTGGAGCATGGCAATAATATAGCTGTAATACGTCTGGTATTCCTCCGGCGCCGCCTGGTATGCTTCCGGTGCGGCGGATGCGCACTGCTCTTTGATCCGTGCGATCACAGTATCAAAATGGCTGTCATAGATCGCCTGGACATTGCGTTCCGCAGCGCTTGCTTTTTTGCCTGTAAAATGCGACGTATCGATAATTGCGTTGTTAATCAGCGTAAAATAGACATCGTAAATCGGGATTTTAATATCCGATGCCTTTCCGGTTGTATTGACAAATTCCTTTACATTAATAATCTTATTAAAAAGGATGCCCGCAAGCTCCTGTTCCAGCAAATGGTAGACCGCCTTTTGCAGGTCGGAGTCAATGGACAGGTAAATATTATTGCCGGCGGAAGGCTCTTTATGGTCTGTTGTTTCCAGCTCTTTGCCCATAACGTCTACAAAAACGGTTTCCGACCCTTTCGTACCCTGAAGCTGCTCATCCATGACCTGTTCGATCCCGGATTTTCCGATCACGTCCGTAAGCGCGTAGGAATCGTTTTTCGCAGAAAGCTCTTCGTATTCTTCAGTTGAAATCTTGCCCGTATACCCGATCATAGACGCAAAATAAACGCTGTCATTATATTTTCGGATATAGTCCTTTTCGATGTCTACCCCTTGCAGGTCGGCTTTATTTTCTTTGATATAAGCCATTGTTTTATCGCTGACGCCGGTAGCGATTGTAGTTGAGATATATTTTTGGTAAGCGTTTTGCGCCAGCGCATAACGGATGACCATGATTTTATATTTCATTTCCGGCGAATAGTCTGTGTCTTCCAGTTCATATTTCTTTTCACCGCATAAGTACTGTATGATCTGCTCTTCGGTAGCTTCGGCGGTATTGTATTTTAAATTCTTATCCCAGCCCAGGTCGTCAATTTTCTTTTTGCCGTATATGTCCGCACGGAAACGCATCAGCCTTGTGCCTTCTACGGTAAATGCGTAGCTTCCGTTTTTTTTCAGACGGATATTGAAGTCGTTGACAAAGCTGTCCCCGTTTTCCTCAAGCACTTCAAGCACCCTTGCGATAATGCTGTTTAACGCTTCGTTGCGCTCTGAAGATTTTGCATAGGTGCCGTTATCTTCAAGCGTTACCTTGTAGGTCAGCTCGTTATAGGCAAGTACGTTTCCGTTGCAGTCCAGGATTTCCCCGCGCGTCCCGTTTAATACGCGTTCCTTGCGGATACGCAGCGTATAATTGTCCTGGTACGACTGCCCGTCCACAATCTGGAGGGTGAACAGCCGGTGCAGCAGTACGCCGCCCATCAGGATAATAACGAGGGAAAGCACAAGCAGCCGCGATTTGAAAAAGCTTTTTAAAAAATCCTTAATGGAATCATATTCATACAAATTTAATACCACTCCTTTTTTCCACAGCTTCCAGCTTCTGGTTGACCTTTAACAGGATCGGATACAAAAAAATCATAATCAGTACCGTATATACAAGCTCCGGTATGATGACATGCAAAAGGTAATAGCCAAAATGGAACTGCCCCCGGAACATGAATTTTAAAATATAAACCGAAACATTATAGACGATATCGCTGACAGAAATCAAAAGCATCGGCAGCTTGATATCGTCTGGAAAGAAAAATTTGCGGAACATGCCGTTGCAGTATCCGGCATACATATATACCAGGGCATAAAACCCGAAAATTGTCCCATAAAAAGCGTCAAAGATCAGTCCTGTCAGAAAACCGATGTACATGCCCTCCTTGCGCCCGCGCATAAAGCCAAAGGAAGAGACGACGACAATCAAAAGGTTCGGCGCAATCGAAGCCAGTGCCAGTGCCTGGAACAGCGTTGTCTGCAATAAAAAGCAGACGAATATAATCAAAAATACAATAATCTTTCTCCTCATGCATTTTGCCCTTTTCTTAATTTTCCGCCGACTGCACCGACTGCTTTTTATCCAGGATGACAAGCACATGCTTGATATGTTCAAAATCCACTGCCGGCGTGATCGTCCCGGACTTTGTCAGGTTGTTCGAATCGGTATCCAGCTCATTGATCTGCCCGATTAAAAGGCCCGGCACATATTTGCTGCTCGTATAAGAGGTCACGACCTGGTCGCCGATTGCCGCCTTGTTCTTTTCATCGGACAGGTCGGTAAACCCAATGACCTGCTTTTCACTCATCATTTCCAGGTCGCCGTTGACAAAACATTTGTCCGAAGTCGTTAGCACCATGGCGCTGACGCTGTTGCGGTCGTCAATAATGGAACGGACGTTTGCAAAATTAGGCCCGACATTCGTGACGATCCCGACAAGCCCGCTGCCGGCAATGACGTTCATATCCACCTCGATCCCGTCTTTGGAGCCTTTGTCAATAATAAACGTATCAAACCAGTTGCCTGCGTCCTTGCCGATAATGCTTGCGCCGATCTTTTCATAGTTGTACTGTTCATCCAGGTCTAACAGCCTGCGCATATCTTCAATGTCATACTGCTCCATTTTATAAATGCTCAGTTCTGTCGTCAGCTCGTCCACCTGTGCTTGCAGCTCTTCGTTTTTAGCCATCACATCCCCGAGCTTTTTTAAGTTGTCCGCAGCGGCGCTTACCCAGGAGCCAATTTCGTTGATTCCTTTCTGCATCGGGATAAACGCATAGCCAGCCGCTGTATTTAACGGCGTAAACGGGACATCGAACAAAAAGCTGGCGAACATGGCGGCAACACAAAGCACAGACAAAGACCAGAGCATATATTTTGCCGGTATATGGCGGCGGGATTTTCTTCTTCTTCTCATGCCGCAGTCCCCTATTTGTAGATACTGGATTTTAAGCTGTAGGCAAGATGCTTGAATTCGTTGTCGGATACGATTTTAATGAGTCCCTGCGCCACGCTTTCTTCGGGGTTGTCACAGCAGTTGACCTTAATATTTGTAATTTGCTTAAACAGCTCGTCCAGCTTGTTGATCTTGGAGCTGCCGCCGGTAATATAAATGCCTGCGTAAATAATATCCTTTGCAAGCTCCGGCGGTGTTTTTTCCAGAATCAGCTTGATATTGGTACAAATGTTGGTCAGATGGTCGCGGATCGCTTCATAGACGATCGAGGCGGTAATCTCCATCTCAATCGGAAGGCCGCTGACGACGTCCCTGCCTACGATCACGAGCTTGTCTTCCCTGCCCTCCAGCGCGCAGCCCAACTGTTCTTTTAAGGAACAGGCGGTCTTTCTGCCGATCACGAGGTTGTAATTTTTACGGATATAGCTGATAATCGATTCGTCCAGGCGGTTGCCGCCAAAGTGCAGCAGATGGCTGATAACCAGCCCGCCCAAGGAAATAATCGAGATCTCTGTCGTATCCGCGCCGATATCCACGACCATGATCCCAGTCGGCTCGTTGACGTTAAGCCCCAGCCCGACGGCGTCTGCGATCGGTTTTTCACACAGCAGGACGCTTCTTGGCTTTGCCTTGCTCTTAAAAAAGATATCGGAAAACGCCTTTTTTTCCACTTCTGTAATATCCGTCGGCACAGCGACGACAAACTCTGCGCCGCGGGTCTTGCCTTTCGCATTTTTTTCCAGAAATTCAAACAGCATAGTCTGCATATTGTTATAATCTGCGATCACGCCGTTTACAATCGGAAACGTGACCTGTATCTGGTCGGGTGCCTTTTCATACATCGCATAGGCGTCGTTGCCATAAGAATACATCTGATTTTTATTGATAATCGCAATCGTATTTTTTTCATTCAGAATCGTTCCGCTGGCTTTGCAGTAAATTTTTAAATTGGCAGTGCCTAAATCCACACCATAAATATTTGCTGACATCATTCTTGTCTCCTATTCAGGGCTCAAAGCAGTCCCTTTTCTCTAAAACTGTAGTAGTTATGATCGCCGATAATGATATGGTCTGATAGCTCAATTTGCAGCATCTTTCCACATGCGGCGATGCAGTCTGTGACTTGCCTGTCCTCACGGCTTGGCTGCGGCCTGCCGCTTGGATGGTTATGCAGAATTATAATCGAAACTGCCTGCGCCTGCAATGCCTGGATAAAGATGTCTCTCGGCGATACAATCGAAGCGTTGACGCTTCCCACAGTCAGTGTGCGCTCGCCCAGATAACGGCATTTGCTGTCCAACATACAGACGACAAAGTTTTCTTTTGGCTCGTGCCGCAGCTTTTCCATATAAAAATCAGCCACCGCCTGCGGCGATGTAAAGCTGATCTTCATGCTGCGCCCTGCCTTTGCAATCCGCTTGGATATTTCGGCAATGCATTTTAACTGGATGGCTTTTACTTCTCCAATGCCTGGATATTCCATCAGCGTACGCATACTGTAGTCGTACAGGTTTATCAGGTTGCGGTTTCCTTTTTCCAGAATCTTCGCCGCAAGTTCGATCGATGTGTTTTCCTTTGTCCCGGTTCGGATAAAAACGGCTAAAAGCTCTGCGTCCGAGAGCGCCTGCGGCCCGTAATATTTGCATTTTTCATAGGGCCTTTCCGTATCCGGCAATTCTTTGACTGTTAAATGTTTCTGCATTCTGTTCCTCCCTTTCTGCTCTCTCTATCAGGAATGAAGCTTAAGGGGGATATCCTGTAATTCTATAATATTAACATATTCATCCAAGTTTCACAAGATTTCGCTCATAAAGTTTTTGTAAAGACATCAAAATTCCATATTTTGCATGATACCAGGTCAGCCCGCCCTGGAAATATACGTTGTAAGGCTCGCGCAGCGGCGCGTCTGCGCTCAGCTCGATCGAAGAGCCCTGTACAAACGCTCCTGCCGCCATAATAACCTTGCTGTCATAGCCAGGCATGTCCCACGGCTCTGGCGTTACAAAGCTGTCAACCGGCGCTGCTGCCTGGATGCCTTCGCAAAAGGAAAAAAGGCGCTGCGGCGAGCCAAGCGTTACCGCCTGGATAATATCATAGCGCGGCTCGCTGGCATTTGGAACGACCGCAAACCCAAGCTGTTCGTACACGTTTGCCGCAAAAATCGCTCCTTTTAACGCGCCAGCCGTCACAACCGGCGCCTGGAACAGCCCTTGGTAAAACGACTGGATCACGCCGAGCGATGCGCCGACCTCCTTGCCAAGCCCCGGCGACGTCAGCCGGTAAGCGGCATTTTCGATACATTGCTTTGTACCTGCGAGATATCCGCCGATCGGCGCCAGCCCGCCGCCTGGATTTTTTATGAGCGAACCGACGGTTAAGTCGGCGCCGGCGTCGGACGGTTCTGTTTCCTGCACAAATTCTCCATAGCAGTTGTCAACCATGCAGATAATGCCTGGATTGATGTTCTTGACAAACGCGATCAGCTCCCCGATCTGCTCTACGGAAAGCGTCGGGCGCGCCTGGTATCCTTTGGAACGCTGTATGGTTACCATTTTAGTGTTGTCATGAATGGCGTTTTTCATTCCTTCATAGTCAAATTTTCCATCCGAAAGCAGATCCACCTGCCGGTAGGTGATGCCGTATTCGGCAAGGGAGCCTTTGGACGGGCGGATGCCAATGACTTCTTCTAATGTATCATAAGGCTTGCCGGACGCGGAAAGCAGCTCATCGCCTGGGCGCAGGTTGGAGAAAAGCGCCAGCGCCAGCGCATGGGTGCCGCATGTGATCTGCGCCCGTACGAGCGCATCTTCAGTATGGAAGCAGTCGGCATAGACCTTTTCTAACGTATCCCGCCCGTAGTCGTCATACCCGTAGCCGCTGCTCCCTGTAAAGCAGGCAGCGCTGACTTTGTTTTTCTGCATCGCATGGATGACCTTTAACTGATTGACCTGCGCTGTTTCATCGATTTTGTCAAATCGTGCCTTTAAGCTCTTTGCAATACTTTCTCCAAAATCTGCCACCGCATCGCAAATGCCCATATGTTTGTAAATGTTTGTAAATTTGCTGTCCTTCATTGCCTGTCCAGGATTCCTTTCTCGGTTAATATAGCATTCATATAGGATAAAATTTTGTCGTTATCATAAGAAAACAGTTCTTTATTCAACCAAATAACATCTTTTTCCCGCCGAAACCACGTAAGCTGACGCTTGGCAAAATGCCTTGTATCCCGCTTAATTACAGCGATTGCCTCTGCAAGCGTACATTCGCCGTCAAAATATGGAAACAATTCCTTATAGCCAAGCCCCTGCATGGACACAAGCTCTTTTGTATATCCCATGTCCCGCAGCTTTTCGACTTCTTTTACAAGCCCTTCTTCGACCATTTTGTCCACACGCTGGTCAATCTGCTGATACAAACGCTCCCGCCTGTCGTTTAAGACAAAATAGGCGGCATTGTAAGGCGTCTTTTTCTGACGCTCCCTTTCATTATGCTCAGAAATGCGCGTTCCTGTCAACCAGAAAAATTCCAGGGCACGGATCACGCGCTTTTTATTATTGGCATGGATCGTTTCGGCAGAAGCCGGGTCGGCCTTTTTTAACATTTTATGCAGGTATGCGCTGCCACGGCGCGCGGCAATCGCTTCCAGCTTCTGGCGGCAGGCGCTGTCAGCTTCCTGGCTGGAAAAGTCAATATCGTATAAAACCGCCTGGATATAAAAACCGGTGCCGCCTGTTAAAATCGGGATTTGCCCATTGTCGTATATTTCCTGCATATATTGTCTTGCATACTGCTGGAAACGGACGACATGAAACTCCTCATCCGGCTCCACTTCATCGATTAAATAATGCCTGATGCCCTGCATCTGCTGCGGGGTGATCTTCGCGGAGCCGATGTCCATGTATTTATATGCCTGCATGGAGTCCGCTGAGATAATCGCGCCGTTTACCTGCTTTGCGAGGGCAAGCGACAGCTCTGTTTTTCCGACAGCGGTAGGGCCGGTAAGGATAATCAATGGTTTTTTTATAGGGTTTTTTACAGTTTTTTTCATAGCAAAAGCCTTTCAAACAGTACCGATCAATACATGCTTGCCTTCGAAGGCAAAACCGTATTTGTAAATGCGTGCAGACGGAATGCCTTTTTTCAAAAGCTCAGCATCATATTTTTTTGCCTCAATCTGGTCAAGCGCTGTCTTTACGGTATCAGCAAGCGAATGCTCCTTTTTTGGATGAAATACTTTAAATTCGATTAAATAGGCATCCAGGCATTCTTTTTTTGGTGTCAGCATGATGTCGTACCTCCCAAATCCGCTTTCCCGATTGGAAGTGATGACATAGCTGCCAGACAGCTCTACAACAAGCCCAAGTACAAAGCCGTGATAGAATCGTTCCGGCTGCGATTTTTTTGAAGGCGCTGTTCCGGTATCAAAGCTGCTGAACAGATCTTGTGAAACACAGTTCATATATTCATTCATCGCATCGATATCATGCGAAAGCAGTGCTTTGATAAATGCGTTATAGGCAGGCGTATACTCTTTGAACCAGCCCTCGATCATCTGTACAAACATCAGGCGCACTTCCCTGTTTGTCAGGCAAAGCCCGTAGGACGTCCTGCCGCTTTCCGCGTCAAATTCCACATGCTGTGCCCGCAGATAACCGCTTGCCAAAAGCAGGCTCCATACGGCGCTTGCTTTATAGTCAAGCTGGTCAAATACGATCTGCTCATCCAATTCGGTGTAAAAGGGACGTTCGAGCAGCAGATCCTCCATCACCATTTTGATGCCTGCACTTCCCTCTTGGATCAGCTTTCCAACGAGGCGGTTGGAACTTGTATGAACCCAATAGGCGGCAACCCTTTTTTCCCTCAGATAATTTAAAATAGACCATGGATTGTATAGATCCTTACAGCTTCCAAAAATAAAACCATCATACCAACGTTTTACCGTTTCTTTTTCTGTCAGCCCAAACTCATCCATTGCAGCAAATACTTCAGATTCGGTAAATCCAAATGAATCGGCATACATGCTGGAGGTTGTCGTAATCACAGCCAGGTTGTTCAGGTCGGAAAAAAGCGATTCCTTGCTGATTCTTGTAATGCCTGTCAGGACAGCGCGTTCCAGATAAGGGTTCGTCTTAAAAGAAGCATTAAAAAGGCTTCTGATAAAATCAGCAAGTTCATTCCAATAGCCGTACACATAGGCTTCCTGCATTGGTGTATCGTATTCATCCAACAGGATAATGGCTTTTTTTCCATAATAACGGCACAGATATTCGCAAAGCTGGTTCAAAGACAAGGTCGCGTCTACGTCGCCCATATCATATGCTTTTCGGTAAAATGTCGCCTTCTCCTGTTCAGAGAGAATCCCTGCTTCCAGCAAAAAATGACTTGTGGGGTAGTCACTGGCAAGGAGGGGGC
>CAMWXD010000088.1 GCA_947178105.1 uncultured Eubacterium sp. | reverse complement strand
GGAAGGAGAGGTCGTAAGTATCCAGGGAGCCGTATGCCACATAGTCAAAGGAAGCTGTGCAGACGTGATTTTGAAAGATTATCGTCCATTTAATATTTTCGTTTATGCCGACATGGATACAAAATTGAAACAGTGTATGGAACACGCGCCAAAAGACGAAAACCTTACGCATACAGAACTTGAACACAAGATACGGGATGTAAACAAAGAACGTGCAAAGCACAGGGAATTTTATATAGGCACGAAAGGAAATACACGTTCAAATTATCATTTGTGCACAAATACCTCTGGAATAGAAATTAAAAAAGGAGTAAGGGTTACTGTCCTAGTGGTGCGCTGCAAAAGCTTGTACCAAGTTCATCCTCCAGTGCATGGATCTGCCGGGAAACGGCTGAATTTGCTATGTCACTGTAACAGACATCTCTTTCTGTACAGAAGGCAAATTATGCGGTTCGTATGTATCGGAAAGTAGGTTTTGAGGTCATTGACGAAAATGAAGAAGAATACATCATGGTTTGTCGGTTGTAATGTGATGATGGAAAAACGGGTGCAGGTAAAAAAACAGCAGCAGGAAATGTTGAATGAAAAAATTGCAAAGCAGGAAAGAAGCAGGTTTGTAAATGTACTACAAAAGAGGATTGTTGCTATGAGTATGTTCTTAAATTAAGCGGATACATCTCAAAAACAGGTTGCCAAATTGCTGGAATTTGCTATAATAAACGATATAATTGAAGGAAAAACAGGCGGTTTTGACGGGTTTTTACCGAAAAGCAATGACAGGATAAAGGAGATGGAAACAACATGAAAGAATATTTAGCCAGAATCGGGCTGCGGCGGATTATCGGCATGGTGCTTGGAAACATTGTTTTGGGGATCGGCATTGCGGTGTTCCGCACTTCCCTGTTAGGAAACGACCCATACAGTGCGATGCTGATGGCAGGTGCCGACTGCCTGCCGATTACATACAGTACGCTGATACTGCTTGTCAATGCAGGAATTTTTGTTGTGGAGTTTTTGTGGGGACGGCATTTTATCGGGCTTGGGACGTTTGTAAACTGGTTTCTGCTAGGATATGTAGCAAGCTTTTTTATAGAAATATTTGCAGTGATGCAAATACCGCAGCGGGGAATGGCGGTGCGCCTGTTTACCGTTGCTGTGGGCGTGCTGATCGTGAGCGTGGGAGTCTCGCTCTATCAGTCCGCTGACCTTGGGATTGCGCCGTATGACAGCGTATCCATTATTATCAGCGAACATTGCCCGCTGCCGTATTTTTGGTGCAGGCTGGCGACGGATGTTGTCTGTACTGCGGTGTGCTTTGCACTGGGCGGCATCGTGAACGTCGGGACAGCGGTATGTGCATTTGGCCTTGGGCCGTTTATTCATTTTTTTGATGAGCATTTCTCGAAAAAGGCGCTTGGGATTGGAAAATAAGGCGCATCATTTTGTAAAACTATATGGATACAATCTTGAAAACAAAGGTTAGCATATGTTATAATATGATAGGAAAAGTCCAGACAATGACATTTTTAAATTTATCATAAAGTAGCAGGAGGTGTGATTATGCCGGCAGTATATGGGATCGATTTAATTGCAAAAAGAGACAAAAAAATAAAAATGGACAGAAGTATTGTAAAGTGCTGGAATGTGCATTATCAGACGTTGGAAGAGGTGGAAGAGGAAACGCGTAGAAAAAAAAAGAAGGAAGCAGAGGAAGCGCGTAAAAATGCCGAACAGCTCGCTGAAGAGGACGAGGAAGATGAGGAAAAAAGCAGCAGCAAACAAGGAGCAGCGAAAAAAGGCAAGACGGATGCAGCTTACAACCGTAAGACAGGTGCTTATTCCGGGCATTATGGAACAATCCCGGTCGATGACGAAGAGAAAAAGCAGCAGATCCATGCCATCCTCAATGAAAAGCCTGAGCCGTTTGAATCGGCGATGTCAGCGATCCAGGCACAAGGCTAGCCGTATGGTATGTATGATACATTAGAATGAAGGAAGGCAGAAAGCAGGAAAAAACATGAAGAGTTTAATGGAACAGATGAATGAGGCGGTTAGCCATGCATTTGCGGCATGTGGCTATGATGGGAAATACGCGCGGGTTACGGTGTCGAACCGGCCGGACTTGTGTGAATTTCAGTGCAATGGTGCATTGGCAGCCGCAAAGCAGTACAAAAAGGTACCGATGGTAATTGCGCAGGAAACTGCAAAGAAGCTGGCAGAATGCCCGCTTTTTGCGATGGCGGAAGCGGTAAACCCAGGGTTTTTAAATTTAAAGGTCAAAGAAAGCTGTCTTGCGGATCATCTGTGTGGGATGATGGCTGCAAAAGACTATGGCAATGAAACGACAAAACAGCCAAAAAAGATTATGATTGACTACGGCGGGCCGAATATTGCAAAGCCGCTGCATGTCGGGCATCTGCGTTCTGCGGTGATCGGCGAGAGCATCAAGCGTATGGGGCGTTATGTCGGACATGAGATGATCGGCGACGTGCATATGGGCGACTGGGGACTGCAAATGGGGCTGATCATTACTGAGCTAAAAGAGCGTGAACCGAATCTGCCATATTTTGATGAAAGCTTTGCAGGCGAATATCCAGCAGAAGCGCCGTTTACCATTTCGCAACTGGAAGAAATCTATCCGACGGCAAGCGGCAAGTCCAAGGAGGATGAAGCGTACAAAGAACGTGCAATGCAGGCGACTTATGAATTGCAGCATGGCAGGCGCGGATATCAGGCATTATTAAATCATATTTTAAATGTTTCCGTCACTGATTTGAAGAAAAACTATGAAAACCTGAATGTATCTTTTGATTTGTGGAAAGGGGAATCCGATGCGCAGCCTTATATTCCTGCGATGGTGCAGAAGATGAAGGACGACGGGTTTGCGTATATTTCCGAAGGAGCGCTTGTGGTAGATGTCAGGGAAGAGACAGATACAAAAGAGGTTCCGCCTTGTATGATCTTAAAGTCTGACGGCGCATCCCTTTATAATACGACAGACCTTGCGACGATCGTGGAGCGTATGGAAAAATGGCATCCTGCGCAGATTATTTACGTAGTAGATAAAAGGCAGGAGCTTTATTTTACGCAGGTGTTCCGCTGTGCAAGAAAGACCGGGCTTGTAGGTGCAGATACCAAACTGTCCTTTTTAGGGTTTGGGACAATGAACGGCAAAAACGGCAAGCCGTTTAAGACGCGCGAAGGCGGCGTGATGCGCCTGTCTGCATTGCTTGAGGATATTAATGGGCAAATGTACCAAAAGATTTCCGAAAACCAGACGATGAGTGAGGAAGAAGCTAGGCAGACCGCAAAGACGGTGGCGCTGTCCGCAGTCAAATACGGAGATCTGTCAAACCAGGCATCCAAAGACTATATTTTTGACATTGAGCGCTTTACCTCCTTTGAAGGCAATACAGGCCCTTATTTGCTTTATACCATCGTAAGAATAAAATCTATCTTAAAAAAATACGAACAGACTGGAAAATCAGCAGACGGAAAGAACATACTTCCGGCGGTATCAGAAAGCGAGAAGGCGCTGATGTTAGAAGTAAGCAGGTTTCATGGCATGATCGAAGCAGCGTTTGAAGAGCTTGCGCCGCATAAGGTATGCGCATATTTATATGACCTTGCCAACGCGCTGAATCATTTCTATCATGAGACGAAGATCTTAGCCCAGGAAGACGACGAGCGCCAGTCTGGTTATATCCAGCTTTTGCGGCTGTGCAAGGGGATTATGGAAGTATGTATCGACGTGCTTGGATTTTCAGCGCCGGAGAGGATGTAACCAGATCAATGCAGGAAATGTTTTTTGGCTAAAACAGTGTAAACATGAAAATAGGGAGGTTGCATTATGAGTGCATTACCAATACAAGATATGAGTAATACGTTTGTTGAGCATTCCTTTGTTATCAATAATTTTGTTGTTATGGTCGGAAAACAGATCGAAGATTCCTTATGCCGCGTTCTTGGTGAGGGCGTACAATATCAATGGCATGAAAATGATAACAAGATTGTAATACCGGATGTTTCTATCATCTGCAATACAAGAGATCGAAAAAATGTGTCATTAACTGGAATTCCAAGGATGATTATGGAAGTGTTGTCTGATTCCACTGAGGCCTACGACCGTGGTGATAAAATGCAAATCTATCAGAAAGCGGGAGTTTCGGAATATTGGATTGCTGATTGGAGAAAGCGACAAGTGGAAATATACTTAAATGAAGGCAAGGAAGATGGATCCACTTACTTTTATCTTTATAAAACCATTTCCAAGGAAAATAAAGATGAATTACAGCTTGTCATGTTCCCGAATTTGAAAACAGATTTTGAAATACTGTTTCATATTTGACGTCAAATTTTACATCAAAGAGATACGAATGAAAACAGCGTAATTTAAGCAAATTTGTATAAAAAGTTACAAAACAGGAGAAACGAGCGTTAAAGAAACGGTTTCTCCTGTTTTTTTGATTTTTGATTTTATTTCATTCTAGTTTTAGATTCTGGTGATTAAATCTTTATGTAATGAAATATTTTTTTAATATCCAAGCTCTTCTCCTACAAACAGCACCTTAATCCTTCCTATCACTCCGCTGCGCCGTGTAATTACCGTCTGGCTGCAAATGCAGTCGTCTCCAAGGCATTCTGCACATCTTCCGGTAGCCGCGCACGGCGTCTTTTTATTCAGCCGGACACAGTTTGGCGGCGAAGCGAGATTGCTTACCCGACGGATGGCGTCTTCAACGGTCGATGTGACCTTGTTCATGCCAGTAACAATAATCACCTGGTCAGGCCCATAGGCCAGTGCCGCAACGCGGTTCCCGTTTCCGTCGACATTGACAAGATGCCCGTCAAGTGTAATGGCGTTTGTGCTCATAAAATAAGTGTCTGCACTGAAAGAATCCCGGTACGCCTGCTTAACTTCCTGCGGAGTTTTTGCCAGGCTCCTGTCTATCAGGCGGATATCATCCCTGTTTTTTAAAGCATCCAAAATCCCCGTTTCTGCGAGCGTCATCGACCCGCCAAACGAGACGGACGTACCCGCGGCTGTCAGGGACATGGCGGTTTTTACGGCGTCTTCCTTTGTAGGGCAGTAATAGCCTTCCATACGCCGTTTTTGCAGATGTTTGATTATCGTATCTGCCTGTGTCTGGTAAAACGTTTGTTTTGGGTTCATAGCAGCCTCCTGTTACGATTGATTTTATAGTTTCTACTTCCTATTTTCATTATAATCATTTTAGGAGAGGAATCAACGTTTTTTTGGATGTTTAGGTGCGGATGTGCTGCAGAGTTGGACAAGATCAAATGATGTTTCGCAGAGTATGCAGCTCTGCGAGCTGTGAAATAGTATCAAATAACAAAATAAATGATACATCGAGTTCAAATATTTGTCAATATTCCTGGATAAAATTCTTCTAAATTGTGGAAGATGCCTGCCCGATTAAGGTAGAAACTGCTAAATTCCAGATAAAATGACGGAATTCGCAGTCAAATTTTTAGTCAGGAGGTACGAAAATCAATGGCAAGAAAAGGCGAAAACATCTTTAAAAGAGCAGATGGCAGGTGGGAGGCACGGTATATCAAAGGAAGAAAAAATAACAAAGCAGTTTATGGATACGTCTTTGGCAAATCCTATCTGGAAGCAAAGGAGAAGAAGGCGGCAGCAATTTCTGCTCTTTTGGCAGATACAGGCAAACCGAGCCTGTCGGTAACAAAACAGCAGCCTACCATGATGGAAATTGGAAATTTGTGGCTTGACAGCCTGAAACCTGCGCGCAAGAAGTCTACGATCGTAAAGTATGACAGCCAACTACGAAACCATATATTCCCTGCATTCGGAGACAAGTGTATTGACGAAATTGCAAATGAAGACCTGATAGCCTTTGGGAACAGGCTGCTCACAGGAAACAGCAATGGCAGTGAAAAACTTTCGCCAAAGAGCGTATCGGATATCCTGTCCAGGATGAAATCCATCCGCAGATTTGCACTGATCCGAGGCTATGAAGTACGATATATTCCTGATTGTATAACTGTTCCGCAGGCGCCAGGAGATATCAGGGTATTTTCGCTTACTGAAGAAAAGGTACTTCTTCATTACCTGAAGGAGCATCCAGATTTGACCAGCCTTGGCATCATCCTCTGTCTGTTTACCGGTATCCGTGTCGGCGAGCTTTGTGCCTTGACCTGGAGTGATATATCGTTAACCGATCGGGAACTTCATGTGAAAAGAACCATGCAGCGCCTGAAAAACCTTGATGGGAATGCTAAGAAGAAGACTTACATTGATATTGACGAGCCAAAAAGCAGATGTTCCATTCGCACAATTCCGATTCCGGACAATATTATGGAAGACTTAAGCGGCTCCTATGTCAGCGGCGCATATGTCCTTACCGGAAAAGCGAAGCGGTATGTGGAACCACGTACAATGGAGAATCGCTTTAAATCTATTTTAAAGAAGTGCGGTATAGCGGATGCTACGGTGCATACCTGCCGTCATAGCTTTGCCACCCGCTGCGTAGAGGCAGGCTTCGACATCAAATCTTTGAGTGAAATCCTTGGACATGCGAATGTCAATATCACTCTGAACCGCTACATCCATCCGACAATGCAGATGAAACGTGAGAACATGAACAAGCTTTCTGGATTATTTGCAGTCAAATAAATAGTCACTCTGCATAAATATTCCTTGCATATGGGAATTGCCAGAATTTTTTTGCAGAGCTGCATACTCTGCGAAACACCAGGAGAAACTTGTCTGTTTTTTTCTGGCAGATAAATTGAGCGGAATGTTTATTGGGATGGGAGGACGATATGTTGTATCATTTAAAAAAATATCCGGTATCCAAAAATACCGTAAATAGAAGCCATCAGAATATAGAAGCTTTATTTTTTGTGGCGCTTTTTGTACTTGGAGCTGTGTTCCTGTATGTATGGTTTTCTTTTTATGGAAATAAACCGCAAGTGTTCAGGGACGTTGTACAGGAGTATACTTCGACCGATGGCAGCAATAAGTCGGCAGAGCGAAATTTGGCGTATGCTTTGTCATTTGCAGGTTCCTGTGCCATTTTTGTATTTTATGCATTCTTACATAAAAGGAATAAAAGCTTGCACGAAACAATTCCAAATGGTGAGAACAGAGAATTAAAGATTGCAACGATAGCGCTGCTGGTTTCAGCGGGAACGTATTATCTGGTTTATGCTGGAATCAGTCCGATTTTGATGGGGCTGGTTATTTTTCTGATGCTTTTGTATCTTGTGGATGTAAACCTTGCTGTGTCAGGGCTGATATTTTTTGTCTCATGTATCTATGATTTTTGTGCGATTTACAGGCTGTATGTATATTTTGGCGGCGTTCAAAAACTTGAACTTATGACAGTTACGTTGTGGTCGCTGCTTATTTCCGGCATCCTTCTTAGCATTTCCCATAAAAAAGGGAAGGATATATTTAAGCATTGTTTTTTGGTGCAGCAAATGCTGATCCCTTTTTCTTTACTGGTGTTTTTGGCATCCAATTATAAATATTCAGAAGGTGTTGTGCAGTTGCTTCTTCCGCGGCGAATTCGTTGGGGGATTTGGATTGTAATACTTTGGTTTGTCTTTCTTGCAATACGGGAAATCCGAAAAAACTGGGGACAGGATTTTGAACTGGAAACATCCATTTCTTTTGGAACCTTGTGCTGTATGATGAACTTTAATGGATATTCAGGTTCCGGGCAAATTATATCCAGTGATATCCATCATCCGTTTGAAAATATCATTGGGTTTTCACAAATAATCGAATTAGGGCAACAGCCATTTACTGAGTATATTCCGGTTTCAGGTATGTACTCGTTTGTCCAAGGATTTTTTTTGTGGTTATTTGGAAACGGTTTTTACGCTTATTATTATGTGGCGGAAAATCTGTTTTACTTTGCTGTTGTATGGATGATTGTATGGTTAGCAAGAAAACAGATCAAAAATTTCTATCTTTTTATGATTGCCCTCTTAATTCCTGTGATTCGATATAACAGGGTAGCATTCATTATGCCGATTCTGCTATTACTGGCATGGCCGAAGCTGATAGAACATAAAAATTTATGGCTTAAGGCATGGCTTTTGACAAGCTTGGTTCACGGGCTGTATTATCCGGTGTTTGGCGCTGCTGTATGTATTGGCTATCTGCCGCTGCTTGTGTATCAGATTGTTACCTACATAAAAGGAGATTTTCAGGCAGACAGAAAGAAAAAGAAGTTTTGGATAGAATGGGCGTTGTGCCTTTTGCCGGTGCTATTGTGTATCCCGCTTTTATCAGGCACATGGAAGCATATGCGTGCAATGAGCGGACAAACGGTATATGCGGACGGTATTTCAAGATTTGGGCAAATGGTGCCCGATTCTTTCTTTTCCTATATACAGTCTTCAAGTATTCGGCTTTTTGCATACGGCATATTCACATTTCTAATCCAGGCAAGCATTGTATGGGTTTCTTCGATACTGATTATGAAGGTGGGCGGCATCTGTTTAGAACATAAAAAAATTAGAATCACGAATTGCAAAGGAGCAGCGATATGCGCTTCGTTTGGAATTGCCTTACTTATCGCATTTACATATACGCTGGTAAGGATTGACATTTACAGCATTTACGCCAGGAGTGCCGGAATCATTTATGCGTCTGCAATGATGATCCTTCTGATATGCGAGAGATATATGAAAGAATCAAAAATGTCCTATGTACTGGTTGGATTTGCAGTTTTTCTTATTGGAGCTGTTTCTGGAGAGGCCGTGTATGGGATAAACAGCGCGAATAAGCTGGAGGCTTACTACACTGTGCCGGAAGAATATATCCTGGCTGAAGATGGGCGCGTTCCCAGGCTGGGCAAATGTTTTGTGTATCAGCCTGTCTATGACGGGATCGTTGCAAACTTCGACAGTACCCGCTCCCTGGATCCCGATAAGGGCTATATGGGAATCGGCAGCTTTGGGAATTTCTATCTTTCAAAGATCAAGGGCGATTCCGTTATGGAAACAGGTACGATCAAGGGATATAAAGCCGCGCAAGAAACGGTGGATTTGATGAGGAAAAACGGCACTGTGATTACTGCGGTGGATTCTTTTTCCTTATACTATCTGTATCATTGGCTGGTTACGTCTGGCGAGTATATATGGTCAGCGGAGCATGGATACTTTTATCCAAACACAGAAAACGTACCTCTCGAAGAGATACTGGAACAAAATCAATATCTTTCTATTCCGGCAGAGGAGAGATGGCTTGGCAGGACTCCTTCATCCTGGGGATTGTCCATGCATACGCTGGAAGCTATCTTTACCGGAAATTTTCTGGATCCAGCGCTGGAAGACACAGATCAGGGAACCCATGTCAGATTTCAAGAAACGTTAAACGGAGAGGAAGCAGATTTTATCTATCTTACATTTGATGGTATGGATCAAAATTTTGACTATATTCTTTTTAACCACAGCGAAGACGCCGTTCAGACGGATTTGACAGCATGGAATCAGAAATTGATGAAAAAGGACTATAATAGAGGGATATCCGTATGTGTTTCCTGGACGGATGAAAGAGGAACAGAACATAGCTTGCATTGTTCAATGGGTAGAGGGAAATTGCTGATTCCACTAGGAAGCGGATCAGGATGGCTGCTTAATGGGCATGACGGCATAAAAATTACCGTTTGGAAAGACGGAGAGATGATTCCATCACCCAAAATATCTGAAATCAGGCTGTTGAAGTTACGGGAGGTAGAATGATGAAGCGCAGGATTTTACTGTTTATTCCTATGTATAATTGTGAAAAGCAAATTAAGAGGGTTCTTGCCCAGTTATCGAATGATGTATGCAGGTATATCCATGAGGTTATCATTGTCAACAACAGAAGCACAGATCATGGTGAAAAAGCTGTCAGGGAGTATCTGGAATCACATCAGATTGCTGTGAAAGTGCGGCTGTTTCGAAATGATTCTAATTATGGGCTGGGCGGATCGCATAAAGTTGCTTTTGATTATGCGGTTACGCATAAGTATGGCTATGTGATCGTGCTGCATGGGGACGACCAGGGGAACCTTTCCGACTTGCTTCCGTATCTGAAAAATGGCTCGTATAAAAAATTTGACTGTTTTCTTGGAGCAAGATTTATGAGAGGCTCAAAACTGCAAGGCTACTCAAAGTTTCGGACTTTTGGAAATGTAGTCTACAATATATTGTTTTCGATTGGATGCGGATTTAAAATTTATGACCTTGGTTCAGGATTAAATATGTATAAGACAGATATTTTGAAAGATCAGTTTTACCTAAAGTATAAAGACAATTTGGTGTTTAATTATTGCATGGTGATGGGATCCGCCTATTACAAGCATAAGGTTGCGTTTTTTCCGATAGTATGGAAAGAGGATGACCAGGTGTCTAACGTGAAGATGGTGAGACAGGCAACTACTGTACTCCGGCTTTTGGCGTCATTTGTCCTTCATAAAAAGAAATTTATGGAAGCGGAGCACCGCAGCGAAGTGATCGAAAGTTATTCGGCAAAGATTATTTACGAAAACCAATACAGCGGGTGATGGAAATGAACGGGGAGATTTTATGTTATGGAACAGATATTCGTTCTGTCCTGATTCTCATAGGAACAGTGGTAACTGTACATATCGTGAAGGCAGGCAGGCTTTACCTGGCGCTTTATGGTTCAGACATAACGTTGTATACATACATGAAGACATATTGTAAGGTGGCCCCGGTAAGTGTGCTGATTCCTTATAAACTCGGAGAAATTTTTAAAATGTATTGTTATGGAAAGCAACTGAACAGCTTTTTGAGAGGGATTGTGATTGTGCTTTTTGACCGTTTTATAGATACAATCGCCCTTGTTACGATGATTGTATTTGTAAGGATATTTCATGGCGGCAACATAGTACCGCTCGTATATGCTTTTATTATATTTTTACTGTTTTTGCTGCTGCTTTTTTTTGTATTTCCTGGTGTGCACCGGTTTTGGAAAAAATATCTGCTTTCAGCAAAGGCTACGGAACACAAATTAGCGATTCTTAAAATACTGGATGTATTTTATTTGATTTACCAGGAAATCGTAAATGTTTCAAAGGGCAGGGGCATGATTCTGTATGTTTTATCTTTCATTGCATGGGGAACTGAAATTGGAAGCCTCGTTTTCCTTCATGGGATTGCGGAAGAAGGGGCACGGAACGAAATGATTTCCCATTATCTGTCCTCGGCAATGGGGATGGGCAGTTCAACCGAGCTGAAACAGTTTGTATCGATGAGCGTCCTGCTGCTTATTGTTTTCTATGCAGCTCTCAAGCTAGTAGAAATACTGACAAAGGAGAACAATCGTGAATGAAAGTAATAGTTGTATATGACGATACAGGAAGAAAAAGCGAAGTGATTTCTGACATTATAGGAGACAAAGGATTTTCCGATGTAGTTGTAAAGAAAAGACGATTGGAAGCATATTATCAAGAAGAAATCAGCAAGGAATACCCTTGCCTGATCTGGAAGAAAATCCGTTCTCCCTTCGAGTACAGAGATTTATTAAAGGCAATAGAATTAGATGATGCAGACGATGTAAAGATCCTGCATTGTTTCTCAAATTATTTGATTACGGACAGTGCACAGGCGCTTTTGTCGTTTAAAAAACTTGCTTTTATCGAGGATGCCTATGCTGTGTTATCGAATAAAAGAGTCGTTGCAGCTATGTTTCCGTCAGCGGATGAATACCTGATATTTTGCAAATCTTTGGTCACTGGTAAAAAACCATGGGATTTGATTCGGGGTTTTCCAGAATCTTTTGAAATAGAAGGAGTTGTAGATCTTGGAATCATCGGAAATTTTATTCAGTGCATTACGGGTGATTTTGATTCCAGATATTTTAATTCCTTAAAAGGAAACGAATATACACTTGTAAAAAGCTCTCCTAATAAGAAAAAAATCAGAGCTGAGTACGAGTTTTATCATCTGCTTCCAGATGATATGAAATTCTGGTTTGTGATGCCCTTTCACTACAAAGAATCTGAGGAAGGTGCGAGTTATACGATGGAGCGTCTGCATATGACAGATTTGGCTGTCAAATGGGTGCATGGGTCAATGGATGAGGCGGAATTTGAGGAATTAATGGATAAATATTTCTTTTTCTTTCAATGCCGCCATGAAAAGCCATGTACCAAAAAAGAATACGACCGTATGAAGGAATCTCTTTATGAGGAAAAGGTAATTGAGCGAATAAAGTCACTGAAAGCGTTTAAGGAATATCAAAAAATAAAAATGCTTTTAGAGGCATCAGGAGATATCGATTTGGAAAGCATATTAGCCAGGTATTTTGAACTTAAGAAAGCAATCGAAGGGAGAAGCGTTTACCCGCACAAGCTCGTAATCGGGCATGGCGATCCTTGTTTTGCTAATGCGTTGTATAACAAATCGACAAAAACGCTTAAGTTTATTGATCCGAAAGGTGCAATGACAAAAGACGAGCTTTGGACAGATCCTTATTACGATGTGGCTAAACTGAGCCATTCAGTATGCGGAAGATATGATTTTTTCAACCATGCACTTTTCGACATTAAAATTGGCGCCAATTTTTCTTATGATTTGGAAATACCTTTTTACAATGCTAGTTATGTAGAAATTTTCAGGCAAAAGCTGAATGAAAACGGTTTTGACTATCTGTCAGTAAGAATCTATGAGGCATCACTGTTTCTCTCGATGCTGCCGCTGCATATCGATAACCCCCATAAGGTGTTCGGGTTTATCTTAAATGTGAAGAACATATTAGAGGAGATTGAAAAACATGTTTAAAGACTATTCGTTTGTATTTGATATTGACGGAACGTTATGCCCGATCAAAGGAAAAGAAGAAAGATATGAAGACCTGGTTCCTTTTCCAGAGATAGTCAAAAAATTAAAATATTATAAAGAAAACGGTGCAAAAATCGTGCTTTTTACGTCCAGGAATATGAATACATACAATGGAAATATAGGCATGATTCATAAGTACACGGCGCCTGTGCTTTCAGAATGGCTTGCAAAGTGGGACATTCCATACGACGAAATTGTTTATGGCAAGACATGGCCAGGGCAGAAAGGCTTTTACGTGGATGACCGGACAGTAAGGCCGGACGAATTTTTAAACTATACACCGGATGAGCTTGAACGGCTGTGCAGGGATTCAAGATGCAGGCAACATAAGAAAGGCGCTGACAATGAATAAAAGAATGGAAATTGTAATCACAATGGGCGGTATGGGATCACGGTTTCGCAGTATCGGATATACCGTTCCAAAATATATGATAGAAGCAAAGGGAAAGACCTTATTTGAGTGGTCGATAAAAAGCCTTGAGGGATATAACGATGTGGCAGGCAACTATATTTTTATTGCTATGAAAGATAATGCATGTGATGTGGAGCATTTCATAAACAGAAAATGCAAAGAACTTGGGATTAAAAATTATCATGTCATTATGCTTGACTTTCTTACCGATGGACAGGCAACCACAGCAGTCCTTGCAGAAAAATACTGGAATCCTGAAAATGCCCTTCTGATCTACAATATCGATACTTATGTAGAAGCAGGCGAAATGAAACACAAGGAGCTGAAAGGGGATGGGTTTATTCCTTGTTTTCAGGCAGAGGGAGACCACTGGAGCTTTGTACGCCTCGATGCGTCTGGGAAGGTTGCAGAGATTAAAGAAAAAAAACGAATCTCAAATTACTGTACGCTCGGTGCATATTACTTTAAAACTTGCAAGCTGTATAAAGAGTTGTACGATGAATATTACGGCGGGCAGCAGCGCCTTGTGAATGGAGAAAAATATGTAGCCCCGTTATATGACTACCTTCTTTCGAAAGGCGGTCAAATATATATATCCGACATTGACCCGAAAAAAGTGCATGTTTTAGGCACACCAAAAGAGCTGAAAGCTTTTTTGTCACATGAAATATGAAGCAGTAACTCTCATTGACAAGAACCAGGCTCTTACGCCGTCTTTCGTAAGAGCCTTGCCTTCTTAACGGCTTGCCGTCACCGTTGCAAGATCTGTAGCATTTTCAGCCTGATAGCTTGTATAACGGTAATCATACTTACATTCATTATATACAAGCGTACCGCCTACACTGCCGCCGCTGGAAATGGTATAAGTGCTTCCGGCAGCCAGCTTTGGTGAAGAATAGAAAAGATAGCCAAACGATTTTGGCGCCTGAAAGGCTACGACGGTATTTCCATCCTGTCCTAAAACGGCAACCGAGGTTCCGGCACTGACAGAAAGCGAAGCCCCCATCTGTCCTTGCGGCATATTAGGCATTCCAGGATTCGGCGGGTTCATCGCTGCGTCCTGATCATTTGGCGGAGCCATATTGCCCTCGTTTCCATCTGCATTTGCCGGCGGAGCTGCATTTCCGTCCATACCGGCAGGCGGCTCTGTGCCAAATCCATTCCCGTTTCCAGGCATTGCGCCTTCGTTTCCATTTCCGCTTCCAGGCATTGCGCCCTTGTTTTCATTCCCGTTTCCAGGCATTGCGCCCTCGTTTTCATTCCCGTTTCCAGGTTTGCCGCCTCCCATGCCGCCATAGGTGATAGCTGCCTGCGCCATGCCGGTTGGGTTTTCTGTCATGCCGCCGCTGCCGGTTGCAAGGATGGTTACGCCGCTGCCGATATAATAAGCAGCATCCGTATCGATCGGCGAATTGTCGTTAGAAGTAGTTCCGTATACAATGACAGTGCCGCCGTACGCATAGAATGAGCCATTGCAGTCAATGCCGTCGCCATTTGCTGTAAAGCTGCCGTTAGTCATGCTGCCGTCAGCAGTCGGCAGTGAAAAGGTATGGGCATTGTCATCTGCGATCCTAATGTTCAGATAGCCGTCAAGCATATAAAACGTATTATCGGAGGAGGCTGTTTTTATTTTCGTACAGGCTTCTTCTGATTCGTCTGTGTAATCGTAATGCAAAGAAGCGTCGGAAGCAGCGTTTACGCCGTCATCGTTGGATGAAATTGTAATGCGCGGCGAAGCTTGCTTGGTTGACCCTACGATAATTGTCTTTCCTTCGATCCCTTCATAGCTGTCCAGGATATCGATTACGCTGTCATTCAGTATCGTCACGCTGCCCTGTGCGGTAATGCCGTCGTCCGCAGAGGTAAGCTCCAGCGTCCCGCCTGTCATTAAGAAATCATTGTTGCTGTGGACAGTATCTTCTGGCGATCCAATAATATACTGGCCGTCATTGTTTGCCGGAGTAATACCGCCCAGGTTGGAATCTTGTCTGGTGCTGCCGTTATATTTTATGCCTGTGCCTGCGGTATTTAC
Organism: uncultured Eubacterium sp.; assembly: GCA_947178105.1. GTDB lineage: Bacteria > Bacillota > Clostridia > Lachnospirales > Lachnospiraceae > Eubacterium_J. The sequence goes on along the minus strand of CAMWXD010000088.1, from coordinate 4,893 downwards.
CTTGATCTGCCCGCCGGTAATGATAATCCCGCCGGATGCCTGCGTCGTATAAGTTTTTCCGGTCTCCTTGCTGCTTTCGGACGCTACGGACTGATAGGAATAGGTACATGCTTTTGTTCCGGCTTTGATGCCTTTATGGCTTCCGGTATCGACATGGATGACTTCGGTTTTGGTTGTCTGCGTTTTGTTCAGAGTATTGTAATTCCCGCTTCCAAGCTGCGGATCATAAAAGTTTTTTCCTGCGTCTGCAAAACAGGTTGTAATGGCAAGCTTTGTATCATCTCCGCAAATCAGTACGTTTTCACCCTGAATACCGTCTCCGTAGCATTGGCCGATTGTGATGTCGCCGCCAAGGATTTGGACCGCAGCGTTTTTCGCGTTGATACCGTCCTGTGCTGTATAGGACATGCTGACAGTGCCGCCATAAATAGAAATCGTGCCGTTTTTGGACTTCATCCCATTTCCGAGCTGGGATTTCAGTTGATAGCTTCCATCCAGCACCATAATGCCGCCTGCTCCGTCCGAGCCGCTGCCTTTGAGACAGTCGCCGTTTACGGATATATTATAAATACCGCTTTGCAGGATCAGTGTCCCTTTTGAAAAAATGCCGTCTGACGGGTCATATTTGCCATAAGCTTCTGGATCGGTACGGTCTGTGACAGACAGCCTGGCAGAAGCATCTTTTGCCAGCATTGTCAGCACCGCATCCGAATCGGCTGCATAAATGATTCCCGATGCCGGCTCTTTGGCAAAGCTGCTGTTTCCAATCAGGGAAGAAGTCCCTTGCAGCGTAACCGTCACTTTTTTTGTGCCTTTTTCAATACCGATCACAGGCGTGTCCTCTCCATCTGCTTTTCCAAGGGCGCTGTTGTCGATAAAAAGGCTGTCAAGTACCAGATCCACATCGCCTGCGATGTCTTTTGCAACAGAAATCGATATATTTTTGGCCGGTGAGCTTTCGGATCCTCCGGTCAAAAGATAAGTGCCTGCTTTTTTGATCGTTACTGTGCACATGCTGCCAGACGTATCCACAGCAACAGAAGCGGCATCCTTGAGGCTGGAAACCTCTGCATGTGTCTGTGAGCATGTGATGACAGGCGTTGACGCAGATGTGGTTGCAGGAGTTTTTAATGCTGCTTTTGCTTTGAGAGCGTCAGATTCATATGCCGCAGCTTTTGCAGCCATCGAAACGGCGGTATTTTGTGCCGCATCCGGATCCCCTTCGTTACCAGAAGCCGGCTGGTTCGGGCTGCCTGTATTTCCAGCAGAGCCAGAAGCCGTACTGTCTGTGCTTCCGGCTGGATCTGCGGTGCCGGTAGTGTCTGTCTGCGTTGTATCGGTACTTGCTGTCTTAATTTTGTACACATATTTTGCAGCAGCATTCTTTGCCTGTGCCGTTTTCAGTTGCTTTGTTGTCTTTGCTGTCTTTGACGCATATACGGTAAGCGTCGTTGTTTTACTAATCGTAAAGGTCTTGCTTTGCCCGCTTTTGATCACTTTGTTTTTCGTCAGGCTTCCGCTTTTTGAATAATAGACAAAATACCCGCTATTGGCGCGCAGTTTGATCTTGATGCTCTTTGTATAGGTGCCTGCCTTTTTCGACAGGCTGTATGCTTTTTTCGATACGCCTGTCTCCACACTGGCTGCCGCCGCGCTTGTCGGGCTTTGCGGTATTGCTGCGGCTGTGATTGCACCAATCATAACAGCCGCAATGACTTTTTTCCTTGTCTTCATAAAATAAGCTTCCTTTCGTCTGGCTTGTGATGGGTTTGCTGTATTGGCAAATTCAGGATAATGGAGAAATGTGAACAACCTGTGAGCATATTTTGTAAATTTTATGGACTTGCGATGGAGTAAAATAATGCTTGAAAACGTCTGCCTGTTATGTTATAGGTAGTATCAGGAGATCTTTTTCGTTTGTTTTATTGTTTCGCATGATAAGTTCGGAGGGAACCATATGGCAAGAAAAGCGGCAATCGGATTGCAGGATTTTGAAAAAATAAGGACAAGGAACTGTTTTTATGTGGATAAAACGGATTTCATAAAGGAATGGTGGGAGAATGAGGACGATATCACGCTGATTACACGACCGCGCCGTTTTGGGAAGACGCTTAGCTTGAGTATGCTGGAGCATTTTTTTTCTGTAAAATATGCAAACAAAGCGAAGTTGTTTACAGGGTTAAAGATCTGGAAGGAAGAGGCATACAGGCAGCTTTATGGTACCTATCCTGTGATTGCGCTTAGTTTTGCGGTGATCAAGGAAAACTGCTATCAGGATACGAGGGCTAAGATCGGGTTTTTAATTGCAAATGCATATTCGGAGCACTATTACCTGTTAAACAGCATGATATCATAGAGGAAGCCGGGACGATGGAGTATGTGCTTGCACTTACGAACAAAGAGGTTACTCTGATGTTCCGGAAAATGGTGCGCCAGTGGTTTTGTCCCAGCAGGAATTTTGGACAAGCAGTATGCAGCGAGTCTGGAAGCAAAGGAGATTCCAAAGGAGAACATACGGATCTATGGCTTTGCGTTCCAGGGGAAGGAAGTGCTGATTGACGGCGGAAAGATCCAGGAATATGAAAATCTCAAAGCCCTGCTGTAAACAATATCCAATACAATGACGATATTATTTAAGAAAAGGATTTCAAACTATTGATTTCAAGGAGGATTCCATATGAACGGAGTAAACGAATATCGTGCTGTGCAGGGGAGCTATTACAACAGTGCTTTCAAAAACAGCACAAGCGCTAAGGCAGGCTCCAGCAGAAAAGCTTCTGGTACACAAAGCAGCCAGGGCAGGAAAGAACTTTCTGACAAAGCGCAGGCTTTATTGGAAAAGCTGAAAAAGACGCACAGCAATATGGATTTTATGGTAGCGGATAAGGGAGACAATACAAAGGAGGTTCTTTCCCGCGGGACAAAAGAATTTTCTGTATTGTTTTCTACAGAAGAGCTGGAGAAGATGGCTGCGGACGAAACGTTTGAGAAAGAAAATATGGACAAGGTCTATGATGCTGTCCGTATGACAGAGCAGATCAACAAAGAAAACGGCTTTGGCCCGGCATCTGAAAAAGGAGAGATCTTAAAGATCGGCATTTCCTTTAACGACGACGGCACGACTTCTTATTTTGCGGAGCTTGAAAAAATGAGCGAGAGCCAGAGGGAACGCATTGAGAAGGCAAAAGAGCAAAAGAAAGACCTGAAAGATATTTCCGTGCGTTCGAAGAGGACGCAGGTATCCGCGTCGTCTATGAAGGAGCTGGTAGAGAAGATGAACAAGGTAGACTGGTCAAAGATCCGGGAACAGGACATAAAAAATTACCAGCCTGGATTTGATTTCAGTATTTAACCGGATGTTGCTGACATCGATTTAAGAAAATCGGCAATAGGAGAAAAGGTTGTCCTTCAGCGGGCAGCCTTTTATTTTTAAGAGAAGAAAACAGATAAAAGAGAGGTGTCTGATATGCTGGTTTTGCAGGCGAATCAAGAACAGGAAGCAACATTTAACAAGCTGATCCAGACGATGGGGGAGCAGGTTGTATGGGATGGGCGTTTTATTGTAAGGGACAATGAGCTGATCCTGGAAGGGACGGTGCGTTCCCTGATCTTCCAGTTTGATACGAAAAAAGTACTGACAAATCTTGTAGACCTTCCGGTCAAGGAGGATCAGATTTTGGACATTTCCAGGCATCCGACTCTTAAGGATTTGGTAAATATGGTGCTGTATGCATTTGGAAAATGGGGAACCCTGCGGGGGCTTCGGGTGGAGCAGGATTATCCGCAGTTAAACCAGCTTTTTGGCAAAATCCTTGGGATGTATTATATCGAACCGTCTTTCCGTAAGGAGAATTTCCGGTTTTATAAGGTTGGCGTGCGCATTACATACGAAGAAGTCCTACAGACGGTGCTGGAATATGAAAAAAAGCAGGAGGATGATCCAAGGGCGGAGTCGCAGGGGCTTTGGCACCGCCTGATTTGGAAAAACCGGGAGAGGGCATTTCAGAAAACGGAAACGACGCTGCTGGAGCGGGTGGAAGACCGGATTGGAAACAACTTTTACCTTGTAGGCTACCAGTGTCCAAAATGTTCGCAGAAGCTGCATATGGCAGTCTATCCAGAAGGTAAAGAGGTGCGTATAGATACGGAGGAAAAAGGGGTATACCTGGCGCGTGCCTATACGTGCAGCAACTGCTGCTGTTTTTATACGCCGCGCCCAGACCGCCTGATTTCAGAGGGACAGATCTATGAGATGGATTTTGCAGGCGATGCAAAGGCATACGAGGATTATCTGGAACTGCTCGGCTATCATGGAGAACGCGCCGCAAATTTTAAATACAACGAATACGAAGCGGTCCGTAAGCAACGGCTGCAACGGGAGGAAAAAGAAGCGGCAGGCGGCAGGCGGCATCCTGACAGGCTCTACAGCCCGCAGGATGCGCTAAAGCAGATGGAGGATTTTAGCAAGCGGTTTTCCAGCCTGCCGGATGAGGTATTCCAGCGGTTTGCGCACCGGGTAGAAGAAGGGTTTTATCCTGACGCAGCGGTAGCAAAGCATGAGAAAAAGATTTTAAAAGAAGTAAAAAAGCGGCAGGAAGCTATGGCATTGGATTCTATGACGCTGGATTCTATGGCATTGGACGATATGGGACAGGCGCAGCATACTAGGCTCCCGGAAGAAGGCTTAGACGGGATGGGGCATGTTGATGCGGCATTTGAGCAGACGGGGCAACGCAGAACGGCCTTAGATCCTTTTGGCAAGGCGCAGGATGCAGGGCATCATGATACAGGGAAAGCGGCTGTACAAAAAACAGCGGACGGACGGATGCAGGACAGCGCAGGAATGACAGCAGACGGACGAATACAGGACAGCGCAGGAATCCCAGCAGGCGG
>CAMWXD010000087.1 GCA_947178105.1 uncultured Eubacterium sp. | reverse complement strand
AAAATCAGAAGAAAAGATGAGGGGAGAAATTGCAAGATCAGAAACATCGATGAAGGCAGTGATGCGGAAAGAGATTACAAGGTCAGAAAATCTGATCTTGGATGAGACAGAGCGGACAAGGTCTATTTTGGAAAATAAAATAGCAAAGGTACAGGGAGATGTGGATGAACTAAAGCAGTATTATCATATTGTGAAGCTGGAAAATGAAAACATAAGGATGCTGTTTCAGGTCGTTGAAGATATATCGAAACGAGTTGATAAATTGGAGGAAAGAACAGCATAATAAAGAACAGCCTTTTTATGGAAAGGACTTTGGTATAGATGAAAAATATTCATCTTTAAAGTGAATGATTCTCACACTTTCACTTTACAAAAGAAAAAGATATTATTATAATAGTACTCGTTGATAAGAAGTGTGAAAGAGTTAACATTGAAACGGTTAACTTTGGAATAAAAGTTACATAAAAAGGAGATTAGGAAAATGAACAATGGACTTGAGATCAGATGGCATGGCAGAGGCGGCCAGGGTGCAAAAACAGCGGCATTATTATTGGCAGATGCGGCGTTTAAGACAGGGCAGTATGTGCAGGGATTTCCGGAGTATGGCCCTGAGCGGATGGGCGCGCCGATTACTGCTTATAACAGGATCGGAAAGGAGCCAATCCGCGTGCATTCCAATATTTATCATCCTGATCTGGTGATGGTCGTGGATGAGACGCTGCTTTATTCTGTCGATGTGGCAGCAGGGCTTAAGGAGGACGGCGCGATGATCATTAATACTCCGAAAACGAGAAAGGAGATCCTGCCGCTTTTAAATGGTTATAAGGGCAGTGTCTATACGGTGGATGCCAGAAGGATTTCGGAAGAGACATTGGGAAAGAATTTTCCGAATTCTCCAATGCTTGCAGCGGCGGTTGCAGTGAGCGGCGTAATGGAGCGCGAAGCGTTTTTAAAAGAGATGCAGGGGCTGTATGAGCATAAGTTTGCAAAGAAGCCGGAAGTGGTTGCGGGAAATATGCAGGCGCTTTCTAAAACATTTGAGGTTATGGAAGAAGTATTAAAACAGGAAATAAGAAAAAGTGCATAGCGGGAGATTCTGATTGATGAGAACAGATGTACATAAAATAAATGAGCAGACAAGGCATCAGGATTTGACAGAGGGGCTGATGATGTTTGCTTCGGGAACGTCTAAATATTTTTATACGGGTGAGTGGAGGACAAGTACGCCGGTATTCCATGCGGATTTATGCAAACAGTGTATGCTGTGCGTGCCGGTCTGTCCGGATTCAAGCATTCCGGTCAAGGATGGCTTGCGGGAAGATTTTGACTATGATCACTGCAAGGGTTGCGGGATTTGTGCCAAGTCATGTCCGTTTCATGCAATTACGATGAGGGAGGGGAGATAACAATGGCAATCAAAGACCGTATGTCAGGGAATGAGGCAGTATCCTTTGCGATCCGCCAGATCAATCCAGATGTTATGCCGGCATTTCCGATTACGCCTTCAACGGAAATTCCGCAGATGGTGTCTTCTTATATTGCAAACGGGGAGATGGATACAGAGTTTATTCCGGTTGAGAGCGAGCATTCTGCTATGAGCGCGGCGATCGGGTCGGAGGCAGCAGGTGCGAGAAGCTTAACGGCGACTTCATCTGCCGGGCTTGCGCTGATGTGGGAAGAGCTGCTTTTAGCGGCGTCGAACCGGATGCCGATTGTGCTTGCTTTAGTCAACCGTACGTTATCAGGCCCAATCAATATCAACTGTGACCATTCGGATGGAATGGGTGCAAGGGATACGGGCTGGATTCAGATTTATGCGGAAAATAACCAGGAAGCTTATGATAATTTTATCCAGGCATATCCGATTGCGGAGCATGAGAGTGTGCATCTGCCAGTGATGATCTGTCAGGATGGATTTATTACAAGCCATGCAGTAGAAAATATCGAATTGCTGGAAGATGAGGTAGTAAAACAGTTTGTCGGTGAATACCAGCCGAAAGAGTACTTGCTGAATCCGGGAAAGCCGGTTGCAGTCGGGCCGTATTCTGCATCAGGATATGTGATGGAGGCGAAGAAAAACCAGGAAATCGCTTTGGAAAATGCAAAAGATGTGATCTTGGACGTGGCGAAGCGGTTCCAGAAGATTTCAGGGCGAAGCTATGGGCTGTTTGAAGAATACCGGACGGAGGATGCGGATTATATTATGCTGTTAATAGGCTCCGCAGCAGGAACGGCGAAACAGGCAGCGGACGAGCTGCGTGCCGGCGGTAAAAAAGTAGGGATTATCAAGCTAAGGGTTTTTCGGCCGTTTCCGGCAAAAGAACTGGCGGAAGCATTAAGCCACTGCAAAATGGCGGCTGTTATGGATCGCTGTGAAAGCTACAATGGCAACGGCGGGCCGTTGGGATGTGAAGTGGACGCAGCTTTGTTTCGAAATAAAATCATGATTGAAACGGTGAATTATATCTATGGGCTTGGAGGACGTGATTTTACGGTAGATGATGTATTTGCCGTTTTCAAGGAACTGGAAGAGGCTGACAGGAACGGTACGAAGGTAGAGCAGTTTCAATATGTTGGGCTACGGAAATAGGAGGAAGCAATGGAAACGGGAAATGATTACAAGTCAGGCGGTATGAAAGCAGAAAGCGGCTACCGGTTAAAAGATTGGGTGAACCAGCCGGAGCGTTTGGCGCCGGGGCATCGGATGTGTGCAGGCTGCGGGGCTACCATTGGGGTGCGTGCGGTTTTGCGTGCGCTTCACAAAGGAGACCGTGCGGTGATCGGCAATGCCACCGGGTGCCTGGAAGTATCTTCCTATATGTATCCGTATACGGCATGGGAGGACAGCTATATTCACAATGCATTCGAAAATGCAGGAGCGACGCTAAGTGGTGTGGAGACGGCGTACCGGGCATTGAAAAAACGCGGGCGCCTGCCGAAAGAGGAGACGTTTAAGTTTATTACGTTTGGCGGAGACGGCGGGACGTATGATATTGGGTTCCAGTCGTTATCGGGGGCTATGGAGCGCGGACATGACATGGCGTATGTCTGCTATGACAATGGGGCTTATATGAATACCGGGATCCAGCGGTCGTCGGCAACGCCGATGTATGCGGATACGACAACAACGCCGGCAGGCACACAGTCAGACGGAAAAATGCAAAACCGAAAAGATCTGGCGTCCATCATTGCAGATCATGATGTGGCGTATGTCGCACAGACGACGCTGACACAGGATTTTAAAGACCTGCATTTAAAAGCGGAAAAAGCGATTTATACAAAGGGCGCCAGCTTTTTAAATATCATGACGCCTTGCCCAAGAGGATGGCGTTATGAGACGCCGGAGATTATGCAGGTCTGTAAGCTGGCAGTTGAAACCTGCTATTGGCCGTTATTTGAAGTCGTCGATGGAAAATGGATCCTGTCGTATGAGCCGAAGCAAAAGCTGCCGATTGAAGATTTTTTAAAGCCGCAAGGCAGGTTCCGGCATTTATTTAAAAAAGGAAATGAGGATTTGATTGTGCAGTTCCAGGCGGAGGTAGACCGCCGTTGGGAAGAATTGCAGTATAAATGTGCGCGTTAGGAGATATGAATGACATTATTAACATATCAGGTGTTTCAGACGGTAGCGAATATCGGCAGCTTTCAGAAGGCTGCCGATATTCTTGGTTTGACGCCTTCTGCGATCAGCCATACGATCACGTCGATGGAAAAGGAACTCGGCTTTAGCGTATTGTCACGCAGCAAATCCGGGGTTGCGCTGACAAACTATGGGGAGCACCTGCTGCCATATGTAAATGTGGTTTTAAACAGTGATGAAAGCTTGCAGCAGGCGATCGCGGAATTGAACGGGCTAAAACAGGGGAAAGTAAAGATCGCCGTATTTTCCAGCGTATGTACGAACTGGCTGCCGGATATCCTGCGCTCGTTTCAAAAGCAGTATGACAGGATCACCATTGAGGTATTTCAGGGGACGTATGACGATGTGTATTACTGGATCAAAAACGGGGTTGCAGACCTTGGATTTTTGTCGGTATCCAGCGCGAAAGATATCCCGATTGAACCGTTGTATAAGGACCCGCTGCTGTGCGTGCTTCCAAAGGGTGCGCGTAAGGATACATCCAAATCTTATATGGACATTGAAGAAATGCGTGCACATCAGTTTGTGACGCAGAGGGAATGTACAGACGCAGATATCCAAAATTTTCTAAAAGAAAATTCCCTGCGCATCCAGTCCAACTATCATGTGGTGGATGATTTGTCTACGATCGCGCTTGTAGCAAAAGGATTTGGAATCTGCCTGATGCCGGAGCTGGTCATGCGTGATATCCCATATGAAGTGGACTGCTATCCGGTGTATCCGCAGGCTTGCCGCATTATTGGAATTGCGGCGCTTCATCCTGCATTTATGGCGCCGGCAGTACGGACGCTGTATAACCATATTTTGGAGAATTACCGGTGTCTTGAAGAAACGGCATAAACGGGGAAATCGCATGATTTAAAACTTTCCAATTTTTGGTATCCATGGTATAATAAAAGCATCATCCATACAGGAGTGCAGCAGTCAATGAAGGCTGTATACAAAAAGGATAACAACAGGAAAGGGGGAAGCTGCAAAACGTGCTGGGAAATCAAAAATATGCCGTTTTTTGCAGCGAAATCACATTGGGTGCAGAACAGGAAACAAAAAATTGGTTTGAACTGGTACAGGGAACTTCAAAAATGTATTCGTATACGTATGAACAATATGAAGATGATGACAGATCCTCTGACAGCATGGTAGAGGATATCCTGGCAGACCCGGATTTTCCAAGGCTCAAAGAGCTGATAATCGGGGACTGGGGCGATGCCTGGGAGGATAGCTGCCAGCCGATCTTAAATGGGATTGTGGAACATGCGAAACAGTTTTCTCATATTGAAAAGCTGTTTATCGGCGATATGAATTATGAGCAATGCGAGGTGTCCTGGATTATACAGGGGGATTACAGCAAGCTGTGGGCGGCGCTTCCGAATTTAAAGGGGCTTACGATCAAAGGAAGCACAGACCTGGTGCTTGGTGAAATCTGCCATGAAGGCCTTGAGGAGCTTACCATTATCTGCGGCGGCATTGGCTCGGATGTGCTTTCTTCGATCCAAAATGCAAAGCTGCCGAACTTAAAAAAACTGCTGCTTTATATTGGCGCGGAGAATTATGGATTTGACGGCAATGCAGATACGATCAGGGAGCTTTTAGCCAATGCAGATTTTCCAAAATTGCAGTATCTGGGCATTACAAACAGCGAGATCCAGGACGAATTGGCTAAGGTTGTACTGGAAAGCAAGTTTATGGGCCAGATCGAAACACTGGATTTGTCGATGGGCACACTGACAGACAAAGGCGGCGCGCTTTTATTGGAGGAGATTGTAAAGTGGCCGAATGTGAAGGCTTTGGATGTGCATTATCATTATTTAAGCGATGAAATGGCAGAAAATCTGATAAAGCTGCCGATGGACGTAGATGTTTCCGAACCAAATGAGCCAGATGAGTACAATGGGACGATTTATTTCAATGCGATGCTGACCGAATAACAGGATCGTTTTTGGCAGACAAAAAGAGGGATACCGTGAGAGAGGCAGTACTGTTAGGAAATGCAGGTACGAAAAGGACAGATTATTTCAGGCAGGCAGCGCAACAGGAAAAGCTGCCTGTCTTTTTCGTAGACTGGAAAGATTATGGTAAGTGGAAGAGACAGCTTTTTGACGGAAGGGGAGAGCGGCTCGTAAAAATTGACCCGCCGCTTTGGAAAAGCTGTTCTTTAGGCGAGATGAACAGGCTGGTTGGAGATTATATACAAAAGCTGGATGAATTATCCCAAATGGCAAAGCGCCTGCCATTGGAATTTTTCAATCATCCGCAGGCGATTCAAATGCTGCTGGATAAGCGCGCCTGCAAAAAAAAGCTGCAAGAGGCAGGGCTTGCGGTGACAGAAATGCTGGAGGATCCAGCTTTTACACAAACGGATGCGCCTGCTGCACAGCTCGTGGAGCGGATGCGCTGCATGGGTGCCTGCCAGGTATTTATCAAGCCTTTGTACGGTTCCGGCGCTGCGGGCGTGTCGGCGTTTCGCATCCAGCCGAAAACCGGGCGCATGGCATTGTATACGTGTGCGGTGGAGCATCCGGTGCATGGGCTTGTCAATACAAAACGCCTGCGGTGCTTTACCACACAGAAGGAAGTGTTTGCTGTTTTAAATCGGATTTTAGAGATAGGCTGTATCATCGAGCGCTGGTATGCAAAAGCACAAAGCAGGGAATATTGTTATGACCTGCGTGCAGTTGTGCTGGACGGCAGGATAGAGTTTCTTTTAGGGAGGCTCTCCAAAGGCCCGATTACAAACCTGCACCTGAACAACCATCCGCTGGAGGTGCCTGCACTGGGGATTCCAGATCCGGTGCTGGAACAGATCGCTTTTTTGTGCAAACATGCAGCGGGCTGTTTTCCGGGGCTTCGGTGTGCAGGGATCGACCTTTTGCTGGAAAAGGGAAGCCTGCGCCCAAGAATCATTGAGATGAATGCACAGGGGGATTTGATGTACCAGGATATTTTTCATGAGAACCGGATTTACCGGCGGGAGGCGCAGATGATGAAGGAGTATGTCATTCCACAGCATTGAGAAGGCATTTCACAGCGAATGGCTGATGCAGGCGTTTTGGACAGCCGAAAAAAGGAATGAAACATGCATGGCAAAACCGGAGGTGTACTAGGAGGGAATGAAGTGATTCGCATTGCAATCTGTGATGATGAAAAATATATGTCGGATCATATAAAAGCAATGGCATCGGATTTTTTCCGCAGGAAAAATATGGAAATAACGATCCTTCAGTTTTCCTGCGGAGACGAATTATTGAAATATGGCAAACAGGTAGATATTTTATTTTTGGACATCCAGATGAAGGGAACCGACGGCATGGAAACTGCCAGGAGGCTGCGTGAACGCAGGTTTCGCGGTTTTCTGATCTTTATTACAGTCCTGAAAGAGATGGTATTCCAGTCTTTTGAGGTACAGGCGTATGATTATCTGGTAAAGCCAATTCAGGAAAAGCATTTTGAAAAAACAATGGAGCGCCTGGTTGGTTCGATGCAGGATGCCAGTGAAGCCAGCCTGCTTATCCAAAAAGGGTATGAAAGCCGTATTCTTTCTCTGAAAGAGATTGTGTTCTGCGAGATCATTGACCGGAAAATATACCTGCATTTAACCTCATTGGAGGTCGTTGATTATTATGACCGCATTGAAAACCTGGAAACCAAGCTGGACAGCAGGTTTTTCCGTTGCCACAGGAGCTATTTGATCAATTTGATGCATTTAAAAAGCTATAAAAACGGGGTGGCATATATGGAAGGCAGTAAGGAAATCCCTGTATCGCGGCTGCGCAGCAAAGAGTTTTCCGGCGTTATTTTGCAGTATATGAAAAGTATGTAAGGAACAGTTTCCCGCATCTAGGAGGACTTGAAATGCCTGATTCTCTGGAATTTTTTAGCGAATATATCATGGGAGGCACAGAGGTGCTTACAGGGTTTTGTTTTTTTACCAGGCTTTTGCATACGAAAGTAAGGCCTTCTTTTTATGCTTTGTTTACGGTATGCGTAATTGCGGCAATCCATTTTGTCCAGGCTGGCACAATCGCTGAGTTTGGAGTATTTGCATTGCTGCTTACGGCAAGCGGGGTATTTGCCTGCCATGCGGACTGGAAATCTTCTGTATTATATGCGGCGCTGGTCATTGAGATGATGCAGCTTTCCTTTGGGATTGTGAAGTCTTTGATGAGCATGTTGTATCCGCTTTTGTCTGCTTATAATCAGAATATCATTGGCATAGTATTTATGGTGGCAGGAGAAATGGTATCCTTATTGCTGTGCGGGCTTTGCTGCTATATGGTATGGCGCTGCTTTTCCTATTATGAAGCCATAAAAAAGCAATACGTATTTCTCGTTTTGATCCCTGTCCTGATGATGTTTGTTATGGAAGAATATATCAATTCTGCGATCTACGGCCTTGTTGTCTCGGACAGCAGCGGGGTGTGGGTTTATGCCAACCATTACCAGATGTTTGTGATGCAGTTTTTAGGAATTGCAAGCCTGTTTTGTATCCTGTTTGCTTATAAGAAACTGCTGCAAAATTTCAGCCTCAGCGCAGAATTGGCGCTGCTCGAACAGGAGGAACATTCCTTAAGCCAGTATGTGGAGGAAGCAAAGGCACATTATGACAAAACAAAGTCGTTTCGCCATGATGTCAAAAACCATATTGCTGTGATTAAAAAGCTTTTGCAAAGTGGAAAACTGGAACAGGCATTAGATTATATTGGGGATATGGAAGGCATGTCTGACGAGCTGTCGTTTCCATGCGCGACCAATCATCCGGTCGTGGATATCCTTGCCGGGCAGAAGCTCGGCATAGCAAAAAGCATGGGGATCGACGTCTCCTGCTCGCTCCTGCTGCCGTATCCCAGCGGCCTTAGGGATATCGATATCTGCATTATTTTGTCAAATGCCTTGGATAATGCGCTCCATGCATGTAAAGCGATGGAAGGCAGTGCAGACAAATATATCCATGTGGCGGGGCGTATACAAGGCGATTTTCTTTTTATAGAAATCGAAAATAGTTTTCAGGGAGAGGGCTTGCGCAAGAAAGGGACTGGGCTGTCCAATATAAAAGCGGTCACTGAAAAATATCATGGGGCAATGAACATTAAAACCCAGGGGACGGTATTTATGCTTCATGTGCTGCTTATTATCCCGCAGCCTTGCCTGGGCAGCAATTAAGGCATTGGAGGCAGATTTCGGCAGGTTTTTCTGACTGAGAAGAACAGCTCGTAAGGAATAATGATAAATACAATATTTACGGAGGGTATATTTTGGGACGAAAGAATGATGTGGAAGCTGTGATTACGAGCTTTCACCAGGAATCTATGATATATGAAGCAGTACATTCTTTGTGCTGCCAAACAATCATGCCAAAGAGGATTATCATTGTGGATGACGGAACAACAGATGAGAAGTCCCTGCATGTATTGGATGAAATAGAAGCAGATGCAAGGATACCTGTTCCATTATGGATTATCCGCCAATCAAACAGCGGAGTGTCAGCGGCAAGAAATACCGGCATCCGTAAAACAGAGGCGCCCCTGGTTGTAGTGCTTGACGGAGATGACAGCCTTGAACCGTCTTTTATTGAAGAAACGAGAGAAATGCTGTACAAAAATCCAACCATGGTTGCTGCATCCTCATGGCTGCATACTTTTGGCATTTTAGAGGCGGACGTACGTCCTACCGGAGGCGGTATTGCTGCATTTCTTTCGCGTAATTGCTGTCCTGCAACACATATGTTCCGGCGTGAAGTATGGGAACAATGCGGCGGATATGATGAAACTATGCGCAGTGGATTTGAAGACTGGGATTTCTTTTTAAATATGCTGGAGGCAGTTCCCAATACGTCTATTGGGATCGTAAAAAAGCCTCTGGTCAACTATCGGACAGTTTGTGATTCATCAAATATAAAAAGCATGGAAAAGCGGCTCGAATTGATGCGTTATTTGATTGAAAAGCATAAACCGATTTATAAAGAGCATATTACAGACGCTGTCCTAGGGATCGAGGCGATATCTACAGCAAGGCTTAATGGCTGGGAAAATGAAATAATACATGCGAAATTAAACAACAACAGTTTATGCAGCTTGTCGAATACATTTTTAGAAAGCCCTTCTTATGGCGATGGAGGAATGGCAGCGGCTGTCCGTATTGTATCTGCATACAAACAGTAGACGCTGGTTTAGGAGATATTGGATGACAGAGGCAAAGGGCGGAATCGTGTAACAACTGATGAATCAGACTGGAGGGGTAATCAATGATTCTTTTGATCACAGGAGCATCTCACACGGGCAAGACAGCACTTGCTCAAAAATTACTTGAAACATATCAATACCCATACCTGTCCATAGACCACTTAAAGATGGGGCTGATACGCAGCAAACATACGGCGCTTACTCCTATGAGCGATGACCAGGCGCTGACGGATTACCTATGGCCGATTGTGCGCGAAATGATCAAAACAGCGATTGAGAACAGGCAGAACCTGATTGTGGAAGGATGTTATATTCCTTTTGCGTGGAAGAAAGATTTTGAATCGGAATATTTGGAACACATAAAATATATTTGCCTGGTTATGAGCCAGAACTATATCAGGAACCATTTTCAGGACATAAAAAAATATGCAAATGTTGTAGAAAACAGAATCGATGATGCATACTGTACGATAGAAACTGTATTGAGAGATAATGCAGACATATTGGATCAGTGCAGGAAGCATGATGTCAATTATCTTTTGATCGAGGATGAATATAAGGTTGAGATAGAATGGTAAGCGATAGATAAATATAAGAAGCGGCTTTTTTGGGGTAGCGGTTTGTCCTGATTGGAAAACCAGCTACCTTTTTTGTTTTGGCAGATGAATCTATCATAAATTTCTTAAAGATAACAATATCTTATAAAATGTTATCTTTAAGTATTCTATACCAATTTTCTGTTTTTTGCAATACAAATGAAAAAATTGTATAAAATTACCTTTTTCTTATTGTACTTATTTATCTTTTTGTAAATATCAACTAAAAAAGCAAAGGTTTCATATGTAAAAATACATTTATATTTCAAATGCTGTAATCGTGTGAAAAGAACTCTTTTTTACAGGACATTTTATGCAAAAGTTCGATATTCTTTGATTTTAAGCCGTTTTCTAAAGACCTGACTACATATGGAAAGCATAACATTTTATAAGAAAATGTTATGCTTTCTATATGTAGTTTTTTATAACCTCGTTATAGCAGTTTGTACACGGAAGGGGACAAATTATGAAGGAATTGGATTATAGCGGGATGGGAATGCGTATTCGCCAGGTGCGTAAGGCAAGAGGCTGGTCACAGGAAGAGCTTGCAAAAAGGTGCGGCATCAGTATGTCATTTTTAGGGCATATTGAGCGCGGTACAAGGATCATGAGCCTGGAGACATTTGTAAATATCTGTGGGGCATTAGACACTACAGCGGATGAGATCTTATGGGGCGTGGCACATCCGTCTGGCCTGGTACTGGATCTGTGGAAGCCAGAGCACCGGCTGGAAGAAGGACAGCAGGAAAAAAACCAGACAAAAGAAAATTATTCAATGTATGTAAAGATTATGAAGTCTGTGGCGGAGATTATGAATGAAGCATGAAAAGCGGGTGCTGCTGCTTGCGTCTGTCGCTTCCATGATCGACCAGTTTAATATGCCTAATATACGGCTGCTTTTGGGCATGGGGCTGGAAGTGCATGTAGCGTGTAATTTTATAGAAGGCAACACATGTGACAAAAACAGGCTGGAAAAACTGAAAGAAAGGCTGACACAAATGCGGGTTGTATGGCATCAGTGGGACTGCCCAAGAAACCTTTCTTTCTGTGTCAGAGCCTATGTACAGCTTGTCAGATGGTATAGGCAGTATTCGTATGCGTGGATACACTGCCAGTCACCGGTAGGCGGTGCGTTGGCAAGGCTGGCGGCAAGACAGTGCGGGATCCGTGTCCTTTATACGGCACACGGGTTTCATTTTTACCGCGGTGCGCCTTTGAAAAACTGGCTGCTGTATTATCCGGCTGAAAAGCTGCTTGCGTACTGGACAGATGTGCTGATTACCGTAAACCAGGAGGATTACTGGTTTGCGAAGCGGAATTTAAAGGCAAAACGTATTGAATACATTCCTGGTGTTGGCGTTGATATTAGAAAATTTGAAAAATGCACAGAGCGCGGAACAGGAAACACGGTACGGAATAGCTGCCGCAAAAAATATAAAATCCCGCGGGACGCTTTGCTGCTGCTATCGGTTGGGGAGCTGAGCAAGAGGAAAAACCATCAGGCTGTGATCCGTGTGTTGGCAAAGCTGTCCAGAAAAGATGTCTATTATATGATCTGCGGGCAGGGAGCGCTAAAGGCGGCGCTGAGCCATCAGGCAAAAGTACTTGGCGTGGCAAAGAGGGTGCGGTTTTTAGGGTATCAGGAGCAGATGGCACAGTTTTATGAGGCAGCGGATTTGTTTGTCTTTCCGTCGCTGCAGGAGGGAATGCCAGTGGCGCTGATGGAAGCGATGGCGGCAGGGCTTGCTTGTGTGGTATCGGATATCCGGGGGAATCGGGAGCTGATAGTGGCTAATGGGGGAATCCGGTTTTCCTTGAAGGAGCAGATACAGCTTTTGGAAGCATTGGAGTCAATGCTGGAGGATGAAAGGCGGCGGCTTTCTTGTGGCAGATGGAACCAGAAAAAAATCCAAAAATTTAGCCAGAAGATGGCAAAAAAAAAGATGAAGCAAATATATTACAGGATAGATCATGAAAACAGTAAGGCAAGAGGGGAATAGCAATGATCTCAGGAAGGCGGTAGGGAAAATGCCGGAAATCTCTGTGCTGATGGGGATTTACAATGAAAACAGAAGATACGCAGCGTTAGCAATCGACTCCGTTTTAGAACAGACATTTACAGATTTTGAGTTTTTCATATGTGACGATGGTTCTGACCCTGCATTTTACAAGTGGCTGAAAGGCTATTGCAGGAAAGACCAGCGTATTCGGCTGATGCGCCAGAAGAAAAACAGAGGGCTGGCGTCTGCGCTGAACCGTTGTTTTCGCTGTGCGTCAGGGAAGTTCATTGCCCGTATGGATGCAGATGACATTTCTGTGTGTACCCGTTTTGAAAAGCAGGCGGCATTTTTGAACAGGCATCAGGAGTATGCGCTGGCAGGCTGCAATGTATATCTTATAGATGGCTGTAAGGTATGGGGCGAGCGCAGGCTGGAGGAAGTGCCTGGGAAGCGTTCTTTTTTATACACGTCTGCGTTTGTACATCCTGCGGTAATGATTCGCCGTGAAGTAATGGAAGCGCTTTTTGGATATCGGGAACATGCGAGGTATTTGCGTGTGGAGGATTATGATTTTTTTATGAGGATGTATGGGGCAGGATACGTAGGATACAATTTGCAGGAACCGCTGTTGTTTTACCGGGAAGAAATTCGGGGAAAGCATAAATACCGATATCGGGTGAATGAGTGCCGGGTGCGGCTTAATGGTTTCAGAGACCTTGGCATACTGAGAGGGAACCTGCGCTATGTGGTAAAACCATTAGCTGTTGGTTTGCTGCCGGATAGGGTGATCCGCAAGATTCATGTAAAAAAATATGCAGACAGACACAGCGTTTTTCAGAAGATACAGATAAAAAGCGGTAGTGAAATGCTGTAGCAAAATCAGGGCAAAAGGGGATTGTACAAAATGATAGGAAGGCTGGAAAGGCTGTACAGCTTCAGGCATTTGTTAAAACAGTTGGTAGAAAAGGATATTAAGTTAAAATACAGGAGAAGCTTTTTAGGGTATCTGTGGAGTGTGCTGAATCCGCTGCTTGTCATGGTTGTCATGCTGCTTGTGTTTTCGCATATGTTTCGATCGGATATTGAGTATTTTCCAGCTTATCTGATTATTGGACAGACGTTGTTTAACTTTATGTCAGAGGCTACGAACCAGGCAATTTATTCTATTACAGGAAATGCGGCACTGTTGAAAAAAGTGTATGTGCCAAAATATATTTTTACATTATCAAAAATTACAAGCTCGCTGGTCAATCTGTTGTTTTCGATGGGGGCAATGCTAATTGTCCTGGTGGTGAACAGCGTTCCGATTTCGGCATCGGCGTTGTTTGTGCCAGTTGTGCTGGTTCAGATCTATTTGTTTTCACTTGGGCTTGGGCTGTTCTTGGCGCAAGGTGCCGTGTTTTTCAGGGATATCCAGTATATCTATTCTGTACTGCTTACTGCTTGGACATATCTGACGCCGCTGTTTTATCCGATGAGCCTGCTGCCGGAAGCGATGCAGAGAGGGATTCGGCTTCTGAACCCCATGTACCATTATGTCACGCAATTTCGAGATGCCGTTATGTACCAGCGCTTGCCGGAGTGGGAATCGGTGGCGTATGGTTTTATGCTGGCGGTTGCTTTCCTTGTGCTTGGGACGTGGTCGTTTTTAAAGGCGCAGGATCGGTTTATTCTTTATATTTAGCCAGTAAGGAGGAACAATGGGCAGCGGCAAAGTAGTGATTGAGTTAAAGGATGCTGCGGTGCGGTTTAATATTGCAGCGCAGCAGGTAAACAATTTAAAAGAATATGTCATTAAATTTGTAAAAAAGGAGCTGATGTTCCAGGAGTTTTTTGCATTAAAGGAGGTCAGTTTTCAGGTCAGGGAAGGGGAAGCGTGGGGAATTGTCGGGACGAACGGATCCGGGAAATCTACCCTGCTAAAGCTTGTATGCGGTATTTTAAAGCCATATAAAGGCAGTGTATATGTGCAGGGGACATTGGCGCCTTTGATTGAGCTTGGCGCAGGCTTTGACGGGGAGCTTACGGCGAGGGAAAATATTTTTTTAAATGGCGCTTTGCTTGGCTATTCCGAAACGTTTATGAAAGAACATTTTGCACAGATTGTTGATTTTGCGGAGCTTTGGGAATTTATGGACATGCCGGTAAAAAATTATTCGTCAGGCATGGCTGCAAGGCTTGGATTTGCAGTGGCGACGGTAGTTCAGCCGGATATTTTAATCTGTGATGAGGTGCTTTCTGTAGGGGATTTCCGCTTTCAGGAAAAATGTGAAAAGCGGATGCAGCAGATGCTGCGGTCAGGGACGACGCTGCTGTATGTATCCCATACAATGCAGTCTGTAAAAAAACTGTGCAGCCATGCGCTGTGGCTGGAAAAGGGGAGTGTTGTTATGGCTGGCAGTACGCAGGAAGTGTGTGAAAGGTATTTGGATCAGAAATAAAAAGAAATATGGAGTGCCAAAACATGGAATTTGATTTTAAGAAACAGCCGGGAAAACAGAAAAAGTACAGCAGAATGAAAAAGAAATGCCAAACGAAAAACGGGCAGGCACTTATGACCGTTATCACGCCTTATTATAATGCAGGCGCATATTTTGAACAAACATTTTGGTCTGTGGTAAACCAGACATTTCCGTGGTTTGAGTGGCTGATTATAGATGACGGGAGTGACAGGGAAGAGGACTTAGCTGTTTTGGAGCGTTTTGCGGCAATGGATGCGCGGATTGCAGTGATTCACCAAAAAAACAACGGGCTTGCCGGAGCTAGGAATACAGGGTTTTTAAATGCGGGGACGGATATTGTTGTACCGTTGGATGCAGACGATGTGCTCGCGCCGCAATATCTGGAATATACGTATTTCGGCCTGTATTTTCATAAAGATGCGGCATGGTGCTATACGGATACCGTTGGATTCGGACAGCAGCAGTATTTGTGGAGGTATCCATGGAATGCCAGAAAAGAAAAAAAGCAAAATTACCTTACCGCAACAGCCGCAATACGAAGGAAGGCATTTGAAGCTGTAGGAGGATACAGGCAAAAGAAAGGCTGTTATTATGAGGACTGGTGCTTTTGGCTGGCGCTTTTGGCAGCACATCAGCATCCGGTGCATGTGAAGGGCTATCTTTTCTGGTACAGAAGGAGGCAGGACGGAATGCTTTCTGGTATTCATGCACATGCGGCAGATGAAAGTGCCAGTAAAAACATCATTCAAAAGGCTGCGAAAAAGGCAGATGGAACGGTCAGGGCTGTAGAATATCCTGTGGAGAGGAGCCGGGAGCCTTATGCGAAGCCGCAGGTGATGAAGGAGTGGGACGGTTATCAAACATATACAGACAGGGATAAAATACGGGTCTTGTTACTGCTGCCGTGGCTTGTTATGGGCGGGGCTGACCGTTTCAATCTGGACTTGGTATCTGGATTAGGCCGAAAACGCTTTTCGTGCAGCATCCTTACCACAGTTCCTTCGGAACATGAATGGCAGCATTATTTTGCAGATTATACAGATGAAATATTTCATCTGCCTGATTTTCTAGACCCGGCACATTATGCGGAATATGTAAGCTTTTATATTCGGACAAGGGATATCCAGGTTTTGTTTGTGTCCAATTCGTATCGAGGATATTATATGCTGCCATATCTGCGTAAACAGTTTCCAAAGCTGTGTATCATTGACTATGTCCATATGGAGGAGTGGTATTGGAGGGCTGGCGGCTTTGCAAGGCTGTCTGGAGTATTTGCCGGCCTTTTGGATAAAACCTATGTGTGCAGCAGTGCAGCGGGGAAGGTGCTTGTAAATTATTTTGGAAGGGCACCGCAAGGCGTAGAAGTGTGCCACATCGGTGTAGATGAAAAACGGTTTGATCCAAAAACAGTAAAAAAAGGAGCGCTTTTTCAAAAACTGGGTATTTCTCCAAAGCGCCCGGTCATATTATTTCCTTGCAGGATCTGTGCGCAAAAGCGGCCGTTTTTACTGCTTGATATTGCCGAGCAGGTAAGACGCAGGATACCAGAGGCTGTATTTGCTGTTGTTGGGGATGGCCCGCAGCGTACAGCGCTTGAAAGGGAGATCAAAAAGAGAGGGCTTAAAAAGCATGTATATTGTCTGGGCAAGTCTGCTCATTTGGAGGAATATTACCAGGATGCCAGCATTACTCTGATCTGTTCCATTAGGGAGGGGCTGTCGCTTACTGCATATGAATCATGTGCAATGGGAACGCCTGTAGTGAGCAGCGATGTCGGAGGCCAATCTGACCTGATTGATGCGTCGTGCGGTATCCTTGTCCCGCTGCGGCAGAAGGAAGCTGAGGATTTTGACAACAGAAGATATGACAGCAAAGAGGTATCATTATATGTGAAGGCAATTGAAAAGTTACTTCGCCAGAAGGAGTTTTATAAAAGGTGCAGTAAGAATTGCAGGAAGAAAATTGAGAATGGGTTTTCTGTGCGTTCCATGCTGGCGCATATGGAACAGGAGCTGGAATGGCTGGTTCAGAATGATGAGCTGGCAAAAAGGCGGGAGGAATGCTGTGAAAGGATGCGGAGTCTTGGATGCCTTGCGGAAGAAATCTACCGGGTGGAGATGGCAGAGGAGGAGCGGAGCAGTGGAGCATCTGCGCTGATGGAGGTTTTAGAGCGGGTTTGTGCGAAATTGGTACCGGATGGGAGTTGGAGGAGGGAGGTGGCTGGGGTGGTGTATCAGAAAATAAAAAAATAGATGGTATTTGTGGTACGAAAGATTAGAGGGGAATTGGATATGGAGTTTGATTTTTCTAAGGAACCAGGAAAATATGTAAAAAAGAGAAAATATGATTCTGCCAGCCGGGCACTAATTTCTATTGTGACACCTTTTTATAATGCTGGACAATATTTTCAACAGACTTTTTATTCTGTTATTAATCAGACTTTTCCGTGGTTTGAATGGATTATTGTAGATGATGGGTCGACAGAAGATAAAGATATTGCATTGCTTCATAGATTGGCTGGGCAGGATGAAAGAATTAGAGTTATTACACAGCAAAATGGAGGACTTGCTTGCGCAAGAAATACAGGCATACAAAATACTTCTACAGAAATTTTTGTACCACTAGATGCAGATGATCTGATATCGCCACAGTATATTGAATATGTCTATTTTGGATTATTATTTAACCAGGAAGCATCATGGTGTTATTCTGCAAGTGTAGGATTTGGAGCACAAGAATATTTATGGAAGAAATCCTGGAATGCAATAAAAATGAAGTCAGATAATGCTTTGGTTGCAACAGCAGCAATACGGAAAAAAGCTTGGAAAGAGATAGGAGGTTATAAATCGGAAAGGTATGCTTATAATGAAGATTGGAGGTTTTGGCTGGAAATGTTAGCGTACCACAAAAAACCGGTGAGAACGGGAGGATACTTGTTTTGGTACCGTCGAACAGGCAGCAGTATGTTGAGTGGGATTAAACAAGATTCGGAAAAGATAAAATTTAATAATAAAATTATAAAGACTGCGGCTGAAAAGGTTGATGAGACGGTCACGGCAATAGAATATCCAAAATTGAAGTCAGAAAACCCATATCATAAACCAGTACCTTTTTGTCTTGGAGAAGAATACAAGATCAAACAGATATATCAAAAGATACGAATTTTAATGCTAGTTCCGTGGATGGTCACTGGTGGAGCTGATAAATTTAATCTGGAATTTGTATTAGGACTTGACAGAGAAAAATATGAAATAGGAATTCTTACCACTATACCATCAGATAATGAGTGGCATCAAAAGTTTGAAGCATATACAGATGAAATTTTTCATCTGCCAGATTTTTTGGATTCGGCGTATTATGCTGAGTTTATCAGCCATTATATCAGTTCCAGGGAGATTGATATTGTATTTTTATCCAATTCTTATTGCGGATATTACTTGCTTCCATGGCTGAGAAAACATTTTCCTGAATTATATATCGTTGATTATGTACATATGGAAGAGTGGTATTGGAAAGCTGGGGGATATGCAAGGATATCAGGTATGATGGGAGGTTTTTTAGATAAGACTTTTGTGTGCAATAGCGCTACCAGAGAAGTTATGATACAAAAATTTGAACGTAATGCAGCAAGTGTGCAAACGATGTATATAGGGGTGGATGTAGATGAATATAACAAAGATCAAGTGCATTCAGGATATTTATACAAAAAGTTTAATATTCCTGCAAACAAGGAGATTGTGTTATTTCCATGTCGTATGCATCCGCAGAAAAGACCATTTCTGATGCTTGATATAGCACAAAAAGTATACAGTAAAAAAAAGAATGTATTGTTTGTAGCAGTTGGTGATGGGATACAGCTTGAAGAATTAAAAACAGATATACAAGTAAGAAACCTTCAGCAGGCTGTTATTTGCATAGGTCGATGCGACAATATGAAGAAATTGTATAAGGATGCAAGGCTTACATTGATCTGTTCGTTAAAAGAAGGGCTGGCTTTGACAGCTTATGAGTCCTGTGCTATGGGAGTTCCTGTTATCAGCAGTGATGTTGGAGGGCAGAGGGATTTGATCGATGCTTCTGTTGGAAGGTTAATTAAAACGAGCCAGGATGAGAAAAGTGGGATTGATAATAGAAAATTTGATACGAAGGAAGTTGAGACATTTGCAGATGCTATTTTAATGTTTTTGGAAGACAAGCAGCTATATGATGAATGCAGCAGGAATTGTAGAAAGAGGATAGAAGAGAAATTTTCAACAAAAATGATGTGCCAGAATATGGAGAAGGAAATCTCGGCGTTGGTCTTTAATGAGGAAATTTTGAATAAACACAAGAAGATGTCACAGGTACTTTGGAGTCAGGAAAAATATGCAGAAGAATTTTATACGTCTTATATGGTTATGGAAGAGCGGGAACAGGAATGTGAAGAAGTATGGAAGGCAAGGTGCTATTTCGAAAGTAAATATTTACAGTTAAAAGATAAAAAAGTAATAAAAAGGATTGAAAAATCTAATTTGCTTCTGTGCATGAAAAAGTATGTTTTTAAAATGTATTTAAAGATGAAGGGCAGGAAAGGGCTGCATCCACATAGATAGGAATGCTCCTACAGAAATATAGATTATTTTAAAATAGAGGAAGGAAAAGATGAAATTTGGATTAATGGTTGTAGATAAGACGGATAATATTGGCGATGATATTCAGTCATATGCTGCTTCAAGATTTCTTCCTGAGGTTAGTTTTTACATAGACAGGGAAAAGTTGGATGCATTTTATGGAAGTAGGGATGGGTGTCAGGTAGCAGTTATTATGAATGCGTGGTATATGTATCAAAAATTTCACTGGCCACCGTCACCTTATATCTATCCGCTTTTTGTTTCCATGCATATATCTGAAAATGATTATTATGGTATAGGTACAAGATTTTTGGATGGATTAGGAGGGGAATTTTTGCGTCAGTATGAACCGATTGGCGCAAGAGATTGGACGACACAGGCAATATTGGAGAAAAAAGGGATAAAGTCATATATATCAGGTTGCCTTACGCTTACTTTAGATAAATTTGAGGATATTAATAAAACGAATATTGTTTATCTTGTGGATATTGAAGAAAAAGATAAAAGAATATTGCAAGAACAATTTCCTGAGGAGGAATACGTAGAAATTACGCACGATGTCACTTATTTTCATGTTGGATATGAGGAAAGAATGCAGAAAGTGGAGGAACTTTTAAAAAAATATCAGGGAGCAAAATGTGTAATAACATCTAGGCTGCATTGTGCTCTGCCTTGCCTTGCTTTGGAGACGCCTGTATTGTTAGTTTATAAGGAAGAATACAAAGGACGTATGGAAACCTATTTGCAGCATTTACATGTTACAACATCACAAGAAATAAAAAATAATGAGATTGGATTTAATATAAAAAATCCTCCTGTTAATAAAATGAACTATAAAACTGTCAGAGATAATTTAAAGAAAGTTTGTATGGATTTTGTGGACAGGAGCCTGAACAACGATCGGAAATGTGGACATTGTGATTTTTATGAAGTACGGAACTGGCAGGACGAACTGGTTAATAACGCCGAATTAAAGTTTAGAGGTCAAATAACAGAATATAGGAATTGGTGTGAAGAACTGGAGCAGGCAAAAGAGTGGAATGAAGGTCGGTATATAGATCAGAAAAAAGAGTATGACAAGTTATATCATTGGTGTGAAAAATTGGAGCAGGCAAAAGAATGGAATGAAAGCCAGTATTTGAATCTAAAGGAAGAATATAACAAACTGTGTGATTGGTGTAAAGAATTGGAGCAAGCAAAAGACTGGAATGAAAATCAATATATAAATATAAGGAAAGAATATGAAGAACTGTGCATTTGGTGCGGTAGCTTGGAACAGGCAAAAAAATGGAATGAAAACCAATATCGGAATTTGAAAAAAGAGTACGAAGAGCTGCAAAATTGGTGTGACGAATTGCAGAAGGGAAAGGTATGGATTTTAAATAAGTGGAGACAGATGAGAAAAAGGAAAAGTTAAGTATGAAGTATATCGTTTTTGGAAACATAAATTCAGATACACATGCAGTTTTACATAATATACCATATAAAATAGAATATATAGTTACAAATCATACTGGATGTGAGCAATTTGAAGGAAAACATGTGTTTACTTCTGCGAAAATATTTCAGGAAAATCCTGATAATATGTATATTTTTATTGCTGATATGGAAAATTATCCTGAATTAAGCCAACAGCTAGTTAAAATGGGGTTAATAGAAGGGAAACACTTTTCAGGGGCTATCGAATATTTGTATAACCAGTGGGAAAGCCATGAATATTTTGATGATCGCTTTACTGTCAGAGTATACCATATGTCAAAATTTATTTCCAATGATTCTGCTACGGTTATGGACTTGGGGTGTGGAACACAGCAGCTTAAAAGATTTATTTCTGATTCGAAACAATATATTGGAGTAGATTACATAAAACGGGAAAAAGATACGTTGACAGCAGATTTTAATAAAATGCAATTTCCAAGCCAGCAGGCAGATACAATATTTTGCTCTGGCTGTCTTGAGTATGTTGAAAATGCAGATTGGTTTATAGAAAGAATGTGCGAATATGGAAATAAAGAAATTATTATTTCTTACTGTTGTTTGGAATATTGTATGGATATTCAGCAAAGAAGAAAATGTGGATGGAAAAATCATATGACAATCAGGCAGATTATTGGAAAGTTTGTTCAATATGGTTTTGTGTTGGAATATGCGGAAAAATCTGTTGGGCTTAATTTGATTTTTAAGTTTGTAAAAAGCAAGGGGGGAGACTGTCCGAAAACTATGAATTAAGCATTAACTGATCTTAGTAGCTCC
>CAMWXD010000086.1 GCA_947178105.1 uncultured Eubacterium sp. | reverse complement strand
CAGTTCGGATTCAGAAATTTGCTGTGCCATATTGTCCTCCTTTTATCTTAACATTCTGTAGTTTTGTATTCATGTTAACACATTGTAGGCGATAATGCAATACCCTAAAAGAAATTTAAGAATTTATAAAAAGTTATGAAAGATGGGCGCAAAAAAACAGGAAACATATCCCTTGTGCAAGGCTGGCGACTAAAAAGAAATCAGGGGTAAATTTTTCCATAAAAATTCTCAGCGATCCTGGGAAAAGGAGGAAAATTATCGCTAATCGTAGATTGACAAAAAAGCTTGAAACGGTTAGAATGCAGGTAAACAGGAGAAAACACAGATGGATTATTCAGAATTAATGATATTTGTTATGGAGATGATCGGAACGATTGCGTTTGCATCTTCTGGGACAATGCTGGCGGTGCGTAAGCATATGGATTTATTTGGAGTATGTGTATTAAGCGTGACCACCTCTGTGGGTGGAGGGGTAATACGTGATTTGATTTTGGGCTTTACACCGCCGAATATGTTCCGTAAGCCGGTCTATACGATGGTAGCGCTTGGGGTATCCATTTTGTTATTTTTGATCATGTTTCTCTTGCAGAACTATTATAAAGCAGAAGCTGCGGAGGAGGTTCTACAGGATGCCATAGGAGATATGCGGCAGAATCTTGTATGGGGAAAGGTTGGTGCAGCCTATGACAAGCTTATGACAATGTTTGATGCAGTTGGGCTTGGAATATTTACGGTTACAGGTGTGAATACAGCCAGAATCCTTGGATATGATCAGAAATTTCTTTTAATTTTTGTAGGCGTTTTGACAGGTGTGGGCGGCGGGCTGCTGCGGGATGTGATGGCTCAGGAAAAACCGTATATTCTTACAAAGCATATTTATGCCTGTGCATCGATTGCGGGAGCTTTTGTCTGTGCCTATTCGGGCGGCAGAATCGGAAATCTGGCTTCCATGATGGCTGGAGCAGCGGTGGTTATGGTAGTGCGCCTGCTGGCGATGCATTATCGGTGGAATCTGCCGAGAATTAAATTCTGAAAATTGTGTGAGCGCAAGCGTAAAGAAAAAAGCATGAAAAAATGGGATATTTTATAGAACAGGAATTAACGGCTGTAGAATCTGACAGATTTTACGGCTGTTTTTTTCGTTTATTTTTATGCAGGAAGCATGAAAATGCCTGTATTTATATAAACAACAAATTACATAAAGTGGTTGACAATTCACTGAGAGATAGATTATACTATAAATATAATTTATGCATAAATATGTAAAATATTTTGATAGGATTCAGAATCGACAGTTGCATGCAATGTCTGAGTGTTCGAGAGCAGGAACATGATCCAAGGAGGCAAAAAATGAAAAAACGAATGGCAAAAAAGCTAATGGCGTGTATGCTTTCTGTGTCCATGGCACTTGGAGGCGTATCGGCAGGTGCGCCAAATAAAACGCAGGCGGCCGCAAAGAAGCCTGTCACAGTAACGGCGCAGACGGAGCTGAACCAGGCACTGAAAGACAGCAAAGTTACAAAGATTACTGTGAAAACAAAAAAGGCGGTTTCACTTACGGTCAAAAAAGGCAGTTATCAAGATAAGACGCTTGTATTGTCAGGTGAAAAGATCACGTTGAAGAACGCAGGCAGTTTTCAGAAGATTTCTATTCAGGATGCGAAACAGTTCACGGAAAAGGCTGAAAACAATACGATTTCAGTGACGGATCCAAACACGCTGAAGCTGACAGCGGCAAAAAATGCAAAGGTGAGCGAGGTTAAGCTAAACAGCAGCAGCCAGAAGGTTGTCATTGCGGCAAATGGACAGGTAAAGAGCGTTTCTGTGAACAAAACCAGCAACTGTGTGCTGAAAGGCACAACGAAAAAGACAGTCACTGTAAATGTAGCGGCTGCGGCAAAAGGCTCGGCCATTAAGACCGCAGTACCTTCGGCTTTGAAATTAAAAGCAAATGCCACAGTTACTGCTGCGGCTGGCGCAGAGGGCGCAGTTATTGAAACGAGGAATGCGAGCGCTAAGGTTTCTGTTATCAACCATTCTGGTGGTGACATTACCATTGTGGATGCAGAGGGAAACAGAAGAATATTAGAATCAGGGGAACATGCATCGAATGCTGTTGCATCCAGCAGCCAGAAGAAAGTTACCTTTGCGTTAAACTATGACGCAGCAGGCACCTACAAGACAGTATCTGTCACTTCTGGAGAAAAGGTGGCACAGCCGGAAAATCCGATGCGCATCGGGTATTCCTTTGATGGCTGGTATACAGCATCTGAGGGAGGGGAAAAGTTTGACTTTGATATGGCGATTGCTGCGGATCTCACGCTGTATGCGCAATGGAAAGCGGAGGCTCCTGCAAGCAGCCAGAACAAAGTTACCTTTGAATGGAACTATGGTTCAGCAGGCACCTATCAGACACTGTCCGTCAATTCCGGGGAAAAGGTGCAGCAGCCGGCAAACCCGAAACGCAGCGGATACATATTCAATGGCTGGTATACATCTGCTAATGGAGGTGAACGTTTTAACTTTCATACAGAGATTACGGCAGATGTTGTTTTGTATGCTCACTGGAGCTATAGCAGCAGTACAGGAGGCTCCAGCATAGGAAGCGGCGGCAGTACGGGAGGCTCCGGCATAGGAAGCGGCGGCAGTACGGGAGGAAACGGCACAGGAAGCGGCGGCAGTACAGAAGGCTCCGGCACAGGAAGCGGAGGTAATACAGAAGGCTCCGGCACAGGGAGCGGAGGTAATACAGAAGGCTCTGGTACAGAAAGCGGAGGTAATACAGAAGGCTCCGGCACAGGAAGCGGCAGTACGGGAGGAAACGGCAGCGGTGCGGGAAATCCTGGTTCTGATAATTCCGATCCATCTGAAACTTCTTATTCTGTCAGATTTTATTTAAACGATGGCAGCGATACTGTATACCATACAGTTTCTGTAGTTTCTGGCAATACGATTGCAAAGCCTGCTGATCCTGAAAGAGAAGGATATGCATTTGAGGGCTGGTATAAGAGCTCAGATTTGACGATGCATTATGATTTTACTTCCGCTGTAACAAGGGATACTGGTTTGTATGCCAAGTGGAAGAAGAATGCAACGAACGTAAGCAGCAACAATGTGAAGATTGGGATTTCAGAGTACTGTGAGACAGTGACTGAAATGAAACAGGCGCTGCAAGGTACCATGTATGGGGCTACTGACGTTTTATGGACGATTTCAGATGAATCTGGCACGTATTCGGAATGTAAGAAGGCCTTTGTTGACCAGACGAATCACCAATGGAATATATGGAATATTCAGTTGCACCCGGGAAAAAATACAATTAAAGTCAAAGCGGTAGACACGAATGGGAATTCGGCTGAGCTGGATGATATTATAATCTTCTATGATCATGGCGAAATGCAGCCATATACGGAAGAGGATATTACGTATTTTAAAGACGAGTCTGGCAATGACAAAAAAGAAGGCTATATTAATAACGTGATTCTTGTTACGTTAAAAAACAAGAGCGAGGACAAAGACCGGGAAAAAGTCCGTGAAGAGTATGAGGAAGCCCTTGCATCTGTGTGCGAAGCAGTAAATGGAGAGGTAGTAGGACAGATCAACGGGGCTTTGATGTATCAGATTCGATTAAATGTGGATCAGGAGCAAGTAGCTGCGGACAGTGATCACTTTGAAAATCTGGAAGGAATTTGCAAGGCGGCTGAAGAAGCGAGCGGCCTTGTGGGGAATGCTTCCTGTGATCTTGTGCTGCCTCAAAATGACCCTGAAGAATTGGATGAGGTTTCGCAAAACAGTATATACCAGTTACGGGAACTGCTTCAAAATACAAGAGTGCCAAATGATCCATGGCTGTCAGACCAGGATTGGGATGAGGAACATCCGGGTGGATTGAACTGGTGGGCAGAGGCTGTCTGCGCGCCGTCGGCATGGGCATATGAGAATTATTTTCGGGAGATTCCGATCGGCATTGTTGATTCAGGCATTAAAGAGGGGCATGAAGACCTGCCGGGCTTTTATACAGTGAGCGAAGCGAATGTTGCGGCAAGCCATGGCACACATGTGGCAGGCATTATCGGTGCCAAAGACAATAACGGAAAAGGCATTACCGGTATGGTATGGAAGAAAAACCTGTATAATTATGACGCTTATGAGGGTGCGACTACTACCTCCCGTATTGCAAATGGTATTACAAGACTGGTAGAGTCTGGCTGCAAAGTAATCAATAATTCCAACGGAGGGAAATACAGCAGTGTTGCAGCGGCTGCTGGCTCTGCAAAAAATGCTGAATTAGTGGTCATGAATCTTTGTGCGCGTGTTAGGGAGGATTTTCTCATTGTTTGTTCTGCTGGCAATGACGCCTGGGATTCTCGCAGGAATGGGTCATTCAGCGCAGTGGAAAGCGGGGAAGCCTTGGATCATATTATTGTAGTTGCAGCGGCGGATATGCCAGTTGGAGAGGAGTATAAGCTGACATGGTTTTCCAATTATGGCGATTATGTTACAGTGGCAGCTCCAGGAGCATATATTTGCAGTACCATCGATTCCGGCAGTGGTTACGGGCTCAAGAACGGCACCTCTATGGCAGCGCCGATCGTAACCGGAATCGCATCTTTAGTCTGGTCGGTGAACGAATATATGACTGCAAAAGAAGTGAAACAGATTATTGTAGACACATCCAGAAAAGGAGTGGTAAAAGCATATTATGATAAAGACGGCAGAAGCTATGACCTGGTCAATGCAGCATCAGCAGTAGAAAGAGCGATCGGGCAGACCTGCGGCAATGGAGATGTGGAAGGCCGCTTTGTTGACGCTGTAACGGGCAACGGAGTGCCTGGCGTCAGTTATAAGGTGCACATGGGCACAAATGACGGCGAGGTGATTTGTGAGTATACAGCGGATGGAGATGGAAAATTTTTGTTTTCACTGCCTGCTAGTGAATATGTGATAGAAGCTTATGGAAATTTTGTGACCAGTTATACGCCGGTCACAATCGTTGCAAACCGCTCGGCTGAATTGGGCGATATCCCGCTCACTTCTGCGCTGGAAAGTAATACTTACCGGGTTGTTTTGGAGTGGGGACAATATCCGTATGACCTGGACTCTCATATAAATGCAAATAAATCAGACAGCGGAGAGCGGCTTCACGTTTTTTATGGACATAAAGTGGAAGACCGAGTTGATCTGGATCGGGACGATGTCGATTCCTATGGCCCAGAAACGATTACAGTCCACAATTTTAGTGAGCTGGACGGCTTTACTTATTCCGTTCATAATTTTACACACCGCTCCGCGCAAAGCGGAAACCCAGGCGCATTCAGCGGCGAGGGCAGCTTGGCGAACTCCGGTGCGACAGTTAAGCTCTATGCGGGCGATACTTTGCTTGCCACATACAAAGTGCCTGAAAATCAGGCTGGAACGGTCTGGAATGTATTTCAGATTAACGCAGAGGGAAAGATTACAACACTGAACACTTTTGACTATATTGCAGATCCAAGAGCGGTTGGCGCAGGCTTTGTGAACCCTGATGCTTCAGATTCTATTCAGGACGTGGACATTGAGAAGAATGATGAGAACATCAGCCAAGCAGCGGAAGGCATCGATCAGGCTGATGCGCCAGAAAGCAGCGATGCAGCAGAAGAGACAGATCCGGTGTCGGAACCAGAAAGCGCCGGTGCAGCAGAAGAGATGGATCAGGCTGGTGCACCAGAGAGCGGCAGTGATGCAGCAGAAGGGACAGGCACAGTGTCGGAACCAGAAGGCAGCGGTGCAGCAGGAGAAATGGATCAGGCTGGTATACCGGAGAGCGGCGGTGATGCAACAGAAGGGACAGATCCGGTGTCAGAACCAGTAGGCAGCGGTGCAGCAGAAGGCATCGATCAGGCTGCTGAGAGTGCCGGTGATGCAGATGAGATGCCTGACGATGCAGATATTTAAGAATAAAATCTATTTTGTCTGAGATAAAAACTATTGTATATAAAATACAAAAGCGAGTTGTAACTATTGACAGTACAATGAAAAGGTGTTAGAATAGTTGTATCAATAATAGTTACAACAAATATCAGGAGGGACAAAATTATGGCAAATTTTAGTAAGGTTCGTGTGGCACAGGATGCAAGGACAGAGCTTCATGACAAACTTTCTTTAACAGGAGCAGAAGTAAGTATTAACAATCTGCCGGCAGGAGCCAGTGTGCCGTTTATCCATTCCCATAAGAACAATGAAGAAATTTATGTTGTTCTTGCGGGAAAAGGGAAAGCGGTTATTGATGGAGAAGAGGTGGAGCTTGAGTCTGGTGATTGGATCCGTATTTCTCCTGCCGGGAAGAGACAGTTTTTTGCAGCAGAGGATTCTGATATCAGATTCGCATGTATTCAGGTGAAAGAGAATTCTCTTGAAGGCTATACGATGGATGATGCGGTTGTTCCTGATTAAATGGATGCGCGTTCTCTCAGTGCTTGCCAGAATGGGCTACCGCACGTACAGATAAGAAGGCGGTTTTTAACAGGATACATGCCTGGCGGATTCTGTAATCCAGCAGATAGCTTTGGATGGATACGCCGGTAAAGGCTTTGAAAATCCGGGCGAGACGAACCCCCGAAAGTAGCAGCGTACTTACGGGGGTTCGTCCTTTTTGTGTTACATGGACTTTATCGGTTTCATGCAGTTTGTGCTTAATCCGTTGTTTCCCGCCGGACTAAAACAGGGGTTATGTTTTTATGGATGAGTTCCGTCTGCGGTTTTGGGCGCCGTTTCTTCCGTTCGTTCATCTGCATGACTAACAGCTCCATTGCCTCGCACGCTATTTGATTAATTTGCTGGCCAATGGTACTGATGGGGATGATTGCCTGTCCTGCAATGGGGGAATCGTCAAAACCGATGATGCGGTATTCATCCGGCAGGCAGCCGTATTCCCGGAAAATCATATTCAGCATACAGTTGGCATGGGTGTCATTTGCCAAAAATAATCCTTTCTTCTTATTTGGATATTTCTTTTTGATGTATTCATATGTCTCCTGTATACATGTGTGCATTTCCTGGGTGGAGTGCCCAAAATCTCTAATGATCAGTTCATGCTTGATTTTGTGCTCCCGGCATGTGTCCAGAAAGCCCTGGATGCGTCCATAAGCAGGGCGGTCTGGCTGGACATTTGAATTGATATGCAGTAAAATATCGCAATGGTTTTTGACCAGCAGGCTGGCTGCCTGCACAGCGCCCATATAGTTATCGGTATTCACACTGTTTACGTACTGGTCTTCACGTTCAATGGTAACAATGGGGATATCGTAAGAGGCAAGTTCCTCGGAAGGGATCGTATAGCTTAAAATGATCATTCCCTCTATTTTGTATGCAAGCAGCTCCTGGAGGTATTTCCGTTCTGTTTCTTTATTTCCTGAACTGATAAAGGTCAGGAATTTATAGTTAAAGTTTTCATAGGTTTTTAGTATCTGGTTTAATATTTCTGCATAATAGTGCATGTAAAGGTTTGGGATAATGATGCCCACAAACTCGCTTTTGCCGTTTGCAAATACTTTGGCAAGCTTGTTTTCCTGATAGCCGAGGTCGATGAGCGCCTGTGCGATAATATCCTGGTTTTTTACGGTCAGGGAATCAGGGTTGTTAAAATAGCGGGATATCGTTGTTTTAGAAAAATGAGTGTATTTTGCAATGTCATCAAAGGTCACGTTTTTTTTATCCATATCATGTTCACCTCCGGATAATTTTTGTTACAGTAAAAATACGCTCTAGGAAACGTTTCTTCTTTCACAGTATACCAGTATGTTTTTAGAAAATCAACTAAAAAAATAACTGGTAA
Source organism: uncultured Eubacterium sp. (assembly GCA_947178105.1). Lineage (GTDB taxonomy): Bacteria > Bacillota > Clostridia > Lachnospirales > Lachnospiraceae > Eubacterium_J. Next base: position 14,327 of record CAMWXD010000086.1, on the reverse strand, counting down.
TGTAACCGGTTATTTTTTTGCGAAAAATATCTTGACAGAAGGATACAGAAATGGTAATATTCTATATATAAAGTAACCGGTTCCTTTACCAGTTACATAACTTGTTACTTTACCGATTATATTTGGAACTGATAAAATAGGGACATTGATATGGAACAGGAAGGGAGTTAGTATGGAGATACAATATTTAGGCACCGCAGCGGCAGAAGGATTGCCGGCTCTGTTCTGCAACTGCGAAATCTGCAAAAAGGCGAGGAAGGCTAGAGGAAAGGAGCTTAGAACTAGGACGCAGTCGGTCATAGACGGGAGAATCCTGATCGATTTTCCACCGGATACATACACACATGCCCTGAACTTTTCTTTACAGTTGGGAAACATGCAGCACCTTTTGGTCACACATTCACATATGGACCATTTCTTTCCGGTTGAATTGATCCACAGGCATGAGCATTTTGGGCACTATGCGCAGGGAATGCTGCATGTATACGGCAACGAGGCAGTAGAAAAGGCATTTTATGATGCAGTGCTGATCGACCGTTTTAAAGTGCATCCGCTGGATGATGCAGTCAGGTTTGTAAGGCTTTCGCCTTTTGCAGATTTTATGGCAGACGGCTATCACATTATCCCGGTTCCGGCAGACCATGACAAGCGGGAGACATGTTATGTTTATATCATTGAAAAAGATGGAAAATGCCTTTTGTATGGGCACGATACTGGCATGAACTTAAGCCCGCAGGCATGGGATTGTATTTTCAGCCATCAATATCAGTTGGTATCGCTGGATGCTACCATGGGGAAAAAACAGGCTGACGGCTACCATATGGGGCTTTGGGATGTTATGAAATTTGTAGGGCTGCTGGAGGAACGGGGATGTATTTCCAAAGATACCGTCAGGGTGGCAAACCATTTTTCGCATAATGGGGAAATGACGCATAAGCAGCTTGAAGAATTTGCCGGCGAACACGGATTGACTGCGGCTTATGATGGCATGAAAGTGATATTTTAAGGAGGATGCCTTTGCATAACTCGACAGAATATAAAATAAAAAAGTGCCGGGAAAGGCACGGAAAGAGAGGAAGATATGGATTACAGGAAAGTTGCAGAACAAATCTACGAAAAAGTAGGAAAAAAAGAAAATCTGATTTCTGCCGCGCATTGTGCCACGCGCCTGCGCCTGGTCATTGCAGACAATGACAAATGCGACAGCAAGGCGGTAGAAGAGATTGACGGGGTAAAGGGTGTGTTTTTTGCATCCGGGCAGCTACAGATCATCCTTGGCACAGGTACTGTCAATAAGGTATATGATGAATTTTTGCAGGTATCCGGCCTGTCCGCAGCGACAAAAGCGGAAGTAAAGCAGGCGGCGGCAGCCCAGCAAAATGTGTTTAAGCGGGCGATCAAGACGCTGGGAGATATCTTTGTGCCGATCATCCCGGCAATCGTGGCAAGCGGCTTTTTGATGGGCATTATGGAAGCGTTGAATTTCATGGTAAATAACGGCTTCATAGCGCTGAATACAGAAAGCTCCCTGTATGTATTTGCCAAGCTGTTCAGTAATGTGGCATATACATTTCTGCCAATCCTGATTGCGACCAGTGCGGCAAAGGCATTTGAAGGCAATCCCTATTTAGGGGCTGTAATCGGTATGCTGATGATCCATCCAGATCTGCAAAATGCATGGACCGTTGCTACCGAAGGCGTCCAGGTCAGGCAAAGCGTCTGGTTTGGATTGTATAAAATTGACCTGATCGGCTACCAGGGGCATGTAATCCCAGTAATTATAGCCGTATGGGTGATGTGTTTTATCGAAAAGAAACTGCATAAGATCGTTCCAGAAATGTTTGACCTGTTTGTAACGCCTTTGGTAAGTGTATTTGCGACAGGCTACCTGACGTATTCGATCATCGGCCCGGTCTTTGTTGTGATCGAAAATGCCATTATCAGCGGCATCCAGTGGCTGATCGCGCTTCCGCTTGGCATTGGCAGCTTTGTGATGGGCGCATTGTATGCACCGACGGTTGTTGCGGGCGTACATCATATGTATACGATCATAGACGTCGGGCAGCTTGCCAAATATGGCGTTACATACTGGCTCCCTCTGGCATCCGCAGCAAACCTGGCACAGGGTGCGGCAACCCTTGCCGTAGCATTAAAGACGAAAAATGCAAAGACAAAATCAATGGCGCTGCCGTCTGCTTTCAGTGCATTTATGGGGATTACAGAACCGGCTATTTTTGGTGTGAATATGCGTTTCTTCAAGCCGTTCGTCTGCGGATGTGCCGGCGGCGCCTGCGGTGCCCTGTTTGCTTCCATTATGCATCTTGGCGCCAGCGGTACAGGCGTAACAGGATTGTTCGGCGTGCTGCTGTGCTTAAATATGCCGCTTCAGTATATTTTGATGATGGCGGTTTCGATCGGGGTATCTTTTGCACTGACTTGGATCTTTGGATATAAGGATGAGGAGTCGCAGGTTCAGGCTAGCGCCGAAAATCAGTCCAAACGTATAGAAGAAACACCAGCGCAAAATGTGGAAATGGTACTTTATGCTCCAATTCAGGGAACTGTCATTCCAAGAGAAAGCATTCCTGATGAGACATTTGCATCGGGTGTATTAGGGGACGGCGTCGGCATTGAGCCGGAAACAGGAGAAGTGACAGCGCCTTTTGACGGGGAGGTCTCCTCTCTGACAGAAACACGACATGCCATTGGCATCAGCGGGCCGGGAGGAATGGAAGTGCTGGTCCACGTCGGCGTTGATACTGTAAAAATGAATGGCGATGGATTTACGCTTTTTGTAAACGAAGGCGAAAAAGTAAAGGCAGGACAAAAGCTCATGACATTTGACATCGCAAAGATCAAGGCGGCAGGCTTTCACACAACGTCCGCTGTGCTTTTGACAAACAACGATGATTACAAATCGTGTCGTGTCCTGAAAACAGGGTCTGTGAAGCAGATGGAGAAAATAGTCGAAGTGGATAAATGACATTTATAAAATTTTCACACATTTTTAGCACTCGCCTCCTGTTATTATGGCGTGGATTTTATCTAATTTCATAAAGTGCCGTAAGTGCCTATTTACGGGCATTTTGCTTTCCTGTTTATCCCGCTTATCTTATCCGCTGCCAGACTGGTATTTACGGCATACAGGAAATACCGCAGCATGAAAGCAAGTCATAACTAATACGGGAGGAATCAGCATATGAAGTTTTGTTCCCGTTTGTGAGTATTCCGGCTGCCGTGCCATTAAAGGAGTTTGATTATAATGCGGAGGTAGAGATTGTCAATCCTATAGCGGATACGGTGGCGACGGCTACATTTCAGAGGGCAGACGTGGACTGGTATAGCATGAAAAAAAGCATTGCCTATACGATAATATTCTGATAAAATTAGGATAAAATAAACAGAAAAGGAGTGCTTGGATTATGATACAAATTCGACCTGTTTCTGATCTTAGAAATAAATTTCCGGAAATTGAAACTATCGTAAACAGCGGAAAACCTGTTTATCTTACAAAGAATGGCTACGGAGCTATGGTAGTTTTGAGTTTGGAAGAATACGCAAATCTGACAGATGATATAGAGATGAAACTTGACGAAGCCGACAGGCAGGCGGCAATGACGGAAGAAAGGCTTTCCCATGAAACCGTATTCAGCAATGTAAGGAGTACGATACATGGAAAATAAAGTTTATCATCTTCGTTATCTGCCGATTTTTGAACAGGATTTAATCAGTACAGCGAGTTACATTACCAATGTTTTAAAGAATGAGGACGCTGCGTTGCGTTTGATTGATGATGTAGAGGCGGCGATTCTGGAAAGACTGAATAATCCTGTTGCTTATGAACCATATGTTTCCGCAAAAAAGAGAGACTATCTGTATTATAGAATCTATGTGAGAAATTACGTTATTTACTATGTGGTGATTGGTGATGTAATGGAAGTGCGGCGTTTGCTGTATGGTGCTAGAGATACAGATAAGCATTTATAGTTGTGTATTTCTGCATTTACGAAAAGAACTATGAACAGTATGTAAAAATGGGATTCCCATAGGGGATACGAAAATCAAAAACCGATTTGAAATCCGGCTCAAAAATGAAAGAGCCTACCATGCGGTATGTGACCTGCTGAATTATTACGACGCAGAACGTACCGCATTTTCGATTATCAACCGATATATCCGTTTCGCTGACAAGGTTGCATGGCAGGAAATAGAAAAGACAGCAAGGGGCGTGTCTTGCGTAAAGGTGAACAAGAAAGATCAGACGGGCGGTATCATTATGTCTAAATAGATGCTAAAAAGTATGTCAAAAGTATGTCAAACCCCTAAATCCTAATTTTTTTCAAAATTTTATCTCCTTCAACCCCATCAAAATCACCAATTTATAAAATTTTCACACAATTTTAGCACTCACCTCTTGACCTGGCTAACAATTCGTGCTATATTGCATTCAGACAAACAAAGTACCTGTTTTAAGTCCCAGCGGATGCAGTTTTGCGGAGGTACATTTATGTGCGGCATCCGGGGCACACTCTTTTTATAAGGAGGCAACGTTATGAATATTCAGAAATTTACACAAAAATCAATCGAAGCAGTTAACGACTGTGAGAAGCTTGCCTATGAATACGGCAATCAGGAAATCGAGCAGGAGCATCTTCTTGTCGCGCTGCTGCGGCAGCCGGACGGGCTGATCTTAAAGCTGATTGAAAAAATGGAGATCAACAAAGAACATTTTATGGACAATGCGCTCCGGCAGTTAGAGACGCGGGTAAAGGTATCCGGCGGACAGGTTTATATAGGAAAGAATTTGAACCAGGCATTGATCAGTGCGGAGGATGAAGCACGCCAGATGGGCGATGAGTATGTGTCAGTCGAGCATTTGTTTTTAAGCCTGCTGAAATATCCGAATCGGGCAATGAAGGAAATTTTTAGAGAGTATGGGATTACAAAGGAGCGGTTTTTGCAGGCGCTTTCTACGGTGCGAGGCAACCAGCGCGTGACATCTGACAATCCGGAGGCAACTTATGATACGCTGGAAAAATATGGCTACGATATGGTAGAGCGCGCCAGGGCGCAAAAGTCAGACCCTGTGATTGGGCGGGATCATGAGATCCGCAACGTTGTGCGCATTTTATCCCGTAAGACAAAAAACAATCCTGTGTTAATCGGTGAGCCGGGCGTCGGCAAGACGGCGGTGATCGAAGGGCTGGCGCAGCGGATTGTACGCGGCGATGTCCCGGAAGGGCTAAAGGATAAAAAGCTGTTTGCGCTTGATATGGGCGCGCTGGTGGCAGGGGCGAAATACCGCGGGGAGTTTGAAGAGCGGTTAAAAGCGGTTTTGGACGAGGTGCGTAAAAGCGAAGGACAGATTATTCTGTTTATCGATGAGCTGCATACGATTGTAGGCGCGGGCAAGACAGACGGTGCGCTGGATGCCGGAAATATGCTAAAGCCGATGCTTGCCAGAGGAGAGCTGCATTGTATTGGAGCGACGACGCTGGATGAGTACCGGGAATATATTGAAAAGGATGCGGCGCTGGAGCGGCGTTTCCAGCCGGTTATGGTTGATGAGCCTACGGTGGAAGAGACGATTTCTATTTTAAGAGGATTAAAAGAGCGCTACGAGGTGTTCCATGGGGTCAAGATTACAGACAGCGCGCTTGTCTCGGCAGCAGTGCTGTCCAACCGTTATATTTCTGACCGCTTCCTGCCGGATAAGGCGATCGACCTGGTAGACGAGGCGTGCGCGCTGATTAAGACGGAGCTGGATTCCATGCCGACGGAGCTGGATGAATTAAACCGCCGTGTGATGCAGCTTCAAATCGAAGAAACTGCGCTGAAAAAAGAGTCTGACCATTTGAGCCGTGAGCGGCTGGAGCACCTGCAAAAGGAGCTGGCGGAATTAAACAGCGCATTCCAGACGAAAAAGGCGCAGTGGGACAATGAAAAAGCGCTGATTGAAAAGGTGCAGAAGCTGCGTGTGGAGCTGGAACAGGTTAAAAAAGACATTGCCAAGGCGCAGCAGCAGTATGACCTGAACAAGGCGGCGGAGCTGCAATACGGAAAGCTGCCGCAGATCGAAAAGCAGTTGGAGGCAGAGGAAGAAAAGCTGAAAAGCGAAGAGCTGTCGCTGATGCATGAAAATGTCAGCGAGGAGGAGATTGCCAGGATTATATCCCGCTGGACAGGCATTCCGGTTGCAAAGCTGACCGAGGGAGAGCGCAATAAGACGCTGCACTTAGACCAGGAGCTGCATAAGCGGGTGATCGGGCAGGATGAGGGCGTGACGAAGGTGACGGAGGCGATTATTCGCTCCAAAGCCGGCATTAAAGACCCGTCCAAGCCAATCGGCTCCTTCCTGTTTTTGGGGCCTACGGGCGTGGGCAAGACGGAGCTTGCCAAAGCGCTGGCGGAAAGCCTGTTTGACGATGCCAATAATATGGTGCGCCTGGATATGAGCGAGTATATGGAGAAATATTCCGTATCCCGCCTGATCGGGGCGCCTCCTGGATATGTAGGCTACGAGGAGGGCGGACAGCTTACGGAAGCGGTTCGCAGAAAGCCGTATTCGGTCGTATTGTTTGACGAGATTGAAAAGGCGCATCCAGACGTATTCAACGTGCTGCTGCAGGTATTGGACGATGGGCGTATTACCGATTCGCAGGGCAGGACGGTGGATTTTAAAAATACGATCCTGATTATGACCTCAAATATCGGTTCTGCGCATCTTTTGGAAGGCATTGATGAAAAAGGGGATATCCAGCCGGAATGCGAAGAGGGTGTGATGCAGGAGCTGCGTGCCGGCTTCCGTCCGGAGTTTTTAAACCGCCTGGATGAGATCATTTTGTTTAAGCCGCTGACGAAAACAAATATCGGCAGTATTATCCGGCTGCTGATGGCGGACTTAAACAAACGGCTTTCAGACCGCAGCCTTTCGGTGGAGCTGACGCCGGAGGCTGAGCAGTTTATCGTGGCAAACGGCTATGACCCGGTGTACGGTGCAAGGCCGCTCAAACGGTATCTGCAAAAAACGGTTGAGACGCTTGCCGCAAAAATTATACTGGCAGGCGAGGTCAGCGGCGGGGATACGATCCTGGTCAGGCTTTGCGGCGAAAGCCTGGAGGCGGTCAGAAAATAACTGAAAAAACAATCTGTGGATATAAATAAAAAAGAACGGAATACAATAGAGTAAGAAGTTAACGCACTGGAGCTTTGGGATGAAAGCGAAAAAAAACCGTTACGGTATCGTTCTTTCGGTTACGGTACTTCTTTTTTTCATGGGAGTGGCAAAATTGCTCACGATGACAGCAGCACAGCAGGATGAGGCGGCATCCTCCTCCGGCAGCATCAGAAATGAAGAAAAAATGGAAAAGAAAAAAATAGCCCTGACGTTTGACGACGGCCCGGACAGCGAATATACGCCGATGCTGCTGGACGGCCTTGCAGAGCGGAAGGTAAAAGCGACTTTTTTTGTCATCGGAAAACAGGCGGAGGCACAGCCGGAGGTGATGGAGCGTTTGGTGAAAGAAGGGCATTTGATCGGCAACCATACCTATAACCATGTGGATATCCGCCATATGACAGAGTCTGCGGCGAAAGAGGAAATCTTGAAAGCAAATGAGGTGATCGCAAAATACACGGGGGAAGAACCGTGTTTTTTGCGTCCGCCTTTTGGAAGCGGTTCGAGCAGCCTGGAAAAGGAGATTGAAATGATCCCGGTCTTGTGGACGATTGATACGATGGACTGGGCGTGCAAAAACGAATCCAAAATATGCAGTACGGTTTACCGCGAGATCAAAGAAAACAGCATTATTTTAATGCACGACGAATATCCCACAACGATTCGGGCGGCGCTTCGTATCATTGATAAGCTGCAAAAAGAAGGGTACGAGTTTGTGACAGTGGATAAGATTGTGATGGATTAGATTCTTGATCATCCGTATGCTTTTTTAGTATAATAGCATCAGGCGGATACAAAAGCAGACGGCTGCATTTTGCTTTGTTTTCTGTACGGGCAAAAAAAGCGCTGGCAAATACGAGGAGGTATAGTTTGAAAATATTAGTAGTGGAAGATGCAAAAGACATGAATCGGCTGATTGTAAAGACGTTAAAAAAGGCTGGTTACAGCGTAGACGGCTGTTTCGACGGCGAAGAGGCGCAGGATTTTCTGCTTGGGGCGGAGTATGATGCGATTTTGCTGGATGTGATGATGCCGAAGCTGGACGGGTACGGGCTGCTGCGCCGTCTCAGGGCGCAGGGCGTGGATACCCCGGTGCTGTTTTTAACAGCGCTGGACGCTGTGTCAGACCGGGTCAAAGGGCTGGATTTGGGCGCGGATGATTATTTGGTCAAGCCGTTTGATTTTGACGAGCTGCTCGCGCGGATACGGGCGATGACACGCAAGCGGGCGGGCAGCCGCAGCAATGAATTTACAATCGCAGACCTGGTCGTGGACAGCAAACGCAGGACAGCTACAAGGGGAGGGGTGGAAATCCCGCTGATCCCGAAGGAATTTACGATTCTGGAATATATGATCCGTAACCAGGGCATTGTGCTCTCAAGGGAACAGCTTGAAAACCAGATCTGGAACTATGAGTATACAGGCAGTTCCAACAATATGGACGTCTATATCAGCCGCCTGCGCAAAAAGATCGACAGCGGATTTGAGCAAAAGCTGATCCATACGATACGCGGCGTAGGGTGGGTGCTGCGGGCGGATGGGCCGGGGGATGGCGTATGAAAAATATCTCGGTAAAAGCAAGGATTGCAGCATGGCTGACGCTTTTGACGGCATTGCTGGCCGTGCTGCTTGTCGTGTTTATGATCGGCATCAGCCATCAGGTAAACATCCAGACGGCGTCTGGTATTTTGGGTACTTCAGTAAAGGAAAATCTGGAGCAAATTCAGATTGAAAAGGAAAAGCCGCAGTTTGGAAGCTCCTTCCGTTTTTACCATAACGGGGTCACTACGCTTATTTACAGCAAGGGGGAGTCCCTGCTGGCAGGACAGATCCCGGTATCCTTTGCTGTCAGCGAGCCGTTCCAAAACGGCAGGATACGTACTGTGGATGCCGCAGAGGTGCAGTATCTGGTGCTGGACCTGTGGCTGGCTGACGGCTGGGATGACGGAGTCTGGGTACGAGGTATGATCGAAGCGCCAAAAAACAGCATGGCAGCATACAACCTGCTGAAAGTCGCTTTGGTCGTGCTTCCGTTCTTTCTGGCAATGGCAGCTTTCGGCAGCTATTGGATTATCCGCCGGGCTTTCCGCCCGCTTGACAGCATCAACGCCACCGCAGAGGCGATCAACGAAGCGCGCGACCTGTCCAGGCGCATCGGGCTGCCGCCGGGGCAAGACGAGTTTTCCCGCCTTGGCAGTGCGTTTGACCATTTGTTCGAACGGCTGGAGCGTTTGTTTGAAGCGGAAAAACAGTTTACAGCAGATGCATCCCACGAGCTGCGCACGCCGGTATCTATTATCAAGGGAGCGTGCGACTATGCGCTCAAATACGATGAGACTGAAGAGGACAGGCAGGAAACACTGGACATGATTAAGCGGCAGGCAGAAAAAATGTCCGTTGTGATCGCACAGCTCCTCAGTATGACAAGGCTGGAGCAAGGGACAGAACAGGTAGGCATGGAGACGGTGGAGCTGGACGGGTTTCTCAGGCAGCTATGCCAAGAGCAGATGTACGATCCTTGCCGTGTCGTGGTCACAGGGGATGCGCCCATCAAGGTGCAGGCAAATCCGGCGCTGCTTTCCAGGCTGGTGGCAAACCTGGTAGAAAATGCGTTCAAATATGGGCGTGCAGACGGCAATGTATGGCTTTCGGTGTACCGTGCGCACAAGGAGGTATGCTTGTCTGTAAAGGATGACGGCGCAGGGATCGCCAAGGAACACCAGGAAAAGGTCTGGCAGCGGTTTTACCAGGTGGATGCCGCGCACAGCGGCGAGAAGGGAGCCGGGCTGGGGCTGCCGTTAGTCAGCCAGATTGCAAAAATCCATGGGGGATTTATGACGCTTGAAAGCGAGCCGGGGGAAGGCTGTGCCTTTACGCTGCATCTACCAGACCCTTTGTACCGTTCGCAGGTTTCCATACATAAAACAAACGAATCGCGAAAATAATAAAAAAAGATTATAGATTTCATGTACATTTCATAAAAATTCATTAGAATTTGTTTCAGAAACAAACAAGAAAGAGGGAGGTGAAGCCAATGAAGCAAAAAAAGCTTCTGTGTGCAGCAGGGCTTGCGGTGTTCCTGCTCAGCGGCTGTGCCAGCCAGGAGAGCAAGATCGAGTATATCGGTGCGGCAAAGGCGAAAAATGTAGCGCTGGAAGCGGCGGGCATGGAGGCGTCACAGGCAGAATTTACGTCTGTAGATATGTCGCAGCGCAGCGGGCAGGACTATTATCAGGTGAAGTTTACAGCACTGGGTGAAGATTATGCTTATGATATTGATGCCCTTACCGGAGTCATTATAGATGCGAAGGTTCCAGCCGGCAGTACCAGGGCAGACCTGGACGCGCCGGACACTACAGGCGTCAGCGAAGCGGATAACGATACACAGGCAGACAGTAAAAATGCCAGTATGCTTTCCGATGAGGAAGCAAAGACGCGGGCTTTGGCACATGCAGGGCTGACGAGCGGAGAGGTGACATTTTTAAAGAGCAGCCTGGATTACGAGGATGGCAGGAAGGTTTATGACGTCGAGTTTTATACGGCAGACGGCAAAGAGTATGATTATGAAATAGATGCTTCTACCGGAGAGGTCGTCAGCTATGATTTTGATGCCGAGTCTTCGATTCCGCCGGCATCGGACGGCAGCAAAATATCGGCGCAGAAGGCAAAGGAGCTGGCGCTTGCACAGGTGCCGGGAGCGACAGAGAGCGACATCCGGGAATTTGAGACAGACCATGAGGATGGACATATGGAATATGAAGGCAAGATTGTATATGAGGGCATGGAGTATGAATTTGAAATAGATGCATACAGCGGCGCCTTTCGAAGCTGGGAGGCAGAACCACTGCATTAAAAAAATTGAATTTTTCAGGAGGAAAGTAGGATGAAAACAAAGAAACTAACAGCGTTATTAGCAGCAGGATTTGTATTGGCAGGCAGCTTTGCGTCAGCAGGCAGCGCATGGGCGGCAGGAATTTCCAGTGCAGAGCAGGCAAGGCAGAAGGCATTGCAGAAAGTGCCGAATGCGGTAGTTACGGATGTGGATTTAGACCGCGAAAATGGACAGCAGGTATATGAAATTGAGCTGGTAAAAGGCTCTAAAAAATATGATATGACTTATCGGGCTTCCGATGGAAAATTGCTTGCATACGGCTGGGAGAAAACGACGGTAAGCCCAAGCAGCAGCCGCTCGCTGATTAGTACGAGCAAGTGCCGCCAGCTTGCGTCAAACAAGGTAAAAAACGGCACGATCACAGCGATTTCCCAAAAGGTGGATGACGGCATTGACATTTACAAAGTCAAAATGACGGCAGGAAATAAGCGTTATACACTGAAATACCATGCAAGGACAGGGGCACTTTTGGAATGTAAATGGGAGCTTGCCGCATCTGCTTCTTCCAGCACACAGGGCGGGAAGATTGGCTTGGAAAAGGCAAAGCAGATCGCGCTGGACGCGGTGCCTGGCGCTACGGTGTATAAGGCGGAATACGATGTGGACGATGGCGTGGCAGTATACGAAGTCGAGTTGATAAAGGGCAATTATGAATACGAATTTAAGATCGATGCAAATACAGGAGCGATTTTAGAACAGGATAAGGATTGGAGAGATTAAGGGACGATTCAGAGAATGATCCGGCAGCCATAAAACAGAATGATAAAAAGCGGAGCGCCAGGCGTGAAAATCGTCTGGCGTTTTTATATAGAATTTCTTTGAATGAAAATATTGACGGATCATAGGTGAAACTTTATACTGGACATGAAGACAGGATTAGCTGGAACATCAATAAAAATAAGATGAAAGGGAAAAGAAAATGGATTATATGCAGATATATGAAACCTGGTGCAGCGACTCGTATTTTGACTGTAAGACAAAAGAGGAATTGAAAGCGATCGCAGCGGACACTGAGGAAATCGAAGACCGGTTTTACCGCCGCCTGGAGTTTGGTACCGGGGGACTGCGCGGGGTGATCGGCGCGGGGACAAACCGGATGAATATTTATACTGTGCGCCAGGCGACGCAGGGGCTTGCAAATTATATTACAGCTCAGGGCGGGCAGGCGAAAGGCGTGGCAATCGCCTATGATTCCAGGCAGATGTCGCCGGAGTTTGCAGAAGAAGCGGCGCTTTGCTTAAATGCAAACGGGATCAAAACCTACCGTTTTGAAAGCCTGCGCCCGACGCCAGAGCTGTCGTTTGCAGTACGAGAGCTTGGATGCATTGCGGGCATCGTGATTACGGCAAGCCACAATCCGAGGGAATATAACGGTTATAAGGTGTATTGGGAAGACGGCGCACAGATTACGCCGCCGCATGATAAAAATATACTGGCAGAGGTGTCTAAGGTGGCATCGTTTTCCCAGGCAAGGACAATGCGCCGGCAGGATGCGCAGGCACAGGGGCTCTATCAGACGATCGGCAGCGATATTGACGACTTATATATGGAACAGCTCAAAAAGCAGAGTATCCATCCGGAGCTGATTCAAAAAGCCGCGGAGGATATGAAGATTGTGTATACGCCGCTGCACGGCACCGGGAATCTGCCGGTGCGCCGTGTACTAAAGGAGCTTGGCTTTACGAACGTCTATGTTGTAAAAGAGCAGGAATTGCCGGACGGTACGTTTCCGACCGTTGCCTATCCGAATCCTGAGGATGACAAAGCCTTTACGCTGGCGCTTGCGCTGGCAAAAGAAAAGGATGCAGATATCGTGCTGGCAACAGACCCGGACGCAGACCGTCTAGGCGTTTACGCGAAGGATACAAAGACCGGGGAATATGTCAGCTTTACCGGAAATATGTCTGGGATGCTGATTGCGGAATATATTTTAAGGGAACGCAAACAGACAGGCACGATGCCAAAACACCCTGCGCTTGTAAAAACGATCGTAACGACGGAGATGGCAAAGGCGGTTGCGGCAGATTATGGGACAGCATTGATTGAGGTTTTGACAGGCTTTAAATATATCGGGGAGCAGATCCGCCTGTTTGAGCAGGAGCATACCTATGACTATGTATTCGGTCTGGAGGAAAGCTACGGCTGCCTGGCAGGAACATACGCCAGGGACAAGGATGCCTGCGTGGCGGTGATGATGCTGTGCGAGGCAGCGGCATATTATAAATTGCAGGGAAAGACGCTCTGGGACGCGATGCTTGCAATGTATGAGAGATACGGCTATTACAAAGAAGGGCTTGCAACGCTGACGTTAAAAGGCATCGACGGTGCAAAGCAAATCCAGGACAGGATGCGCCAGGCACGCACCAATCCGCCAAAGACGCTTGGCGGCTGCAAGGTGCTTGCCGTCCGCGACTATCAAGAAGGCATCCGCAAAGACATGTCCTCCGGCGAAACGGCGCCAACAGGGCTTCCGGTTTCAAACGTACTGTATTATGAGCTGGAGGAGGATGCCTGGTGCTGCGTACGCCCGTCCGGCACGGAGCCGAAGATCAAATATTATTTTGGGGTAAAAGGCGCTTCGATGGAAGATGCGCAGAGAAGGCTTGCGGCGCTGAAGGAGGATATGCTGAAAGAGGCGTAGCGTCGTATATACTTATGAACAAGCCATAAAGGCTTTAAAAGCATATGATGCAGCCAATCTGTAAGGAATGGTTTCAAAGAGGCTGTGATGGATATAGAGGATAAGTCTTTGGCTTTGGCAGCGTGTAACAACCTGCCAAAGTTTTTTGTTGTTTTCAAAGAAGCAGGGTGTATGCGAACTGCTAGAAGCAGCAAGAAACGAGCGTATCTGAAGTTACAAGACATGAAATTTCTAATAAGCAACATTTTCTAGTAAAATGTTGTGTATAAGTATTCTATACCAAAATCTCTTATTTTGCAATACAAATGAAAAAATTGGCAGTAATTCATAATTTTTACCTATATATGATATTAAAATCCAGCAAAATCTATAAAAAATCTTATTTCTTTCAATTTGAAACAACATTGAACAAAAATTTCTGTTTAAAAGCAAGAGCAATCTATTTTATGGCAATTTAGCATCAAAACATTTCGATCCCCTTTGTTTATACGGGTTTGCAGCCTTCCAACGCATTTTGTAATGCATAACATTTTACTAGAAAATGTTATGTTTTCGATGGAATGTTCTTTTCAGCATCCGAATCAGCAGGAGCAGGCTTGTTAGGGCATCGGATGCAG
>CAMWXD010000085.1 GCA_947178105.1 uncultured Eubacterium sp. | reverse complement strand
TATGACAGGAAATGATACAAACGGCACTGGCACGACAGGTACAGACGCAAACGGCACAGGAAATGACGCGGCAAATACGGATAAGGACACGAAGACAGGAAACGATACCAAGACAGACAAAAATAAATAACGGGCGCTCAGGCAGCAATCATCCTGAACGAAAGAACAATAAAATCTCTTCTGCGGCAAAAGCGGCAGAAGAGATTTTGCTGTAAAACCGGAGATGCAAAAAACTCGTTTTCTGTGAAAACTGGTGATGCGCAAACTTGGATCAGTATGTGTAATAGGTGTATCCAAATTTTCCGTCCGTCTGGATCGATGCGTTTCGCAGGTCAACTGTTTTTTTGATTTTCAAGTCGGATTTCGGTATGGTAATGCTGAAATCCTTGTAGCTTTGGTCTGCAACATACAGTTGCCTTTGTGATTCTTTATAGACTGCGACTGTTGAGCCTTTTGCAGTCTTTACTTTTACAACGATATTTTTCAGATATTCGGAGTAGTGACCGGAGCTGTTTACCATACGGAATTTGATTACAAGCCCGCCTTTGTCGTCATATGCGGCGCTGTAGGCTTCCCAGCTTGCGTTGCCGTAGGAAATTTCGCTGTTTGTAAGTTTTGTTGCTGTGTATTTGTTATTTTTTACGGTAACGGCGCATTTAAGCTGTTTGCCGTCTACGGAAGCGGTAATGGTACATTTGCCTGCTTTTTTAGCGGTTACCTTGCCTTTTTTGTCTACAGTGGCAATGGACGGCTTGCTTGACTTCCATTGGACAGTGCCGTTATTGTCTTTGACGCTCAGTGTTTTGGTAAAGCCGGCGGTAAGCGTCAGCGACGTATTGCTGATGACTGCTTCCGGGATATTTGCAACGACTGAAAACTGGTAAGCGGTAGCTTTTTCAAATGTCAGCGAGATATGGTAGTCACCGGCTGCAAAGCTGCCGGCATAGCCGTTGACATAAACGCCGTTGCTGTCTGCTGTCCATGCCGGGTCTGTTTCTGTGATCTGTACAGAGTCAACCTCCATGTCTTCGCTGTTAAAGATCATGATGTTACATGCGGCAGGCGCATTTGTGCCGATCAGCAGATAGACCTCATCAGAAGCGGCTGAAAGCGTAAGGTCTTTTATCACCGGCTCGCCGCCGACTGCCACTTCCCAGGACTGCGGCTTGACAATATTTTTCAATGCGGCATTTGCTGGCGCCGGTACCAGGCAAAACAGCAGAAATGCCAGCAGAAAACAGGTTATTTTTTGGATACAATTTTTCATAAGTTCTCCTTTCTGTAGATCCATAATTCTTTTGTATATAAGGATAGTATAACGAATCTGTGTCGTCAATGCAACTGATTTTTTACCAAAATATTACAAAGAAATTATGCATTTTTTACAAATCGGAGCCTCAAAGTGTTATTCATCCATACTGTAATTTGGAGCCTCTTTTGTAATATGGATATCATGCGGATGGCTTTCCTTTAAGGATGCGGCGGAGATCTTTATAAATTTGCCCTGTTCATGCAGCGCCGGGATTGTAGGGCAGCCGCAGTAGCCCATGCCGGAGCGGATGCCGCCGATCAACTGGAATACCGTATCCTCGACAGAGCCCTTGTAGGCAACGCGCCCTTCTACGCCTTCCGGCACAAGTTTTTTTGCGTGTTCCTGGAAATATCGGTCTTTGCTGCCGTTTTCCATCGCAGCGAGGGAACCCATGCCCCGGTATACTTTGTATTTTCTGCCCTGGAATAATTCAAACGTGCCAGGAGCTTCGTCGCAGCCTGCAAAAATAGAACCCATCATACATACGTTTGCGCCTGCCGCAAGCGCTTTTGTCATATCGCCGGAATATTTAATGCCGCCGTCTGCAATCACAGGGATCTCATAGCGTTTTGCTACCGCATAGCAGTCCATGATGGCAGTGATCTGCGGTACGCCGATACCGGATACGACGCGGGTCGTACAGATGGAGCCAGGCCCGATGCCGACTTTTACGCAGTCAGCGCCGGCTTTGATCAGCGCTTCGGCAGCTTCTCCGGTTGCAATATTCCCTGCAATTACCTGTACGCTTGGATAGGCGGACTTGATATTTTGCACGGCATGAAGAATATTTTTGGAATGCCCGTGTGCAGAGTCTACGACAATGACGTCTACATGCGCATTCACAAGCGCTTCTACACGTTCCATCATATTTGTAGTAATGCCGACTCCGGCGCCGCACAGCAGCCTGCCTTGTTCATCTTTGGCGGAATCCGGGTATTTGATCTGCTTTTCAATGTCTTTGATCGTAATGAGCCCTTTCAAATTGTTGTCCTGGTCTACGATCGGGAGCTTTTCTTTTCTTGCCTTTGCAAGGATTTTTTTGGCTTCTTCCAGTGTGATGCCTTCACGGGCGGTAATCAGCCCTTCGGAAGTCATGCAGTCTTTGATTTTTTTGGAATAATCGGTTTCGAATTTTAGGTCGCGGTTTGTGATAATGCCTACCAGCTTGCCGCTTTTTGTGATCGGGACGCCGGAAATGCGGAATTTTGCCATCAGATCGTCAGCGTCTGCGAGGGTGTTGTCTTCGGAAAGGGAAAAAGGATCTGTAATTACGCCGTTTTCGGATCGTTTTACCTTGTCTACTTCTTCGGCCTGCGCTTCTATAGACATATTTTTGTGGATGATGCCAATGCCGCCCTGTCTCGCCATAGCGATCGCCATTCGGTGTTCCGTAACCGTATCCATGCTTGCGCTCATCATAGGGATGTTTAAGGAGATCTTATTTGTGAGCTTTGTAGAAAGGTCGATCATGTTTGGTGTCACCTCTGAGTAAGCCGGGACTAAAAGTACGTCATCAAATGTAATGCCTTCGCCGATAATGGTTGCCATATGCAAGTATCCTCTCTTTCTTCGGGTGCGTTCCGATTCTTTATGCATTTAAAATGAATTTTATCAATTCTACAATATGGAAATGGAAAAGTCAATGGAGACGTCGGAAATTTTGGAAGATTTTTTGGCTGCGTCTGCTTTATTTCTTTCGGAAATTCAAATAACTGTTTTTTTTTCAGGCAGAATATGGTATCCTCTTGAATAGAACAATCAAAAGAAAGCAGGTGGGTCTATGGAATTTCGCCCATGCATCGATATCCATAACGGCAAGGTTAAGCAGCTTGTAGGAGCGACCCTTGCCGAGAACGGTGCAAGAGAAAATTTTGTCTCGAAGCAGGATGCCGCGTATTATGCGCGCCTTTATCAGAAAGACGGGATCCGCGGCGGGCATGTGATTTTGCTGGATCCGGCTGGCTCCGCGCATTATGAGGCGGATATCCAGCAGGCTGTAAAGGCGCTTTCGGCTTATCCGGGCGGAATGCAGGTCGGCGGGGGAATCACGCCGGAGCGTGCGCCGCAGTTTTTACACGCCGGCGCCAGCCATGTGATCGTGACCTCTTATGTATTTCAGGACGGCGTGATCCGTTATGACAGGCTCAAGCGGCTGGCGCAGGCGGTTGGGAAAGAGCGGATTGTGCTGGACTTAAGCTGCCGCAAGACAGAGCGGGGGTATCTGGTCGTAACGGACCGATGGCGGAAGTTTACAAAGGAGGCAGTTACTTATGAGCTGCTGGAGCATTTGTCGGATTATGCGGACGAATTTTTAATCCATGCGGTAGATGTGGAGGGCAAAGTGTCCGGGATTGAGACGGAGCTGGCAAAAATGCTTGGCGGCTGGGGAAAGATTCCGGTCACATACGCCGGTGGCGTCAGCAGTTTTGCAGATCTTGACGCGTTAAGGGAGTATGGAAAGGGCAGGCTGCATGTGACCATCGGAAGCGCGCTGGATTTGTTCGGCGGTTCGATGGCTTATGAAAAAGTGCTGGAATATATGCGCCGGGAAACCGCGCAATAAAAAAGCGATAAAAGAACAAGAAAAAAACCAGAGCAAGGAAAGGGCTGTAAAAATGAACCATTATACAAAGCAGGATATACTGCATCTAGCTGAAGAAGAGGATATTGAGTTTATCAGGCTTCAGTTTACAGATGTCTTTGGGACGCTGAAAAATATTGCAATCACAAAATCACAGCTTCCGAAGGCGCTGGACAACGAATGCATGTTTGACGGGTCTTCGATTAAGGGATTTGCAAAAGCGGAGGAGTCGGATCTTTACCTGCATCCGGATCTGGATACGTTTGCAATTTTTCCTTGGCGGCCACAGCAGGGAAAGGTAGCGAGAATTATCTGCGATATTTACAATGCGGACGGTACGCCGTTTGAAGGCGACCCGCGCTATATACTCAGAAAAGCCGTTTCAGAAGCGCAGGAGATGGGATATACGTTTGAGGTCGGCACAGAGTGTGAGTTTTTTTTATTCCAGTATGACGACGACGGGCATCCGACGACGGACACAGATGAAAAAGCCGGGTTTTTTGACCTTGGCCCGATGGATGCGGGAGAAAATGCCAGGCGGGATATGGTGCTGACGCTGGAGGAAATGGGGTATGCAGTGGACGCTTCTCATCATGAGGGCGCGCCTGGACAGCATGAGATTGACCTAAAGTATGACCAGGCGCTTTGGATGGCAGACCACATTATGACGTTTAAGCTGGCGGTCAAGACGATCGCCAAGCGGCACGGGATGTTTGCCAGCTTTATGCCAAAGCCGAAGGACGGGGAGCATGGGTCTGGAATGCACTTAAACCTGTCACTGTCCAAAGACGGCAGGAATCTTTTTTCCGATGCGTCGGATGCGTGCGGCTTAAGCCAGGAGGCGTATTATTTTATCGGCGGGCTGTTAGAGCATATCAAAGGCATGACCGCGGTAGGAAATCCGCTTGTAAACTCTTATAAGCGGCTTGTCCCAGGGTATGAAGCGCCGAATTTTATTGCTTGGTCAAAAAGCAACCGGACGTCTTTAATACGAATCCCGGCTACAAGGGGAAGCGGGACAAGGGTTGAGCTGCGCAGCGCGGATGCAGCGGCAAATCCGTATTTCATGCTGGCGCTCTGCCTGAGGGCGGGGCTGGAGGGGATCCGCCAAAAAACGCTGCCGCCTGCTGCCATAAGCGGCAATGTATATGACTTAAGCGCCGGAGAGCTTGCCAAGACCGGAGTCGGGCTGCTGCCTGGCGATTTGATGGAAGCGGTGCTGGCGATGGAACAGGATCCGTTTGTGATGGATACGCTGGGGCAGCATATCAGTATGGAATATACAAAGGCGAAGAAGCAGGAATGGAACAGGTACCGTATGGCAGTCACGGACTGGGAAATTAAGGAATACTTATATCAAATATAGACGGCGGCAAATATGAATATAATAGTAGTGTTTCCGAAGATAGAAAATGCAAAAAGTGTACGCAGTATCTTGCAGCGGAGCGGCTATACGGTAGATGCGGCATGTACGAGCGGCGCACAGGCGCTGCGTGCGGCAAGCGGCATGGACGGCGGCATTATCATCTGCACTTACAGGCTGCCGGATATGCTCTACAGTGAATTGTATGAATATCTGGCGCCGCGCTATGAAATGCTGTTAATTGGTTCCGGGGCACAGATTGCAGAATGTGTGACGCAGGAAATTGTCGGGCTGTGCACGCCGCTTAAAGTACATGAGCTGCTGCAAACGGTAGCAATGATGGCGCAGGTATCGGCGCGGAAAAAGAAGCAGCGCAGGCAAAAGCCGAAAACCCGTTCCAAGGAGGAACAGCGCATGATCGGGCAGGCAAAACGGCTGTTGATGGAGCGCAATCATTTCCCGGAAGAAGAGGCGCACCGTTATCTGCAAAAGCGGAGTATGGAAAACGGCACGAGCCTGACGGAAACGGCACAGATGATCTTAAGCATGATGGGAGAAAATAGATGAAGTTTACAAAAATGCATGGACTCGGCAATGATTATATTTATGTAGATTGTTTTCAGGAAACGGTGGCAGATCCCGAAAAAGCTGCAAAATTTTTAAGCGACAGGCACTTTGGGGTCGGTTCTGACGGGCTGGTGCTGATCAAGCCTTCCAAGCAGGCTGATTTTGAAATGGCGATGTACAACGCAGACGGCTCCAGAGGAGAAATGTGCGGAAATGCGATCCGGTGCGTGGCAAAATATGTCTATGACCATAACATGACGGACAAGACAAGCATCAGCATCGAGACGCTTGCAGGCATCAAATATGCAGACTTGCACATCACGGGCGGAAAGGTAGCGTCCGTGCGTGTCAATATGGGACAGCCAGAGCTGATACCGCAAAAGATCCCGGTTGTGTATGAAATGCCGCAGGCGGAGGGCGTACAGCAGGCGCTTTCTAAGGTCGTGGACTGCCCGATTACGGTCGGCGGGACACAGTACCGGATGACGTGCGTCTCGATGGGCAATCCGCATTGCGTCGTCTATGTCGATGATGTAGACAGCCTGGAGCTTGCAAAGCTTGGCACGCAGTTTGAGCGCCATGCCTGCTTTCCAAATCGGGTCAATACGGAATTTGTCAGGGTATTAGACAAAAACACAGTGCAGATGCGCGTGTGGGAAAGAGGCTCCGGAGAAACGCTTGCCTGCGGGACAGGCGCGTGTGCGGTTACGGTGGCAAGCATTTTAAATGGATATACAAACCGCCTGGTTACGGTGAAGCTGCTTGGCGGAGACCTTGTCATCGAATGGGACGAGCAGACAGGCATTGTCTATATGACGGGGAGCGCAGAGCATGTGTTCGACGGCGAGATAGCGCTGTAGGCGCGCGGTTTTTTTTAAATCTTACAAGCAGGAGGACAAATCGATGGTTCAAATAAACGAAAATTATCAAAAGCTGCCAGGCAGCTATCTGTTCAGCACGATTGCAAAGAAAGTGGCTGCATTTGCCGAGGCAAACCCGGATCGGGAGGTGATCCGCCTTGGGATCGGGGATGTGACGCAGCCGCTCGTGCCGGCAGTGGTGGCGGCGATGCACAAAGCGGTCGATGAGATGGCAGATGCGTCTTCGTTTCGCGGCTATGCCCCGGATCTTGGGTATGGTTTTTTACGCAGCGTGATCGCGCAGCAGGATTATCAAAAAAGGGGCTGTGATATCAAAGAGGATGAGATCTTTGTGTCTGATGGGGCAAAGTCTGATTCCGGCAATATCCAGGAGATTTTTGCAAATGACTGCAAGATTGCGGTAACAGACCCGGTATACCCGGTTTATGTGGATTCGAATGTTATGGCAGGAAGGTGCGGGGAATATGATAGCAAACAGCAGACGTGGAGCGATGTGATATATATGCCTTGCACGAGGGAAAACGGGTTCATGCCGGAGTTTCCAAAAGAAACGCCAGGTATCATTTACCTGTGCTTTCCAAACAACCCGACTGGGACGACGATTACAAAAGCCCAGCTCCAGCAATGGGTGAATTATGCAAATGAAAAAGGAGCTGTCATTATTTATGACGCCGCATATGAAGCATATATTACAGAGCCTGATGTGGCGCATTCGATCTATGAATGCGCAGGCGCGGATACGTGTGCGATAGAGATCCGCAGCTTTTCAAAAAATGCAGGCTTTACCGGAGTCCGCCTTGGCTTTACCGTTGTACCAAAAGCGTTAAAGCGCGGCGGGGTATCCCTGCACGCAATGTGGGCAAGGCGCCATGGCACAAAATACAATGGGGCGCCTTATATCATCCAGCGTGCCGGGGAAGCTGTATATTCGCAGGAAGGGAAAGCACAGCTAAAGGAGCAGGTCGCATATTATATGAAAAATGCGGCAGTCATTAAAGAAGGGCTTGCCGATGCCGGCTATGAGGTATACGGCGGCGTGAACGCGCCTTATATCTGGTTAAAAACGCCGGGCAATATGAGCTCCTGGGAGTTTTTCGACAGCCTGCTTGCACGGGCAAATGTCGTTGGGACGCCGGGCAGCGGATTCGGGCCGAGCGGGGAAGGGTATTTTAGGCTGACCGCGTTTGGAAGCTATGAGAATACGGCTGCGGCGCTTGCGCGGATTCGTGCGCTGTAGAAAAATAATACATGTTAAAGTTTGCAAAAGAACTTGCCATATAAGATGCTTTCTGCAAACATTCATGATGACAGTAAAAACTCTGGAGCGGCATTTCAGCGTTTTTACTGTTTTGCATGTTACAGAAACAAAAAATAAAATGAAAATTGTACTTGAATAAATACATTGACTTTTTAACCTATCCTAGATAAAATAGATAAAAAATGGCAGTCCTTCACCTTACGGTGAGGGACTTTTAAATATAAAGGAGGTTAGCAAATGATAAAAATCCGTAGGGCGCAGGAGACAGACATGGAGGGGATCAACCGGCTGTTGGTGCAGGTGCTGAACGTGCACCATAAAGGCCGTCCGGATTTATTTTTGGAAGGCAACAGGAAAAAGTATACAGATGAACAGCTAAAAGCGCTGCTGCATGATGAAAAGACGCCGGTTTTTGTAGCGGCAGGGGAAGAGGAGCAGGTGCTTGGCTATGCATTTTGTATCTTTCAGCAGCATGTGGACGACAATATTTTGACAGATATCAAGACGCTGTACATCGATGATTTGTGTGTGGATGAAAGCCTGCGCGGGCAGAAGCTTGGCAGAAAGCTTTATGAAGCGGTGCTTGCATATGCAAAAAGCACCGGGTGCTATAATGTGACGCTGAACGTATGGGCGTGCAACGAGCCGGCGATACGGTTTTATGAAGCCTTAGGGCTAAAGCCGCAGAAAATCGGGATGGAGAAGATTTTGTAACCGGACCGCCCGTATTGTGGAACATCCATCCCGGATTTCTTATGTTATTTTTTGAAGCTGGCGCGCTTTCGCATGGTCGGGTCTAAGATCCGCTTGCGGATGCGCAGGCTTTTTGGCGTGACTTCCAGAAGCTCGTCCGTATCGATAAAATCGAGTGCCTGCTCCAGGCTCAGGATCCGGGGCGGCGTCAGGGTCAGCGCCTCGTCTGCGCTGGAGGAGCGGGTGTTGGTCAGGTGCTTTTTTTTACATACGTTGAACTCAATGTCTTCTGTTTTGGAGCATTGCCCGACGACCATGCCGGAGTATACCTTTTCGCCGGCGCCGATAAAGAGCTGCCCGCGTTCCTGCGCGCCAAACAGGCCGTAAGCAACGGACACGCCGGTTTCAAACGCGATCAGGGAGCCTTGCTTGCGGTACTGGATATCGCCGCGGTAAGCGTCGTAGCCGTCAAAGATCGTATTGATAATGCCATTGCCTTTTGTATCTGTTAAAAAGTCGCCGCGGTAGCCGATCAGGCCGCGGGACGGGATGCGGAATTCAATACGCGTGTAGCCGCCGGCGATGGAGTGCATGTTTTGCATCTCGCCTTTGCGCTGGCAGAGCTTGTCAATGACGGCTCCGGTAAATTCATCCGGGACGTCTACATAGGCAATTTCCATCGGCTCGGTTTTTTTGCCGTTTTCGTCTGTTTTGTACAGTACCTCGGCTTTGCTGACCGCAAACTCATAGCCTTCCCGGCGCATGTTTTCGATCAGGACAGACAGATGCAGCTCCCCGCGCCCGGACACCTTAAATACATCGGTATCGTCCGTTTCTTCCACACGCAGGCTGATATCTGTATTCAGCTCGCGGAACAGGCGGTCACGCAGATGGCGGGAGGTGATGTATTTGCCTTCCTGTCCGGCGAGCGGGCTGTCGTTTACGACAAAGTTCATCGCGATGGTAGGCTCTGAGATCTTTTGGAACGGGATGGCTTTTGGCTGTTCCGGCGCGCAGATCGTATCTCCGATGTGAATGTCCGCAATACCGGAAATCGCGACGATCGAGCCGATCTCGGCTTTTTTGACATCGACCTTGTGCAGCCCATCAAATTCATACAGCTTGCTGATTTTGACCTTTTTGTATTTGTCAGGGTCGTGGTGGTTGACAACGACTGCTTCCTGGTTGATCGACAGGCATCCGTTGTCCACCTTGCCGATGCCGATGCGGCCGACATATTCATTGTAGTCGATCGTACTGATGAGCACCTGGGTGTTTGCGTCCGGGTCGCCGACAGGGGCAGGGATATAGTCAATAATCGTTTCAAACAGCGCGGTCATGTCCTTACGCTCATCCTTTAAGTCTGTGACCGCATAGCCGTCCCTGGCAGAAGCGTAGACAAACGGGCAGTCAAGCTGTTCGTCTGAGGCGTCTAAGTCCATAAACAGCTCTAACACCTCGTCAATGACCTCATCCGGGCGTGCTTCCGGGCGGTCGATTTTATTGATGCATACAATGACAGGCAGTGCAAGTTCCAGTGCTTTCATCAGGACAAATTTTGTCTGCGGCATGGCGCCTTCAAATGCGTCCACGACGAGCACGACGCCGTTGACCATTTTTAATACACGCTCGACCTCGCCGCCAAAGTCCGCATGCCCGGGTGTATCGATAATATTGATCTTTACATCTTTATAAAAGACGGCGGTATTTTTGGAAAGGATGGTGATGCCGCGTTCGCGTTCTAAGTCGTTGGAATCCATGACGCGTTCCTGCACCTCCTGGTTTGCGCGGAATACACCGCTTTGTTTTAACAGTTCGTCCACGAGTGTAGTCTTGCCGTGGTCGACATGGGCGATAATTGCGATATTACGGATATTATCTCTTGTGATATTCATAGGAAAAACCTTCTTTCTTAATGTTTTATTGGAAAATTTCGAAAAATTGCGTACATTTAGTAGATGACGGCATAGGTTTTTTCGATTATAATATAGATATCCTGCTAATGCTACTCGCCCATTTTATCACATTTTAAGCCCAGTGCAAGAATTTTTGTCAGCAAGCGCTTATTTTAGGCGATATGACAAAAAAAACTATTGTAACAAAGTGAAATATGGAAAAGTTTTTCGAATTTTTTGGAAACGATAAGTTGTCGACATGTTATGCGGTGTTTTTTAGAAACGTCATGGTAAATTCTGTCTTGTCTAAAACGCCTCGCCTGGTACTGTGTTTTTCAATTCCTCATATGCCAGGTACCAGAGTTCTAAATGCGACGGCAGGAGAATACAATGGTAGTAGCTAAAATCGGCTCGGCATGCAGGGCTGATATAGTACCGCTTGACAGTAGAAGGAGTACAAAAAATCAGACTAACTGTCACGTTTGAAAAGAGGAAGGAGAAATAAATTCATGGCAGATAAAATATTTGAAAACAATCAGGTAACTATAGCGGGCAAGATCGTATCCGATTTTACATTCAGCCACGAGGTATACGGCGAAGGGTTTTATATGGTCGATGTATCCGTAAACAGGCTGAGTAATTTTGTAGATTATATCCCGGTTATGGTATCGGAACGGCTGATTGATATGACGCAAAATTACATAGGTCAGTACATCTATGTGACAGGGCAGTTCCGTTCGTATAACCGCCATGAGGAGAAGAAAAACCGTCTCGTATTGTCGGTATTTGCCAGGGAGCTGGAATTTATGGAGCAGGAAGAAGAGGATGTAAAGAGCAACCAGATCTTTTTGGATGGCTACATCTGCAAGGAGCCGATTTACCGCAAAACGCCGCTTGGACGTGAGATTGCAGACCTGTTAATCGCAGTTAACCGTTCTTATGGCAAATCCGATTATATTCCGTGTATTTGCTGGGGCAGGAACGCACGTTTTGCTTCCGGCTTTACCGTAGGCGCCCACGTACAGATCTGGGGCAGGATACAAAGCCGTGAATATGTAAAGAAACTGAACGAACTGGAGACGGAAAAACGGGTTGCTTATGAGGTATCCGTCAGCAAGATTGAATATCTGGACGATAAAAATTATTAAGAGCCTGGAATAGGGGCCTTCGCAAAAATTTGTAAATTTTGACGAAAATGGAGGAAATTATCAGAAAAATTTGCATTTTGGATAGAGGTGTGGTATCTTAGAGGAATCTGAAGCGTTCCAAAGGAGGATATTATGGATTCAGGCAAGGTTCAGATTTATTATGGAGATGGCCGCGGAAAATCAACCGCTGCACTGGGATATGCACTGCAGACAGCTACTGCGGGTAAAAATGTGTTTGTAATCCACTTTTTAAAAGGTAAAATGGCGACAGAATCTGCGTTTATGCAGCGCCTGGAGCCGGAGATCAAATTGTTTCATTTTGAAAAATCAGAAGGGCGGTACGAAGAGCTGTCCGAACAGGAGAAGTTAGAGGAGAACCGCAATCTTCGCAACGGCGTAAATTTTGCCAGGAAGGTTCTGCTAAACGACGAGTGTAATCTATTAATACTGGATGAACTGTTAGGGGTGATTGACAACGGAGTCGTTACAAAAGAGGATGTGGAAGCTTTATTCCGGGCAAAAGCAGACGGGGCGCAGATAATTGTAACGGGACGCAAGCTTCCGGATTATATGAGGGAATTGGCTGACGAGATTTATCAGATCCAGACAGAAAAAAGCTGAAACAGGTTGACATACGAAGGAAACAATGTTATAGTCAAACTGGGCATTGGTAAACAGCAATTTAGACAAAAACAGCAAAAAAATACGAAGAATCACAAATACAGCAATCACAAATAGGAAAAACAACAAAAAACAAAATAATAGAAACAGCAATTTAGACAAAAACAGCAAAAAACAACAGAATGATTAAAAAACAAAAAATTGCCGGCAGGCGAAAAGTTTTGCCAGGGCGGCAAATGATACGAAAAACTGCATAAGGTAGATAGAGGTTGCGTCATTCAGGAGTAGCATATCCGATGCGGCAGGCGCAGGAGAAGGTATGCGAAAGGGAAGGACGCCGAAAGGATCAGGGTTCTGCAACCTGATACTTGGGCATGGGGTAAATAATTCCATGACTGTCATCTGAGGAAAAGATGGGGCGCTATCAGATCAGGTCAAATATCAGAATAAATATCAGTGCTATATTGAAATGGATATTTATTGATTTCAGACAAAAAGCAAGACCAGACAGGATTAGAAAGATAAGAAATAAGATTAGAAGAGCCGGCTCATCAGAGCCGGCTTTTATTCATGGCAATACAAGCTTCGCAGGGCGCGCTTTTTATTGTTTGTGAAAAATAGCAGAAAATAAATTCAGGAGGAATGCATATGGCGATTTTTAAAGGAGCAGGAGTGGCTATTGTGACACCAATGAAAGAAAATCTGGAGGTCAATTATGAAAAGCTGGAAGAACTGGTAGACTTCCAGGTAAAGGGCGGTACAGATGCAATTATTATTACCGGTACAACAGGGGAATCTTCTACGATGACAGAGGAAGAGCATCTGGACGTCATCCGTGCCTGTGTGCAGTATACAAACCACAGGATTCCGGTGATCGCAGGAACCGGCTCTAATTGTACGAAAACAGCGGTTTATTTGTCCGAGGAGGCGGAAAAAGCAGGCGCAGACGGGCTGCTTGTAGTGACGCCGTATTATAACAAGGCGACGCAGCAGGGGCTGATTGCGCATTATACACAGATCGCAGATGCGGTAAAGCTGCCTGTCATTATGTATAATGTGCCGGCAAGAACTGGATGCAACCTGCTTCCGGAGACAGTTGCATATCTTCATAAAAATGTAGACAATATTGTGGGCTTAAAGGAAGCGACAGGCAATATTACGCAGGCGTCCAAGACGATGGACTTAACAGACGGAAAGATCGATATGTATTCCGGCGAGGATGCAGTGGTGCTGCCTCTGTTGGCGATTGGCGCCGCCGGAGTGATTTCCGTATGGTCAAATGTAGCGCCGAAGGATGTGCACGACCTGTGCCAGAGCTTTTTTGACGGCGACCTTGAGACGGCGCGCAGGCTCCAGAGAAAGGGGCTTGCACTGATCGATGCGCTGTTTTCAGAAGTCAGCCCGATCCCGGTGAAAAAAGCAATGAATCTGATGGGCATGGAGGCAGGGCCGCTGCGTGCGCCGCTGTGTGAGATGAGCGAGGCAGGGACAAAGAAGCTTGCAGAGGCCATGAAGGCATACGGGCTGCTGTAAAAGCTGCAAAGGAAAATGCAGAAAGAGGAATACCGCAGAGAAAGCAGGGAATACTACAAAGTACATAAGATGGAGGGAAACAAGCATGGTAAAGGTAATCCTACATGGATGCAATGGAAAGATGGGGCGGATGATTACCGGAATCTGTGAACAAGAGGACGGCGTGGAAATTGTGGCTGGTATTGACACCTTTGACGGGGTGCAAAATGCTTATCCGGTGTACCAAAGCATTGCAGACTGTGCTGTGCCGGCAGACGTAATCGTTGATTTTACCAATGCAGGCGCAGTCGATGCGCTGCTTGACTATAGTATGGGCAAGAAAATACCGGTTGTATTATGCTCCACCGGATTGTCCGAAGAACAGCTTTTGAAAGTGCGCAAGGCAGCGGAATGTACGGCGGTGTTAAAATCAGCAAATATGTCGCTTGGCATCAATACGCTGGCCGATCTTTTGAAAAAGGCGGCAAGTGTATTTGCGCCGGCAGGGTTTGACATTGAGATCGTGGAAAAGCACCATAACCAGAAGCTGGACGCGCCAAGCGGTACGGCTCTGGCGCTGGCGGACGCAGTCAATGAAGCGCTTGAGCAGCCGTATGAATATCAGTACGACCGCAGCGGCAGGCGGCAGAAGCGGGAAAAACGAGAGATCGGCATTTCTTCTGTCCGCGGCGGGAACATCGTAGGGGAGCATGAGGTGATCTTTGCCGGGATGGACGAAGTGATTACTTTAAAGCATACGGCATACTCCAGGGCAGTCTTTGCAAAAGGAGCGGTCGAAGCAGCGAGGTTCCTTGCAGGCAAAGAGGCAGGGATGTATGATATGGCGGATGTCATTGCAGCGAAATAAGTAAGTATCAAAAAGCGCAAATCCAGTCTGGATCTGCGCTTTTTGGCGTTACTGCATCAATAAAAATTGGCAATAAAAATCTTTTTTTTTAAGAAAACTGTAAGATTTTTCCCCACACTTTTGTAAGGATTATCCGTTAGCATAAAGACAGGCGAAAGGAGAAAAGCGATGGATCACGGACGTATACTCGTAGTGGATGACGATAGGGAGATTGTAAAGGCGATTGCCATATTGCTGGAGCAGGAAGGATACCAGGTGTTTCGTGCCTATGACGGGATGCAGGCATTGGAGCTGCTGGCAAGAGAGCAGGTCCAGCTTGTCCTGCTGGATGTGATGATGCCCAGGCTGGACGGGCTTTCAGCGGTTATGAAGATCAGGGAGCGGCAGAATATTCCGATTATCGTACTGAGCGCAAAGGGAGAAGAGACAGACAAAGTGCTGGGGCTTTCGATCGGCGCGGACGATTATGTCGCAAAACCGTATCATCCGGCGGAGCTGGCAGCGCGGGTAAAGAGCCATTTAAGGCGCTATACGACTCTTGGAGATATCCATGCCGACACAGCAGACGGAGATATCCAAAACGGCAGGCTTTTATACCGTACGACAGAGCATGTGCTCTACGCAGACGGCGAGCCTGTCCGCCTGACTGCGACGGAAACAAAGATTATTGACCTTCTGATGCGCAATCCCGGCAGGATTTTTCCCGCAGAGGAGATCTACCGCCGTGTCTGGGAAGAGGAGAGCTTTGCGTCGGAAAATACGGTGATGGTGCATATCCGGCGGATCCGTGAAAAAATAGAGCTGAATCCGAAAGAGCCAGAATATTTAAAGGTGGTGTGGGGAATTGGATACAAAATTGAAAAAAAAGGAGATCATCGTTAGCTTTGCAATCTTTTTTCTGGGTGTCAGCCTGCTGCTTGGAAACGGCGAGAGGCTGCTTAGGCAGTCGGTAAATGCGACAGGCGGGCAGGGAGCAGGGATTTTTGCCCTGTTTGAAAGGGATTATCAAAATACCGCGCAGTTTCGGCGTTTTATGCAGTCAAGGCTGTCAAATTTTCTTTCCATGGGTACAGGAACAGGGAAGATCGGCGGGTATTTTGATGCGGACGGCACTTACTGGGGAGACGATGCAGGGCTAAACATTTTCTCGTCTGACAGCGCTGCGTATGGGAAGGAAGCGGCAAAAGAGTACCATGAGGCAATCCGTCTGGATAAAAACCTGCTGTATCAGATTCAGCGGGACGGAGTCTTGCTGTATTCCAATATGGACGGAGGCAGATGGGAAAAAGACAGCAGTACACAGCCAGCAGGCTACAATTTTTGCCTGTATTTTGACGGGGAAAAGGTGTCGGCAGTTAAAGACGGGAGAGAACTGGATCTTTACGGCGACGGCTATTACAGGGATTCTAGCCAGTGGTATGTGCCGGGGTATCAAAACTTTACGGCGGATGCAGCGATGAAAAACGTAGAGGTCGTGGTATTTGCAGCAAAAGAACCGGTCAGCTACACGTATGTGAAGTACGAAGAAGGCGGTTATGGGCAGACGAGCAACCGCCTGTATGACATCTTTCAGGAATCCAGGCAAAGTTATGACAGAGCCTTACGCTCGGTATGCGGGCTGGCTGTGGGAGCAGCGCTCTTTGCCTTTTCGATGCTCGTCCCGTTTGTACGGAGAGGAAAAAAAGCTGCGGACTATGAGCTTGCCTCGTTTATGGGCAAAATCTGGTTTGAGGCAAAGCTTGCCGTACTTTTGGCGTTGGCGGCAGGGCTATTGGGGATCGCCGGAAATGCGGATCTGGCATATGAATGGAATGGGTTTGACGGAGGAACCCCCCAGACAGAGGCACAGCCAGGGGATTTGATGGACGAAGCGAGGGATTTTGAGCTTTTGGAAAGCCAGTCGCAGAATTGGAACGATATGCTGGATGATTCGGGATTCTATTCCGAGGATTTTTCTGAGGGTGAAGAAGGATTTTGGATGGAATGGAACGAAGAAACGGCGGCGTTGCCTTGGCTTGACGGCTTTTTTGCAGTATGCCCGCTGCTGGCCTGTTTTTGGCTGTGTTATTTGCTCTTGCTCGACCTTGCCCAAAACCGGAAAGGTTTTTTTGATGGAGTGGTGCAAAATCTGGTGCAGGGAGCAAGGGCAAAAAGCCTGAAACAGCCGTTTGCAGTCTCGCAGGTGCGTCGTGTGGCAGCAGGCGCAGCGGCAGGGCTTCTTGCATGTGTAATGCTGATCGTGATTACGATGCTTTTTGGGATCGGGGTTTTCAATAAAGTCGAAACAGCGGCTGCACAGTGTGCCGTCCTGGTGGTATTTTTGGCGGTGCTGGCCCGCTGCCTTGCAGGCATTCGGCGCCAGGCGCAGGAGCTGGATCTTTTGGCGGAGCAGGTCTATGCCATACAAGGCGGAGATTATACGGGGAAAGCAGGCAAGCAGGGCTTTGCAGAGGATTCCAGCCTAAAGCCGCTGTCAGAGAGCCTGTCAAAGATCCGCCAGGGCATGGAAGCAGCCGTTTTGGAGCAGCTAAAGAGCGAGCGTATGAAGGTGGAGCTGGTGGCAAACGTTTCCCATGACCTAAAGACGCCTCTGACCTCGATTATCAGCTACCTTGCCTTTTTAAAGCAGGAAGAGGGGCTGCCGGAGCATGTGCAGGATTATATCCGCATCCTCGACCAGAAAGCAGGGCGCTTAAACAGCATTGTGCAGGACGTTTTTGCGGTCAGCCAGGCGGCATCTGGCGAGCTTCCGGTAGAATTAAAGCGGCTGGATTATACAAAGCTGCTGCACCAGACGCTTGCGGATATGCAGGAGCAGATTTCAAAGGCGCCGGTCACGATCAAGGCCGAGCTGCCGACAGCTCCTGTGAGGATACAGGCGGACGGCACACGGCTGTACCGGGTGTTCCAAAACCTGATTCAAAACGCGCTCCAGTATTCGCTCGAAGGCTCCCGTGTGTTTATCGGATTAAAGGAAGAGAGCGGATGGGCTTTTGCGAGTGTGAAAAACATCTCACACCAGGAGCTTTGTGCAGGTGCGGAATTTACCGAGCGCTTTGTGCGCGGAGATGAAAGCCGTACCGACGGAGGAGCCGGGCTTGGGCTTTCGATTGCGAAGAGCTTTACCGAGGCGTGCGGCGGGACATTTAAGCTGGAGACGAATGCGGATTTGTTTGCAGTGACGGTTGGGTTTGCGGTTGTTTCTGATGAAACATTTTAAACATTTGGAATGGACAAAAAGCTGCTGTAAAATCTGTCCGATTTACAGCAGCTTTTGAAGCCTTATGCATTTTTTGATAAATCCATACAGAGGGCGATGCGCTGGTTTTTTGGTATTTTTAATGTATCCATGGCTCTTTCTGCTGTCCATCCTGTGCTGTCCATCAGGTTTTTGATATGAAGGAGCATGGTTTCCTGCTGTCCTTCCTGGCGCCCTTCGCGGCGTCCTTCCTGGCGTCCTTCGCGGCGTCCTTCCTGGCGCGCTTCTTCTTTCAGCATTTCCATTGTTTCCGCTTCATTGTATTCTGTCAGGCACATATCTTTCACCTCCGCTCTGTTGGCTGTTATAAATTTTTTAATTTCAAAATCATCTGGCATTTCATTAATCGCCCGGTCGATGGCGGCACCAGTTTCCGCTGGATTAGCAGCTTGGCTATTTTTGCCCTCTGCCAGGTTCTTCCGGGCCTTATCTATAAACCAGGCGTATTCTCCAAGTGGCTTGCATGTAGAAAGCATTGCCTTGTTATGCTCGTGGTTGATATTGACCATTCGCACCCGCACTTCGATATCGGGGTTTGCTTTTTGGAAAATCTGCTCCACTTCAGATGCGATTTGAGCCTCGTCTGGATCTTCTTTGTTTTCCATGTATCTGTGTATGATATTCTGGCGGATTTCTTCCTTAAATGCATCACTGAGCGACAGTATCGCTTCATCCTCTTTATCATCTTCCCCATTATAAAAAACGACCAGTTTCGGAAGCGGAAGCGGCAAAAGCTTTTTACCATACCGGTTAAGCCTTGCCGAATGGATGAATTTGTCGTACAGCTTCCCGGCATACATAAATTCCCGGATGGGCATGTTAGGATTATAAGTACTTTGTTGTTCATACAGTTCCATAGACCGGTAAAGGCTTACCGTTTCTGAAACAAGGATGGAAAGGTCATTTTTCATGCCCATATAGACAACGTCCTCTATGGTGTTAATCGTGATATCTGAGATGTCGCCATGGGACGTGCCATGAATGGCATTGTAAAGTGACAGCGTCCATTTTTTATTTTCTTCCCGCCCAAAGATAAAGCCAAATAACCGTGACTTGTATTCCCGGTTTCCGCTGCCTTTTAAAAGCCCTTCCAGTTCTTGAACGCGTTTTTCCAGTTGCTGATAAGTTTTCTTTTCTTCCATTTTTCCTCCGTGTTAGTTTATGCGCCTATTTTACCATGAAACAGTGCAGCCTGCAAGTGCTGTAGCTTTGTTTTGAAAGCGGCTTTGGCGCCCAAGCCACAAAAGGGAATGATTCTGCGGTAAAAGAGCTTTTAGACAAAGCCAAAAACACATGGGATCATAAAAGGCTGTGGGCAGAGTATGCGGATATAGAAAAGCTGTTGGGCGATGTTTACATTCAGCCCAAGATCTGATATGCTTAAATACAGTGAAGCTTAAATCAGGCAAAAAGGGCAGGCAGCATACCTGCCAGCCCGGGCTTATGCCAGTTACCAGGCTTATGCCGGTTATATTTAAGCAGCTATTTTATAGTAGGAGGACATGATTTATGCGTGCAAGCGGAGTACTGCTTCCAGTGAGCAGCTTATCATCCAGATATGGAATCGGATGCTTTTCGAAGGAGGCGTATCAATTTGTAGATTTTCTTAAGAAAAACGGGCAGAGCTATTGGCAGATCCTGCCTTTGGGGCAGACGAGCTATGGGGATTCCCCGTACCAGTCGTTTTCAACCTTTGCGGGCAACCCTTATTTTATCAGCCTGGAAAACCTGGTAAGCAGGGGGCTGTTGAAAAAAAAGGACTGCGATGCATATGATTTTGGCAGCGACCCGGCAGATGTGGATTACGGTAAAATGTACCGGGCACGTTACCGGCTGTTAAAAAAGGCGTTTACCTTATTTTATGATATTAAGGACGCGGATTATGTGAGGTTTTTGAAATTTCAGGAGCAGGAGGCGTCATGGCTGCATGATTATGCGTTATTTATGGCACTCAAAGACAGTTTCAAAGGAAAAAGCTGGACAGAGTGGCCGGATGATATCCGCCTGCGCGAGCCGGAAGCGTTAAATAGTTATGCGGAAAAGTTAAAAAATGAAGTTCTGTTTTATGAATATTTACAGTATGAGTTTTACAGCCAATGGGAAGAGCTGAAAAGCTATGCCAATGAGCAGGGGATTCGGATTATCGGCGATATTCCGATCTATGTGGCGCTCGACAGCGCGGATGCATGGGCGCAGCCGGAGCTGTTCCAGTTTGGGAAGGACGGTATGCCGACTGCGGTGGCAGGTTGCCCGCCAGATGCCTTTTCTGCTACTGGGCAGTTGTGGGGCAATCCGCTCTATGACTGGGACTACCATAAGAAAACAGGCTATGCATGGTGGATCAGGCGGGTCAGCGCCAGCTACAAGATGTATGATGTCATACGCATAGACCACTTCCGCGGCTTTGACGAATACTATGCGATCCCTGCAAAAGACAAGACAGCAGAGTTCGGCAAATGGGAGCAGGGGCCTGGGATCGGGCTGTTTGATGCGCTGAAGCGTGCGCTTGGGGAACTGGATGTGATTGTGGAGGATCTTGGGTACATTACAGACTCTGTCAGGGAGCTTGTACGCACAGTCGGATTTCCGAATATGAAAGTGCTGGAGTTTGCCTTTGATGCAAAGGACACCGGGCCGAGGGACTATCTGCCGTATAACTACGATAAAAACTGTGTCGTGTATACAGGCACACACGACAATGAAACACTGCGCGGCTGGCTGGATTCGATTCCAAAGGCGGATTATGGCATGATTGAGAAATACCTTGGGCGCAAAGTGGAAGACAAAGGCCAGATGGTGGCGGAGATCATACGCCTGGCGCAGGCAAGCGCGGCAAATCTATGCATTATCCCGATGCAGGATTACTTGTGCCTGGATAACAAGGCGAGGATCAATGAACCGTCTACGCTTGGGAAAAACTGGAGATGGCGGCTGCTTCCAGGCCAGTTGACGCCTGCGGCAGGGCTGCTGATGAAAAAACTGACAAAAACATATGGCAGGCTACCGTCTGCAAAAGCAGCAGGAAACCAGCAAAAAGCAGAGGTAGGCAGGTACGAAAGCAGCACGGCACAGCCAGGCAGCGCACAAGATCAAAACAGCCAGGCAGACGCCCGTCAGGAGCGTACTGCGGCGCAGCAGGCAGGCAGCGGACAGAATCAGAATATCCAGGCAGCAGATGCCCGTCAGGAGAATTCCATGGCACAAGCAGGCACCGGACAAAAGAAACGTGCCGAAGCGCCGTCAAAGGCGAGTACGAAAGACAAAAAGACGGTGGGCACGGATGCGGAACCCAGGAAAAAAGGCAGCGTGTAAACGGGGATGTTTTTTTCGTTGGATAATTAAGCAGATACGCTTCTATGGCGCGCAGCTTCGTATCATGTAAGGACATGCTCCTAAATGTAAAACATGGACGACAGACCGGTTTTATCGTGAAACAAAAGAAATGGCGGAATACCGTAAAGAGGAAGGTTATTATTTACGGCAGATTCACTTGCAAATATAGAATCACACGACACCAGGAATTTTTTTGGGGTGGGGGTACAGTAATGCGAACAGAAAAAGAAATGTATGATTTATTATTAAATATTGCAAAGAATGACGAAAGAATCAGGGCAGTGTATATTAACGGCTCTAGGACAAATCCGAATGTACCGAAAGACATTTTTCAAGACTATGATGTGGTTTATGTAGTAACTGAAACGACCACCTTTATGGATGATAAGGCTTGGATTAAGCGATTCGGAGAAATTTTGTATATGCAATATCCAGATGAACATCCCGATTATCCGAAAGATAAAGAAAATTTCTATGGCTGGTTAATGCAGTTTACAGATGGAAATCGTATTGATTTGCATGTTGAAACAATTCGTCACGCACAAGAGAATATTATGAACGATAGCCTGTGTAAAGTTCTCTTGGACAAAGACAACTGTTTGCCACAGATTTTACCTTCCTCTGATAAAAATTATTGGATACATAAGCCTACATTAGAACAGTATCTATGTACTTGTAATGAGTTTTGGTGGTGTTTAAATAGTGTGGCAAAAGGCCTGTGGCGTGAAGAAATTCCTTATGTACAAGATGTGTTGAATTTTGTTGTGAGAAAACAGTTGGAAAAAATGCTTTCTTGGAAAGTGGGTATAACGACGAATTTCTCAGTTAGTGTCGGTAAGTCAGCAAAGTATATGTACAAATGGCTTTCTGCGCAGGAATGGGAAAAATATTTACAGACTTATTGCGGAGCAGATGTCTATTCTATTTGGCAGTCGGTGGAGTTGATGTGTTCTCTATTTCAAGAAACTGCTACATGGGTAGCGGAAGAACTCAACTATCAATATAACGATACAGAAGCAAATAATAGTATGCACTTCTTAAAAACAGTAAAAGATTTGCCAAAGGATGCAAGTGAGGTACTGTAAGAAATATAAACTTTGAGTGTTAGTTCTCGAACCAGACAGATTTTATGGGGCGAAAAATGATTTCGCAAGAATGAAAGAAATAACATTGTAGTACCATTTTCTTAAAAAGTTATGGATATGGATAAGAAACAATTCAACTGTGTAAAGAAAGACCCTGTCAATAATAGGGTTTTTCTTTATGTAAGAATATAAAAATATTTGTAATGAACCGCACCTTGATCCTACGGGAATGTCGGCAAAATTAATTACGCTAAAAGATAACATTTTATTACAAATTGTTGTCTTTAAGTATTCTATCTCAATTCACATTTT
>CAMWXD010000084.1 GCA_947178105.1 uncultured Eubacterium sp. | reverse complement strand
AATTCTCAGGAATCACAAGCGTAAACCCAGCCATCGCGCAGCGATTTCGTTCAATTAGTACTAAATAAAGTTCGGGATAACTCTTTTTTCGGCATAAGATGCACAGATAGCACTTGATGAGGGTGAGGTTACAGAGGAAATGTTGCAGAAGTAGAACAGCTTGCAGGGATTCAGACAGTGTAAAACGAAAGAGCAGAAAATTTTATATTGTAGCTATCTAACAGGGAAATAACTGATGATTCAGATTTGTTTCTCTGTTTTTTTGTATCATTTCTCGCACTTGTACATGATAAACCTACAATGACACAGAAAGAATATGCATTAGAACTTGGGTGGACAGTAGACAGGGTCAAATATTATTTACGGAAAATGAAAACACAGCAAATTATAAAGAGGGTAGGAAGCAGCCACAATGGATATTGGGTTCCAGTATCAGTTTTGCATGTATTCAGCAAATAAAAAGAAAGGAACATTGCGTGGCCTTGACATTGAAACCGCAGGCGGCCAGGGCAAGTCGGTTGGCGCTATTTGCGCCAGAGCCAATGACTGCAATATCCACAGCAACAAAGTGTACTCTATTTATGACTAAATTTTTTCGCGGCATTACAGCAAACGAATCCGAATTGCAGCCATTGAAAACGGACACGTCTTTTACTGTTTCCGGTATTCACTCGGGCTTACTCCCATTTTCTGATGAAAGATCCTAGAAAAATACAAAGGGTCAATATAGCTTACGGAATGGGCGATCGCACGTACAGATAAGGATGTCGTTTTTAACAGGATACATGCCTGGCGGATTCTGTAGTCCAGCAGATAGCTTTGGATCGATACGCCGGTAAAGGCTTTGAAGATCCGATGGAGATAAGAGCGGTTCAGGCATAAATAGTCAGCAATATCCTGGATTGTGACTGGATCGCAGTAGTGGTTTTCAATATATCGAAGCGCATCTTCTACGTGGTTTGTCTTTTCTTCCTGATGTATATACTGTTTGTTCGGAAATTTATCTGCCAGAAGAAAAAGATACTCATACAGGATGCTGTTCATAACCAGGTCACGGTTTTGGGAGAGTTTGTCCGCTTCTGCCATTTTTTCATGGCAGCGGCGGAGTTGTTTATCTTCGCCGAAATGGACAGTCAGCAGGCTAAAAAGGGATGTCCGTTCCAGATATCCCTTTACTTTAATTCCCTGCAGCCCGATCCATGTATAAGTCCATGGTGTATGCATGTCTGCTTCATAATAAATCAGTTCTCCGGGACAAATTAAAAAAGCATCTCCGGCTTTCAGGCGATACAGGTTTCCCCTTGCCTTATAAATGCCTGAACCGCTTAGGATATAATGGATCAGGTATCCATTGCGCAGAATCGGGCCGTAACTGTGCCCCGGCGTACAATTTTCGTGGCCGCACGTATAGATCATCGCATCGATGTTCCGGTAAAAATCATTGGAAAAATGATACTCCAGCATAAGCTTCTCCTCAAGTTGTATTTCTTTTTAAAGCTTTTAAGTGGTCATAATGTTCAATACTAAAGTCACATATATCCATATACATTTCATTATAGCAGGTTATAATAGTAGATACAAGAGGCAGTTAAAAACGACTGTGGCCGCAGGAGGACAGGTAGGTACAGCCCGCAATTTTTCTTGATATCCAGATATATGCGGGCTGTAATGCCTGAATGAGAAAGTCTCTGAACAAAGGAAATGGAGGAGTATGAAATGGATGCGAATAAGCGTCAGAGATATGAAAAAATATCCATAGAGCTGACCAGGCTGGCAGGCGGCAGGGAGAATATCCAGGGGGTGGCTCATTGTGCGACACGACTTAGGATTGTGTTACAGGATAACGATAAGGCGGACCTGAAAGCAATGGAAGACGTTGACCTTGCAAAAGGAGTGTTTGTTGCCGGCGACCAGGTGCAGATCATCTTTGGTGCAGGGCTTGTCAATGATGTGTACGAGGTGTTTGCGGAACATAACAATATGAAAAATATGAGCCTGAGCGACTTAAAAACAGTGGCAAATAAAAAAATGAATCCGCTGCAGAGGATTATCAAGGCACTGTCGGATGTGTTTGTAGACATTATGCCGGGAATACTCGCAGCCGCGCTGCTCACAGGGCTTTCCGGCGTGCTTGGCAATTTTGAGATGGTAAAGGAAAATGAGACGCTGTTTGGAATTAACCGGCTGATCAATATATCGTCCGGCGCAATCTTCGGATTCCTGCCGTTGGCAGTTGCATACAGTGCCTGCAAGCGGTTTGGCGGAAGGCCGATCCTTGGTATAGTGATTGGCTGTATTATGTTAAGCAACAGCCTGGCGGATGCGTATGCGGCAGCCCAGGGGACGGTGGAGGTTACAACACTGCATATTTTTGGTATGGGCGTCGACCTTGTTGGCTTTCAGGGTGGGATTATCGTAGCGCTGCTTATGGGATTTGTAACGGCAAAGCTGGATCTTTTCTTTGAGAAAAAAGTGCCGGAAGTCATCCGTCTGCTTGTATCCCCGCTGCTTACGACTTTAGTGGGAGCGCTGCTGTTATTTACAGTGATCGGGCCTGTCGGACGGGGGCTTTCTTCCGGGATTACCAATGCGCTCGTATGGATGACGCGGAACCTCGGCGTATTTGGTTATGCTATATTCTCCGGCTTACAGCAGCTCGTTGTCATTACCGGCCTGCACCATATTTTCGGAGCGATTGAAGCGCAGCTTCTGGCAGATACAGGCAGAAATTTTATCAATCCGCTGATGTCTGTAGCGATCATTGCACAGGGCGGTGCTGTACTGGCGTATTTAGTCAGGCATAGAAAAAATGTAAAAGTCAGGGAGCTGTGTATTCCAAGTTTTATTTCCGTATTATTTGGAATTACAGAGCCGGCATTGTTTGGTATTAACTTAAGATACCGCTTCCCGATCATTGGCGGCTGTATCGGCGGGGCTTTGGGCGGCATCGTAGTTTATCTTTCCAATCTGGCAGCGCTTGGGTTTGGCACTACGGTTGTACCTGGGATTGCGCTGGCAGATCCGGCAGGAAACGGGTATGTAAATTACATCATTGCTCACGGTGTTGCGATTGCAGGCGGATTTATCATGACGCTGATACTCGGAAAATTTATGGACCAATCCCAGGAAGA
This sequence comes from uncultured Eubacterium sp., assembly GCA_947178105.1. Lineage (GTDB taxonomy): Bacteria > Bacillota > Clostridia > Lachnospirales > Lachnospiraceae > Eubacterium_J. Next base: position 19,714 of record CAMWXD010000084.1, on the reverse strand, counting down.
GGCTTCGCAGACAGCGACGGCAGCATCCGCGGCGGTTAAAGCGGATACATTTGCAGAAGAAGCGGAAGATGCGGAAAATACGCAGGAGGCGCCGCAGGAGGAATTATTTTTCGGTTATGCGCAGGGCAGGGTGATCCCGATGGAAGAAGTAAAGGATGAGACGTTTGCCAATAAAGTATTAGGAGACGGTGTTGCGGTCATTCCGGATGCAGGAGAGGTGTATGCGCCTGCTGACGGTACAGTTATCAGTGTTTTCGATACCAGACATGCGGTTTGCTTTGCAAGTAAATACGGTACAGAGATCCTGATCCATATCGGGGTGGATACGGTCAATCTGCAAGGAAAGTATTTTGAGGCGCATGTGAAAGATGGGGATGTGGTAAAGAAAGGGCAGCTTCTGGTCTCTTTTGATAAGGAGCAGATTGAAAAAGCCGGATATGATACCGTGATACCGATGATTTTTACAGACCTGGAAGACGGGCGGAGGCTGGAGCCTTCTGCGCCAGGCAGGGCAGGTACGGACGCCCCGGTCGCTGTTATTCACAAAGCATAAGCAGTTTGGAATGAATTTTTACAGGCAGCAGTTCCGTTTGCCGGAGCTGTTACCTGTAAATGTGAGGTACGGATATGGACAGAAAATTCATTTTTTTAGATATTGACGGGACGTTAGTCTGCGCTATGCAGGCGCCGTCGGAGTATGTGGCACAGGCGGTGCGCGGTGCACGGGCAAACGGCCATAAGGTATTTTTAAGTACCGGAAGGAATATGCCGATCATTGGTAAGGAGATTTTAGAAGTGGGATTTGACGGGGTGGTCGCCAGTGCCGGAGGGCATGTGGAGGCGGACGGAAAGGTGCTTTTTGACAGCATCCTGCCAGAAGAGACCGTCCAGGAATGCCTGCATATCTTTCATGAACATGGCATGTACTGTAGGATAGAAACGCCGGAAGGGATCTATACAGACCCGCAGATGGAAGCGCTTTTGCAAACCGCAAAAGCAGATCCTGCAAACTCAGAGCTGATCCGAATGCAGAAGGAAATCGAGGCAGGCATAGCGATACTGCCTTATGAACAATATCCGTGCAAGGGCGCTTATAAAATATGCTTTACTAGCAGGAACCTGGAATCCATAGAAAAAACAAAGCAGTATCTGGACGGCAAGTTTGTCTATGCGGTACATCCTTATGCAGACAGCGGTACCTGCTTTAACGGCGAGATTATCCCAAGAGGGATTGACAAAGGCAGGGGCATGGAGATGATATGCAGCTATTATGGCGCGGCTTTGCAGGATACGATTGCCTTTGGCGACAGCATGAATGACTGTGAGATGATGCAGGCAGCAGGGCTTGGCGTTGCGATGGGAAATGCATGTGAAGAGTTAAAGCGGATGGCGGATGTGGTCTGCGGAAATGTATGGGATGATGGTGTTTATTATGCGTTTCGAAAAATGAAGCTTGCATAAAGGGTTTCTTGTTACAGCTTAATTTTAATAGAAGATCTCTTATTTTTTATATATAAAAGAAAATACACATTGTTATACTGTCTGAAAGAATCTTATCTGTATTTGTGTAAATTGCAGAAAAATAAAAGGAAGGAACTTCAAGTATGAAATTTCAGGCAGAATGGATTCAGCCAGAGGCAGATATGGGCAGTATTTGTCCGGTATTTAAGAAAGAATGGGAAATTAGGAAAAAGGTGCAAAGGGCGGAACTATTTCTTACTGCGTTAGGCGTGTATACGGTAAGAGTGAATGAAAGCAGGATCAGCGATTATGTGTTGGCGCCTGGGTGGACAGCTTACCAGAAGAGGCTACAGTATCAGCAGTACGATATTACATCTTTTCTTCAAAGGGAAAATTCCCTGACGGCAACAGTGGGAAAAGGGTGGTTCCGTTCCCCTATGCCCGGCTGGTTTGAATCGGAGGACAAAAGACGCAGGGCAAAGCAGAATTGTGGGCTCTGGGGTGAAATCCGCATATTTTATGAAGATGGCACGCAGGAAATACTTCCTACTGACAGCTCCTGGCAGTGTGGTGAAAGTGCGGTTCGTTTCAGTGAAATTTATGATGGGGAAACATATGATGCCCGATTTGTGACAGAAGAATGGAAACCGGCAAAAATTTTTTCGCTGCCTGCACAGGTTTTGATTCTTCAGGAGGGAGAAGAAATCCGTGAAATGGAGAGGGTTTTTGCAAAAGCTGTTTTTCAGACTCCAAAAGGGGAAACGGTTGTGGATTTTGGGCAGGAAGTCACTGGATATGTGGAATTTACCGTAGAAGCAAAAGAAGGGGAACAGGTTCGTATTCTGCATGGTGAAGTGCTGGATGCGGGAGGAAATTTTTATCGCGAGAATTATCGGAGTGCCAAAGCAGAGATAAATTATACATGCCGCAGCGGGAAACAGACATGGCATCCGGCGCTGACATTTTTCGGTTTCCGTTATGTGAAGCTGGAGCAGTTTCCGGGAAAAGCAGATCCATCTCAGTTTACGGCGATTACAGTTTATTCGAATATTAGAAAAACGGGTGAACTGCGCTGTTCGGATGCGGGGCTGAATCAGTTGTTTTCTAATATTTTCTGGGGACAGAAAGGGAATTTTCTGGATGTGCCGACAGATTGTCCGCAGCGGGATGAACGTTTGGGATGGACTGGGGATGCACAGGTTTTTGTAAAAGCAGCAAGCTATAATTATGATGTGGAAACTTTTTTCAGGAAATGGTTGCATGATATGGCGGCAGACCAGAGAGAGGATGGGGCGATTGGCCAGGTAATTCCTGATTATATGCCAAAAGCAAAGCCAAGCGCTGCCTGGGGAGATGCTGCTGTGATCTGTCCTTGGCAGATTTATCTTTGCTATGGAAATAAGCAGGTCTTAACGGAACAGTTTGCATGTATGAAACGATGGGTAGATTATATTACACGTTCGACAAAAACGCCGTATTTATGGACTGGGGGAGAGCATTTTGGAGACTGGCTTGGGCTGGATGCTCCGTCTGGAAGCTTTAAAGGATCCACAAGGGAAGAATTGATTGCGTCAGCTTTTTATGCTTATTCCACAGGACTGCTAGTGAAGGCAGGAAAGGCAATCGGGGAAGATGTTACCAGGTATGAACAGCTATATGCGAATATTGTGGATACTTTCCGAAAGGCTTATCCAACCTATCAGACGCAGACAGAATATGTCCTTGCCATTCAGTTTGCACTTACGGAAAATCCGCAGGAGGCGGCAGATGCGCTGGCACGACGGATCAGGCAAAATGGCTGCAAAATGGAAACCGGATTTGTAGGGACGCCTTATATTCTTCATGTATTGAGTGATTTTGGCCATGCTGATTTAGCCTACAGCCTGCTTTTGCGTAAGGAATATCCGTCATGGCTGTATTCTGTCGGAAAAGGCGCGACTACGATTTGGGAGCACTGGGACGGTATTATGGAAGACGGCACGTTTTGGAGCACCAGGATGAATTCTTTTAATCACTATGCATATGGTGCCGTGGCAGACTGGGTTTATGAAAAAGCAGCAGGCATTCAGATCGTGGAAGAGGCACCGGGATTTGAGCGTGTTAGGATTGCTCCAAGTCCGGACAGCAGGCTGGAATGGCTGGAAGCTTCCATTCAGACGCGGCATGGAAAAATAGCTTCCAAATGGACGCATACGGGTTCTAGCGTGCGATATGAGATAGAAACAGCCGTTCCGGCGGAGATTATAGTGGATGGTTTGAAACGAAGCTTATATCCGGGACGCTATACTTTTTGGGGCGCTTGCAGGACTCTGGCTGGAGAATAAAAGCAATACCGGGCAGAGCGCCCGCAGGATCAGGGCGCCCTTCCCAGGGGCTGGTTTTCAAGATATGCTTCCAGTTCCTGAATAAGTGCATGGTTTTTCTGCTTTTTCTCATAGCAGCCGTAAATTTCCCAGTTGTAATTTCCAAGGAAGGGTATGGCTTTTACATGCAGCAGTTGCTGAATCGGAAGCAAAGGCGTGACAGCGAGCCCAAGTTTACGGGTGCATAACTCATAGAGTGTTGCGCCATCCAAAGTTTTTGCTATGATTTTCGGAGTAAAGCCATGCACGTTACATGCTGTGGTGAAATCATGATAAATGTGAAAATGTTCATTCATAATAATTAATGTTTCGTTTTTTAACATATCTAAAGAAATACAGGTTTCATTGTACAGCGGGTGGCCTTCATATACGAGAAGGACAACAGGAGTGACATACCAACGGGTTTGAACCAGATGTTCATTTTCTGTTTTTCCGACAACAAATCCATAATCCAGCTCAGAGTCAAGGATTTGCTGGATGAGATGGTCATTGAGGGATTCATACCACTGAAGCTGTATGTTCGGGTATGCTTCCATAAAACGCATCAGGATTTCCAAAGGGAACATTTGCAGTGTTCCGCTGGCAAAACCGATGCGCAGAGCGTGGCTTTCTGATTCTAATTGTCTGATTTGGCGGTGCAGTACCTGTAGTTCGTGGCTTGTTTTTATGCACTGCTCATAGAAAAGAGTGCCGCTGGCAGTTGGAAATACGCCGATTTTGTTTCTGATAAAAAATGTGGTATGAAATTCCTTTTCTATGTTCTGAATGATTTTTCCAAGTCCCTGCGGTGAAATAAACAGTTTTTTGGAAGCCTTTTGTATGCTCTTTTCTTCGTATACGATTTTAAAGTATTCCAGATATCTGATATCCATGCCCGATTCTCCAATTCAATCTAAATGAAGCAGGGTTAAATCCCCGCTTCATTTTAACAGATTTAAATATGATTTGCTACCTCAAAAGCATCCCAGATTGCATACATAATATTTGATACTTTTTTTGCATCTCCCAATAAATAGATTTCCGGCACTTCAAATTCCAGCTCATGGTACAGCGTATTTTCCTCTTTATAACCGACAGAAAGAATGACGCTGTCACAAGCAACCTGCTTTTCGCCGTCGGCTGTAGAAAGGCTTAAAATGCCATTTTGGTAGCTGTTAGCTTTTGCGCTGGTTATAATGTCGATGTTGTTAAATGGCAGCAGAGCTTCCAGCATATCTTTATTTGCATGGCAGAGCGGGCCGTTCACAGCCATAATCTTATCCAGAGCTTCTACAATCGTTACTTTTTTGCCTTGCTGGGCAAGCCATAATGCTGTTTCGCACCCTACAAGCCCGCCGCCTGCGACAACGGTCGTATTGCCGCAGTCTTTTTCTTTTAACAGTACCTGGGAAGCGGTATAAACATGCGCATCATCTCCCAGTGAAAATACTTTTGGCGTCGACCCGGTTGCGATGATTAACGTATCAAAATCAGCGTTCAAAAGATCCGGTTTGGTTATTTCTGTATTTAAATGAACGGGTACTTGCAGTCGTTCCATTTCTCTGGCATACCAGTCTGCCAGCGCGATATCGTCTTCTTTAAAATCCGGCGCTCCGCCAGGCAGGAGATTTCCGCCAAGGCGGTTTCCTTTTTCAAAAATTTCCGGCGCGTGTCCTCGAACAGCAAGGACTCTGGCAGCTTCGCATCCGGCGACACCGCCTCCTACAATGAGGACTTTTTTGGATTTTAAAATCGGTTCATAGGCAGTGACACGTTCTCTGGCAGCCTGAGGGTTTACAGCACAGTTAATCAGGGAATACGCAGCTACTCGTCCCATACAGCCTTCCTGGCAGGAAATGCAAGGCCGGATTTCTCCAAGGCGCCCGGATCTTAACTTATTGCAGTAATCCGGGTCTGCAAGCAGGGGACGGCCAAGGTCAATGACATCACATACGCCGTCCTGAACGGCTTTTAGCGCCATGTCAGGATTGTCCATGCGTCCGGCACAGAAGACCGGAATGCTTACAACTTCTTTTACCATTTTGCAGTATGTACGGTACAGGCCTTTTTTCTGATACATAGGCGGATGGTTCCACCACCAGGCGTCATAAGTCCCAACATCTGTATCCAGGGCATCGTAGCCGTAGGATTCCAGCAGCTTTGCAGCTTCCAGCCCTTCTTCGGTATCACGGCCCATTTCTTCAAATGTTTCATTTGGAAGCGCGCCCACTCGCCAGTCTTTGATCATACTCTTTACGCTGAAGCGGAGTGTAACAGGAAAATCATTTCCGCAGCGTGCTTTGATTTCTTCAACCACTTCTTTGGCGAACCGCAGGCGGTTTTCTAATGAGCCGCCGTATTCATCTGTTCTTTGGTTAAAGAGGGAAATGGCAAACTGGTCCATCAGGTAGCCTTCATGGACGGCATGGATCTGCACACCATCAAAGCCTGCACGCTGGGCATGGAAAGCCGCTTCACCGAATTGCTTTACAATAGCATGGACTTCGTCTGTTGTAATCGGACGGCATGTTTTATCCAGCCAACGGTGTGGGATGGCAGAAGGTGCAACCGGAGGAATTTCACCTACGTTAGTAGGTATGGTTACACGGCCAAAACCTCCGCTTAACTGCAAAAAGATCTTACTTCCATATGCATGAATACGTTCGGTCATTTCACGGCTGGTTTTTACAAAATTGACAGGTTTGTAAAGAGGGTTTGGAACTGTGGATGGTTCCTGTTTTTCTACGATCTGGTCAAAAAACGTAACGCCGGTGATAATAAGCCCTGTGCCTCCTTTGGCACGTTCCACATAGTAGTCGATTCCACGCTGGTTCCAGCCGCCATTGGCATCGGCAAGCCCTAAAGGCCCCATGGGAGCCATTGCAAAGCGGTTTTTCAGTGTGATGCTGCCTACTTTGACAGGAGAAAAAAGTTCTTTGTATTTCATAGCTGCTCCTTTCATTGATTCATTAGTTTCTTGTAACAAAATCATAACATGACAAGGCAGGCAGGAGATATCAGCAAATTTTTTCTATATGGAAACAAAATATTTCTTTCGTTTTATGGATACAAAATGAGCTTGTTTTTAAAAGAAGAACTCTTATTTTTACAGGAAAAGCAAAAATGGTTTGCTATACTGTATAGGGCATTCTATAATTATATGGAGAGAGAATTATAAGTGTGAGAGGGAATTTCAATGAGAAAGAAATCTTTTATTCATACGTTATCGGTTTTAATGGGAATTCAGCTTTTGACGGTAACCATGATTGTGGTTGCTTTTACGGTACTTACTTATCAGTCTGCTGAACGTGAGATGGATCTGGCAGCGCAGAATTTGCTGAATGTTTATGCGGCACAGATGGAAAACCGGGTGATTAAAATGGAACAGAATTTATCTGCGGTTTTGGAAAATGACGCGGATCTTAGCCTGTTGGAAAGTGCTGTAGAGACAGACCGGCATTATGCGTCCATACGTCTTTGCACAATGATGAAAAATCTTATGAAGATTGATGACAGTGCAGAGCTGATTGTAATTGCAGAAGCAGAATATGGAACATGCCTGGATGCAAATAACAGTGAATTATCATTGAAGGAAAAAGAAGAAGCAAGGGGATTTGTTATGGAATATGCCCGAAACGGAAAAAGAGACCGCATTTGGAAATTTGAAATCATAGGTGATAAGGTGTATTTATATAAAATTCTTATCTGGGGAAAGCGGGCAATCGCGGCGTTTGTTTCGGCTGATGCATTGCTTGAAATGACCTCAGATGTAAAGATTAAGAATGGTGGCTTTGTATTGACGGATGGGGAGGACGATGTCTGGGGAGCTATTAGAGACGGCATTTTTACAAAAAGCATAAAAACAGATTTTGCGGGCTTATCTTCCCGCCATATGATGATAAACCAGGTACCGGTGATAGAAGGGCAGATCAAATTATATTCTTTTGAGAAAAAGATCGATGTATTCTTGCAGTTTCGCAGCGGTGCCGTTTTGTTATTAGGTGCAGTTATCCTGCTCTGTATTTTTGATTATGCGTTTACAGGGATTATCAGGAAAGAACTGATTATGCCTATGAATGAGATGAGAAAAGATATGAAGCATATAGAACAGGGCGAATATCATCTGCGGGTAAAGGAAATGGGAAATAATCAGGAATTTTCCATGCTTGCCCTGTCGTTTAATAAGCTGATGGATGAAATTCTCAGCCTGAGAATCCAGTTTTATGAGAAGAAACTGGAGCTAAGTGATACAGAACAAAAGTATATACGGCTTCAGATCAGGCCGCATTTTTTTCTGAATGCATTGTCGACGATTTCCGGGCTGAGTTCCCAGGACAAAAATAGGGATATTGAAATATATATAAGCGCTTTGTCAAAAAATATCCGCTATATGTTTGGCTCGGGTCTGCATACGGTTTCCGTTAAAGAAGAAATCCGCCATGTGGAAAATTATTTTGAAATGCAGGAACTGAAATATCCGGAATGTATGTTTTACTATATTGAGCTTCCAGAAGAACTGGAAAGCTGGAAAATCCCGCAGATGCTGATTCATACATTGGTGGAGAATGAGTATAAATATGCCGTTTCCATGGATACATCCCTGATGCTATTAATCAAAATCAGTGTCACAGAGATTGAGGGAGAGCGGATGCTGGTGATTGAAGTGGAAGATGACGGGCCGGGGTATCCTACAGACGTACTGGAATATATTAACCAGGACACAGAGAGAGGGCAGGATGGTACAAGGGTTGGCTTATACAGCATCAAACGATTGCTGGAACTTATGTATGACCGCAAACATTTGTTTCTGATTGAAAACATAGAGCCTCATGGGGCTTTGAACAGAATTTATGTGCCGGAACATGCTGTCAATGAGAGAAGCCGGGATGATTTGAGAGAAGCCGGGATAGACTGAGACAGATACAGAAAGAGGAAGAGAGAATATGCGTGTCTTAATAGTAGATGATGATAGGGCAATTACAGAATCGCTGAGCAGTTCTGTAAATTGGAGAAAGTTGGGTATTACGGATGTCGAGACTGCCGGAAATGCACAACAGGCAAAGAGGATACTAAAAGAAAAAGAAACGGATATTGTAATCAGTGATATTGAGATGCCGAAAGAGTCGGGGCTTGACTTGCTCAAATGGTACCGGGAAGAAGATTTGGACGGAAAATTTCTGCTTCTGACCAGCTATGAGAATTTTTATTATGCGAAAGAAGCGGTCAAGCTTCATGCGGAGGAATATTTGATGAAACCATATCATGTGGATATGATGGAGATGGTTCTGCAAAAAATAATCCAAAGCCTGAAACAGGAGAGGCAGAGTAGAGAAAGCGGCGCATATAGGAAATGGATGATAAACAATGCCGGCGAATTGAAACTGAATTTTTGGTATAATCTCTTTTCGGGACGAATTTCACATACGCAGGATACTATTGAGCGGGAATTGGAAAAGCGTAGTATGGTTGATGTGCGTGACAGGCAGTTTTGCCTTGTCATTTCAAGAATAACAAATATGGAACAGGATATTGATGCGTATGGCAAGTCATTGGTTCAATTTATATTAGAAAACCTTCATTCCGAACTGCTTTGCGGTGTGCCGCAAAATGACAGCGTTGTGTATTTTGAACAGAAGGACTGTTACAGTTTTGCAGCCGTTTGTGATGAGCAGCCGCAGATACAGTTAAAAGCAAAATGCAGGAGCCTGATTCTGAAATGTGAAAAACTGCTGTCTTCCACGGTTACCTGCTGTATCAGTAATCTGTGCCATATTACAGAATTTTATGAAGTATATCATAGAATAGCAGATTCCATTTCGAAAAATGTGCTGTATTACGGTGACGTATTTACAGAAAATCAAACACTTGTTTATAGTGCGGAAAAGACACCAGTTATGCAGATGGATATTATGGATGGATATTTGGAAAAGCATGATAAAAAAGCGTTTCTGAATTATACAAAAAAAGAATTGGACAGAAAGACGGAGCAAAAGCTATTGGACGGTGAGATGATTCAGCGTGTGCATCATGAGATCCAGCAGGCAGTATATGTATATCTTGCCAAACGGGGAATTCAGATTTCACTTTTGCTTATAGATGACATTTCTGTCAGGCTCTCAGAAAAAGCGGGCCAGTCTGTTGTAGACCTGATCCGGTGGGAGAATTACCTGCTTGGCCATGTCTTTGCGTATGAAAAAGAATTGCAGAAATCCCAGACGATCATTGAAAAAATAAATGATTATGTGCATAAGCATTACAAAGAAAATATAGGCAGGAATGAGATCGGCGCTCATTTCTTTTTAGTCCCGGAATATCTGGCAAAGGTTTATAAAAAGAATACAGGGCAGACATTGAAGGACTATATTAATGGATACCGCTTGCAGCAGGCAAAATTATTGCTGGGCAATATGGATATGCGTGTCAGTGACGTGGCGCTGGAGGTGGGGTTTGATAATTTTTCGTATTTTTCTACGCTGTTTAAAAAAGAATATGGGATAACGCCGAATGAATATAGAAAGAATTTATCCGGCTATCCGGCAAAGAAGCTTGATATTTAAAATGATTCTCTTATTTTTGCAAGAGAGGAAAAAGTACAGATGGTATACTGGTCATATCAAAGGAGGGAATTTTTTATGAAAAGAAAATTAATCAGCAGCATACTGGCTGCGGCAATGGCAGTTGGCTTATGTGCCTGTGGATCTGGAAATGATACACAGAAAAGCGGAGGAGATTCCAAAGGAGGCTATGACCAGGTTACCTATGCATATGCTACATTTAACAATATTCCGACAGAGGAAGACCTGGATGCAGTGGAAGAAGCCATCAATGAAATAACCAGGGAGAAAATTAATGCGGAGATTACGCTGAAACCGATTTCGATTGGCGATTATTCCAGTACCATCAGCCGTTCCTTACAGGCAGATGAAAAGATCGATATATTCCAGGCAATCGGTGATTTTAATAATTGCGTCAACACGGGAATGTCGGCGGATCTGACGGAAATGATCGATACCTGTGCGGCGCAGACAAAAGAATTGATCGGCGATGAGTGGCTGGAGGCATGTAGCTTTGACGGAAAAGTATATGGCCTTCCGACTTATAAGCCGGTTGCATTGACACCAATGGTCATTTACAGAAAAGATATAGCGGATGAACTGAAACTTGATATGGATTCTATTCAAAGTGTAGAACAACTGACACCGATATTAGAGCAGGTAAAAGAAGCTTATCCAGATATAGTGCCATTGGCTCCAGTACAGGCGGGAACACTGGGAATGGAGCTGACCTATGGAAATGTGGACTGGCTGTCAGACGATTACAACAATCCTGTGGGTGTTTTATTTGGCGACGATATGACGGTTGTTGATTTTTACTCTTCAAAGGAGTTCGCAGACAAATGTAACCTGGCAAAAGAATGGAATGACAAAGGGCTTAGTATGAAAGATGCGGCAACAACGACAAGTACATCGTCAGAACTTATGTCATCTGGAAATTATTTCTGCTACGTGGCTTCTTACAGCTATCCTGAAGAAGATACGGCAGCTTCTCTCCAGGCACAAAGCGGCAGCAACCCGGTTGGGGCGAAAATTATTGGCAATGCGTATCTGAACACGACAGATATCAACGGGCTTACATGGATGGTGGCATCCAATTCAAAGGTGCCGGAGGCAGCCCTTAAGTTCCTGAATCTGACTTTTACGGATGCAGATGTATGCAATGCGCTGGTGTTTGGTATTGAAGGGCGCGATTATGTTTTAGACGAAGAAGGCTATGCTGCTTATCCTGAAGGACAGGAGGCTGCCAGCGTGCCATATACGGCTCAGCTTAGCTGCGGAACACTCGGAAACTTTTTTTTGATGTATCCGACTGTCGGGGTAAATAAAGAGTCGCTGGAATGGGAGCTTGAACAGAATCAAACAGCAGCAACATCTCCGGCAATGGGATTTACGGTGGATTCTTCTTCCCTTAAGACCCAGTATACGGCAGTATTGAATGTAATCAATCAGTATCTGCCTGGCTTAAGATGCGGCAGCGTAGACCCGGCAACAGAAATCCCGAAATTTGTTGAGGCATTGAATCAGGCAGGGTATCAGGATATTTTATCTGCAAAGCAGGAACAGTTGGATAGCTGGATGGCAGAAAATAAGTAGAATACATATATGGAATAGGAGACAGATATGGCAAAATATGTCAAAGAAAAAAACCTGCCGATGCTTTTGATTGCATTGCCGGGTATTATATATCTGATAATTAATAACTATGTGCCGATGCTGGGGCTGTTTCTGGCATTTAAAGACTACAATTTTATGAAAGGTATTTGGGGAAGCGATTGGTGCGGCCTGCAGAATTTCAAATTTCTGTTTACTACAAAGGACGCCTTTATTATGACGCGCAATACTATTTTGTATAACGTAGCGTTCATTATTTTAGGTACAGCGTTTGCGATTTTTATAGCCATCCTTTTATGTGAGTTAGGGGAAAAGCTTCGCGTAAAATTTTTTCAGGCATCCCTGCTGCTTCCGAATTTATTGTCCTGGGTCGTGATAGGGTTTGTTGCATTTGCTTTTTTAAATGCAGATACCGGATTTATCAATAAAACCATATTGGAAAAGCTGGGTATGGAGCCAGTAGCATGGTATACTTATCAGGCGGCGTGGCCGTTGATTCTGGTTATCGTAAATCTATGGAAAAATGCAGGATATCAGTCTATTATTTATATGTCAAGCATAGCGGGAATTGACAAGTCCATGTATGAAGCGGCGGCATTGGACGGGGCTACAAAAGTACAGCAGATTTTTAAGATTACGCTTCCGATGCTGAAGCCTACCGTTATTACATTGACACTGATGTCGATCGGACGTATGTTTTATTCAGATTTCGGGCTGTTTTATCAGGTTCCGCAAAATTCCGGGGCTCTTTATAATGTTACGCAGACCATTGATACATATGTTTATCGCGGCTTGATGGAATTAAATGATGTAGGTATGTCCGCGGCGGCTGGCTTCTATCAGTCTGTGGTTGGGTTTGTTCTGGTCATGGCAGCAAATGCGTTTGTCCGTAAACTTGATTCAGACAATGCACTGTTTTAACGGAGGGTGAAGACATGACAGAGAGTAAAAAATTTAACCGCGCAGCAACCGTTATTTTAAGTATGATTGTAATTGTTACATTGCTTCCGATTGCGTTGATTATCATTGCTTCTTTTACAGACGAGACGGCTCTGCTTCGGGATGGGTATTCGTTTTTTCCGAAAAAGTGGAGTACAGATGCATACTATTATATTATAAAGCAGGGCGTTACGATTGTCCGGGCATACGGAGTATCTTTTTTTGTGACTATAGTAGGTACGGCTGCCAGCGTATTGATTACGATGATGCTTGCATATCCGATGTCACGCAGGTCATTTAAATATCGAGATATCCTGTCCTTTTTTGTATTTTTTACGATGCTGTTTAACGGAGGGATCGTTCCTTCCTACATTATGTGGACAAGGTTTTTCCATATCAAAAATACAATCTGGGCACTGCTGATTCCGAATTATCTGGTAACAGCGTTTAATGTGATCCTGGTTAAAAATTATTATTCCAATAATGTTCCTGAGGCGCTGATTGAAGCGGCACAAATTGACGGGGCTGGTGAAATAACAACTTTTTACAAGATTATGGTTCCTCTTGCACGTCCTGTGATCGCAACTGTCAGCTTGTTTACAGGCTTGTGCTATTGGAATGACTGGACAAATGGATTGTATTATGTGGATAATGAAAAATTATACAGTATTCAGTTGCTGCTGCTTAAAATTATGAATAACATTCAGGGATTGAAAGCGAATTCCAATGTAGCTATGTTGGGTACTGGTTCTGTAGAGCTCCCAAGCACATCTGTGCGGATGGCAATGGCGTTTATCGGAATCCTGCCGATCCTGTTCATCTATCCGTTTGTACAGAAACATCTGGTGCGCGGAGTTGTAATTGGTGCAGTAAAAGGGTAAGTCCCATGTTATCGCAAGGGCGCTGCATAGCTTGATGCCAGCGCCATGCAAAGAAAGGAGAATAAGAGTATGGCTATAGGATTTTTTGATTTTCATTCACAGAGCCTGAGAAGGTGTGTTACTTTCCGGGTCATTCTGCCAAATGATGTACCAGATGAGCTGAAGCAGCAAAATCCTCATTTTCAGCGTCCGATGAAAACACTGATGCTGCTGCATGGGTATTCCGGATCATGTTCTGACTGGGTTAACGGGAGCCTGATTGCTGAATTGTCAAATAAGTATCATTTGGCTGTGATATGCCCGGCGGGTGAGAACAGTTTTTATCTGGACGGGAAAGAAGCTGGAAGAAAATATGGTACCTATGTGGGAGAAGAGTTAATACAGTATGCAAGAAAGACGTTTGGATTATCTGACAGGATGGAAGATACTTATGTGGGCGGGTTGTCTATGGGCGGTTTTGGAGCAATTCATACCGGATTGCTGTATAATCACACATTCTCAAAAGTATTTGCATTATCTTCGGCCCTGATTGTCCATAATGTGGAAAAAATTACGCCTGGCTTTGAAGATCCGGCGGCAAACTATGATTATTACAAAATGGTATTTGGCGAACCGTCTGAACTGTCTGACAGTGTAAATAATCCAGAGGAATTAATCCGCAGAATCCAAAAAGAGGGAGACAGAATGCCTGCCATTTATATGGCATGTGGCACGCAGGACTTTTTGATTCAGGAAAACCATTTATTCCGGGATTTTCTTACAGAAAGGGGCGTGGAGTTTACCTACCATGAAAGCAGCGGAGAACATGACTGGGTGTTCTGGAACCAGTATCTGGAGCCGGCTGTCAAGTGGCTGCTTGAATGTGAATAGGATGTACGGGCGGGCAATCGGGCAGTTTGTCTGAACGGTTGCCGCAGCGGAAAGGAGAAAAAATGACAGTAGGAGAATTGATCGGCCGAATTAAGGATAAAACAGGAATCCATATTCCACTGGAACATACATGTGACCGGCTGATGACGGGCGATATGGATATGGAGGTCAAAAAAATCGGGTGCACCTTTATGGCAACGGCAGATGTCATCCAAGAAGCCGCAAAACAGGGCGTCAATTTTATTATTACACATGAACCGACCTGGTTTAGCGGAAATGACCGGACGGACTGGGTAAAAGAAGATCCGGTTTATCTGGAAAAGAAAAGGCGGATCGAGGAGCATCAGATTGCTGTCTGGAGGTTTCATGATCATATGCATATGGGGCGCCAGGATGAAATTTATGCCGGATTTGAAAAAGAATTTGGATGGGATGCTTACCGTGTGGAGATTACAGAATTAGAACGGTATGGGGAAAAAGATCCTGCCCAGGCGGCATTTTGGAAGAATTTTGGGGCAGTCTATCAGATTCCGCCGACAACGCTGAGGGGGCTTTGTGCTTTCTTTAAAGAAAAGGCAGGGATGGATGTTATACAGATCGTAGGAAATCCTGATATGCCGGTTGAAAAGGTGTCTGTGCTTGTAGGAGGCGGAAGCCTTGGGCTTGGAAGGGAAGAGGCGCCAATGATACAGATGTTCCGGGAACATATTGACGTTGCTGTCTGCGGGGATATTACAGAATGGACACTTTCGGCTTATGTACGGGATGCAGCAATGATGGGGATGGATAAAGGAATGCTGGTGCTTGGGCATGAGCGGAGTGAAGAATGGGGAATGAAATATCTGCCAAAATGGCTGGAATCTGTTTCGGATGGGATTCCGTCTGTATTTTTGGATGCAGGAGAACCGTTTATCTATTTATAAGATGGCAGGCGTACAGGAGGAAATATGCGATACGAGAAGAATAGAAAAGTGCTGCAGCAGCTTGTGGCGGAACATGCCTTTATTATCCCAGTAGAAAAACATAAAAACCAGGATGGGAGTATCAATCACGAACAGTTCAAAAAAAATTGGGAAGAGAAGATGGCTTCTTTTGAAAAAATCAGCCTTTGGGAGCATACACCTGGGTTTGACGACAGGGATCCTTTGCAGAACGAGCCATATATGGTATTTGTGCCCGCAGATGACAGGACAGAGAAAAAAGGGACGATTCTGGTTGCTCACGGAGGAGGATTTGCAATCCGCACAGGATGCGAAGGGCCGAATGCTGCCCTCTTTTTTCATAAGATGGGTTACAATACTGCAATTCTGGCTTACCGCCTGCTCCCGTATTCCAGATTTGATGCGATCGCAGATATGCAGCGTGCCATTCGCATTCTCAGGGCAGAGAAAGAAATCCTTGGGATCAGTGATAAGGTCACAGTCATGGGATTTTCGGCAGGCGGTATGCTAAGTGCAAACTGTGCGACACATTTTGATGATGGAAAACAGCAAAGCGAAGACAGAATAGAGAGGCAGTCCTGCCGCCCGGACGGAGTTGTAGTTGGATATGGCGCGATCACAGGTATATCGTTTCCGCGCCCTTTTGCAATGCCGGATGATTATGCAGGAGATTTGTGCGGGATGGATATGAAAGAGCGTATTTATCTGGCTCCTGAAAAAAATATCAATTATGATACGCCTCCGTTTTTTATTTGGCAGACATTGAGTGATGACGGAAGATACAGCATGAACCTGGCAAAAGAACTCAGCGATGCGAAGATTCCGTATGAACTGCATATTTTTGAAGGAGGAGTGCATGGGGTCGGCATAGCAGATGGGGAAAATGACCTGGGGATGGATGTGCCGCATATTACGCACTGGGCTGTGCTGTGTGATGAATGGATGCAGATGCATGGGCTAAAATAGATCTATAGATATGGCAGGCAATGCTGCCTGGACTAGGAGGAGAGAGTATGGCATTTAAACAGGAGTTTGTATGGGGAGCAGCCACAGCTTCTTATCAGGTAGAAGGGGCAGCTTATGAGGATGGAAAAGGGCTGAATATCTGGGATATATTCTGCAAAGAAGAAGGACGTATCTATGAAGGGCAAAATGGAGATGCTGCCTGCGACCAGTATCATTTGTATAAAGATGATGTAAAGCTTATGAAAGAACTGGGTATCCAGGCGTATCGCTTTTCCATTAGCTGGGCAAGGATTATGCCGGATGGGACAGGCAGGACGAACCAAAAGGGGATTGATTATTACAATCACTTAATTGATGAGCTGATTGCAAACGGCATCGAGCCATTTATTACATTGTATCATTGGGATTTGCCATACAAACTGCATGAACGCGGAGGATGGCTGAATCCGGAATCCCCGGAATGGTTTTACCAGTATGCCCGCGTGGTTGCAGAAAATTTTTCGGACAGGACAGCCAATTATTTTACATTAAATGAACCTCAGTGTACAGTCGGGCTTGGCTATTATACAGGAGAACATGCACCAGGGCTGAAAGTTGGAAAAAAAGACTTTTTTTCCATATTCCACAATATTTTAAAGGCACATGGGCGTGCAGTCCAGGCTTTGCGTGCTTATGCAAAGCAGCCGGTAAAGATCGGCATGGCTCCATGCGGCGCGCTGTATTATCCTTCTACAAATTCGCCGGAAGATATTGAAGCTGCCAGAAGGATGAACTTTCATATACAGAATCCAGATGTGAATGAATGTATCTGGAATATTGCTTTTGTATGTGACCCGATTTATAAAGGAACGTATCCGAAGGAAGTATTTACTTTTTTTGGAGATGAACTTCCTGAGATTACAAAAGAAGATATGCAGTTAATCTCTCAGCCGCTGGATTTTCACGGACAAAATATTTATAATGCTGTAGAAATCAGAGCTGATGCGAATGGAAACCCGAAGCGGGTAAAACGTTTTGACGGATTTCCAAAGACAGCAATCCAATGGCCTGTAACGCCTGAGTGTCTGTACTGGGCGCCAAAATATCTCTATGAACGCTATCAAAAGCCAATTTATATAACAGAGAACGGTATGTCATCCCATGACTGGCCGGGATTAGATGGCAAGATCCATGACGGCGCCAGAATAGATTTTATGCATCGGTATTTACTGGAATTAAAAAAAGCGGCTGATAGCAGAGTGGATATTGCAGGATATTTTGTATGGTCGCTGCTGGATAATTTTGAGTGGGCAAAAGGCTATTCTGACCGGTTTGGAATCGTATATGTTGATTATCAGACAAAGGAGAGGATACCAAAGGATTCCGCATATTTTTACAGGGATATCATCAAACATAATTCGTGGTAGAATAAGCTTGCTTTTGCGGATATCTTAAAGTCAAAATTCTCATCCGAAAGTAAAATATAATACCGTACCTGTCAAAAGGGCAGATACGGTATTTTTTTGTATCAGTTTTTTCTATGAAAATGTCCTTAAATCCGAATTGTTTTTTAGGGCACAGCGTTTTAAAGCGACAATTATTGGCAGAAGGTTATGGAGATGAAGAGGACAGGGATGAATACTTGGCGGAAAATATTTTTTATGTACCGAAAGATGCCCGGTGGAGTGAAATTAAAAATCATGCCACAAGTACGGATATTGGCAATGTGATAGATCATGCAATGGATGCAATAGAAAAGGAGAATGATTCATTAAAGGGTGTTTTAAATAAAAATTATTCCCGTCAAGAGTTAGATAAAACAAGGCTTGGGCTGGGCTTAAACAGACGGTCAGCACACGGGATATCCTATGCAAAAGGATATGCCAGAGTTTGTATGAGTTGGAATATCTGCAAATGTATATTTGGCAGGTCCATAGCCTCCAGCCGGTCTAAATATCCCCAGGACTTCCGGGCAATTTCCTGGTATTCCTCATCCTTTTCCAGAATGCGGTCCAGTACGCCGTTTACCCGCATATCCATAAGCAGGTACAGTACGGAATCCTTATCCATGGCAGAATCCCTCCTTTCCTCAGTGGTGCATATTAACTTTGAAAGCATGGGATATCAACTCAAATTTCATGTTGAGGGGGCAGTTTTTTCTATAAGCAGCGCTTTGTGATAAAACAGTGATAAGGCTGTGGTTGTAGTCTGAAAATTCTGCAAATGATTTTCTATCCTATTGACAAAAGCAAGGCATAAGAGTTATACTTAAAATCGAGTTAGCGTCTACTAACAATAAGCAGCCGCATTTTTTAGAGATATAAGTTAGTTTTTGCTAACCGTAATTAGGAGGGCGAGGAGGACATCTTATGATGAAGATTACAGTGGGAATAGAAGGAATGGCCTGCGGTATGTGCGAGGCGCACATCAACGAGGCTGTAAGGAATGCCTTTCAGGTAAAGAAAGTGACAAGCTCGCATACAAAGATGCAGACGGTCATCCTTGCAGAGAAGGACATCCCGGAGCAGGAACTGAAAAGCGTGGTGGCAAAGGCGGGATACGATGCCGTATCCGTAAGCAGTGAGCCATATGAGAAGAAAGGGCTGTTCGGGACGTTCAGGCTGTGATGCAGCGCGGGGTTATTTATTTCTGTATCCACAGGCTTCCAAGAGGGACAGGATACATTTTTTCATGGCTTCATAGCTTTCCGGAGTAATGTCATGTTCCATTTTGCAGGCATCGCTGGCGGCAGTTTGTGGATCGACACCCAGACAGGCCAGCCAGTCCGTCAACAGGGTGTGGCGTTCATAGATATTCTCAGCCAGTTCCCGCCCTTAAAAGTAATGCCGCTGCTTCCGGTGTTTGCTGTGGGCGGTGTGGTAACTGTTTTTTTGATGGCGTGGTTCCGGTAGACAAAGGAGGCGAAGAATGGTTACAACCTTGATTTTGTCGATTATACTTATGGCGGCACTTTTCTTGATGCTGTTTGCTGCGGTGGCTCTGGTGCAGGATAAGCGGTTTTTCACGACTGCTCCCAAAGACATACAGGCGGCAGTATTGAAGCATAATGAGCGAGATAAGAAACGGAAAGGAGTGCATGGCACTGACATAGCCGGAGAACTGAAGGTTTCGCGCCCTACCGTTTCCGTGGCATTGAAGGCGCTGGC
>CAMWXD010000083.1 GCA_947178105.1 uncultured Eubacterium sp. | reverse complement strand
GCTTTGAGGATTACCAGAACTATTTTGTTCATCATTCATATTTTATTGTCCTTTCTTCATAATGTATAGTCATATACTATATCGCATATAATACAATTCTATATTGAATGCAATATACGTTTTCAACAATATATAGAATGCAATATTGTTTAGTTTGCACATTGATATATCGAATGCAATACACTATAGAAAAGAGATAATGATTCTTTCGATAATGTATAACTAATAAGGGTAAACACTAAAAAATGTTGAATTGTGGAATAATACCAGATAAACAGACAGACAAAAAAAGGCTATTGCAATCAAACCTAAGATATGCTATATTATAGACACAAACAAAAAAGCAACCGCCCACAAGGGGTTGACCGA
This sequence comes from uncultured Eubacterium sp., assembly GCA_947178105.1. GTDB lineage: Bacteria > Bacillota > Clostridia > Lachnospirales > Lachnospiraceae > Eubacterium_J. The sequence goes on along the minus strand of CAMWXD010000083.1, from coordinate 22,615 downwards.
CAATAAAAGTAGCAATGCCACCCTACGACTCGACCAAAGTACAAGGGTGGCTTTTGCTATGTATGACTACTTACAAAACGTAAATACGAATGTAAGCAATGCTAAAATAAATAACCCAAAGGTCATTAAATCTTTAAAATCAAAACCGTTCGGACTTTTCATAGCATCACCCCCATTGTAACACGCACCTGTGCTAATAGACAACAAGCAATTATTTTTTATGCACACTGCCCGCATGTCTGCATTCTTTCCGCTGCCTTTCAAATGAAAAAGAGCCTGGAACCTTTTTAGGTCCCTTGCTCTTTTTCAGATATGGCAAGCATAGAGCTCGTATTGCAGATCATACTGGAAAACCAGATTTAAAGGTGCTGGATGTTCGCACCCAGGTATTTGTGGAAAACCTGCTGAACCGTAAAACAGATCGTAAGTAAGCTAGAGCATATCTGCTTCACTGCCTCATACTGATAGATTTGCAGCCAACAATAAACAAATCGGTGCTAATAATTTCATTCGTGCTTCTCCTATTTGTATGGTGTCTCTCCGCGTTGATATCCACAATCAGCACAAACATCCCCTTCCATCCTTCTCCCACACTTACAAACCCATCCCACCTGCCTTGCCGGGTTCCCAACTACCAGTGCATATGCAGGCACATCTTTTGTCACCACGCTTCCAGACCCTACCATTGCATATTCCCCAATCAGATTTCCGCAGACAACCGTAGCATTCGCGCCAATCGAAGCTCCTTTTTTTACATATGTTTTTGTAACTTCCCAGCCATTGTTAAATGCCCTTGGGTACAAGTCATTTGTAAACGTCACGCCTGGCCCCAAAAATACATCGTCCTCAACTTCCACTCCATGGTAAACATTGACATTGTTCTGCACCTTTACACGATCGCCAATGATTACTTTTGTATCAATATAAACGTTTTTACTAATTACACAGTCCCTGCCAATGACACTGCCTTCCCTTACCTGTGCCTGGTTCCAGACCTTTGTCCCTTCACCGACCTTTGCTTTTGCAGATACTTCCGCTGTTGGATGAATAAATCCTGGCATAACTCCTCCTATCTTTTAAAAAATGCTTTCACAGTTGCTGCTACATACTCCATTTCCCTGTCTGTCAGCTCTGGAAACACAGGAAGGCATACCGTCTGCCCTGCAAGCTTTTCTGCCACTGGCAGATCCCCTTTTTGATATCCAAGATAGGAAAACGCTCTCTGTAAATGCAGCGGGACAGGATAAAACGCTGCGCTTGTGATGCCTTTAGCTGCCAAAAATTTCCCCATAGAATCCTTTTGAGCACACCGGAACGCATATTGGTGCCACACAGGCAATGCCCCTTCCCTTACCTTTGGCGTTTTTATACCAGCACAGTTTTCCAACTGCTGGCTATAATACGCCGCTATCGTGCTCCTTTTGGCATTAAACTGGTCCAGGTAATCCAGCTTTACATCCAATATCCTTGCCTGGATAGCATCCAGCCTGGAATTATATCCAACCAGATAATTATAATATTTGTAAGGGTTATACAACCCATCGTCTGATGCTGTACCTGGCACAGTTTCATCCTTCACTCCTTCTAAAAGAAACCTTGCCTTGGCACCATTTTCCGCCATTCCATGTTCTTTCAGCGCCCTACAAATAGTTGCTATTTCGTCATTATTTGTCGTAATCATCCCGCCGTCGCCGAATGCCCCAAGATTTTTCGTTGGAAAAAAAGAAAAACACCCTGCATCTCCAAGGGAGCCTGCTTTCTTTCCAAAAAAAGAAGCGCCAACTGCCTGGCACGCATCTTCCACCACTGCAAGACGATATTTTTCAGCAATCTTCTGAATCTGCCCAAGATCCGCCGTCTGCCCAAACAGGTGCACTGGCAGGATTGCTTTTGTCCGATCCGAAACTTTCTCTTCGATTTTATCAGGATTAATATTATATGTATCCTCTTCCACATCAACAAATACCGGAACGGCGCCTGCCGCTGCGACTGCTTCTGCTGTTGCAAAAAAAGTAAACGGCGTAGTAATGACCTCGTCCCCTTTTTTTATACCAAGTGCCCTTAGCGAAATAATAAGCGCATCCGTTCCGCTGTTTACGCTGACCGCATGTTTTACATCAATATATCGTGCAAACCTTTGTTCAAAATCCGCAACTGCTTTTCCTCCAATATAGGTACCGCTTTTCATCTGTTCACAGACAGCCTGTTCGATTTTATCTTTTATCATGCTGTACTGCCTTTTTAAATCCAAAACCTTTACATCCATTTCTTCCTCTACTTTCCCAGGCTGAATAGGATCACCCCTGTAACAATCATAAAATTCCCCACTGCTTTTTTTCTTGTAATCTCCTCTTTTAAAAACACCCTGCTTAATATCATTATGTACAGGTATGCCAGGGATTCCAAAACAGCGCCGTATTTAAACGGAATCCCTTTATACGCAATTACTGTTAATATCATACATAATGCCATAATCCCATAGCCTGCTATTACATATAAATTGATGTATTCCTTCCACACAGGCTGCCTTCTTTTTGCCGCACTCATTTTCAGGAGTATTTGTGAGAAAGAAGATAGTACCCCAGAAAAAACTGCTGTTAAAAAATATCCAAACATTTTCAGCACATCCATTTCCGTCTGACTCTTATTCTTATTTTTTAATACAAACTGCCGGATTCCCTTTCATTATTGAATCATCCGAAACATCTTTTACCACTACGCTTCCCATTCCAATTAATGTATTTTTTCCTATTTTCTTTCCATCTCTGACAGCCACATTTCCAGATATAAAACTGTTGTTTCCAACCTCACTGCTTCCAAACAAAATGCTTTCACCCACAATCGCTACATTTTCGCCAATTTTTACATTATGAGAGATAAAACAATGGTTATCTATAATCGTCCCTTTTCCAATCAGTGTATCATCTATTGAGCCTCTGGCAACTGTTACATTTGCCCCAATCTGTACTTCATCCTGAATACAGACTCCTCCAAACTGAGGAATCGAAATCATCCTCCCGTCCGCTTCCCGCTCCATTGACAATCCGTCTGCACCAATCACAGAATTTTCCCGAATGACTACGTGATTTCCAACTGTCACTTTTCCCAAAAGGCATACACCATGTCCAATATAAACATTATCACCAATCAAAACTTCCGGTCCTATGTATGCACCTGGCATTACAGTTATATGCTTACCCAAACATGCCTTTTCCGAGATACAACTTTCACTTAAATTGTTTGCCGGTTCATGTACAGGAAGATTTTTGATATGATGTGCCTGAAAAAACCGAGCATATTCCAGCCTTGGATTATCACATGGAAGGATAAGATGTCTGCGATTGAGTTCAGTAAAAACAGGGTATTCCTTCGGCCAAAATACTACGCAATAACGCACCTTTAGTAACTGCTTCCAATTTTTCATAAACCTGCCGCTGATAAACATAACTGAATGATCAGCCGGTTTCTCTATAGAAGATGGTGCATATACATTCCACTGTTCTTCATCATTTGAAATTTTAATTTCAAAAAATTTGTTTTTTGTAACTATCTTTTGTTTATGAATGGCAATATTGCAACCTCCATCTCCGTTCATTTTACATTCATCCTTCCTGTTCTTTGCAAAACTGCTTCATAAAAGCTTTCCATATCTTTTTTTCTTCCTTCTATTGCCCTTTTCACACGTTTTGCTGGGGACATTATCTCTGGAGTCCACCAAACCGGATGTGTAAGTACACAGATCGGACGCTGCTTCTCACATAACAAAAAATCCTGTAACCGCTGAAATCTCCAATATCCGTTTGAATCTGAGCAGTACGCAATATTTTTTCTTATTTTTTCAGAATACGCATTACACAATCCTACATACTCCTCTTTATCAAACAACTTTAAAATCTTCTCTGATGGGTTATGAAAAGAAAAAGAATGCATCTCCTGCTGAAACACTTCTACATAAATCCCTTTTAAAAATCTAAGATATCTGCACAAAACTTCTTCTGAAACATCATCTGGCAAGCTGTCACAATCCAAATGAATGCCTATTTCATGTCCAAGGTTTTTAATTGCAATCAACCTGTGGTAAATATCCTGCTCCATCATGTTATAAAACTTACTGTTTAAAAGCACAAAATAAACAGCATGTATGCCCTCATCCTGCTCAGCCTGCGCCATCCATAATGCACGATGGGCAGATATATCAATATCATGTCTCCAGATGATCTTCTGCCCCCCCCCTTGCCACAAATCCTTATATGAGCAAAACGTTCCTTTTCCAGATATTGTTTTTAAAATATTCCGGTAATTTTTTTCAGTAAAATCCTCAAAATGATAGTTTTTATTTTTCTCCATCCGTGAATCGCCTCTTCTTTTCTCCAATGTTGTCTGTCAACTATCTGCCGCTACTACGCAAATACCAACTATAATAATTGCTGCTCCAATAAGATTACTGAATGTTACTGTCTCTTTAAAAATCCATACAGACCAAACTAAATTGAAAATAACTACTGACCCTTTACCAGCTATTGCCGTCACCAATGCAAATTTTTTCAAAATTTGCTGCCAGACCAGCGCATAGATTCCAAGGCATACCATTTCCAACATAAGAAACAGCACTGTGCCTGATAATACATCTTGCTTGGCTGCCAGTTTCGCACAAACCGACGAAACAGAATAAATCAAAAATGAAAAAAACAAAATAGCATATTTCTTTTTGTCCTTCATAGTTTATATTCGCTTTCCATATGCTTTATTTCCTTTATTTCAGAAACGATAAAAACTGGCCTTTTTCTTGCAGCATCATAAGTTCTCCACAAATATTCTGCTATAATTCCAAGCGCGATATTCGTAATCCCAAAGCCCAAAGCTAAAATACACATAATTGTAGAATATCCAGTCGGAACAACTGGATTGATGATCTTATTAACGAATGTCTGAAAGCCAATTATCATTCCCATAAAAAACATACCTATCCCAACAATGCTTACTAACCGAAGCGGTGTATAAGAAAATGAGACAAACGAATCAATAAACAGTTTTATTTTTTTCGCTAGAGTCCATTTCGATGATCCAACAGCACGCGCTGAACATCTCATAGGAATTGTAATTCCTCGAAAACCTGCATCCATAATTTGGAGATGTATTGCAGAATTACTTTCAATGTTTTCATTCACCATATGCTTAACTTTCCTATTAAACACAATATTGCTGATACCGCCTGTCCCATAATTTTTTACCGCATATTTTCTCACCAATAAAGAATACATTTTTGAAAATATTCTACTGCATATCGAGATATCAATACTTTCCTTTTCAATATATACCGCATCATAGCCCAGCCCTATTTTTTCCATTGAAGCCTCCAGAAACTCTACCGGCTCCTGTAAGTCACTGCCCATCCATGTACAAATGCCATATCCCGCATATTGCAGGCCAGCCCTTATTGCCGCATGGGACCCAAAGTTTTTTGACAGCCTGATGATTTTTGCACTGGCTATATTTTGAAAAGAAAACTGCCCGATTAACTCTGCCGTATTGTCACTGGAGCCATCATCCACAAATACCAGTTCTATCAAAAACCCAACACCTGCTGCATACCTTTCCATCTCTTTACAAAATAACAGAATGCCTTCGCTTTCATTTAAACACGGAACAACTACAGAAATCCCTTTACACATCATTTGCCTTCCACCCTATAACCTGATATTTAATGAATGCAGTATTTCCCTTGCACACAGCTCTTTCCCATCATATTCTGCCTCTGTCAGCAGGATGCCTTTGGAATCCCCGCATATAACTAAAGCGCCATCCTCGAATATTTGCCCGATCTGCCCTGGCGTCCCATAATAGGTTCCCCCATACTCTACCGCTTTTTTTATATACAGCCTTCTTTCCTTATATATGGTAAAAGCGCCTGGGTACGGATGCGCTTGTGCCCGGATAAAATTGTAAATATCGCTGGCAGGCTTCTTCCAGTCAATCTGCCCATCTTCCGGAATCCTTTTCGCACAATAAATGGGTGCCCCATCCTGCTTTTTAGGCTTGATATTTCCATTTAAAATGGATGCATATGTTCGCTCAAGAAGCTCCAAAACAGATGCATTTACTTTTTTAATTACATCCGATATATAATCGCCATGCAAGATTTCGACTGTCCCAGATGCCCATATATCCCCTTCATCCATTTGCTCACAAATACGGAACAAAGAAAACCCCGCCTCTTTCTCCCCATTAATCATTGCCCAGACAAGCGGCGCAAACCCCCTGTAGGCAGGCAATAACGAATGGTGGATGCCAACCATCCCCATAGGAACGCTGTCAATCGTCTTTTGATCAATCAAAAAATACCAGCCGGATACAAAACACACATCCGGCTTCATCCCAGCAATAGCACTGGAAAGCCCTTTTGCTTTTGTTAAAACCTCAATCTTAACTGCATTCTGTGTACAAAATGCGTCAAACTGCCCAAGGCAGCTCCTCGTATCGCCGCTGTCATCTATTGTAATACACCCTGCCAGAGAACTGCTGTCCAACTGATGCAGCTTCTTTAATACAGCCAGCCCTGGCTCCTTGCTCCCAATAAACACCACACGCTTCATCTGCACTTTCTCCTGTCCAACCTTCCTTTCAAAAATATTCAAACCGCACATTGCCTTCGTCCAGGATTACCTTTCCTATTACTCTCGCCGGCACGCCTGCGGCAATGCAAAAATCTGGCAGATCCTGATTTACAAAGCTGTGCGCCCCAACCACGCAATGCCTCCCGACCGTCACATTACAGCCAACCATGCTCATCGTCCCAACCACGGTATGGTCCTTAATTACCACGTCCCCTTGTTCAAATGGGCTCTTCCCGCCAGATACATGGTACTTTGTAGAGTCATGGGTATAAACCATCACCCCGGCATTAATGCTGACAAAATCACCGACCAGAAGCTTGCCATGGCTCCCGTCTAAAATCGTATAAGGCCCTACCCACACATGGCTCCCTATCTTTACCCCCCCCCAAGAATTACACTTGTATCATAAACAGAGGAGCCTTCGCCGCAGTTTAAATAGGCTGCTTTTTCAAAACGGTTAAAAACAAGCTCCCCGCTTGGAAGGACCCTGTCATATTTTTCCCTCATGGCCTCCCGTTTCTGCCTCATATATGCCTCAAACTCTTCTCCAAAACTCCAAGCCCTGTCCAAACCCAATCTCCTCCTATCCTGCTTCTGTATTTTCCTTTATTTTTTCTTTCAGCAAACCCAGCTTTATATCTTTGCCACGCCCCAGCGCCCAATCAGCATGGCCCATCCTGCCGGTACATCTTCCCTAGGAACCCTTCCGGCATATAATCAATCCTCCAGTGCTCGCACTCCCTGCAAATCAGCCCTTTTGTAAACCTGCCTTCCTGCTGCATCTTTCGGATGCTTTCATACGGTTCACTGTGCCAAGCCTCATACAGGGACATGTTACTGGCATTCAGCCCAACCTCGCCATTCCAGTCATAATTGCACAGCGCCAGGCTCCCGTCCCAATATAGGAGCATGTCGGTAAACACCTTGCGGCATGGCCTGCGCCCCTCTGCGAGTGTAAGCTTTGCAGCAACCCCTGTATCTTTAAATTTCCCCTTTTCATCATGCTCATAATACACCCTTACGATATCCACATGCTGTTTCCAGAAATCGATAAATTCCTGCTGGTGCCTTTTGTATTCTTCGAGCTCAATTGTAGAAACCTGTAACGCCGGCACAGGCAGCCCCTTGCTTTTTCGTTCTTTGCACATTTCACCCAGCCGGATGACATTTTCCATGCTCGCCTTTAAATCCCCATGCTGCCTCGTAGCCTTATACACCTCAGGGCTTAACGTGTCCAGGCTAAAGGAAATAAAATCAATGCCTGCATCCAGCATCTGCCCTGCTGCCTTCTCATCCAGCGCAAGCCCGTTGGACGCAAACTGCACCGGCCCAATGCCCTTTTCCTTGGCATACCTTAAGCATTCAGCAAACTGCGGGTGCAGCAGGGACTCTCCCCGAAAAAAAAGCACAAGCTTTACTGGAAGGTGCATAGCCGCTTCATCTATCACCTTTTTATATAACCCCATATCCATGTACCCTATCTGCATTTGCGTTTTCTGGCGCGGGCAAAAGGAGCAAGACACGTTGCACTGGTTTGTCAGCTCTACTGTAATCCTATCTGGAAACCCTAATGTTTTCATTTTTCCACCATTACCCTTTTTCTGATTTCGATTATTTTCCATTGTTGCCCTGTTTATCCGGCATTATGCCATTTTCACTAAATGGATGTTTTTATCACTTCATTTTTTTCCGCTGATAAAAATGCTGCTTCGACCACCTGTAGCTGGCGCAGGGCCTGTGCAGTTGTAACGATTGGCTTTTCCCTGCCCTCTGCTGCCTGCACTAAATTTTCCCAAAATGCCATTTCCATGTTTTCCTGCTTCGGTATTTCCAACTGTTCCACCTGTTCCGGCCGCAAAGGCGCCATCGTCCTGCTCGGCCCAAGGCTTTTTTTCCCGACGACGCTGTCAAACCCTTTGACTTCTCCCCGGATACGCGAAACGCCGCCCTTGGCCCCAGAAAAATCATCCAGCCTCATCGTTCCCCTGTCGCCAAACACATACCACCGAGGGAGCTTTTGCAGCGCAAAAGTCCCTACGGAAAGCTTTGCGCACACGCCATGGTCAAACAGCATCGCAACCTCAAAAAAATCATCCACAGCCGGGGTCAGCACGCTCAGCATACGCGCGTACACGCTGGCAACCTTGTGCCCTGCAAACAGCACCAGCATCTGGTCAACCAGGTGCACGCCCCAGTCATACAGCATCCCGCCTCCGGCAGCCGGGTCTGCGCGCCATCCAAAGCACACGCCCCTCTCCCCCATCACGCGGGATTCAACCGTAGTCACATTGCCAATCCTGCCGCTGTTTACCACTTCGCACACTGCCCGGAAATCTGGGTCCCACCGCCTCTGTTGGTGGACCGTAAAAAATTTCCCAGTTTCCCTTGCACATGCAATCAACTGTTCCATCTCCCTAGCCGACAGCACTGCAGGCTTCTCACACGCCACATGGATTCCCGCCCGCATAGCGGCAGCCGCATACGCATAGTGCCACTGGTTCGGGGTCGCGACCACCGCCAAGTCGATGCCGGACTGTAAAAACTCCTCCAATGTCCGGCAGGCTGCAAGCCCTTCCGCCTGTGCCTCCTTTAACTTTTCTTCTTCTATATCATACACGCTCACCACCTTTACATTGTGGAAATGGCGCGCTTTTTCCAGATGGAAATGGCCCATATAGCCAAACCCAATAATCCCTGCCCTAACCATTGTTCTCCTTCCTTGCCATCCTACATTCCGCTGGCGCTGATTTTACGGATCAAGCCAACCACATGCTCCTGCTCTCCTTCTTCCATCTGCGCATACAAAGGCAGCGCAACTGACAGCCGGTCACATGCATATGCGTTTGGGTAATCCTGGGGCGCATACCCGAACCGTTTTTTATAATAATCCAATAGGTGCACCGCATGTGTGCCCTGGCGCGTCGCCACCCCTGCCTTCTCCAGCCTTTCCAGCAGCGCATTGCGGTACCTTCCTCCCTCCTCTACAGAAGGGATGCCAAGCTGTGCCAAGTCCAGCATACAGACATAGGACTGGTACGTATGGAAATACCCCTCTGGTGCAGATGGCGGTTTCAGCCATGGCAGGCTTTCTTTCAGCAGCGCGCCATAGGCTGCCGCCTTCCTGCGCTTTTTTTCCAGGATGCTGTCCAGCTTTTCCACCTGGGCATTCCCGACCGCAGCCTGGATATCTGTCATCCGGTAGTTATACCCAGCCTCGTGGTATGCCGGCAGCAAAAACCCCTCTGCCTTGTGCCGTTCATCCGAAGGCGCCTTACACCCGTGTGAGCGCAGCTCGCGCATCCGTACAGCCGCTTCCTCACAGCCTGTCAGAACCATCCCGCCTTCCCCAGTCGTAATAGACTTTCTGGGATGGAAGCTGACACACGCAGTATTGCCAAAGCCGCCTGGATGGGTGCCTCCTATTTTGGAGCCAAGCGCACATGCCGCGTCTTCGACCACCTTAACCCCATACTCCTTTGCAAGCGCATTGATGCGCATTACCTCACAGCACAGCCCGAACTGGTGCACAGGGACAATTCCCCATAAAACATTTCCAGACACCCGGTTCACCATCCTGCCGCCTTGCTGCACATAGCCCTGCCGAACCAGCCCATACAGCCTGTCCACATCGATGTTGTACGTCTCCTGGCTGATATCTGCAAGCACAGGCACCGCCCCTGCCTGTATTACCGCATTCGCTGTTGCAACAAATGTAAAGGCTGGGACAATTACATCCATCCCCTCTTTTACCCCTTCAGCAACCAGCGCTAAGTGCAGCGCCGCCGTACAGGATGACACAGCCACCCCATAGCCAACGCGCTCATGCCTTGCAACCGCCTGCTCAAACTTAGCCACCTCAGGTCCTTGCGCTACCCACCCAGAGCGTAAGGCCCTTTCCACTCCCTTGTATTCATCCTCTGTAAAATATGGCTTTGCCACTGGTATCTGCCTCATACTGCCACCTCCCACTAGGAAACCATCTCCTTTTGTGCCCTCTCCAAAACCCTCATGACACGCAAAGAGGATTCCGGGCCAGATAAAGACTGCCTCCCCGCCTGTACACACCCCGCGAAAGCCTCCAGGCTGTTTTGCAGGGAATCTTCAAATTCAATATTGGGGATATAAATATCCCCGCGCCTGTTTAAAAAAGCATAGTCTGCGTACTCCTTTGCCGGGATCACATCGATCCCGCAGTCATAGATCTTCACTTTTTCATGGCTCATATCGTCAAAAATAACCATTTTTTTCGTGCCAGCGACCACTGTCTGCCGCACCTTTAACGGGGAAACCCAGCTCGACTTTAGATGCACAATAAACCCTGCATACTTTAGCGTCAGGTAGGTCAGCGTCTCTTGCCTGCCAAACGGCGTCTCTCCAAACGCGGAAACCTGCACTGGCTCCTTTCCCCCTGTAATCCAGTCGACCACTGCGATGTCATGCACCGCAAGGTCCATCAGCGCATTGACGTCCTTGCGGATCGGGCCTAAGTTCAGCTTTTCCACATCAAAATAAATCAGCTCCCCAAGCTCCCCAGCATCGTACAGCCTCTTAATAAAACGGTAATAAGGGTTATACAGCATGATATGGTCACAATGCAGGATAACCTGCCTCTTTTTTGCCTGCCCTGCCAGCTTTATAGATCGCTCCACTGTTGTCGCAAGCGGCTTTTCCATAAACACATGCTTGCCCGCCTGCATTGCCTTCATGCCTATTTCAAATGTATATTCTGTCTGCGTGGCGATAATAAATGCATCAATCCCAGGGTCATTCAAATAATCTTCATAACGGCTGCTGACCTTGACGCTATCCGGCAATGCCTCCCTTGCCTTTTTTGCCCGTTCAGGCAGGATCTCGCAGACTGCCTTTAAATCAAATTTAGATGAGCTGGACAGCTTTTTCGTAATGTTCGCGCCCCAATATCCGTATCCAACTTGTATTACTCTTAACATCGTTCCTTTTGTACGGCTTTCGTACTTTCCTCCTAGTATCAGTCTTATCATTTAAAAAGATCTGTTATCTTATATCCCAAAAATAAATATTTCCATCTGTACTTTTCAACTGCTGCTTTCCAAGCTCATTACAAAGCGACTTCAAATAATCCTCTGCCTGTTCTTGTCCATATATATTTCTATACAGTGCAAAATCTACATAAATCCCATCATAGCCCGCCCCTTTTAACTGTGCAATCATGGACGAAACCTGCGAAGATGCAACCAACTGCTGCCAGTTTCCTTCTTCTCGTCCCTGCATAGCTCCAAAGCTCCACCGTAGATTGTCTGACTCTATGTAGCCGATATGATTTTTGTATGTAACACCGCTTGGCCAGTTACTGTATGGCAACTGAAAAATCATATCTCCGCTGTCCATATTTTTTTGGATTTGTGCAATCAAATTTCTTGTTGATTCAAATTCTGAATAATCCGGCGGATGAAACTGAACCGTCTGATCAAACAATCCAATGGCTGCTGCAAGCAGCAATGCCAGTTTAAACTTTTTCAAAGACAGCCTCTTTTTCAGCGCATCAAATAATCTTCCCACAATTAAAAGGCTCAAAAACATAATCACCAGTGACATCCTGTTATAGCAGCGCATTGGAATCTTTACAATAACTGAAATGAAGCTTCCAATGCCTCCAATAGTAGCAATGAGAAATACCGCTATATTTAAATATGAAATTTCTCTGTATTTTGCCCTGCCGTAAAAAAGCATCAAAAGTGACAATATAAATCCAACGGATGCAATGATTCCTAAAGAAGCCGTCAGATTTTCATTTACAAGAGGATATGTTGAGCAATAGCGGTCTGTAATAGAAGCAAGCTGTGGAATCCTATGCCCGCTTCTTGGCAAAATCAACTGCACAAATTTCATCCCATATACTTCCGCATCGAAACTGTTCCTTATCGTAAGTTCCCCCGCAGAATTCTTCCCATACAGTATCCCGTATAAAAGATTCGGCATCACATTCGTCAATACCCCGGATAACACAGCTAAAATATAGGCAAAGGGATAACATTGCTGCTTTAAGCATCTTTTGTTTACAATCTTAATTACAAACGCAGCCGCAAACAGAGCACAGGAAAAATAGGCATAATATAATCCTGTAAACCCACAAAAATAGGATATGACAACAGCCTGATAAAAAAATGGATTGTTTTTTAATGTATCCTGCTGTCTGTATACATTACCCTGTATTATATGAATCGCAACCATACAAGCAAGCGGAAGCATATAATATCCAACCAGCCACATATGCGCATAGCGAAGCTGAATATATGGAGAAAAAGCATACAATACGGACATTGCCACCGCTGTCTGCCTGCTGATTCCCAGCTTTCTAAATACAAACGCACTGCTGTACGCATTTAAAAAATAAGATAAAAAATAAAATAAGTTTGTAATCAAATACACATGATCCGTAAACAAGCTTATCAGTTTTATTAGTAAAAACGAAAGGCTGTCCGAAAATGGGTAATCAAACATGTCTCCCCCTGATCTCCCGCCCGTCATTGGATTTACAAGAGAAATGCCGAAATTTTTTATTGTCTTGACAAAATAATATACCCCCATTTCATCCCCGTTCACGTATACAAGCGGATAAGTAAGTTTTGCATCATGATAAAGAACCATCAGCACAGCCAATATGATAAAAGTAATCCACAGATATAGCCTATATTCATATTTTTGCTCTTTCTGAACCCCTATTTTTCTATTCAGCGGATTCCATTTCACAAACAAAAAAACAAACCAACCTCCAGACAAGGCAAGTATAAGCACCAGCATATATAAAATAATCCGTACGATTGTATATCCGCTGTCTACAACAACCTGCCGCTCTATAGAAAGATTTTTTATCGTAACATCTGCTTCATCCAGTGTAAAAATTCGCAGCAAACATTGATTGGGATGGGCGCTTCGATAATATGGCAACATCCCTTTATAAACTGCTGTACCCGGATCCACCGTACACATAAATTCTTCTCCATCAAAATCATAATCAGGAGTAAACAAATCTACATGAAATAAAGGCGCATGATCCGATGCATTATCCGCTTCAAAGCTTATGTAAAGCAAGTCTCCTTCTTCAAGCGATACTTCTGTTGAAAATAGTTTCGTCCCTTCTCCTGGCATAACAACCAATGTATCTTTCTCGACGACATCAAACTCTGACTCCTGCGAATCCATAAAGTCCATAATCCCTGCCACAGAAGCATCCACCGTTTTATAATGAGGCATATGGTTCAATTTAAAAACGTTGCCTATCAAAATAAAACATGCAAATAACAGTAAACCGCTTACAACCATATTTCCATAAGGAAGCTTATTTTTTCCGATTTCCATATCCATCCTCCGCTTTGTACTGTCGTAAAGATCAAGCATAGAATTTCTCTATTCTTTCTTCAACGCAGTACCAAACTTCTTGTCATAGAATTGAACTCTTTTCCCAAGCACCCCAACCCGCACCGCATCCAAACACCCCCTCAACTGCTCTTTATTCTTCTTCACAATCGCCACCAACACCTGCCGCGCCAGATAATATGTAAACCTCCACCTCGAAATATTTTTCCAGACAAACAGCAGCTTGTTCCGGCTCACCTGGTAACAGAAAAACGGCGACCATTCCCCGCTGCTGCCCGTATGAAAATGCCGGACAATGGCAGTGGGACAAAACAATATCGTCTTTTTAAGCCTGCGCAGCCGAAACGACAGGTCCATGTCCTCGTAGTACATAAAAAACCGCTCATCAAATTTGCCGCACGCTTCAAAATCTTCTTTCCGCATCATAATACAGGCGCCGCAGCCGCCTACAATCTCGTAAGGCTTTTCATATTTCTCAGAATCCCTTTCACCAAACCCCAGGTCATATCCATCATACCTGTCTGTCAATGCATTTCCCGCATTCTGTACCAGGCTGTATTGGTGCTGTCCCACTTCGCTGCCCGTGACCTGAAATGCCACATGGCTGCCGCGGGAAAGCGGTTCTTTTTTTCCGCAGCAAATTACCGCATGTTCCTGTCCAAAAGCATCGAGGCAATCGCATTCGATCACTGTATCTGCGCACCCATACAGCAGAGGGAGCGCAATTTGTGAATGCCCAAAACATACGAGGCGTTCTTGTTCATACAGCAGGTTTTTGCAGAATTTTGCCTCTATCATATATTCCGTTCCGTTGATTTTGAATTTTTTTGACATCATGATCTTGTCCGTTGTCGTAAATCGAATCGAAATAAAATCATAATAAAACAAAAGCTTTGCATTTGCCATACCGCAGGCAGGATGCTCCTTCATAAAACGGTACAGATTCACAAGCCAGTCAGGCTCTACTGCCGTATCGTTGTTTAAAAAGACCAGGTATTCTCCTTTTGCGTGCCTGGCTCCTGCATTATTGCCGCCTGCATATCCCAGGTTTTCGCCTGTATCAATAATTTTTAACTGTTTCATCGCAGCATATGTTTCTTTCAGGTAAGCAATGGAATGATCCTCGTCTCCATTGTTTACAACAATAATTTCATAACGAAGCCCGTCTGTTTTCATATTTTGCAGTGACTGAAACAAAGGGTCTATAAAACGCTTTCCATTGTAATTGATAATAATAATCGATATATCATAAGTTGAGTCCATGAAGCACCTCTCTGTTTTGCCTGTCAAATTCTTCAACGGAATAGTTTGCAGCACGTTTTACAGATTCCTGCGCCATCCTCTTGCGCAGGATGCCATCGTTCATCAGCCTGCATGTCTTTTCCACACATTCCTGCTTTGTGTCCCATCGAAAACCATTCACGCCTTCTTCCACCGTTTCTTTCTGTCCCCCTTTGTTGATCACGACCGGAACCGCGCCATAGCTCATCGCCTCTACAGTCGTAATGCCAAAGTGTTCCATTTTTTCCGGTTCTTTATTTTCATCAATCCCATATCCTGTCGCGTGCCAAAATATTTTTGCCTGCTGGTAAAGTTCCATCAGTACCCCGTACTTGCAGTTTACATGGATATGTATATTGCCTGCCTCACGAGCCAGCGCTTCTACCTGCTTTAAATAAGACTGATCCGCCTCACGTTCCGATACGGATCCTACAAGATGGTACTCATAGCCTGACAGCTTGTGAGAATATTCCATAAAAAACCGCACCATATCCAACTGCTTTTTGCTGTGCGTGCCTACAAAAAAACGCCCGACACTCAGGATAATATTTTTCTTTTTCGCTTCCAGGTAGCGCCCCTTCATTTCTTTTTCTGAAAATACCGGCGGATAGACTACCCTGCTTCTTCTTTTCAGCTTCCAAAACTCAGCCAGCCAGTGGTTTGTATACTGCGAATTGCTGATATACAGGTCATATCTTAACAAAAACATTAGGTCATACAGGATCCCCAGCGCCCTGCCGCGTCCCCGCAGCTCCATAGCATACCGTTTGGGAGGAAAAAAACAGTGGTAAATATTCTTTTTTGCATGTCCGATATGCTTGCTTAAAAACATAAAATTAACAAAAATATCATATCCTCTTGAAACTTTTTCTACAAAATACTTATTTTTAACCGTTTCTTTCCAGCTTTTAGAAATAGGAAGATTCAGCTTTTTTATATGCGTTTTCTTTAGCTGAATTCCAAACTGACTGTTCAGATCTTTTATTTCGATATAATCTTCCGCAAAGACGTCTACTCCATACGTATTAAAGACAAGGATATCAATATTTACATCATAATGAAAATATTCTTCCAGGCTCCTGCAAAAATAACCCATTGCCTTCTCGCCTCCGCCAAGCGTGGATAGATATGGATTCAATATTAATATGCTCTTCATGCTGTTTCTCCTGACGTTTCAAACTGCTTTGTGAAAATCTATATTACATTTTTTCTTTTATAGACTTTTTATAAAAATTAAATAGATTCCTGATTCCAGCTTTTCTTGTAAAAACTTCATATATTTTTAATTTTTCTTGCTGACTGCCAAGTTCCTTTTCTTTCTCTTCTATCATTTTTCTCTGCTCACAGATATAGTTTTCCTTCTGTTCGATCGTTCCCTGATGGTCACGGATTTTTTCCTCTTTATGTGCCAGGCTTTCGCGCTGCTCGCAGATATAGTTTTCTTTCTGTTCGATGATTTTGCGCTGCTCGCAGATGTCTTTGTCCTTCTGTGTGATCACCGCCCGTTGTTCCTGAATATAATTTTCTTTCTGTTCGATAATATTGTTTTGTTCCCGTATACTTTTGCAAATCCACTGATAGATTTCCTCTTTTTGATATATAATAAATCTAATCTTAACATTTAAAACTTCTGTGCCATCAGGAACTTCATAAAGAATCTGCGGATCATCATGATCAAAGCAAAATACGCCTCCCATACATATACCATTTGTATCTTTCGCCTGCAATTCGATACCAGACAAAGCCGTAACCTTAACTTGTGCAATACAATTTGTATTCAGCGGATCCAGACGAAATCTGTCTGCCTTGCCAAAAACATGTACTTTCAGGCATATCTCATCACTGAGTTCTACGGGAATTTCCTGTTCTTCATAAGTATCCCAACGGTTTCCTTTGCCGATAAAAGTCTGTATATAATAATACCCGCTATTGCTGCGTATCTTCTGTTCTGTCACAGGCACTTTCCCTTTTGCCAGCATAAACACAAGCTGATAAACCTCGCCATAAGCCCTACTCTTCAATACATCTGCAACCACACACGGCAAATCTTCGTATTGTAGCTGGAATTCTGAATTTTTTAATGGATTATAAACAGCATCCATCCACTCCACGCCATAACCACAATGTTCGAACAAAGAAACCGCTTCCTGAAACGTCCAAAAATGCAGGTGTGTCTCATCTAAAATTCCTTTCCTGTGATATTTGAATCTATTATGGTACAGGCTGATTAATACACCGTTATATGCGATATTTGGGAGGGATATTAGTATTTTTCCCTGTTCTTTTAACAAATCTTTCGCATATATGAGTACTTCGTCTGATCGCTGCAAATGTTCCAATACATCTGCAAAAAGAATATAGTCAAAGCACTGACCGGAAAATTTTTCAACCCACTCATATTCCATAATATCCCCTATGATATAATCTTCTGCATATGGAATCGCTTCCTTGGCTGCCTCTCCGTCAATCTCTACAATCGATACTTTGCATGATTTTGTTTCTTTTAAATATTTCGTGAGCCTTCCGCTTGCCGACCCAAATTCCAGTATTTTCGAATGGTTTTCAATCACGTCTATGAAAAGTGTCATAACATTTCTGCTGTTAAAATCAATTTCTGTATCATATTTCATCATTGTTCTTCTCTGCTACCATCCTCTCCCTCTGCCTGTCCTGCATATAGCAAAGGTAATGCTGATGCACCGTCTTTGGCTCTCCGCTTTCTCTGATTACTCCGCCGTCCATCCAGATACTCCTGTCGCAGATCTGCTCAATCTGGCTAAGAGAGTGAGATACGATCACGATTGTAATTCCTTCCGCCTTCAGGCTTTTGAGCCTTTCAAAACACTTTTCCTGGAAATTAGCGTCCCCTACGGCAAGAATCTCATCAATCAGCAGGATATCCGCTTTCACATTGATCGCCACTGCAAACGCCAGCCGCATATACATCCCGGACGAATACGTCCGCACCGGGTTATCAATAAATTCCTCCAGCTCGGAAAACGAAATAATCGCTTTTTCCCGTTCCCCAATCTCTTTTTTCGTCAGCCCGAAAATAGCCGCATTAATATAAATATTTTCCCTGCCGCTCATATCTGGATGAAAGCCCGCCCCCAGTTCCAGTAGGCTGGAAACACGCCCATGCATTTCAATCGCACCGCTGTCTGGATACATAATCTTTGTCAGCAGCTTTAACGTGGTACTCTTTCCGCAGCCATTATGCCCGATCAGCCCGACTGCTTCGCCTTTTTGCACACAAAAGCTGACCCCTTTTAACACGCTGCGCGCCTCATAGCTCCTTCTTTTTCGAAAGAGCGTCTTTTCCTTTAATGTATGCCCTTTATCCTGATAGACTTTAAATTTTTTGGTCACCTCGGTCGCTTTGATCGCAATTTCTGCTGTCTTTTGCCCTTTCCCTCTATCTTTCCTGTGTTCTTCGTCTATGCTGTTTTCGTCTATGCTGTTTGTTTCCCTTCTGCTTTCTTCCATTTTATTTTCTTCCATACTCTCTGCTGCTGTCTTCCCTTTCCTGCTGGCTTTTCTGGCTGGATTTCTTTTATCTGATTTCTTTGTCTGATCTCTTTTTGTCTGATCTCTTTTTGTCTGATCTCTTTGCCTGATCTCTTTTTGTCTGATCCTTTTGTGGTTTGCTTCCTTCTTACATCTCCTCTGCAAAATGCCTCTGCAAACGGCAAAATGCCATCCATCCCACAGCCAATGCCAGTACACCCAAACACAGTGCGGATACTAACGTATGCAGCCGAGGCAGCTTTCCAAAATACAGGATATCCCGATATGCCGTAATCACATAAGTCATCGGATTGACTGAAAACATCCAGCGTACATCCTCCGGCACCTGCTCAAGAGAATACATCACCGGGGTCAGAAACTGCCATGCCATGGAAATAATTCCCAAAATATATTCCATGTCACGTAAATAAACAGTAACCGCGCTCATCGCCATCGTAAATCCCAGCGCCAGCACAAATTCGACAGCCATAATTGCCGGCAGGCATAAAAGTGCCAGCGGATTGAGCGAATAGCCTGCAAACAGCAGTACCAGAAAAATCACAACAAAGCTAAGCAGCATATTTACAAACTGGCTTACCACAAAAGAAACCGGAAGCACTTCCCGCGGAAAATAGATTTTCTTCACCATATCCTGTTGTGCCAATATGCAGCCCGCACCGCCTGTAAGCGACGTCCCAAAAAAAATCCATGGGATTAACGCTACGAACAAGAACAAATAATAATCTTCAATCCCTGATTTCATTATCACTGAAAACACCATCGTATACACGGCAAGCTGGAACAGCGGATTTAAAAATGTCCATAAAAAGCCAAGGGCAGACCCTTTGTACCTTCCCTTCAAATCTCTTTTTACAAGTGCCGCAATCATTTCCCGATAAGTATAGATTTCCTTGATACGCGCCTGCACCTTACCTATTCTTTTTCCTATCACTATCTGCACACCTGCTTCTCTTTCTATTTCTTTTCTTGCTACGCCAGTCCGATTCCTTTTTATTGACGTTTCATCATTGTTCGGTATACATTCATCAAAAGATGCGCCGACCTTGCCCACGTATATTCCGCCGCCCTTTGCTTCCCTGCCTCCCGCAATGCTTCTCTGTATGCATCATCATCCAGTATTCGTTCCATTGCTTCGCAGATTTTTTCTATGCACAGCGGATCAACCATGATGCCGGCGCCCTTTGCCACTTCTGCCAATGCCGTCGTATTCGACGTAATGGCTGGCGTTCCACATGCCATCGCTTCCAAAGGCGGCATTCCAAACCCCTCATACAAAGACGGAAACACAAATGCTTTCGCCCCGCACATCAAAAGCGGGCTGTCTTTTTCCCTGACATATCCGATAAAAAGGATGTCTTTTTCCCTTCCAGACTGCGCTGCTGCCTGGTAAATATGATCGCAAAGCCAGCCTTTTTTTCCTGCAATCACAAGAAGCGGCGCCTCCTGTCTGCGGCTGCACAGTTTTACATAGGCAGCAATCAGCCGCTCCAGATTTTTCCGTGGCTCGATCGTTCCAAGATAAAGGAAATATTCGCGCGTAATGCCATACCTGTCGAGCGCCTTTTGTATTTGACTTTTGCTGTATCCGGGATGATAGGCTGCATGGTCTACCGCATTCGGAACAACACGAATGCATTCCTCCGGTATAGAAAGATAACGCACAATTTCCTGTTTGCTGAATTCTGACACTGTCAAAATACAGTCTGCACGAGTACATGTTTTTTTCATACACAGCTCCAGCCAGAGCTTCGTCTTTTTACGAACGGTATCGGGACAGGATTTGTATGCCATATCATGGATAAACACAGCCCGCTTTCCTCTGGCTCCCGGAGGTATCGTAAAATTAAAAAACTGTAAAATATCCGCATCTCTGCGAAAAAACAAGCTGTATGGCACCGGAACCACTGCCCACAGCAATTTATAAAGAGAACCGCCAAACCAGCGGCAGTATTCGATCCGGCATCCTGCCAGACGATACTCCTCCAGCCGTTTCACCGCACGGCTTCGAAAGCATCGGATCGTACATTTATTTTCCGGATACTGCAATAGCTCCAAAATTAGGTTATGGGCACTCCATGCGATACCTGCCTTATCCTTTTTCAACAGCAATCCGCCGTCAAATGCAATCTTCACTTTTTCTCCTTTTCTACTGTATTTTGCTGGCTGAAAATGCGCCTGTATTTTTTTGCCATCGCCTGTCTCGTAAAATACTTCTGTACCCTTTGCAGTGCATTCTCTCCATATGCGAACCGCAGCGCTTCATTTGCGGCAAGCTCGTCCATTGCCTTTGCAAGTTCCCTGACACTCCCGGGCTTTACCGTAATCCCAGTCTGTTTGTGAATACTGACATATGGCACGCCGCTTTGCAGTGCTGTATTAATGACCGGCTTTCCAAAAGCCATCGCTTCCAACTGTACAATCGCAAATGCTTCCGCTTTTGATATGGACGGCAGCACCAAAAAATCACATGCTTCAATCTGCCTTATTTTTTCTTCTTCAGACAAGATTCCCTTAAATACAACCCGCTTGAGCTTTAACGAAGCTGCCAGGCATTTCAGCTCCTTCTCCAGCGGCCCGCTGCCGACCAATACCAAACGGCAGTTTTTCTGCTTCATTTTTGCAAATGACCGCAGCAGCACATCGCAGCCTTTATACCACACTAGCCTGCCAATAAACAAAATGCAAACCATTCCTGCTGCACTGTCTGGGCTGCTTCTGCACTGCCTTCCTCCCTGCCCGTTGCCGCAGATTTCCTTTCCTTGCCTGCAAGCAGCGGCAAAAGCTCTTCCCCTCTGCACATAAGCATCGCTCACACAAAAGGGAATTACCCTGCATTTTTTCCGGTATTGCCAGAGCAGGCCAGAGCTTTTCAAGTTCCCCTTCGACGATACAAGAATCAGTTTTGCCTTTTTCAGCGTATGGCGGGCAAGCAAACCATAAAAAGGTGCCAATCCTGCATACTTTTCAAATCCGCAATGCCACCACACAACCAGCCTGCCACCACACAAGCCAAGCAAAACAGCCAGGTCTGCCATCGGATAAGGAAAATGGCAGATCACAAAATCCGCATCCTCCGTCTTTTCCCTGACATCACGTAAAAACTGAAAAGAAACCGGCGTTGACGCAAACTCGAACATCTGCCTGCTCCTGCGCACAGCAATCCCTTTGTAAGTATCATTCGCACTTTTTTTATGCCTGGAGCTTTGGCACACAAGCATCTGATGCTCACACTCCGGCAAGGCATCCGCAATACTTTCCATCACTTTTGCAATTCCACCGCCATTATCCGGCCAGTATATTTTAAATATTTGCGTGATTTTCATAACTCCTTAAAGTGCCCTTTACTTTTCATAATATCAGCCACAGACTTCATAATCTGGATATACATTACATAGCTGTCATGGTCTTTAGATCCTACCTGTCCCCACATCCCATGCGCCGCTGTATCAGAAGGCTGCGTAATGCCAAAGAGCAGAGCATCGGCGTCTGTTTCAAGCTCCCTGCACAGATTCACAAATGTGTCCATACTCATTTTTCGTGTGCCGCGTTCAATATGCCCCATAAAGTTCAAGCTGATCCCACATTTTTTCGCAACCTTTTCCTGCGACCAGCCTTTCACCTTTCGCAACTGCCGTATCCTTGCACCCATTTTTGCATAATCCAGTTCATGCATATCCTGACCTTCTTTCTCTGTAAAGCATTTGAATCCGACTATATTTGAAAAAACATAACATTTTATAAGGAATTGTTATGCATTTCAAAAGTAGTCTGATACTTGAAACCCGCTATTATCAAGGCTTTTATCTAATTTGAGCAAATATGGAATCACAAAAAAT
>CAMWXD010000082.1 GCA_947178105.1 uncultured Eubacterium sp. | reverse complement strand
GGGCAGGGTTGTCAAATCCTGTTCCCAGTTTTCAGCGGCGAAATGGCAACGGCAAAAATCCAGGCGGGCAAGGGACGTGGAACGGGGATTGCTTGCGGCTGTATGATGTGCTATACTTGTAACCAATAAATTAGAGGTTAAGCGGCTTTTGCCCGCACACCATCAGCTTAATATTTCAGTTGGCATAATTGTGAGGATTGAGAAAGCCTTTAGAGAATTAGCCAAGACACATTCATAGGCCAGAAAATTAATTGTATGAGGTAAAGCACATGGAATATAAAGAAAATGCGTTACATTATGAGGATTATTGCAAGCTACGGGAAAGTGTTGAGTGGTTGCCTTATTCCAAAGAGCAGACACAAAAAGCTCTTGACAATAGTCTATACACAGTAATAGCAGTTGACGATAATCAGGCTATCGGAATGGGAAGATTGATAGGTGACGGAGTGTACTATTTGATAGCTGATATTGTGGTACACCCGGATTATCAGAAACAAGGTGTCGGCAATAAAATTGTCAATATGATAATTGAATATGTTGAAAAGGCTACACCAATCGGCGGACGTTCCAGTATACAGTTGATTGCAGTAAAAGGAAAAGAAGCATTTTACGAAAAAATGGGGTTTAAAATAATTCCACATGAATTTTGTGGTTCTGGTATGAGGAAAGTCATCCATAAGTAAAATATGATTGATTAGCTAACAGTTATCATATCGGTCTAATAAAAGTCCAAACAGGGCGGCGGTGACAGGCATTGCCTATCCAGCCGCCCTGTCTGTTATCGTTCCATATCCTGCGCTCTGCAGGGCTGTTGTTCCCACTGTTCCTGCCGCAAGATTCTTTCAAAACAAAATTTTCGTTTCTTTTAAATCGTTTTTGCATCCCGGTTTGTTATATTTAGTGTAAGCTCGAAATCAATGTCTCATGCCACTATGGAAAGGAGGAACTATTTTGGAAGACCGGGAGATGATCCGGCGGATCCAGCATGGGCAAAAGGAATATTTAAATCAAATCGCCGAGAAATATTACGATGACATTTATTATTTCTGCTGCTACCAGACTGGAAGCCGTGAGGATGCATATGACCTTGCTCAGGATACATTTTTGCGCTTTATCCGATATGTGGACAATTATAAATACCAGAACCTGAAAGGCTACCTGCTGACTATCGCCATGAACCTTTGCAGAAATTATATCCGCTGCAAGGCTCGCACGCCAGACTGTGCAAAGATAATAACAGAAGAAATGCAGTTTCCTGAAAACAGCCTGCTTTTGTCCGATGCGCTGCGAGCCCTGCCGGAACCACAGAGAGAAGCGGTACTCCTGCATCATTTTTACGGCTACAAAAACTGGGAAATCGCACGTATGACAGGCGCAAGCTGCGCCGCAGTAAAATCCCGGATCAAACAGGGGCTGACGAAGCTTGAGAAAACCTTAAATAAGGAGGATTTTTATGGATTGTAGAAATAATAAAAAACCTGATCCGCAGGCAGCCTGGCGCTTTTTGCCGGATCAGGAAAGAAAAGCCGCAAGCCTGCTCGCCATCCGCCAGGCCGTAAACCAAAAGCGGATCCAAAAACACCCTTCGTTTGCAGAACAGGCATGGAACCTGATCCGCTTTCACACCTGGCAGCATTGGGCAGTGCAGGGCACCATCCTGCTTTTTGCAGTTCTTTTGGCATTGTGGATTGTCAGAAAGGAGACGGACAGTGCCGTTTCCCTTCCTGTCTGCTCTGTATTTTTCGTATTTGCTGGAAACATTTGCC
This sequence comes from uncultured Eubacterium sp., assembly GCA_947178105.1. Lineage (GTDB taxonomy): Bacteria > Bacillota > Clostridia > Lachnospirales > Lachnospiraceae > Eubacterium_J. The sequence continues at coordinate 21,428 of CAMWXD010000082.1, read as the reverse complement.
TGAGCAGCGTCGCACAACTGTTTTCATGGCATATGGCCGAACTGGAAAAGACGCTTTACCTGGACTTAAAGCAGATGGTCTGTATACGGATGCTGGAAGCCGGGCTGTTTGACCTGCTGACGCTTGGGCTTTTGAGCGGATGCCTGGGCAGCCATTCTCAAACGGGTATCCTGATGTGCCTGCTGTATCTGCTGGTGCCGTTTTTATGGTCGGAAACCTTTTATCTGCACATGCTGACACATGCCCGCGGCACAGCGTCCTCTTTCCGCCAACTGTCCTGTGCAGTGGTGTGCGCAGCGCTTGCTCTGTTTCCGGCTTTTTGGAAGGATGCTTATCTGCCGGTGCACAGGCTGGCATGGATCCATTTATCCATTGCCGGATGTTTCCTGCTTCTTATAGAAATCTACCGGATCTTTCGCTGCATTGACATTGGCGAAAGCCTTTGCGTGGAACAATAAAAATATGAAAACAAAAATACAGAGAGGAGTATTGCTATGCCTGAGCTTTTATTAGACAGAGTCACGAAGCAATTCAAAAACAAAATCGCAGTAGACAGCGTATTACTGCTGCTGAAATCCGGCGTATATGGATTTCTCGGCGCAAACGGAGCCGGCAAGACAACGCTTTTGCGGATGCTTTGCGGCGTCTTAAAGCCAACTGCCGGTGAAATCAGCTATAATGGAATGGAAATCGGCATGATGGACGGAGAGTACCGCAGGATCCTGGGCTATCTGCCGCAGGATTTCGGCTATTATCCAAGCTTTACGGCAAGGCGGTATTTGGAATACCTGGCGGCGCACAAGGCGCTCCCAAAGGATCTTGCAAAAGAGAAGGTACAGGAAATGCTGGAGCTTGTCGGGCTTTTGGGCGCAGACAGGCAGAAAATCCGCACCTTTTCCGGCGGGATGCTGCGGCGGCTTGGCATTGCGCAGGCTTTGCTGAACGATCCGGATATATTGATTCTGGATGAGCCGACCGCCGGCTTGGACCCAAAGGAGCGGATTCGTTTCCGAAATATCATCAGTGCGCTTTCCAAAGGGCGGATTATCATTTTATCTACGCATATCGTATCTGACGTAGAGTTTATCGCCGATAAGATCCTGCTGATGAAACAGGGACAGATCATCGAACAGGGGACGGCGCAGGAAATTACCGAAAGCATCCGCGGTAAAGTATGGGAATACCTTGCCAATCCAGAAGAAGCGGAACGCATCCGCTTATCCTGTCCGGTCAGCAACCTCAGAAACGAAGGGGACAAGGTGCATCTTCGGCTCCTTTCACATACCTGTCCGTGCGAAGGCGCTGTCATAGCCGCACCGGGGCTGGAAGACGTTTATTTATATTATTTTGAGGAGGTAACGGAATATGTGGACGATATGGAAAGAAGAACTGTTTAAAATAGCATCCCGCAAAATCGTATGGCTGGGCATGTTTTTGCTTGCGCTCTTTATCGGATGGCGGCTGTACGCAGAACGCAGCAACTATACCGTAACGATCGACGGGCAGATTTATTTCGGGCAGGAGGCAATCTGTCTGGATCAAAAGCTTACAGCAGGCTATGCCGGCATATTTACCGAACAGACCGTAAAAAAGATCTATGAGGACTTTGGGTTTTATTATCATGATATGGAAAAAGACGTTTCTATCGGCAATTTCTGCAACTACTATATCACACAGCACATGACCAATTACAACCAGGTAGACTCGCCGGTTCTTGAAAACGTCAGGTTTTTGGAAGGGAAATACTGGGAACAAAATGTTGCGCCGCTGTTAAACGGCACGTACCTGTTTGACTATACTTATGGATGGAACGACCTGAAAGAAACATACTCTATTTTAACGGTTATGGCAATTTCCGTCCTGTTTATAATCGGGCTGTCTCCGGTATTTGCGGAAGAATACTCGCTGAAAACGGCAAATATCCTGCTAACGACCAAGCGCGGCAAAAAATGCAGCATCTGGATCAAAGCAGCAGCGGCGGCCTTTCTTGTAACCGTGGTTTATTGCCTGTTTACTGCCTATATATGGCTGCTCTACTGGACCGTATACGGGACGCAGGGGCTTGATGCCTCAGCCGTTTTCATTGGGATCATGCCCGGCGGCTATGCCCCTGCGGATATCCGCGGATTTTTCCTGTTTTCCTTTGCGCTTGGGCTGGCAGGGCTTATCCTGTTAACCTGTATAACGCTTGCTATATCCGCTTTATGCAAAAATGCCTTTCTGGCTGTGGTCATTTCCCTGGCTGTGTTTTGTATCCCGTATGTGTGGATGCATGTTTCTATCCTGTTTGCGCCTATTATAAGCAAAGGCATACGCGAAGCCATCTCACACTTTATGGCATCCATGCCGTTTTATCTGCCTGTGAACTGGGGCTTTGTGCTGACCGCCAGACAGCTATTGATACACCTTGGCATTGCGTTAGCATCCGGCATATGCTGTATGGCGGGCATGTACTACGCGTACCACAACTACCAGGGATAGTTTTCTCAAAAAATCTGCTTTATCGCATAGACTCCCGGCATTTTTTCCAGATAATACACGACCTGCGCATTGCTGCGGTCTTCCGGGAGCCTTAAGGAGATCACGGCATTGTAGGCCCCGCCGTCCTTCGGCTCGTTCAGTATGACATTGCCTACTTTCAGCCCAAAAGCTTCTGCGGCAGAACGGATTTCCTGAAGGTTGGCGACCTCATGAAACTCGACATAGACGCGCATCCATAGATCATTGTGCGTAAAGTGGTCGGAAATACCGCGGAACTTGGTCACGACAATATACACCGCCCCTGTCGCCAGGATTCCGCCCACATAAAACCCAATCCCGATCGCCAGGCCGATACATGCGGCGGCCCACAAGCCTGCCGCTGTCGTCAGCCCTCTTATTTTTGTATTTCCTTCAATTATAATGCTGCCTGCACCTAAAAAGCCGATTCCGCTGACGACCTGGGCGCCCAGCCTGGCAGGGTCTCCTGTGCCAAACTCTTCGTACATATATTCTCCGGTCAGCATAACAAGCGCTGCGCTCATGCATACAAGCGAATACGTACGCATCCCAGCCGACCTGTTCGCCTTCCCCCGCTCAATGCCCAGGATTCCCCCGCATAATATCGAAAGGGCAAGCCGCAGGATACTCGAAAACAAATGCATATCTTCCGCCTGGCTAACCAGGTTCATAAACCACTGCCCCATGCGGATGCATCCCCCTTTCTGTTTCTGTCATCAAACATGTTTTACGGCAGGTTTTTTAGCAGTACAGCCTGTTTTAATAGGTCAGTGCTTCGCTACCCGCCTTTCCAGGCGCCTCTGCTTGATGCCCCGGATCCTTTCCATACCGTTTCCCTGTCCGAAATAAAGGGCAATCAGCGTGCTTGGCAGCAGTCACAGGATCAGCGCCCCGTATTCGAACAGCATGTTCAGCCTGTTTTTGGACTTTTGCACAAACCGGACGCAGATAATCGATACAAACAAGGTTCCAGCCTTGTTCATGGACATTGTTCATGGACATAGCGGGTGAGCATTTCCTTCTGGTTCTCAATGCTTACCGATTCATCTGAGCGTTTGCCATCACGGAAAAGCTGGGTACAAATGCCTGCTTTATATGTCATTGCCTGCATTATCATTTTCTATACTTAATCTATGCATCGTAACAGCAACAATACTTTAGATGCGTTCATTATACTGCATCTTCTGTGTCATTGCAATGTCCGTTTTGATGCCGTACCGCTTTATCTGCAACCAGATTTTCATACAGATGCCGGAATTCCCTGTTCCCTGCATAGATACTGCGTACCTTGTAGCGGGTTCCGTTAATTGTTTTACCTGCACTCGTTGAATGGTATTCTTTCTTTGTTTTTTGTTTCTGCCATCCATACCCTTTTGAGTTTTTGAGCTATTTTGGACTATAATCTCCCCATAGATGTGTACAAAAAATTTGTCCACAGTCCCATTGCGTGGACACTGAAAATAGCACTAATCCTATTGTATTGACACTTATTAATACCCTTGTCAGGGCAAATCCTATATTATGGACACTGTTTCTGCCCCCTCTGGCAATGTGAGCTTATATTTTCTGACATTTTGTATCTACACCCATTTCGTATTTCCGTATTGACGCTTCGTTTGAACGATGGTATGATTAAGAAACAAAAGTAAAGTTATGCATTAAGAATTATTTAATCGTTTTAGAAAGTATTTTAATGAACGGTTACATGACCTGCAAGGAAGCAAGTGTAAAATGGGGCATTTCTGAAAGGCAGGTACAGGCACATTGCAAAAATGGAAGAATACCAAATGTTTCACGGATAGGGAGGAATTGGATCATACCTGAAAATACGTCTAAACCGCTTTATAAATTTGTTTGCGAAACAAAGGAAGCATTGGATGCTTTAGAAGGATAAGCAAAATTTATGGCGACTAGGATTCCATGGAGTGAACAAGAAGAAGCAGTATTGCTTTATTATTTACTTGAGATACTCCAGAAGAAAATTGACAAAAAGACGGTAATAGGTAAGGTTTCAAAAAAATTACAGAGTTTGGCCGTTAAAAAGGGAATTATCATTGATGAAAGATTCAGAAATGAAGCTGAGATTGCACTTCAAATGGGTAAGCTGGAATTTGCATTTACCAGAGAAAAATCAGGTATTCCTGTTAAAACAGGTTGGTATTTTAAGGTAGAGTTATATGAAAATAATCATGGAAAATTTGAACAATTGCTAGTTGAGGATTTGGACATGGACAGTATGGAAATTCCCAGTGATTCTGCGCAGTTGCGGTCAGGATTTGCACAGAAAAAACCAGACGCCAGATTGGCAGCAGATAGATTTACAGATTCTGACACTGATGGAAGTTTTGATGAAGTTATTGTAGTGGATTTGAAAGAAACAAGATCTTATGCGTTTACTGTTCCGATTGCTTTTTCATATTTTGGAGAACGAATAGAAGTATCGAGTTGGAAAGGGTTGTACATAAGCTGCTGTAAATTTCTGTTTAAAGATTATCCACAGGTGTTTGAGAATCTTAAAGGAAAATCGATTTCTGACAACCGACGCATAGAGGTTGGTGGTATTGAAAATGTATCCGTGATGAAAACAGCAAAGCAGATTGGCAGTGGCATTTTTGTAGAAACAAATTTGAGTGCAACGGATTTAATGAAGAAACTGAGTCAGTTAGTTGTGCTTTGCAACGTAGATTTTAAGAATATAAAAATTGAATATCGAGAAGACTTATCAAAAAAGGCTGCTGTGCTAACAGAGAAAGACATTCAAAGCGAAAAAGATAGGATTCAAAAACGTTGTGTGGGTTTTGTTGAATGGATGATGAATCAGGGGATTTCTAAAGCATCGATACGTGATTCTTTATTAGCATTAAAGCAATGTGATAGGTATGCATTGGATAAACATTTTACTAATAGGAGCCTCTATTTGATAACTTCCGTTTCGGATTTGGAAATTATTAAAAGAGAATTGTTTGTTGAGGATGCAGTTTTTCTAGTATTTGATGAAAAAATGAATAATCGTTTTCGTGCGGTTTTGAATACATACATCAAATTTTGTTCAGTTGCGGAAAATAATGATTGTAAAGTTACAGGGCAATCTGTAATGCCACAAAAATCCAAAATGAAAGAAACAATTTCTATAACAGATCAGTCTTACGAAAAATATACTGTGATTTTAAGGAAATTTTTCCCTGATGGATTGCGCCAGAATATTATTCATATTAAAAAGTTTATTCAGTGTTATGAGGAATATTTTATAGAAGAAATTGGAATCGGACGTAATGAACTGCTTGATTGTTTGAAATCCACTGGAGTAGTTCGTGATGGGCGAATTTATCCAAGAAAATCTGCTGAGCAAAGATCTTTAGTAGATGAAATATTAGCCGAAATCATGCGTGTATTTCAAAATGGTGGAACCTGTATTTATTTTTCAATGATTTTACAGCACTATAGGCAACAGTTAGGTGAACAGCTAAATGTTTACAATGAGGAAGCACTACAAGCTTTGTTAATGGAATGCAAACCAGATGATTTCAATATCCACAATGGATATATTAGCAGCTTAGCCATTCGAGCAGATGCATCTTCTGACGTTTTGCACTTTATGAAAAATAATCATGAGCCAGTGACATATAATGATATGCAATCAGCTCTGTGGTATCTTCCAATGGAAAAGATTAAGAATGCACTGATTCATATACCTTCTATTGTTAATGTGGACAAGGAAACTTATTTCTATGCGCCTAATTTGCCAATTTCAGCAAGTGAGCAGCAGATTTTGATTCGTGCCATGCGGAATGAGATTGACCAAAGAGGTTTTCTTGTTGGAAAGCATTTGAAGGCATTGATTGATGAAAACTGTCCTTCAACGGCTATTGATACGGCTTTTATGAAAGATTGGGGATTGAGAAATATTATTGGCTATATTTTTCGAGACTATTTTGAATTTAATGATGCCATTGTAGTTGAGAAAGGACAGAAGTTTTCGGTATCAGATGCTTATCAGGGTTTTTGCAGGGAAAGAGAAAAACTGATGTTGTATGAATTAGAGGAATTTTCAGAAGATGTAAATGTTTCAATCTATTGGGATGATGTTTTTTCTATATTGATACGAATATCTGCGACAGAGTTTGTCCGAAAAGATAAAATTCATTTTGACATTGTAGCAACCGATGAAATCATTGATACACTTTGCACGAGTGATTATATCCCGATTCAGGATGTTAGATTTTTTTTGCAATTTCCAGCTATTGAAATCCCCTGGAATGGCTTTGTGCTAGAATGCTATTTAAAACAATATAGTAAACGATTCCGATTGGATCAAGTTAGTGTGGCAAAATCTGGCTATTATGGTGTTATAGTTCGCAAAGACTCAATATTACAAAATTATGAACAGATTGTAATAGATATGCTGGCGAGGTCTACAGAATGGAACAATGAGAAATCGGCTCTTGAGCTCTTGGTTTCACGTGGATACCAAGCCCGCAGGAGGTGGAATGGTTTTTCAAATGTTATTAAAAAGGCATTACTTTTGAGAGAAAAATTAGAAAGCAAAGAGAAATGAGGACAAGCCCATGTACCAATATGACTGGGATGCAGAGACAGGCGGTTTGCTTTTAACAACAGAGCAGGCAAAGTTTAGCAAAGAACCTCGTCCTGTATACTATAAAGAGCTTGATATTCTGGGTTTTGACCAGTTTTGGCAATATCCGAAAGATGATAGTGCACCGCTGATGTGGGCAGAAGCAAATAATTATATTTACAGAGGAAGGTTGGTAGCAAAGACGAAAGGCGGTTCGCTGTATACGAAGCCGGCAATTGTTTTGTTGGAGGAACCGGAGCCAGATGGAACTATGCTGAAGTTTGTAGATGTAGAGAATATGTGTCGTAAGAATTATGCATTAATGGAGACATTGGTGCAGGAAACGATTCAAAATATTTATAATACTTATCGTAAATATAAAAAGAGGATAAATATTTTTTATGTTGCTTTTAGCGGTGGGAAGGACAGTGTAATAGTTTTTGATTTGGTGCAGAGAGCATTGCCTCATGATAGTTTTAAAGTTTTGTTTGGAAATACCGATATGGAATTTCCAACAACAATAGATATGGTTAGGCATATTGCTGTGGAATGTAAAAGTAGAAATATTGAATTTATCGAAGCAAAGGCAGAATTTTCAGCAGAAAATTCTTGGAATCAGTTTGGGCCACCAGCAAGGAGAAATCGTTGGTGTTGTACAGTACACAAAACAGCTCCTATTGTTAACCGATTGTGTGAAATATACGGTTTGGAAAAATTAAAAGCAATGATGATGACGGGTGTTCGGAGGGACGAAAGTGCAGCTCGTTCAGATTACGATACACTCAGTATAGGTAAAAAATTGTCTGGTCAATACAGTTTCCATCCTATTTTGGAATGGTCATCTGCAGAGGTTTTTTTGTATACATACCAATACAATTTGATGTTAAATAAAGCATATATGTATGGCTTTAATCGAGTTGGATGTATAATGTGTCCGAATTCTTCTGATAAGCACGAATATATTAAGAATCAGTTTTTTTTGCATGATGTTACTAAATATTGTGCTATCATTACGGGAACCAGTAGAAAAGATTTATCAGGAGGTAATGCAAAAAGATTTCTTGAAGAAGGCAGTTGGAAAACAAGGCTAAGCGGAAGAGAACTCATTTTTTCTGAAGAGGAGCGCTTTAGTTTTGAAGAGCGAAAGAACAGTCTTGTTTTTAATGTTACAGGTCTTAAATCAGAGTGGAAAACTTGGTATAAAACAATAGGTCAATTGGGCGGCACGGAACCGGATTTTTTGCTTGAATTCAATGGTGTGTGGCGAAAATGCCATATTACACACGATGGTAATATCACTATATTTGAAATTGAAAATGAGGGACGTTCCAAAAATTCGATTGAATTTATTTATTTATTTAAGTGTCTATTGGCCAAATCGCAATACTGTATTCAATGTAAAGCTTGTGTAGCTGAGTGCGCAATGCGACACATAAAAATGGATAATGGAAAATTATTGATTTCTGATAATTGTACTCGTTGTCATGCTTGTTTAAAAATATTAAGTGGCTGTTTATACTATCATTCTATAAGAGGGAGTAAAGATATGAAGAGTATGAAAGGTATTAATCGTTATCTAAGTGTTGGTGTAGATGCGAACTGGATTAAAATGTATGCAGAAAATCATACTTTTGAACCGGGAAATCGAAAAACGGATGTAATGTTTGGCTTCATGACAGATGCTTTGATGACAAGCAAGCGAAAGTTAACATCGTTTGGGGAAAAAGTAATTAATCTGGGTTTAGATAAAGACGAGACGTGGGCATTATTACTATGTAATCTTGTATGTACATCTGCTTTTGGTTGGTATGTTGAAAATATTCCATTTTATGTACCTTATACAGAAGAACAGCTATCACTTGACTTGGCAGATGTAGCAAAAAAAGCTCGGGGTGAATTTTGGAATGGATTTAAGGTTATTTTGGATACTAATCGTGCTTTTCAAAATATTGGCTTTGGAAAACCAGAGATTGAACAGAAAATAAACAAAAATGGGGAGATTAGGAAAAAGTTAATTTCCATTACAAGGAGCAAGTGGTACGATCCGGTACCAGAAATTATACTTTATTCCCTCTACAAATTTGCTGAAGCTTGTGGAAACTATTATCAATTTTCATTAGAAACACTGTTAGATGACTCCATTCAAAGGGATGGCGTTAGTCCTACTCGCATTTTTGGTTTAGACCATGACACAATGATTCGTATTTTAAACGGCCTATCCATTAACTACCCTGAGTTCATTTCTGCATCTTTTACATTGGATTTGGACAACATTACTTTACGTGAAGATAAAAAAGCAGAAGATGTTTTACATCTGCTTTAATGGAGGAGAATAAAATGCTGAAATTGTATAAGGATTATTTTAATATCAATCCAAAATACTATGCAGCGGTAACTGCAGATTTGATTGAGCAGGGTAAGGTTAGCTGGAAAGAGTTCTATCCACATGAAACCTTTATCAAATTATTGGAAACTACATATAAAGTATTGTCTGGTTCTGCTACCCGGTCTATTTGGGTAGAGGGTGCTTATGGAACTGGAAAATCACATGCTGCGCTGACTGTGAAATCAATGATTGATGCATCTGATGAGGAAGTTAGGGAATATTTTCAGGATTTTGGCTTGAATAACGATTTGTGCGATAAACTTATTTCTGTTAAGAATAGTGGCAAAATTTTAACAATTCACCGCATTGGATCGGCAAACATTCACACAGATACGGATCTCATTCTTGCAGTACAGCAGAGTGTCATGTCTGCTTTGAAAATAAATGGTATTGAAAATGAGGGCGATGCATCCATGCGGGATGCATTTCTTTCCTGGTTAGAGAAAACAGGAAGTCGTGTGTACTTTGATACATTGATTCGTAGTGAGAAGTATGCATGGGATTTTACAGGGATGAAGGTCGATGATGTTGTGGATAGGCTGAAAAATGGGACAGATTCCCAGATTGAAGTGATGATGCGCAATGTTATGAAAGTTTTGAAAGAAAATGGCCAGTATGGTTTGTTTAGTGATGTTAACGATATGGCTGACTGGATCAAGAGCATCATTGAGAAAAACAGCATTTCAGCTATCCTGTTCGTATGGGATGAATTTTCAGAATATTTTTTGAATCATCCAGTGGGATTGACCGGCTTTCAGACATTGATTGAAATTAGCCAGTCCCATCCATTTTACTTTATGATCGTGGCACATGAAAGCCGCAACTTGTTTGCAGATCATGATACTGCCAATAAGACTCTGGGGCGTTTTGAACCTTCGGTTAAGATAGAATTGCCTGAAAATATGGCATTTCAGTTAATGGCACAGGCTATGAAAACTACGGATGATCCTGTTCTCAGCCAGGAATGGGAGCAGGAGGATAAGCCAGCTTTAAATGATGGGCTTGCAGGGGTTCGCAGCATTATCGTAAATACTGTAAAGAAGCAGAGCGCTTTTGGTAAAAAAACACAGCTTTCAGATAAGGAACTCCAAGGCATTGTACCCATTCATCCTTATGCAGCATTACTTTTAAAACACATTGCAACCGTTTTTAATTCTAATCAGCGTAGTATGTTCGATTTTATTATTAGCAATGATATGACAGATGCGAAAGGATTTAAGTGGTTTATTAATAACTATGGAGCGGGAAGTGATATTAACCTGTTAACAATAGATTTGCTTTGGGATTTTTTCTGTGGTAAAGAAAAAAATGGTATGAATGATGATGTTCGCGGTGTTTTGGATAGCTATGGAATGTTGCAATCCGATAAGTTGTTGCCAGAAGAACAGCGTGTATTGCGTACAATCCTTTTGCTGCAAGCTATTTCATTACGGGTAACTGGCAATGAATTGCTTGTTCCTAATGATCAAAATGTTGATTTGGCTTTTGCCGGAACAGATTGGCAAAAAGGCAAGGCAATTGCAATTGCCAATGGGCTGATTGCAAAAAATCTTTTGTTCAAAAAACCAGTGGCTGGCGGAAAACTGGAATATTGTGTAGTGAATGCTGGAGGTGGGGAAAGCATTGCCCCTTATCGCAAAAAAGTTGTTGATGAAACAAAGACACAAGTATTGATTATAAATGGCAAACTTGCGGAAGCAGTACAGATTCCGCCTGCTATTAAACAGCGTTTTATTACAGAGGATAATGCAACCGGAAATGCAAACTTTTCTGTTGTTGTATCCAAAGCCATACAGAAAGTTGCTCCTGAGAGATTTAAGGTAATTCTTACGTTTGCCATGACGGATACAGAGATGAAGCAAATTCGCCAGCAGATTTTGAAGTCTGTTAATATGCCTGGGAATGCACTTATATTCATTGAAAGCCTGGTACCGATGGGACAGGACTTGTATGAACAGTATATTGATAGCATGGCTTTTAGCCGTTACAATTTACAGAAAAATAAAGATCAGGCGAATCATTATGAGCAACAGGCAATGGGAGTCCTTTCTGATTGGCGCAATAAAATTGCTTCCGGTGCCTTTATGTTATATGATGCAGAGCATAGGGGTGGCCAGCGCATGGCAAATCTTCCTGATTTACAAGAGGCATTATCGGCTGTTAACCATAGCAAATACTATTATGGACTGGAGCAGTATGCGTTAAATACAACATTATATGGTTTATATCAGCTTGCAAGTGGCGCCGGATTTGGCATCGAGCAAAAGCTTTCTGGGGCATATGACAACAAAAGCAATAAAAAAATGCGTTTTGACTATATTCTGAATGGTGCATGGAAAATTGAACGTTACTGGGAAGATCCTGCCAAGCAGAGCATGACGATTGTGCATATTAAGAAAAAAGTGGAAGAACTTGTCCAAGCCGGATTTGCAAGTAGTGCAGGCAGGGTAAGCATGATGTCAATTTTGGAGGAATTGGAAAAAGAACCATATGGTTTTATGCCGTCCAGTGTTTCTGCGTTTATTTTGGGCTTTGTTTTGAAAGAATATGCTACCTCAGATTTTTTCTGGAGCAATGGGTCAAATAATGAAACAATGACTGTAGATAAGATGAAAACCATGATTGCCAATGCATTGAATCAGAAAGTAAATGCAAGTGACAGGTATAAAGATGAATATATTGTTGCAATGACGCCATCTATTCGTAGTTTTTTAACCTGTACATCTACTGCATTTAGAATTGATGCCGAACAGTGTGGCAGTGTGGAAAGTGCCCGTGACCATCTCCGTATTAAAATGAAAGGATTTTCTTTTCCTGTATGGTGCGTAAAGTATCTGCTTAAAAATGAACCAGTTCATAGCCCAGATGATATCATTGTTAAAATTATTGACGATTATATGGGTATTGCTAATACAGCTAACAGTGATAAGAAAACGGAAAATGATTTAGCGGAGCGTATCGGTGATACGGTTTTACAGTATCCAGATGTCGTAAAAGACCTTACATATTTATTTACTAGCGATCAGTGTCGTAAGGGTATGCTTGCGTATATTGCAGTATACCGTGATGGTCTGCTGCCAGATTTAGCAAGTAAAATAGGTGATGGAGGTAACTACCTTGAGCGCGTGAAAGAACGGTTTAATGCGAAAGATGCAAATTGGGTATGGAATGCTTCTACCGCTGACGAGAAGATTTCGGATATTATACTTGAATATCAGATTATTTTTGAAAGCAACAAGACGCTTGGCAGCTATACGTCCTTGAAAGAAGTTGTTAATGCATGGAATTCCAGATCTAATAATATAAAGATTCCATGTGAAGCAGCTGCAAAACTGACGGGTGATCTTGGTCCATTTTTATGGCAGCTTTGTTATATGAAGCAAAGCAACGGCATCTCTGAGCAAAGCAGGCAGACATTCTATGACCTTTTGCATACGCAAAGGGAAAATTTTGATAAGTTTTATAAGGAACAGGTTCCTTATTTTATTCAGGATGCAAGTGCGTTTCTTGGAGAACTTCATGCAGAAGAAATCGCAGAGTTATATAATAGTTTTTCACAAGGGCAATTTACAAAGAATAAGACAGACTATTATAGGTATGTTCAGAGTGAGGTTGAAAAGTATTTGCAAAGCCAGTGGAAGAAAAAGCTGCGTGACCTTTGGTATACAAAAACGCAGACGAAAAATCCGGTTGCCTGGTCTGAAAAGTATGAAACGCCTATTTTGTGTATGTTCAGTGATGCAGAGCGGTCTGCAGCCCGTTCTATATTCCAGTGTATTATGGCTGCAAACCCGACAGAGGCTGATGTAAAGAAAGCAATTGATTATCTGAACAAGGCAGATTTCTATGAACGGTTGACAGATGAAGCTATTCGCGATCAATGTTTTGTAGAGCGTATTATTAGCAGATATTCGGTTTTACTTGAAGATATTGCATTGGTGCGGCGTGAATTATTGGAAAATATGCATGACAGAGTATATGACTGGATGGATAACTCCGCTGTACAGAATTTTCTCCGAAAAATGGCTGATAAACAATATAAACTTACTGGCTGTGATCGTGCTATGCAGCTTATAGACAAAATGGATGCCGAACAGCTTCGAACTTATTTGCGAGATAGGATTTTGGATGATACAGATTTTGGAATGCAGATTCTGAAAGATGAATAATGGAGGGATACGGTAATGTATTGCAAAGACGTTCATACTTGCTTTGCTGAGCTAGAGGCATATTGTAATGGTGAAAAAACAGGACACGTACTGCTTGTGAATACAGAGAATTATAGTATATATCATCAGATTTTTGCGCGGCTGCAGGCGGATGTAACGAAAAAATGTATTTTGGTTTCAGAACATTGCAGTCAAAATGGCTTGCCAAATATTGATGATATATGTTCTATGATCACAGGTGACGGATGCTATGTGTTGGCTGGTATCTCTCAAGTAGCTATGTTGCGAAGTGCAAGAACCCTGCATCATATAATTGGCAAATTGCTGGAACTGCCAGTTCGTGGATATGCAATTGCTTTGCTTGATCATTCAGCTTTTCATATCAAGGAATATATGGCTAAAAATTTGAAAGTGGAACGAAGAGTTGTACTTATAGATGGAAATGCATCTGTTTTTCCGCGCATTCATCTTGCACGGTCGCAAAAAGAATGTATTGGCATTGAACCATTGCCAGATATGAAGCATTTGTTTTCATATTTGGAAAATCTCAAGGAGACAGACTATGTACAAGATATTACAGTGATGTCAACATTTTCTCCTGCAGTATTTTCTGATTCCATGTACTCTGTAAGCATATGTGACAATATCTATATAAGTTTAACGAAAGTGTATTCGGATTTGGCATCCGGCACAGATGAGAATTATGGCACAGATGAACAATGGCGCAGGCTTTCAACAGAACTCAAAAAAGCAGGTTCATTTTCTGCCGTTTTAAAAAATTTGTTTGGTGAGTCCGCAAATTTTGCCTTTCATCTAGGTAAAATTGCAAATTCAGGGGATTCTTTCCAGATGTGGTTGCTTTGGCTTTCAATGAAAGTGTTTGGAACAAGTGGGAATGGGTATCTTGCGTATGTGATGGAAAACAGCCATTCCGTAGACGATTTTGAAAATCATTTATATATGGATTTACTGAAAATTTCTGTTTCAGATAGTATTTTTGACCGGTATTATTCAGAACGTAAAAGATTGATCGATGACATGCCGGAAAATCTATCATTTATAGATTTATACTGCAGCATGGTCGGCAAGCATGAGAGAAATGCCGTTTATTACCTGACGGATTTTAGTGATAAAGAAAAGTATGAATTCCTGCACTGCCTTAGTATATACGATTACGGTGAGGAGGAATTGATGCAAATTACCAGTAGCAATTTTCGGTCATTATATCTCTATATGCAGCCATTTGTTTTTACAAGTGCAAATACAAGGCTTTCCGACAAAGATGCTAGTCTGCGAAGTAAGTTTTCTGATTATTTTAGGAAATACAAAATACAAAAGCTAACAAACCGGGTATGGCCGGAATTCCTTGAATTGGTTGAATCCTATGCAGAAATAAGACCATATAATAGATTGCAGGCCCGCAGCAGTATTGTAAATAAGCTGCCCAGAAATAATACACAGCTCTTTTTCTTTGATGCCCTTGGAGTAGAATTTCTTAGTTATATTATGGCAAAATGTGATGAGTATGGCATGGTTGCGGAGTTATCAATTGGCTACTCTTTTTTGCCAACGATTACAGAAAAAAATAAGGAATTTATGCAGTATTTTCCAAGTGGAGTATTGAAAATTGATGATTTAGATGAACTCAAGCATCATAGCCAGGTGATTGATTACCGTAAGTGTAAGGAACCCGTTCATTTGTTCCAGGAATTGGAAATCATTGATAAGCAGCTTCGGCAAATACAATCCCAGCTTGTGCAGAGGATATTTGAAACAGCAATCATTGTTTCAGACCATGGTGCCAGCAGGCTTGCTGTGATCCATAATGAAGAAAATCCATCTTCATTGACATTGGATGAAAAAGCTGAACATAGCGGACGATGCTGTCTGGCTGAAGAGGATCCCCATATTCCTTTTGCAGCGTATGAGAATGGTTTTTCTGTTTTGGCAAATTACAGCAGATTTAAAGGCGGACGCAGGGCAAATGTGGAAGTGCATGGCGGAGGCACGCTTGAAGAAGTATTAGTGCCTGTCATTACATTATCTCGCAAACCCGATAATATTGAGATATGTTTTGTGGATCCGGTCGTTGAACTTCACGGAAAGGAAACGGCTGCTATTACATTATTTTCAAATATACCGCTACAGCAGCCAAGATTGCTAGTGAATAGCCAATTTTATGAAGGGGTGTTCGTTGGAGATCAAAAACATACAAAATTCGAGATGCCGGAACTGAAACGGAGCAGGAACTGCGTTGCAGATATTTATGATGGTGATAAAAAGCTTGTATCAGAACTTCCGTTCCGTGTACAAAGGAATATGGGAAGAGATATCTTGCATCTGTAATCTGTATCATTAGGAGGAAATTAATATGAATGATAAAGTGGCTGTGCAAAACACGGAATTTGTAGAGCGTTTTCGGGATGCCTTTGATGAAATGGTTGTATATAAGGATTTGAAGAAAAGTAATTTTATATCCTCATTTAAGTTGCCATCGTTTATGCGAGACTGGGTTTTGAAGCGTTTTCAGGATGAAGATGGCACTCTTGATATTGATAATGCGACAGAGTTTATTAGACAGTTTATTCCCAAAAAAGATGGCTGGAAGGACATCATCAATCGCGTAGTAAATCATCATGAACATGTCAGGTTTCTTGCCAAAATTTCTGTTAATATTGACATTAAGACGCAAACAGTTTCTTTTGAGCTGCCAGATTTTGGACTGGTCTATAAAGATACGGTTATACCACAGGATATTTGGGAGCAATACAGCACAGAACTGCTGAAATCGGAAGAAAATTGGGGAATTGTGGAATTAGGATATCAGCCCCCTATGTCCGCCAAAGAACCTGGTCGGATTATGCTTATGAGTTTTCAGGATTTTTGCCCATATGTTGTTGATCTGGACGAATTCAAATATGCACGTGAGGATTTTTCACTTTCCGAATGGATTGATATTATTTTAGGAGCTGTTGATTATAACGCATCTGGTTATGAAAATACAGATCGAAAACTGGCAGTTATTCAGCGCCTGCTCCCTTTTGTGGAAAAAGGTATTAATTTGATGGAACTTGCGCCTGCTGGCACAGGAAAATCATATCTGTTTGGCCAAGTAAGCCGTTATGGATGGCTTGTGTCCGGCAAAGTAACCCGTGCAAAGCTTATATATGACATTGGGAAAAAGAAAGATGGCGTAGTTGCAATCCGTGATTATGTGGCACTTGATGAAATCCGTGAAGCTGAGTATATGAAAGACACTGAAATTCAGTCTGCATTGCAGGCTATCATGGAGAATGGCAAGTATCGTGCTCCAGACAACCATGAGGTTACGGTAAATGCAGGTATTGTGTTTTTAGGCAATATTTCGTCCAGTGCCATGAGCGAATATCAAAATATGTTTAGTGAACTGCCAAAGCCGTTTCATCAGCCGCAGTTTCTAGATCGAATACATGGATTTATCAAAGGCTGGGACTTGCCACGTATGACAGATGATTTGAAAGTATGCGGTTGGGCACTGAATTCAGAATATTTTGCGACTGTTCTGCATGAACTGCGTGATGACCCGACATACCGGGCAATTGTAGATGAGATGGTTGTTTTACCAAAAGGCGCTGATACTAGGGATACAGAAGCTGTCAAAAGGATTTGCACGGCTTATTTAAAACTTTTATTTCCAAATGTCCGAACCGCTAAAGATATTTCTGTACGAGAGTTTAAGCGGTATTGCCTACAGCCGTCTATGGATATGCGTGGTATTATCCGTATTCAGATGGGATATGCGGATGAAAAACATGCTGGCCAGACAGTTCCGAATTTTACCATTAAGGAAGCAGATGAAGAATGAAAAAGCCTAAAAGTAATTATTCATGCATAGCCTGCGGAAAAATTCCGCTAAGCAAAAATGAAATAGGGATTAACAGAAAATTATTGGGTGAAATGATAAACGGGTATTATTGTCTGCCTTGTTTCGCGAATTATTTTGAAGTGTCCGAACAGGATATTTTAGATAAAATAGAAGAGTTTCGGGAAGAAGGCTGTAAATTGTTTGAATGAGGGATGGATTATGGTTTATGCTGATAATGCAGCAACTACAAAACTTGACAGGAATGCTTTTGAAGCGATGAAGCCGTATTTGCTTCAAGAATATGGCAATCCTTCCTCGCCGTATTCATTTTCGCGTTCTGTGAGAAAGGCATTAAAGGATGCACGGGCAAGAATAGCATTTTGTATTCATGCATTGCCAGAGGAAATATATTTTACATCTGGCGGAACAGAAAGTGATAACTGGGCTTTCAAGGGTTTCATGCCTTATAAAAAGAAAAATATTATTACGAGCCAGATTGAGCATCATGCCATTTTAAATGCGTGTGCAGCAATCGAGCGTTTCGGGTGTTCTGTGAATTATTTGCCGGTTGATAAATATGGCATTATCCAGCCTGATGTACTTGTGAATGTAATAAATGACAGGACAGAACTGGTATCAGTAATGCTTGCCAATAATGAAATTGGAACTATTGAGCCTGTTACTGAACTTGCTGGAATCGCGCATGAAAATGGTGCATTGTTCCATACCGATGCTGTCCAGGCTGTAGGGCATATTCCCATTGATGTAAATGCGATGGGAATAGATATGCTTTCTGCTTCTGGACATAAATTTAATGCTCCGAAAGGCATAGGTTTTTTATATATTAAAAAGGGTACAAATATTAGTCCTTATGCAGATGGAGGCGCACAGGAATTTGGAATGCGTGCAGGAACAGAAAATGTTGCATTGATTGTTGCTATGGCTCACGCATTAGAAGCAAATTGCAAGAATATGGAATCTGCCGCAGAACGCCTATACCGTATGGAACAGATTTTTCTATGTACATTAACGGAAGCGGGTGTGGACTATCTTAGAAATGGGGCAGACAAGCATATTCCCGGAAATATAAGTATTTCTATCAAAGGGGCAAATGGTGAAGCGTTACTTCATAGGCTTGATCTGAAAGGTATATATATTTCTACTGGTGCTGCGTGTGATTCTATAAATACAAAAATTTCTCATGTAATAAAAGCGATAAATGTTCCAAAAGAGTATGCGAAAGGTACGATACGAGTTTCATTTGGCGTTTATAATGAAGAATATGATGCAGTGGTGGTGGCATTGGCGATAGCAGGCATTCTTAGAAATAAGTGAATACTGTTTGTGGAACTTTTGGTGAAAGGCAGTTAAAGCCGCATATGAAAAACACACCATTTCACCTTTTGAAAAACCATTATATTTTGCTTCGCAAATCCCTGTCAAGGCTAAACTTAACAGGTTTTTAGTCTTGACAGAGAATTGGAAGCTTCGACATTGATTGGCAAAAACCAGAGATGTAATTACGATAAAAAGGCGGAGAGAATAATCGGTAGGAGGCGATAATAATGGCAGAAAGTCAAAACATCGAATATAAGGAATCTTGGCGTGACGAATATTTAAAATGGGTATGCGGCTTTGCCAATGCGCAAGGCGGCAAAATCTATATAGGGATCAATGATGCTGGTAAGGTTGTTGGCGTGAAGGATTCAAAGAAACTGATGGAAGATATCCCAAACAAGATTCAGTCTGGGCTTGGAATTATTGCTGATGTCAATAAACTGACGAAGGATGGGTTGGATTACATCGAGATTAAGGTCGAACCAAGTTCTTATCCTGTCAACTATCATGGAGCATACCACTATCGGAGCGGCAGCACTAGGCAGCAGCTTCAGGGCTCTGCACTGACGGAATTCATTAGGGAAAAAACAGGATATCTCTGGGATGCGGTTCCTGTCGATAATATATGTGTTGATGTCCTTGACCGGGATAGCATTGAAATATTCCGGCGAGAAGCCGTACGGAAGAAAAGAATGACGGAAGAAGATTTGGATTTCTCTAACGAAGAATTGATGGATCATCTCGACCTTATGGTGGATGGGAAGCTTAAACGTGCAGCAATCATGCTCTTTTATCGTAAGCCGGGACGTATCATAACAGGATGTTATGTGAAAATTGGCAAATTTGGAGATGGTTCTGACCTTCAGTATCAGGATACGGTGGAGGGATCATTGTTCAGCATCGCTGATAGGGTAATCGACTTGATTTATACAAAATATCTGAGGGCAGCAATTACCTACGAGCATGATATTCGGGTGGAAACCTATCCATTTCCCCGTGCGGGTGTGAGGGAAGCAATCTACAATGCCTTGGGACATAACAACTATGCCTCCAGCATTCCTATTCAGATACGTATTGAAGATGATGCAATGTATATCAGCAACAGCTGTATTTTGCCTAAGAACTGGACAGTAGAAACATTGATGCAGCCTCACAAATCCAAACCGTTCAATCCATCAATTGCCAACGTGTTTTATCGTGCAGGATACATTGAAGCATGGGGACGCGGCATACAGAAAATCTGCGAGGCATGCCGGGAGCTTGGCACGCCGGATCCAGAATATACGATACTTGGTGATGACCTGACCGTGAAGTTTATCGCTCTCGAAAGCGCCAAAGTATCAGAAACCAAAAATCCAAAACATCAGCCTGATGTTTTGAGAGATGTTTTGGAAGATCGGATTGTGATTGAATTGCAAAAGGATGCAAGCTTAAATCAGAAGGAATTGGCCGAAAGGCTCAAGACATCGGTACCTTCGATTCAAAGAGCCATGAACAGCTTGAAGGAAAAGGGACGTATTATCCGTAAAGGCGGCAAGAGATATGGATACTGGAAATTGCAATAAAAAGTGCGACAATATGATTGATATGCAGAACATGTTATGGAAATAATTGTTTTCCTGATTGTTATTCCTGCTGTTCTTTTTTATCCGCATAAGCCCTTAAAAGCGCCGGCCAGTCTGTCTGAAGGATCTTAAATCCAAGATCGATCAGCCTGCCCCAGCTTTTTTCAAATCCTTCCCCGATCGCCAGGTTATCATCCAATCCGCCGGAAAGCACAGTCTCGTCATTCAGCCGGATCACGTTGACCCATGGAAGGATCCCTTCGCCAAGCAGCTCTTTTAAAAATGCCGGATCGGTAAACTGTCCGTTCAGATCCGAAAAAATCAGCTCCGCAGCAGCCACATTTACATTGTATTTTTTGACCGTCTCCCATTCCTCCATCGTTTTCACGATCGGCATATACATCAGCCCTGTGCCGCTTCCGGCAAGCTCTGACAGCAGCCTTTCATGCACGCCTGATTTTAAAAGGATCTGCGTATCCATCTCCTTTGCCTTTAAAAACGGAATGATCTTTTCCCAATAAAACCAGGATCGGTCAATGTTGATAAAGCATTTCCCCCGAAACCGCTCCAGTACCTGGTCTAACCGTTCGACCTTCTGCCCTACCGATTCCTGAAGGGAATTCAGCGTCTTTTTGGACTCCACCTCTGCCGCTGTCATTTCGCGGATATCCCGTTTGATCCCAAGCTCCACTGGCTCTTCCCCATTGTGGAACGCGAAAAACACCCCGTCAATCGTCATAGATACGTCCACCTCGATCATATCAGCGCCATGCAGCAAAGCATTCTGATACGCCAAAATCGTATTCTGCACGACGCTCCCGCCGCACGTCCCCCTGTGAGCCGCAACAAGCACCTTTTTCCTGCGGACAGCTTCTAGCAGCTCTTCGTTTTTGCTGTACATTCTTCTCCTCACTTTCTTTGTTTTTTTGATGCACCTTTACTTTAACCCAGTTTTTGGAACGTGTCAATTACTATTTTTCATTATTTACAAATTTTGTACAAAATAGTTAAAAATTTTATCAAATTTTTATGCATAAATTATAGTATATTCTTT
>CAMWXD010000081.1 GCA_947178105.1 uncultured Eubacterium sp. | reverse complement strand
AGCTGATGATTCTTCTGGCAGGCGGAGGATTTTTAAGCTTGTCTGGATTACTGAACATAATTATGACGATCATGAGGCTACAGTATACTTTATTGGGAGGGCAGGTTGCTGTTATTACAGGAATTATGGCAATGTGTTTAGCAGGCGCATATTTTTTGGGGATTCCGGTGCTTTCTTTTTTGTATCATACTAATTTGGGGCAATATAATAAAGAGCTGATGATTCTTCTGGCAGGCGGAGGATTTTTAAGCTTGTCTGGATTACTGAATATAATTATGACGATCATGAGGTTACAGTATACTTTATTGGTAGGATATGTTTTTGTTGCATTTATTGCATTGATTAGTGCAAAACGGATAGTTATGTTTTATGGAATTACAGGAGCTGCCTGTCTGTACACGGGGTTAATGGGAACTTTATGCCTAGTATTTTGGATAGCTTTTATTGTTAATTTAAAGTAAAGGAGAATTAGACAGTAAATGGACAGAAAAAGAAAAAATGTAGTGAAAAATATGTTGTTGGTTGCCAATGTAGCGGCGTATCCCGTTTTATTTTTGTATTTTCAAAATATTCAGGAGGTTAGTTTTCAGGAAGTAGCTGGTATTTTATTTTTGTACATAGCAATCGGGTTCGTGATTTACACTGGGTTATTTTGGGTTTTTAGAAAGCTGAATTTTGCGGGTGTAGCAGCATGCGCATTTATGATCTTGATATTTCATTTTATGATGTTTCAGAATCTGGTGCAGATGGCTTTTCCAAATTTAAAATACTGGCATATTTTGCCGCTGCTGTTTGTGCTTCTTATGCATATCGTATATTTTGCAAGATATATAGCAGAAGATAAATATGAAGATTTCGTTACTATATTGCTGATTGTGGTATTTGGCATGATGTGTATGAATTTAGTACCGGCTTTGCCTCATGCATTTGAAAAAGTAAAAGTAAATTCGGAAAGGAAGCTGACAGCAGCGGAAAATATTCCAGTTGTTCAAAAAGAAAATGTGTATTGGCTGTTGTTCGATGAATGTGCAAGCTTTACAGCAATGGAAAAATATTATGATTATTATGACAAAACAGTTTTTGATAAACTACAAGAATTGAAATTCACGATATCTGATCAGAGTAGGAATGAATGTATAGACACGAATGTTATCTTAACAAATTGCCTGAGCCTGGATTATGTAGCGAATACTTCTATGGAAGCGGCAGAATTGCAGGAACTTAGAAATAATAGCAAGCTGTTTGCGATATTTCGTGAAAATGGATATGAAGTAAAGGGTATAGGCGATACAGATTGGCTGGGGATTGAAAGTGTAAGCCAGCAGTCTTCTTCTGGAGCTAAAACAATAGAAGGCAGGGATATTATTGATTTAATAATTGACAATACGGTTATTTCACCGTTTGTGCAGTTTGAAGGAAATGAAGCTGCCAAGCTGATTAAGGATACGTTTGCGTATATGCAGGAAGCGGACAATATATCGGCAGGCAATGCACAATTTTATATCATGTATATGTGTGCTCCTCATATGCCATTTTTATTTGATAAAAATGGTAAAGCAGTTAGTGCACAAAATTATAATAATTGGGAAGATGAAAAGTATTATCGAGAGCAGTATATTTTTGTTATGGATCAAATGCTTCAGTCAGTCAAAACCATTCTAGAGAATGACCCGGATTCAATTGTCATCGTTCAGTCAGACCATGGGCCTCGACATAATAATGAGATACCATATGAAGATAAGAAAAACATATTGAATGCCGTCTATTATAAGGGTGAGGCTATATCTGAGATTATAGGAAAATCGTCCGTGAATACGCTGCGTACAGTGATCAATAAGCATTTTGGGTATAACCTTAAAGATCTGGAGGTAAGAGAAGGTGAGTAAAAAAAGATGTTATGTAATTGCTTGGGCTTTTTTTATCTGTTATTTGCTGTTTGCAAACCGGATTATACTTTATTTTGACAAAGATGCAAAAGCGGAACGTGTAGATCTATCAGATTATTACGGAGATGCTACAGTTCATTATTATATCGATACATATGAGAAAAGGGGAGGTTTGTTGGAAAAATATTATATACAAGGCTGGGCATATTGTGAAACAGAACAAGATAATCAAGGCAAAACGATTAGTATTTTGTTAAAAAATACGAAAAATGATTCTTGCTATAAGATAGAGAATAAAGCACAGTACAGGATCGATGTATATGAAGCATTTAAAAAAGAAAAGAAGATTTATAATGCGATGAATGGTTTAGAAAGTTGTTTTTCTACAATAGGAATCAGTGAAGGGGAATATCAATTATATTTGTATGTTGAAGAAAATAAGACCGATTATGGGGTGACTGCGACAAATCTGTTTTATGTAAAAGATAAAAATGAGTTTGTTTTTGTGGGTGTGAAATGAAACAGTTTTAGGAGGAATTACAGATGCATATATTGTACCAGGTATTAGAGCGGATCATGTATGAATGCTACTGCCTATGCCATAACTATGGATATGCGATTCTTTTATTTACATTATTAAGCAAAATCGTGCTGCTTCCATTATCTATTTGGGTGCAGAAAAATTCCATAAAAATGGTCAGGATGCAGCCGGAAATAAATTTTATGAAAGCGGAGTATTTTGGAGATTCAGATAAGATTGCTCAGGAGCAGTCACGTTTATTTAAAGAGGAAAGATATCATCCGCTTCTATCGGTTGTTCCGTTGGCGGTACAGGTTGTTTTGCTTGCGTTGCTAGTTAACGTACTTAAGGCGGGTATGGAAGATCCTAAAATTGATATGGATTTTTTGGGACTGCAATTGGGGCAGGTTCCTGCACATGAAGGAGGAATGCTGCTGTTGTCTCCTGTTGCTGCGGGAATATCTGCCTGGATTCTATGTATGGCACAAAATGCCAGCAATGTGTTACAGTCTGAGCAGGCGAAATGGAATAAGTATGGGATGCTTCTGCTTTCTGTTGCACTGTCAGTATATTTGGGATGGTTTGTATCTGTGGGAGTAGTGGTGTATTGGGTTGCCAGTAATCTAATGGCAGTTGCGCAGCTTTACCTGCTGAATTGGCTGGTCAATCCTAAGAAATATATTGATTATAAGAAGTTAGAAGACAGCAGGCAGATACTTGCGAAATTGGAAAATATAGGCAGAAAGAAAAAAAGGAGTTTCATAGATCCTGACAGCAGGCGAGAGAAGGAGGATTATAAAAGATTTTTTTCTGTCGTGAACAAGCATCTTGTCTTTTATTCGGAAAGCTCCGGCTTTTACAAATATTATCAGGGGATCATTGAGTACATATTGGATCATACAAATATTATGATTCATTATATTACGAGTGATCCTCAGGATGTAATTTTCGAATTGAGCAAAACAGAGGAAAATATAAGGGCATATTATATTGCAGAAAAAAGGCTGATTACCTTAATGATGAAGATGGATGCAGATATGGTCGTTATGACAATGCCTGACCTGGAGAGCTACCATATCAAAAGGAGCTATGTGCGCAAGGATATTGAATACCTGTATGTGCAGCATGGCATGGGCAGTGTTAACATGACTTTCCGCAAAGGGGCGCTTGACCATTTTGATACCGTCTTATGTGTCGGGAAGCACCAAAAAGAAGAGGTGGAAAAGACAGAAGAGGCGTACGGGCTTGCAAAAAAAAGGCTGTTGGAATGCGGGTACCCGCTTTTGGACGAGATGCGCAGAGAGTATGGTTATAGCAAAAAGGAGGCAGGCGCAAAGAAAACAATATTAATAGCACCTTCCTGGCAAGAGGGGAATATTGTGGAAAGCTGCCTGGAGGGGCTGCTTGATTGCCTTATGGGCAGCGGATACCATGTCACGGTGCGCCCGCATCCTCAGCATGTGAGGCATTATCCGGATCAAATGGGGCAGCTTGTAAAAAAATATGAAGCTGCCCCAGATATTGAAATCCAGACAGATTTTTCATCGAACCAGACGGTGTTTGAAGCAGGCATGTTAGTTACAGACTGGTCAGATATCGCATATGAGTATGCATATACGACATGCCGCCCGGTACTGTTTATCAATACACCAGTAAAGATTATGAACCCAGAATATAAAAGAATAGGGGTAGAGCCGCTGAATATCTGGGTAAGGGAGAAAATTGGGAAAGTACTGGAGCCAAACGAGCTTGCGCTTGCAGCAAGCACTATAGGCGGGATGTTTGATTCTATGGACGAATATGCTGAAAAGATCCGTAAAATCGTACAGGAATATGTCTATCATCCAGGAACAAGCGCACAGGTTGCTGCTGAATATATAATTGGCAGGCTTTTGGAAAAAGCGGAAGAAAGAAAAGGGGGAGTTAAGAATTCAAAAAGATAAAAAATAAGTATCATATTCTATAAAAATAGTATAGGAAAAGCAGGAGGAGAAACGGACATGAGGAAGAAAGTAGGCATGGCGGCTATTACAGTATATGGGTTTTTCTGTTTTATGCTGTTGTTTGGAGTTGACGGGCAGGCGTATATTGACCCGTCTGTTATGACCTATGTGATCCAAGCGGTAGCAGGGATAGTAATTGCTGTGGGCGCGGCAGCCGGAATTTATTGGAGAAAGGCTAGGAGGAAGATCAAGGATAAGCTGGGTATAGATGTGGACAAGAAAAAAGAAAAAGAGACAGATGATATTATTGTGAAATGAAAGCAGGCTTCTATAAAAAAGGGTTTTGGAAAAAAATGCTTTTGCTGGCGGCAATCGCGTATTTTATCTCGATGAATTGGTGCCAGCTTATGCTTGTGAGGGGCAGGTCTATGTACCCAGCGTACAGGGACTTGCAGCTTGTTGTATTAGTAAAGCAGTTTGGAAGCCTGCGCGCTGGGGAAGTGGTTGCTTTTCGGTGCGAAGGGCTACATGCTTTGCTGATAAAGAGGATTGTCGCTGTTCCTGGGGACTGGGTACAGATTGCTGGTGGGGATTTGTATGTAAATGGCATACGGTATGGAGGGCAGGCTGATGGAAAAAAAGTTTCCTATGCTGGTATAGCAGAAGGGCCTCTAACATTGAAAGAAGGTGAATTTTTTATGTTGGGGGATAATTATGGAGCCAGCATAGACAGCAGGCATGAGGAAGTAGGATGTGTCAGGGAAAAGGATATTGTTGGCAGGGTGTTTCCGGCAAAATAACAGGAGAGCGGCTTGCAATTATAAAGGAAAGTCGCAGGATAATAAGCAGGGAGAAAGAATAGATGAATGATTGGAAAAGGATATGGAACCAACGGGCACAAGATGTGTGTGCCATTGGCGGGCAAAATCAAAATGTGTTTGATATGTTCTGTAAGCTAAAAGCTGCTGATGGCTATGATACGCATATCCAAGAAGGGTATTATGAGGGCTTTTATGAGGAATGGAAACGGATGAATGAAAAGATACATAAGAAAATACCTGTATTTGAAAGTGTTTATGAGGTTGGGTGCGGGAGTGGGGTCAACCTGTACCTGTACCATGAGCTTATGGGGATTGATAAGCTTGGCGGGATAGACTATTCTCTGCCATTGATAAGCATAGCTGGGCAGGTGTTTCAGGGGAAGGATATTGATCTGGAGAATGGGGAAGCGGCGTGCCTGGAAATTTTTCCGCAGTACGACATTGTATTATCAGAAGCGGCATTTATATATTTCCCGGATGTGCATTATGGAATGGAAGTGCTTGCAAGGATGTATGAGAAAGCGAAAAAAGCGGTTGTAATCAAAGAGGTATTTGACTTGGCTAAAAAGGAAGCCTGTATGAAAGTACGGCGGGGAAGCGTGGAAAATTATGATGAGAAGTATAAAAACTTGGATAAGACGTTTTATGCAAAAGAGATGTTTTTGAAATTTGCGGAAGACAGGGGATGTGAATGTATGATTGTGGAGCCAGAGCTTACATTCTATTGGAATAATGATTATGTATTTGACGCCTATTTGTACAAATGATAAAGGAGGGATTGTATGCAGGCAGTGATACTTGCAGCAGGGATGGGCAGGCGGCTGGGCGAGCTGACAAAAGGACAGGCAAAATGCATGGTAAAGGTGAACGGCATTAGCCTGATAGAAAGGATGCTGCACATTCTTGACAGCAAAGGATTATCTAGGATTGTAATTGTGGTTGGCTATCAAAGTATCCGGTTAAAGGAAGCTGTTGCGTCATTCGAGATACATACACCCATATGCTATGTGGAGAATACTGCATTTGAAAAAACCAATAATATTTATTCCCTTGCGCTTGCCGCAGAATATTTGCAGGAAGAAGACACATTGCTTCTGGAGTCGGATTTGATTTTTGAGGATGCAATAGTCAGTTGTATGTTGGAGGATGAAAGGGAAACGCTGGCATTAGTAGATAAGTATGAAAATTGGATGGACGGGACCTGCTTGGTATTAGACAAAGAGGATAACATTGTAGATTTTATTTCTGGAAAGCTTTTAGATTATAAGGAAAAGAACAGCTATTACAAAACCGTAAATATTTATAAATTCAGCAGGCAGTTCAGCCGCCAATTTTACCTGCCTTTTTTGAAAGCATATACTGCGGTTATGGGAGATAATGAATATTATGAGTCGGTGATTAAATTCAGCCTGCTTCTGGATAAAAGCGTTATTAAAGCCAAACGGCTGGATGGCGGGAAGTGGTATGAGATTGATGACAAGCAGGATTTAGATATTGCAGGGATTTTGTTTACCAAAAACGCAAAGGACCGCTATCAAAGAATGGCAGGGCGTTTTGGGGGTTATTGGCGCTATCCGCATATGCTGGATTTTTGTTACTTGGTAAATCCGTATTTTCCGCCGGAAAAAATGATGAGGGAGATTGCGTCGAATATGGGCCAGCTTTTGACGCAGTACCCGTCTGGCATGGCTACAAACTGCCTGCTTGCATCTAAAAATTTTGGCATCCGCGAAGAACATATTGTGGTAGGAAATGGCGCAGCAGAGCTGATTAAGGAACTTTTAGGAAAACTGGGAGGGAAGCTTGGCATTATCTGTCCAACGTTTGAAGAGTATGCAAACCGTTACGGGAGAGATGGCTGCATTGTTATGGATACAGCAGAAATGGATTTTACTTATCATTCAGAAGATATCATCCGGTATTTTTCAGGCAAAAAGGCAAACAGCCTTGTAGTAATTAACCCAGATAATCCAACAGGAAATTTTATGGCGCTTAGTGAGTGTGGACAATTGGCGGGATGGTGTGAGAGCCAGGGAATGAGCTTGATTTTAGATGAGAGCTTTAGTGATTTTGCTGAAGGGGATATAAGAGGGAACACTGCTTTAACAGAAGAATTTTTATTAAAGCACCCAAATGTGTTTGTTATCAAAAGCATCTCAAAATCCTATGGTGTCCCTGGGCTGCGCCTTGGGATTTTAGCAAGCTTCCAGTCATGCCTGATTGATGAGATAAAAAAGAGTGTCCCAATCTGGAATCTGAATTCTTATGCAGAGTTTTTTATGCAGGTTTTAGGGAAATACCAACAGGACTATATGGAAGCGTTAAAAAAGCTGAAAAAGGACAGGGGCTTATTTTATGAAGGGCTATCTGACATAAAAGGGCTAAAAGTATATCCATCGCAGGCAAACTATTTTATGTGCGAGATTGTCAGCGGAATGATGTCGGAAAGCCTTGCAGCGGAATGCCTGGAACGGGATTTGCTGGTTAAGGATTTGAGCTCCAAAATAGGAAACGGAAAGCAGTATATCAGGGTTGCTGTGCGCAGGGCGGAAGAAAATAGCAGGCTTGTGGAAGCGTTAAGACAAATAATAGATAGGAATGGCAAATTAAAATGAGAAAATGAATATCAAAAATTATGGAGATGTGTTGTATGGTCAGGTTGTATGTATCGTCAAAGAAATTGAAATTCTGGTAAATCTGATCAATATCTCATACTGTGCAATGAAATTACTTCCATATCAGGATGAAGCGTTTTCAAAATACCAGACGGAAAGTGTACAGGAATTCAGGTTTGCCCTGAGCGAACAAATTCGGCAAGTTGTATTGTTAATTTTTCATTTTTTACTGACTTAATATTATCCAGCACTGTAGAAAAGGATGAGAGGGATTATGAAATGAGGTTATTAGAGGCAGAAAGAAGATTTAAGAAAGATCAGTTGGAAAGCTTTGATAGATAGAATGAAAAAACTCTCAATGTCATTGAGGGTTTTTTATTGCTTTTTTTTTTCATTCTTCGATATGCTGCATATGTATGCCTAATATGTCCGTTTTCAAAAATAATCACAGTGACTGATTTTGTATAAGAAAACAGGTTGAATTTACCCCAAAAACAGGATATGATAAATTATCTGTTTTTTTTGAAAATAAGCGGCAAAAGTTTAAGACATATTTATGGGGTGGGCGATGTATTTTAAAAGAGAGATTTGGAAAAAGTTATTATTTTGGAAAAACGAGCAGAAACAGGTTACCTTGGAAGTACATGGAGCGCGGCAGGTAGGCAAAACGTTTATTTTGAAAAAGTTTTGCCAGTCAGAATTTGAAAATTTCATTTATATGAATATGGCTGAAAAATCAGGAAGAGACTTTTTAGTATCTATTGCAGAGATGCAGGAAAAGTATCACAAAAGAGAAGTGGAGTCTTTCCATGTTTTTGATTTGTTAAAAGGGTATGATCCAGCTTTTGAAGATTCAGAAAATACGGTTGTCGTTATAGATGAAATTCAGGAGTCGGCAGAAGTGTATAATCTAATCCGTGAATTTACTCGCGGCCTTCGTGCCAGATTTATCGTGACTGGCAGTTATCTTGGAAAGGTATTGGATAAGGAGTTTTTTCTTCCGGTTGGAGACTTGGCTACATTGACGGTGCATTCGTTATCGTTCCTGGAATATTTGGATATTTTTGGATTGAAAGAGGTACAGGCTGAGTGCTATAAACAAAAAAAGCCGGATGAAGCAATCAAAAAGCATTTTGAAATTTATCTGAGAATAGGCGGTTATCCCGCAGTCATAAAAAAATATTTACAGACAGGAAGTGTTTCAGAATGCAGAAAAGTGTTAACGCATATTATAGATATGTTTATTTCGGAATCTTTACGATATTTCTCAGAAATAAATGATTTTGATGTCTTTCGAGACCTTATGTCGGCAATCACTATTCTGGCAGCAAAAGAGAAACAGGGAACAAATTTAATAGAAGATGTGGTAAATATAGTAGCCAAGCGCGGTACAAACAGGCTGTCAAAGGATACTGCATCAAAAGCCATTGCATGGTTAAGGACTTCTGGTATTATTGGATATGCAACAAAACTGATAGATGGTGATGCATTGAGCCAGGTTTCCCATGCACGAT
The DNA here is from genome assembly GCA_947178105.1 of uncultured Eubacterium sp. Classification (GTDB taxonomy): domain Bacteria; phylum Bacillota; class Clostridia; order Lachnospirales; family Lachnospiraceae; genus Eubacterium_J. The sequence goes on along the minus strand of CAMWXD010000081.1, from coordinate 13,939 downwards.
TTTATTTTCAAGATATAGGCGTGGCTGGTTTTTTTATGTCCTCAACTGGTGTAAATGTAAGTATTCAAAAAGGGATCTTAGCTGAGAATTATGTTTATATGGTTTTACGTAATCAGTATTACCCAGGAAGCCTTGCTGAAATATCACAGGAAGTCATTGGGTTTGAGCCTATGTTTTCTGTATATGAGAAAACGGGCGGGGAACTTGATTTTATAGTCTGTGGTAAGTTTGGGGGCAAAAAATATGGGATTGAGGTTAAGGCTGGAAGAAACAGAGCAAATACCGGAAGGGTGATGTTAAATTCAGGACTGATTGATCATTTATATTTATTGGAAGGCGTTACAAGTGGCGGAGAAACAGACTGTACTACAACATTGCCGTTATATCTGGCTGACCAATTAGAGCTGCAATTTCATATGGAGGGGCAAATGGAATTGTTTTTCTTTTCATGAAACGTCCATCAATAGATTTAAAAGCTGTACAGGAAGCTTTCCCACATTGAATAAATAACATATTTGATATATAATAAATTCAGAAATACAATTTAATGATGCAGAATACTATTAAAAAGCACAAGGAAAGGAAATCAGGATGTCCGTAAAGGGAAAAACAAGAGAAAAAACAAAACTGAACATACAGGAACCAAAACATTACCAAGTAATTATGCACAACGATGATTTTACTTCCATGGAGTTTGTCGTAGAGGTGCTGATGGATATTTTTCATAAAGAACAGGCGGAGGCGGAGCGGCTGATGCTGCTGGTGCACCAGGGAGGGAAAGCGGCGGTTGGCGTGTATCCTTATGATATTGCGGTGACAAAGGTGGAGGCCGTTTCTGTGCGTGCAAAAAAGGAAGGTTTTCCGTTTCGGATGACGGTTGAGGAGGCGTAAATGAAGATCGAAGTATCAAATGAAGTGGCACAAATTATGCAGCAGTCGCTGATGCTAGCGAAAACGGCGCATTTTGCGTATGTTACGCCGGAGCTGCTTTTGTATGTGATCTGCCAGAATGAAGTGTTTGCGCAGGCGTTTGAAAACTGCGGCGGCACGCTGTCAGAGCTGGATTCCGATTTAAGGACTTATCTGGAGGAATATGTGGAGACGGACGCGGATGCGGACGGAGAGGATGAGGAGCGTGTGCCCGAGTTTACGCACAGTGCAGGCCAGCTTTTGGCGGATGCGTGGGCGTCGGTGCAAAACAGCGGCAGGGCTACGATGGAGCTGACGCATATGGTACATGCCATGTATGGGCTTAAGGAGAGCTATGCAGTATATTATATGCGTGCGCAGGGAATTGAGCAGGCTGAGCTTTTGCAGGAAATGATCCAGATTTGTGAGGAGGATCTGGAGCAGGAGGATTTGCAAGAGCAGGATTTGATGCAAATGCAAGAGGATACAAAGCGTTTAACAGGGATATATGGACGTGAAGCAGGACAGCCAGACATCAAAGCTGGAGCAGGCAAGCAGGATAGCGAAGCTAAAGCGGGAAAAGGACAGCGAAAGGAAGGAAAACGGGGAGGGCATACGGGAAAGCAGGAGGAGAAAAAAGACGATGCGAAGAGCCGTTACTGGAAGCGGTATGCGGTTTGCCTCAATGACAGCCTTGAGGGGCGCAATCCGCTGATTGGCAGAAAAAAGGAGCTGGAGCGGACGATGCAGGTATTGTGCCGCAAAGAGAAAAATAACCCGCTGCATATCGGGGAGCCGGGGGTCGGCAAGACGGCGATTGTGTATGGGTTTGCGAAGCTGTTGGAGCAGGGGCAGGTGCCGCAGCCGCTGCTTGGAGCAAAAGTTTTTTCACTGGATCTTGGCAGCCTTTTGGCGGGGACACAGTACCGCGGGGATTTTGAAAAGCGGCTGAAAAAGGTAATGGAAAGTATTTCCCGCGAGGAGAAGCCGATTGTATATATGGATGAGATTCACAATATTGTAGGAGCCGGTGCGGTGGGCGGCGGGAGCTTTGATATTTCCAATATGCTAAAGCCGTATTTGTCAGAAGGGCATATCCGGTTTATCGGTGCGACGACTTTTGAGGAGTATAAAAAGCATTTTGAAAAGAGCAAGAGCCTGGTGCGGCGTTTTCAAAATATTGAGGTCAAGGAGCCGGATACAGCGGATGCGGTGCAGATCCTGGAAGGGTTAAGGCATGGCTATGAGCAGTTTCATGGAGTCAGGTATGAAAGCGGCACGCTGGAGTATGCGGTGGAAATCAGCGCGAAATATATAAACGAACGGTTTTTGCCGGATAAAGCGATCGACCTGATCGACGAGGCGGGCGCTTACCGCAGGATGCATCCGCTGGATGCAGGAGAGCAGACGGTCGGCAAAGAGCTGCTGGATGAGATTGTGTCCAAGATCTGCCGGATTCCGAAGCAGGTTGTGGAAACCGAAGAAACGGAGCTTTTAAAGACACTGGAGGAAAGGCTGAAAAACCTTGTGTTTGGACAGGATGAGGCTGTGTCGCAGGTTGTCAATGCGGTGAAATTTTCAAGGGCAGGGCTTTTGGAGGAAGGAAAACCGTTGGCGAGCCTGCTGTTTGTAGGGCCTACGGGCGTCGGAAAGACAGAGGTGGCAAAAAGCCTTGCAAAAGAGCTGGGCGTGCGGCTGATCCGCTTTGATATGAGTGAATATGAGGAAAAACATGCGGTGGCAAAGCTGATCGGCGCGCCGGCGGGGTATGTGGGCTATGAGGAAGGCGGCTTGTTGACCGAGGAGATCCGAAAGACCCCTCATGCAGTTCTGCTTCTGGATGAGATCGAGAAGGCGCACCCGGATATTTACAATATTTTGTTGCAGGTAATGGATGCTGCCACGCTGACCGATAACCAGGGCAGAAAAGCGGATTTTCGAAATGTGGTGATCATTATGACGTCCAATGCGGGAGCAAGCCGGATTGGCAAGCCGGGGATTGGCTTTCTCGGCGAAGATACGAGTGCGGATGTTGTTTTGGAGGAGGTAAAACGGGTGTTTCAGCCGGAGTTTCGCAACCGCCTGAACAAGATTGTCGTATTTCGCGGGATGGATGCGCCGATGGCGGAGCGGATTGTGGAAAAGAAGCTGGGTGAGCTGGCGCAGATGCTGCTGCGCAAGCAGGTGGAGCTGACGGCGGATGCGGCTGCGAAAAAGCTGATTCTGAAAAAAGGCGTCAGCGCCGAATATGGCGCAAGGGAGATCGAGCGCGTGATCCGCAGCGAGATTAAGCCGCTGTTTGTGGACGAGATGCTGTTCGGGGCGTTAAAGCAGGGCGGCAGGTGCGTGCTGACGGCTGCGGAGCAGCGGTTTCAAATGGACATACAGTAAGGGAGTGAAAAAAGTGCCAGTTTACCGTCTGAGAAAAAATGAGGCCACGTTCCCGCACCCGACGAACGCACGGGAGGACGGGCTGCTTGCGGTTGGCGGGGATTTGTGTGTGGAGCGGCTTTTGCTTGCGTATACGCATGGGATTTTTCCATGGTATGAGCCTGGGGAAGAGATTTTGTGGTGGTGCCCGAAGGAGCGTTTTATTATCGTACCGGGTGAGGTGCATGTGTCCCGTTCGATGCGCAAATATATGAAAAAGCATGAGCTTTCGATTGTTTTAAACCGGGATTTTGCAGATACGATACACCGTTGTAGGATCAAGCGGGAGTTTGCAGAGGGGACGTGGATTACGGATGAGATGGAGGCGGCATATTGCCGCCTGCATGATGCCGGATATGCAGTAAGTGTGGAAGCGTTTGAGGATGGGGCGTTAGCGGGCGGATTTTATGGTGTCAGCATTGGCAGGTGCTTTTTCGGGGAGAGCATGTTTTCAGAAAAGGAAAACGGGTCAAAGACAGCACTGATTGCTTTTTCACGGCTGCTGGAGCAGCAGGGGTTTTTGATGATTGACTGCCAGTTTTATACGGAGCATCTGGAAAGCATGGGCGGTAAGTATCTTTCGTGGCAGGAATATGACAGGATGCTTGAGGAAGGGACGGGGAGGAACATATGAGCATAACACCATTACAACAATTTTCATCCTTACAGGATGCGCTGCAAGCGCTTTTCGGCGCTGGTACGAAAGTTACGCAGGCGCAGTATGCTGCCGGCGGAGATATTAACGAGGCGCGCAGGCTTACGTTAAGCAATGGGATGCGTATTTTTATGAAGTCGAATGCAAAGGCAAACCTTTCCTTTTTTACTGCGGAAGCGGCGGGGCTTGCGGCGATTGCGCGTACAGGGACGGTTTCGGTGCCGCGGGTGCTTTGCTGCGGGACGGACCAGGCACAGGGTGGGTATTCGTTTTTGCTGATGGATTATTTAGAGAGCGGCAGCCGCAGGGCTGATTACTGGGAAGTGCTTGGGCAGCAGCTTGCGGCGATGCACCGGGCGGATACGGCGCCGTTTGTACCGGGCGGGCGCTATGGGTTTTTGCAGGATAATTTTATCGGCGCTTCCAGTCAGGGGAATGCGCCGGGGGATAGCTGGACAGGCTTTTTCCGTGACTGCCGCCTAAAGCCGCAGTTTGAGCGTGCGTCCGGCTATTTTGAAGCGGCGGACATAAAAAAGGCTTCTCGGCTGATGGAGCGGATTCCGGATCTTTTGGCGGAGCCGCAGCACCCGTCGCTGCTGCATGGGGATCTGTGGGGCGGCAATGTGATGACGGGGCACGACGGCACTGCCTGGCTGATTGACCCGGCGGTATATGTCGGACATGCCGAAGCAGACCTTGCGATGACAGAGCTGTTTGGCGGCTTTTCGCAGAGGTTTTACGCGGCTTACCGGGAGGCGGCGCCGTTGCAGGAGGGGTATGAGAGGCGGCGGGATTTATACAATTTATATCATATGCTGAACCATCTGAACTTGTTTGGGCGCTCGTATCTGGGCGCAGTGAAGCGGATCCTGGGGGAATATGCATAACACAAGGATCTATGGCACGACGGCTTGTCGAAATGAATACAAGCGCAGAAAGAAAAACAGAAGAAAACGGAAAAGCCAGTTGACGGAAAAAATGAGCTGTGTTACTCTGTTAGTTAAACCGGCTGAGATTTGCGAGGAATTGCCGGAAAATGCACCATATGGGCTGGCAGGTTCTAGGGGCTGGCTGTAATACAGGAGGATGTTTGAAAATGGAAAATGAAAGTGTATCCAGGAATTTTATTGAACGCGAGATCGATAAGGATCTTGCGCAGGGCGTATACGATACGGTGCATACGCGTTTTCCGCCGGAGCCGAACGGTTATCTGCATATCGGCCATGCGAAGGCGATTTTATTGAATTATGGGATCGCAAAGCAGTATGGCGGAAAGTTCAATATGCGGTTTGACGATACGAACCCGACGAAGGAAAAGACGGAGTTTGTCGATTCGATCAAGGAGGATATCCAGTGGCTTGGGGCTGACTGGGAGGACAGGCTGTTTTTTGCGTCGGATTATTTCGGGCAGATGTATGAGGCTGCGGTAAAGCTGATTCAAAAGGGGCTTGCGTATGTGTCGGATCTGAGTGCGGAGCAGATGCGGGAGTACCGCGGGACGCTGACAGAGCCGGGAAAAGAAGATCCAAGCAGAAACCGCAGCGTAGAGGAAAACCTGGCGCTGTTTGAGGATATGAAAAACGGGAAATTTGCGGACGGGGAAAAGGTGCTGCGGGCAAAAATTGATATGTCTTCAGGCAATATCAATATGCGCGACCCGGTTATTTACCGAGTGGCACGTATGACGCACCACAATACGGGAGATGCGTGGTGCATTTATCCGATGTACGACTTTGCGCATCCGGTAGAGGATGCGATCGAAGGGATTACGCATTCGCTTTGTTCGCTGGAATTTGAAGACCACAGGCCTCTGTACGAGTGGGTTGTGGAGGCTTTGGAATATCCGCATCCTCCAAGGCAGATCGAGTTTGCAAAATTATACTTAAACAATGTCGTAACGGGCAAGCGGTATATCAAAAAGCTGGTGGAAGACGGGATTGTGGACGGCTGGGACGACCCGCGCCTTGTGTCGATCTCCGGGCTTAGGCGTCGCGGCTATACGCCGGAGTCGATTCAGAGGTTTGTAGAGCTGTGCGGCATTTCCAAGGCAAACTCTACAGCGGATATGGCGATGCTGGAGTATTGCCTGCGCGAGGATTTGAAGCTGAAAAAAGCGCGTGTCATGGCAGCAATCGATCCGGTAAAGGTCGTGATCGACAATTACCCGCAGGGGCAGGTGGAGCAGCTTACCGTTGAAAACAATATGGAAAATCCGCAGCTTGGGATGCGCACAGTGCCGTTTTGTCGGGAGCTGTATATTGACGGCGCGGATTTTATGGAAGAGCCGCCGAAAAAATATTTCCGACTGTTTCCGGGCAATGAGGTGCGGCTGATGCAGGCGTATTTTATCAAATGCACAGGGTTTGAAAAAGATGCGGACGGAAAGGTATCGGTCATCCACTGTACGTATGACCCGGCTTCCAAAGGCGGGAACAGCCCGGACGGAAGAAAGGTCAAGGGCACGATCCATTGGGTGGCAGCGCCGTATGCAGCCGAAGCGGAGGTGCGGCTGTTTGAAAACCTGATCGATGAGGAAAAAGGGGTATACAATAAAGAAGATGGAAGCTTGAACCTGAATCCGAATTCCCTGGTACGTAAAAAATGTTATGTGGAACAAAGCCTTGCGGACGCGAAGGCATATGACAGCTTCCAGTTTGTCAGAAACGGATTTTTCTGCGTGGATGCAAAAGATTCTGCGAAGGGGCATCTGGTGTTTAACCGGATCGTTTCGTTAAAAAGCTCGTTTAAGCTGCCGGCAAACAACTGAGAAAATGAAATCGGGGGCTTGTGAAAAATCCAGGATGTGGTAAGATAGTTTTAGAACGTGTAATAAGAGCAGAAGAAACAAGGCTTTTGCATGGCGGCAAGCACAGTGCCGGATTTAGGAGAAGAAAGGGTAAAAAGGGTAAAATATGTCTGTATTATATGATGTGGAAGAAGAAAAGAAGTATGTTTATACAAAAAAAATCACATGCACAAACTGTGAAGCGCACTTTGACGATCTGCGGATCTTAAACAGCAAGCTGCGCAGAAAAGAGCCGGATATGGACTTGCGGCCGCGGTTTCAGTTTGTTGATTCGCTGAAATATGGCGTGACGTCGTGTCCGTACTGTGGGTTTTCAGCGCCGATCAAAAGCTTTGAACATCTGACGTCCTTGCAGCAAAAGCGCCTGCGGGAAAAGGTGACGTCCCAGTTTATGCAGCGGGAGCCGTTTCATGGGGAAGTCATTGACTATGCTTCGGCGATGGGGCAGTATGAGCTTGCCCTGGTTTGTGCGATGGTGATGGAGGTATCGCTCAGTGAACAGGCATATTTATGCTTACAGTTGTCATGGCTGATCCGGGGAAGGCTGGAAGAGGCGGATGCAGAGCCGGGGCTTTTGGAAGAGGATGCCTATAAGCAGCTACAGGAAAAAGAGGAGCGCTATTACAAACAGGCGTATGATTCCCTGTCCAAAGCAGCGACGCAGGAGGATTTTCCGATCTGCGGCATGGACCAGAACACGTTTGATTACCTGCTTGCAGTGATGAGCTTCCATTTTAAGGAGTATGACCTTGCCACACGCTATTGCGGCAACATCGTACAGACGAGAGGCGTTTCGTCGAAGTTAAAGGATAAGGCACTGTCCTTAAAAGACGAGATCCTTGCAGCGAAAAAAGCAGAAGAGGAGGCAGCAGGTTAACGTGAACGAACTGTTGATCGATCTGGATACACACACAAAGGCTTCGCTTTATGAGCAGATTTATGAATCGGTCAGGCGGGATATTATGGGCGGCAGGCTTTCCTGTGGGGAAAGGCTGCCGTCTGCGCGTCTTTTGGCGGCAAACCTGCAAGTCAGCCGCAGCACGGTCGACGCGGCGTACGCACAGCTTGTCAGCGAGGGGTATATTCAGGCGAAACGGGGCAGCGGCTATTATGTATGCGATGTAACAGGGCTGTATGATTTTGCGCAAAGCAGGGCGTTTGAGGGAAATTTTGGCAGGCAGGCAAAAAGGGACACTGTGCGGCATGAAAATATGAAACCCGTTTCAGGGCAGGCGGACTGCCTGTATAATTTTTTGCCGGGACAAATCGATACAAATGGTTTTGCTTACAATGCCTGGCGCAAGTGTGCCAAGGAAGCGCTGCTTGACTTGGAAGCAAGGCAGCAGCTTTTGCAGCTAGGGCATCCGCAGGGGGAGTATGCGCTGCGAAGTGCCGTCTGTGCCTATTTGTACCGGGCAAGAGGGGTGCGCTGTGAGCCGGAGCAGATTATAGTCGGCGCCGGAAATGAATACCTGCTGCTTTTGCTTGGACAGGTTTTAGGAACACCGCGCAGGGTGGCGATGGAAAGCCCGACATATTTGCAGGCATATGATACGTTTTGCAGGATCGGCTATACGGTGGAAGCGGTGCCGATGGATGCGGACGGGATGCTGCCAGGGGAAATCCCTGACACGGATGTATCGCTTGCGTATGTGATGCCTTCCCACCAGTTTCCGCTGGGAACGGTGATGCCGCTAAGGCGCAGGCTGGAGCTGCTTGCCTGGGCGGAGGCGCATCCGCAGCGGTATGTTATCGAGGATGACCATGACAGCGAGTTTCGCTATAAAGGCAGGCAGATCCCGTCGTTACAGGGAATGGCAAAGCTTGACCGGGTCATTTACCTGGGTACTTTTTCCAACAGCATTATGCCTTCGGCAAGGGTCAGCTATATGGTGCTGCCGCTGCCGCTGCTGGCAGCATATGAGAAAACCTGCGCGTTTTATGCATCGACCGTATCCAGGATGCAGCAGATGACAATCTGCCGGTTCTTGGAGCAGGGGTATTTTGAACGCCATCTGAATAAAATGCGCGGCATTTACAAAGGAAAGCATGACCTGCTGCTGCAATTATTAAAAGGGAAACACTGGGTGCAGCGGATCTATGGCGGCAATGCAGGGCTTCATATAGCGGCGGAGCTTTCCTGTGCGCTGACGGAAAAGGAGATCGCTGTGCGTGCAGAGGTGTTTGGGATGCGTGTGCAGGGGATGTCTGAATGTTATATTGCGGGAAGAAAAAAGCCGGATGAAATGCCGGTGCTTTTGCTTGGGTTTGGGAATTTGACGGAAAAGCAGATCCGGGAAGGGGTAGCGATTTTAGAACGCTGTGTGTGCGATGCAGCCGGAAATGTTTTGTATCATTGAGATGTCATACAGGGGCAATGCCTTTTGTATGGCATTTTTTTAGATGCTGTAACCTTTTTTCTGTTTTTCCTTCTGTAAGGATGAACCAGAAAGCAAATGAGACAGGAGGTATATGCAGTTGGAGGATGAAAAGATTATAGCATTATTTTTTGCACGTGATGAGGCGGCGATCCAGGAAACAGCGTGTATGTACAGCACAAAGCTGCACAGGCTTGCTGTGCGGATTACGCAGGATGAACAGGACGCGGCGGAAATATTGAATGATACTTACCTGCGTGCATGGAATACGATTCCGCCGAATCTGCCGGATTCCTTTTTCGCTTATCTGGCAAAGATCTGCCGAAACCTTTGTTTTGACAGGCTTGATCACAAAAAGGCGAAAAAGCGCAAGGCGGATCTTACTGTCCTGACCAGGGAAATGGAGGCTTGCATACCAGGTGCAAATAGGATCCTGTCAGGGATACGGATGCAGGCTGGCGTAGAGGACGAGGTAGAGGCAAGGATGCAGGCGGAGCGGCTTGGACGCCTGTTGAACCGCTTTTTGGATGGAATCTGCGCGGAAAGCCGGATGATATTTATGCGCCGCTACTGGTACGCGGATTCCGTGAGGGAGATCGCGCAGCGCTACGGTATCAGCGAAAGCAAAGTCAAGACATGCCTGCACCGGACGCGTAAAGCGCTCCGTAAATATTTGGAAAGCGAGGGGATTCATGTATGAACGGAAAAGAATTGTTAAAAAGCGTGGGAGAAGTGGACGAAAGGTTTATCCATGAGGCGGATGCCGCTCAGTTGCCGCTCAGCGTGCCGGATACCTGTAAGCACCATACAGCCGGACAACACAGGCGCTTGGGTGCTGTGGCGGCGTGCCTGGCGCTGTTATTAACCGTCAGCAGCACAGCCATCGCAGGAGCGAAAATTCCAAAGATCCAGGAATGGCTGGCACAAAAGTGGGAAGAGCTGACCGGGGAGCAGTTGGATGATGTGCAGCAGCAGACGATCGAGAGCCTGAGCTGCCTGATTGGAAAAAGCGTGACAAAAAATGGGACGACTGTTACGCTGGATTCTTATTTGAGCGGAAAGGAAAGGTCGTGGGTGCTTATAAATGTCACTGGTATTCCATTTTCGGATCAGTCGCGCTATTATTTTCAAAAATGGAAAATCAAGATCAATGGAAAAGAGGCAGGCGGCTCCAATGTGATTTCAGAAGAAGTCAGCCCGGATGGCACGCTGCAGGTACTGTATACCCACGGCAGCCCGTCAAAAGCAAACCTGAGCCTGCTTGACCCGCCGGATTTGTTTGATACAGATACCTGGGAAATCACGCTTGTGATCGACGGCTTGTATGAAAATAAAGGTGAAGAGCAGGTGCTGGTGCAGGAAGGACGCTGGAAATTCACGTTTGAAGTGCCAAACGCAAAAAATGCGGAAACAATCGCTCTTCCAGATACGGTTGTTAAGGAAGGCGAAACAGCATCGATTGCACTGACGCAGATCCGCTTGTCCGAGACAGGCATTTCGTTAAAATATGTACGTGATATCGGGCATGTTTCCCAAGATCCCGTTGTTTTTGAAAAAGGGATTTGGATGCCGGTGATCGAGCTGCCGCGTATTGAGCTGCTGCTTAAGGACGGCAGAAGCCTGGAAACAGAGACTACAAATGAAACGCATATGCGGGATGAAGACGGAACAGAGTCGGGCGAATACGGCGCTGCGTGGAAAGTCCCGGTCAGCCTGGAGGAAATAGCAGGCGTGCGGTTTGGCGAGACAGAGATGATGAGGGAATAAAAAGAAAATGAAGAGGGCGGAAATGCCCTCTTTTTTCCGTTTGGTAAGTCCGCTGGAAAGGATGAAGCCGTTCGGGGATGAAAGATTCGATACCGTTGAACAGGATTTCCCGGTTGAATATGTGCAGGCAAAACCCGTAGTTTGGTAATTTGCCGGAAATAAACTTATATAGTTTCATATAATCCAATGGCAAATTGGTGTAGAATTGGTGTAGTACATGAGCAAATGAATAAGCAAATAAAGAGCTTTGATACAGTCATACAAGCGTTGATTAGTAAGCGATGAATAATCTACCGTTCCACAAGTTGCCAATTTTGTGCCATAATAGAGACAGATTGGAGTGGCTATCACATCGGTTCTCGATCTTGGTACTTTGGAGCCGTTTACTACAATTCTTATGGCTCTATTCTGCTGCGGACACTCCAAAATAAATACCGGAGTTGAAAAGAATGGAACACAAACATGTAAGGAGTGAACAAGAATGGATGGAGCTCATTCAGGAATGCCGCGCAAGCGGCCTGAGTGACAAAGAATGGTGTTTACAGCATTCCATACCTGTCAGTACGTTTTACAATAAAATCACGATCCTTAGGAAAAAAGCCTGTGTCATACCAGAGTCCTGTAAAAATGGAACGCATGCGCCGCAGGAAATTGTCCCTGTACAGATCATAGAAACTGCCGGTGCCTGCATGGATGCAGGCGGGCCTGTCAGGGACTCTGCCGTCCATGTGCCTGCCGTTGCGCTGGATGCCTATGGGCACCGGGTGGAAATTGCCAACCATGCAGCCAGGGATACAGTCCTGAATGTGCTTTCTGTGCTGCGGCAGCTGTGTTAGGCGGCCTCTCCAGGGTGTCAAATATCTACCTTGTGACGGGATATACAGATATGAGGAAAAGCATTGTCGGCCTCATGTCCATAATCCGTGATTCATACCAGATGGACCCGTTCGCAAATGCAGTGTATCTGTTCTGCGGCCGTAAGGCTGGTCGCCTTAAGGTCCTGTATTTTGACAAAACAGGTTTTGTGCTTTTATACAAGAGGCTGGACAGCGGACGGTTCCAGTGGCCCCGCAGCGCGTCTGAGGCCAGGGGCCTTACAAGGCAGGAATTCCGCTGGCTCATGGAAGGACTGTCCATTGACCAGCCAAAGGCATTCAGCCGTTCCCGAAACAGGGATTTCTGATTTTTGTGCATAATGGAGAAAATAAATAAATTTTTTACGCTTCCCGGCATTCCGTCCACATTTTTCCGTGGATGACATGATGGGATTGTGGAAATGGCTCCCATGGCTGTCCGCACCGTGGATAACCATGGCGGATAAAGCTTAAAAACAGCCTGTTCCCGGATGGCGGCGGCAAAATGTCCATCCGTCATATTTACCATTGCACACAGCAGTGATGTTTGCTGCCTATTTGTTTTCCAGACTTCTCCTGTTCGCTTTTAATTAATTGTGTTATTACTAATTCAGGGTTTCCCGCCATAAAGTGGAAAAAATATTTTCGTAAATACCACATGATCGTTGCTTCTCAAACGGTATCTGCAGATGGTGTCCTAAGATAGCGAAGAGGCCTTACCTTGTTGTTGGCAGGACCGTTTCCAGAATCTTCTGCCTCGCTTGTGGGCTTTCTACATCTTCTAAAATGTCAGGGGCCCCTTTCTTGCGGAAATGGTTTAGTTTCGGCATATGCTTGCTCCAGAAATGGTAACAGAATGCCCCTGCCTGCTGTTTTAATTCCCGGAAAGTACCTTCAATGACCACCTGTTTCCATAAATACGTACAATTTCCGCATCGCTTAAACTACAGTCCGTGCTGAGCAGGTACAGGCATTCACTCTTTTTATTACGGTTGCGTACAATGACGATCTTAACAGGGATCCCTGTTTTGGTTGTCACAATAACCGAGCCAAAAATGTTTTTACTGTTGTCAAAGCGCACAAATTTCCGCAGCTGGGGCAAAGTATAGAGCCTGCCCTGATAGCTGTAGCGCTGTTTGAGTTGTTTTACCATCCCGATAACGTCAAGGCCGGCATCTAATATTTTTATCAGCATTGGTTCCGCGGTAAACCAGGTATCTATAAGGACATAATCTGCCTGAATGCCTGCGGCCAGTGCCCTGCGGATCAACAGGACTGCCGCTTCCGGCTTTGTCATCAGGCTTTCTTTACGGGCTCTGTAACCATTGGTCCAATGATCGATCTTATCAGAGATTTCCTGATATCGGTTGCTCTTGTTTGCGGAAGAAAGCAGGTCAAAGCCAACCGGCACAAAACTATAGCCATCTGGCCATCCCAGCGTAAGCATGGTAAAACCTTTCTGGTATTTATGTTCTACATGGCCATATACCCGTGCAAGCAGTTCTACGGCTTTGCTGCGGCCGCGCTTGGCCACCGAATCATCTAGGACCAGTACTTTTATCCGCTCTGGCCTGGTAAGGGTGCTGAACATGCCGGCCAATTTTGCAGACAGCAGCAGGAGGAACTTTGCCCAATTGAAAGAAGCATCATTTAAAAAGCGGTAGTAAGTATTCTTAGAAACAGCCAGGCCTTTGCGTTTTGAATTCAGAAAACGAAAAAGGTTCCTGCCCTGAAACACTAAAAGCAGCAGGAACTGGAATACTTCGTATGCGGAAACACCGCAGGGCTTGGTTATATTTGCTTTACGCAGCAGTTTTCCAATCTGTAATTCCCCGATTGCATTTGAAAACTGATCATGTTAAATACAGACAGCATAAAAAAAGCATTACAGTCAACAGGAAGTTCTTCCCATAAATAAGGCATTTCTATATATTTAAAAAAATAAGCCTTTGGGCTTTTTCTGTAAAAATCATTTATAAGTTTATCCTGATGTGATAAAAAATATTATTGAGAAATGTCAAAAGATGTGTTATAATATCAAAAGAGCAATCGTGTTACAGGGTGCGTTGACCTCATTCTAAAAAGAATGGGGGTGATGCTATGAAAAGTCCGAACGGTTTTGATTTTAAAGATTTAATGA
>CAMWXD010000080.1 GCA_947178105.1 uncultured Eubacterium sp. | reverse complement strand
ATTTGCCCAATATGCTGCCAAAACCATTTGGAGTGCAACAATATATTATGAATGCGGACAAACTGCAATTTCCGACAGCCCCTTGTTTATATAAAAACTATTTTATCCAAGATATTCTGTGATTTTTTCATTCATACAGTCATAAGAATTCCAAGCCTGGGATTTTTCTGCTGCCAGCCCTGCAAATTCCACAATCTGTTTTATGATTTTTAAGATATCCAAAGCGCTGCAAGCTGTCCCTTCCGTCTTTTCCCGTATCCACTGATCGGTAACAGATACGATTTCATGCGCTGCAACATTGCGCACCTGGCTTTCGATCTGCGTTATCGCTTTTACTTTCTGGCACAATCTGTCATCCCCACATTTCCTTGCAATCAGCTTTTCCAAATGGTTTGCATAGACCGGGCCAAGCTTAAATCCGCCATTGTACTCCTCCTGCAACAGATCAAACAGCCCCGCCCTTTTTAATTTTCCTTCATGCCATTTCATAACGCCCTTTTGATCTTTCTTACAGCAATCATTTAATAAAATACCACATCTGGATTTTAAAATATATTCTAAAAGGTCTACTGTCAAAGGCGTAATGCCACGAATAAAATCCGCATAATCCTGTTTGATTACCTTAATCTGAAGCGCAAGCGCATACTCAAATACTTTCCGATTATTTCCCTCTTTGACCGGATAGATATGATACTTTTTTCCAGCCATCAGCTTATTCATTTTATCATGATCCAGCTTGATCCTTGCATCTGCAATTTGAAGCAGCCGAAATGCATCCTCGCAAAGATCCTCCTTGATTTCTTTTGCAACAGATAATGCTGCCGGATAATCATAAGCAAGCACGTGTTTTTTAATGGCATCCATTTTGATTAACTTCATCAGGTTCAAACACTTTACTTCCTCACAGCGGTTCGGCGCATCCTGCGCATTGTCCTCATTTAAAGCAAATTCCAGGTCATTCTCAAAACTATCCCGATCCTCATATACCTTATTCATTTTCTTTTGCGGTGTAGACACCTGTATGGGCAAAAACCTGTACTCTGCAAATGTCGCCATAACAAGCAGCGCACTCTTCATCGCCGGTGTCCCGGATGCCATATTTAAAAGCAGGATATCACTGTTGTCCATTTCCTGTTCGATCTTTTGAATCTCCTGTCTGAAATCTTTGTAAAAAATATCATACTGCTGTACATCTATCAAATCATCCCTCTCAATCAGATGAATTTCAAATGTATGCCCAATCTGTCTTCCAAGGCGCTCCAACGCATCGACATAGCGGTTATCCTGCCTATGGTATTCCATCATTTCATGCGACAAATACAAATATACGAGATCCGGCTGATAATGCCTGCATATATGAAGCATTGAGCCATCCCGCAAATACTTAATCGGATCAGTCCCGCCTACCGGGCTAAATAATATTTTTTTCTCCATGGTGCCCCCTCTATTATATTACAATCACATCTTCTGTGTCTTCATCAAATGCTTTTCCAAATGTATGTACTTGCCCTCTGCCTACTATTTTATAGACCCGAATACTGTCCTCCTTCCCCTCAAATGCAGGCAGTTTTTCCAACAGCTCCTTATATTTTTTCTTTGTAATCATTGCCTCAAAGGCAACGGTTCTTCCACTGATATATTTTTACTTCTGCCATACCGCCGAAGTACTACCATTTGATTTTTTATTTTTGCCTGTATCACTTTTCTTGAAAGCTCCAATGCAAATTCTGATTTGTATAAAGCACACTGCTTCCGCTGCCTTTTTGCATTCACATGTCCTGTTGATTGCAGCCTTCCAAAATAATTTCCGCCTTTCGAATAATAAGATACAGGGATACCGCGTTTTAAACATTCTTGTATACACTGCGTCGTCATCTGTGCATGTCCCATAATTGTGATACTTTCCAATGTTTCTGCCGGTATCATCTTTTTCATTCCATCCGAATATTTCACGAAAAAGCGATTCGTTTCCATACCTATATATGCGCTATTTTCATTTACATATAATAGACTCATTTTATTTTCTGTTATACAAAAATGATAGAACTATTTTATACTCTTTTTGTATAATGTTTCTCCTTTCTGTGGATTTTTCATATTTCTAAAATAAAAATCTGAGTTTCTGTCCCCTTACGGGGTTATCCTTCTTCAAACAAGAAAAAAGTTCTTAGATAGTTTCCGTCCCCTTACGGGGCTATCCTTCTTCAAACGCCTATATGCCCGTATTACGGAAGTGATAAGACAGACAGTTTCCGTCCCCTTACGGGGCTATCCTTCTTCAAACATTGCATGATTTATTATAATTGTGAAGATATGGAAGGTTTCCGTCCCCTTACGGGGCTATCCTTCTTCAAACATTGATCCTGAAAGAGTTTGTATAATGAAAAATGGGAAAGTTTCCGTCCCCTTACGGGGCTATCCTTCTTCAAACAGTATTGGTTGATGGTGAAGCTGTTGTGCTAAAGCCTGTTTCCGTCCCCTTACGGGGCTATCCTTCTTCAAACTAATACATGATAATATAATCCCAACAACAAAACAACGTTTCCGTCCCCTTACGGGGCTATCCTTCTTCAAACTTTATGAGGCAAACAACTTCCACACAATTTGAAACCCGTTTCCGTCCCCTTACGGGGCTATCCTTCTTCAAACAGGGGTTTATGATGATGTATTCACCTGCAACAAAAAATTCAAGAGGAGTTTCCGTCCCCTCTCGGGGTACTCCATTCCTCAATAAAGAAGCTAACGCCGATAACTAATCACCAAAACGTTTCCGTCCCCTCTCGGGGTACTCCATTCCTCAATAATATTTAAAATCCCTATCATGCTTTCTGCAGTGTTTCCGTCCCCTTTCGGGGTACTCCATTCCTCAATTAAAAATTGTGGATGGGAAATATTCACAGATAAAAGTTTCCGTCCCCTCTCGGGGTACTCCATTCCTCAATTGATGTATAAAAAATTTTTTGCGCAAAACTGCTACAGTTTCCGTCCCCTCTCGGGGTACTCCATTCCTCAATGGAAGAAAAGGATGAAATAGTGGAGATACTAAATGTTTCCGTCCCCTCTCGGGGTACTCCATTCCTCAATTTTATGCAGTCAGGTATGATGTTTCTGCTTTGGTTTCCGTCCCCTCTCGGGGTACTCCATTCCTCAATTCCTATCCCCCACAGCCCGCCATCCAAGCCGTCTCCAGACACTCTTTGCGTGGCAAACTGTTTTTTCTCTTGCTCTGTGCCAGCACAAGCTGCAAAAATTCCCAAAAACCCTTTGTTTTCAAGGCGCGCGGCAAACTGGAATCTTGCATATGGCAATCACGTCATGAAGCAGGCATCCCTCTATATGCCTTTTCCTTATACCCATCACTGATTTTCATTCCGCCCATGCCAATCGCTGTCTTGATGCCAACGCCAGCGTACTCCCCAAACCTTGCAAGCAGCCTTACATATTTTGCCATTGTATCTGTACCGTTTAGCTTTACCCGCATCTCTCCTTTAAAAGATGGTATTTTGATACCCTCTAACGGAAAGCTGACAGACCTTAGACGGTACTGTGTAATCATGCTGCTGCTTGTGAGCTGATGCAGCGTTTCTTCGTCGTACATATCCATATCAACCGACACAGCGCTGTATTTGTTCATCAGGCTTTGATAAATATAGTGCATATCCGGCATAATGATATACCTGCCTGCACTTTTAAATGATGTAGGAGTCAGAAATTCCAAGTTCAGGTATCTGCTGCATGGCGCAGAATAAAATTCATCCAAAAGCTCCTGATAAGATATGGTGTTGATCTCTTTTTTGCAGATTCTGACATGGATCTGCTTCTTTTCTATATAAAATTCCTCAAACGAGCTGTCCAGCAATGGAAACATAATCTGCTCGTAAGCCTCTGTAGTAAGTGTTTTTACACGCCACTCTTTTTTGTCAGTGCCTGTTATATACTGGCTGTAAGGCTTTATGCCCTGCTCATGCAGCTTTTGTGCGTAACAGCCGTCAATCTGTTCCATTAAGACCCCTTGCAGGTTTGAGGACTGGAAATATCCAAGCTCTGCACTGTCTGATTCTAATTCCATCTTAAGTTCTGCCAACATCTAATCATCTCCTATCCAAATTTTTTCCAACACCCAGCAATCAGCCCCGCATCCGGCAGCGGTAATACAGCCAGCCCGCCAAATCCGCAAGCCCCCATCCAATCGGGATCGCCCACCAGATGCCTGCCACGCCGACGGCTGGTGCAAGCGTATATGCCAGGGCGACGCGCGTTCCCAACGAGATTACAGTTAATACGACAGACATTCCCGGCTTTCCAAGCGCCCGGTAAAGCCCATAAAACAAAAACAGGCACCCAATCCCGCAGTAAAACGGCGCTACGATCCGCAGATAGCGGATGCCTGCTGCCAGGATCTGCGGCTGTGACGCTTTGATAAAAATAAGCATCATAGGCTTTACCAGCACGCAGATCAGCAGGGATACAGCCAGGCAGTAGCAAAGAACAGTAAACGCAGCGCAACGGATGCCTGCGGCAACTCGTTTTGCCTGCCCTGCTCCTTTATTTTGAGCAATAAACGTGGAAAAAGCATTTGCATATTCCTGCGCAGGCATATAGGCAAACGCCTCAATTTTGACCGCAGCCGCAAACGCCGCCATGACCACTGTACCAAAACTATTTACTAATCCCTGTACCAGCAGGATGCCCAGATTCATAACGGATTGCTGCATACAGGTCAAGACAGAATAATTAGCAATTCGAACGACGCTGTCCCTTTTTGCCCGAAATTTGCAAAACGCAAGCCGCACTTCCGGTTCCTTTGTAAGCACGTAAATGCCGATCCCAAGCGCTGCCAGATATTGGGATATGACCGTTGCAGCCGCTGCCCCAAACGTCCCCCAGTAAAAAACCGCTACAAACAGCAAGTCCAGCACAATATTGGAAACTGTGGAAACGCCAAGAAACGCCAATGGGATGACTGAATTGCCGACCGCCTTTAAATAGGCTGCAAAAAAATTGTAGGCTGCGATGGCAGGAATGCCCAAAAACACCAACCTGAGGTATTCTTCCGTCATATGTGTAATTTCCTGCGGAATCTGCATCCATGCGATAAGCGCCTCCACGCCAAAAAGAGACAAGCCCGTCAATATGGCAGATGCAGCAGCCAGTAGCAGAATCGAAGCACAGATGCTGCTTTTTAACTCCTCGTGATCGTGCCTGCCAAAACAAAGGGAAAATACGGTTCCGCTCCCCATACACAGCCCAAGAAGCACCGATGTCAAAAACGTCATCAGCGCAAACGCCGCACCGACGGCTGCAAGCGCCTTTGGCCCGACAAAATGCCCGACTGCCCAGGTGTCTACAATATTGTACCCCTGTTGCAGCAGATTTCCCAAAATCATCGGCAGCGCAAACAAAGACATCGTTTGCATGACATGCCCTTTTGTCAAATCCTGCTGGCTCATAAAACCTTTAGTTTTCACCGTCTTTTGTAAATGCATATCCGTTAACTATCATATTGGCTGCATCTGCAACTGTTTTATAATCAATCATACTGAACCCTCACTTTTTTTATTGGCGCTAAAAATTCATGTGCATCATAATACAAATTTTCCAAAATTGGAATTAGGTCAATATATTCTTCTTCATCATACCGATTATGAGAATACTTTGCCATAACGACCAAATATCCATGATCCCATTTTTTCACTCGTGTATATCTTTCCAGTGAATAAGGAGCACGAAATCTTACAATGTATTTGTCATATTTAAAAATTGTATATTCATTTTCACTACTTAATATTGCTTCATCAGGCATTTCATACCATTCCTTTCATTTAAGATAATTTATCACATGGTTTATCTACAATTATTGTACACCTGCTGGTTCATAAAACCTTTCCTTCCTTATCCAGCTTAAATTTCCCCATCTCCAGTTCCATCTCCCTGGACACTGTAATCAAGCTTTCCACCCCGCTTTGGATTCCCTTTACCTCTTCTTCCATAGACGCTGCTGCTTCCCCTGATAATTCCTCTGCTGTCTGGGAAATCTCACAGATACGCTGCGCAGAAGCTACAATCCGCCGGTCGATCTCATACATTTCGTCAATTAAGCCGTCCATATCGCCGGCAAAGCTGCCCGTCTGCTCTGTCGTCTTTGTAAAGTCCAAAAAGATCTCCTCTGTTTTTTGTACCGCCTTTACCTGCACCGCCATAATCTCTTTCAGCGCTTTCGTCTGAGAAACAATCTCCGTAATATCACCGCAAAACTCCTGCATTTTTGTCTCAATATCTGCCGCAGCTTTAGAAGAATCCGCCGCAAGCTTTCCGATGGATTCGGCAACAACGGCAAACCCTCTCCCATGTTCCCCTGCCCTTGCCGCTTCAATGCTTGCATTCAGCGCAAGCAGCTCGGTTTCTGAGGAAATGCTTCCGATTGACCTTACAATATCCGAAATATTCGCCGAATGCTCCTCTAACTGCCTGATTTTTTCAAAAGACTGCTCCAGGCTGCCCGTCACTTCCCTGTTATGCGCTTCCACTGCCTGAATGCTTTTCATCCCATCCTCACCGGACTTTATCGTATACTCCGCTTCATGCAGCATTTCCCCGCTTTTCATTTTCAGCTCTGCAAACCACTTCTCCAGCAGCGCAACCTGCTCTACAACCTGGTTGACTTCTACCGTCTGTGCCGCTGTCCCGTCAGAGATCTCCCGCATGGAATCGCTGATCGCATGGATTTTTGACTCCATTGCCTGCAAATTGTCCGAACAGTGCAATAAATCCTTCGTAAAATCCCGGATACGTGACAGTGCGCCTGATATCCTGCCTGCCATGATATTATAACTTCTTGCCAACTGCCCGACCTCATTCTGGCTGCTTTCTTCCGCCAATACGGAAAAATCACCTTCTGCCGCATCTTTCATCAATCCCGAGATCGACATAACCGGCAGCGTAAGCCTGCGTGCAAGATGCAGGACAATCAGCACTACTACCACAACAGCCACCAGTGAGATCCCAGCCGCAGCAGCCAGCATCCGGTTCACCATCGCCATAGCGGCGCTTTTTTTCTGCAAAGTAATCAATGACCACGAATCTGATTGCCCCTGCAGCAGGATCGTTTCATAGCTCGCATAATAATCCTCTCCGTTATAAGAGATCTTTCTGCTGCCGCTGCCGCCTTCCATAACCCCGGCAATCACCTGTTCCATGCCTTCTGAGATTTCAAGCGAATGCTGCTCGGTCACAATATTCCCGTCTGCATCCACAGCCGGATTTCCCGCAGCGTCTTTGACAGAAACCGTACGCGTCTGTTCTTTATAATTATACTGCTCTTCGATCTGGATCTGGTCTGGATGCGCGACAACCACGCCTTCCCCATCGATCACAAAGGAAATCCTGCCGTCCTGCTCATCCGAATGCTCCCCTATCAGCCCCTGCAAAAAATCCAGCTTTAAATCCGCAGCATAGATTCCTTTGAGAGTGCCTTGTTCATACATCGGAAAAAATACTGAGGCGCATGGCATCCCGGTCGCAACCGAATAATAGGATTTGGATATAAACGGCTCCTGTTCCTCCAATACCTGTATAAACCACCATCTCGCAGACCTGTCCGCCAGCTCCCCGGAAGAACGCCCTGTCTGCATCCCATCCGTTCCCTGTATGTAGATCTGATCCAGATAAGTATTCCTCTCCACACACCTTTTCAAAATCGGCGTCTGTATCTGCGTATCCATCGAAAGAATGCTCGGATTATCCGAAAGCTCCTCATTCACATGGTATGCCTGTTCCATAAAAACCGAAATCTCACCTGCAATCAGGCTCGAAAGCTGGCTGTTTCTGTCATAGATTTCCTGCTCATATGACGTAGTAAAAATAAACAGCACGACAGCAGGCAATGCTGCCGCAAGCGCAATCATGGGAATTAACAATTGTGTGAAAATACTTTTTTTCCTCATTTGAAGGTTCCTCTCTCACGAAAAAACAGAATATCGTCTCACTCAGAAGCTGGCACGCCGGATGTTCCGATTTTCCGGCTGTCCTGTAAACACTATAGCACACTTGCCCCCTGTTTACAAACGAAAACTTCAAACTGATTTTAACGAATGAAAAGCAATCATGCAGCAGGACGCATACTTTCCCAGTATCTGTATATAATATCTACGTAAAATACGTATATTTATTGTGTTTTTCTCTTGATAATACGTAAAATACGTGTTATTATATCATTGTAAGGAGGAAACATACATGAAATTCAGAGAAGCCGACCGGATGCTAAAGGATGACGGATGGTACGTGTCAGACATAAGTGGCTCACATTACCAATACAAACACCCAACAAAGCCCGGCAAAGTAAGCGTTCCGAATCATCCCGGTGACATCCCGAAAAGTATTGTTAAATCCATACGCAATCAGGCGGGGCTGAAATAAGCCCCTGCCCCTTGCAAATTAATATAGATTACAAAGAAAGGAGCAGATTTATGAATTATGTATACCCGGCTGTTTTCTATGAGGAAGAGGGTAAAATATCAGTCATTTTTCCCGACTTAGGGAATCTTGCAACTTTTGGGGATAATGTGGCGGACGCTATGCGCATGGCTCAAGATGCCTGTGGCCTGTATCTGTTTACCGCCCTGCGTGACGGTGAAGCCCTCCCGGCTCCCAGTGCATTAAGCAAAATCAATCCTGCTGCCATCCTGAAAGATTTTGAAATGGAATCCGCTACGGATAGTGCTTTCGTCAATATGGTACTGGTGGATATGACCGAATACGCAAGACAGCATAGCGACAAGGCAGTAAAAAAGACTTTAAGCATCCCCATGTGGCTGAATACTCTTTGTGAAGAAAAAAGCATCAACTTTTCAAAGGTATTGCAAGATGCCCTGCTGGCAAAAGTACAATCACTGTAAATTGCAGCAGTCCGAAACAGAATATAGTTTATCTTACAAGAACACCGCCCGACACTCGCCAAAATACAAAGGGCGGTGCTTCCCCATCTCCTTATTTTAAATATGCAAACCCCGTTTTCAACGTTGCGGCTCTTGCTATTCATCAGCAAAAATGCTATATTGTTATCACACCATAGACAGCAAAGATACTTGATTGGCTGCAAAATCTGAAAGGAAGTGTATCATATGCCGCCAGCATTACAGTCCCAGCCGGAAAGCATAACGCTTGAACAGTACGAGGCTCTCCCGGAAAGCCAAAGAGCCGAAGTCTTTCATGGGCAAATTTATTATATGGCAAGCCCTTCCAGAGACCACCAGATCATCCTCACGGAGCTGCTTTTTACCATTCGTGCTTACCTAAAGAAAAAAGGAAGCATCTGCCAGGTATTTCCGACTCCCTTTGATGTAAAGCTCTCTGACCAACCGCTTACCATCGTACAGCCTGATATTTTCATTGTATGTGACAAGTATAAAGTGGATAAAAACCGCTGCAATGGCGCCCCGGATTTTATTATTGAAATTGTTTCCCCTGGCAATCCTTCAGACGATTATATCCGCAAACTGTACCTATATAAAAATCATGGTGTACGCGAATACTGGATTGTTGACCCACGTCATCAGACAATATCAGTCAATAATTTTAAAGAAAATATATCTACCGTTCAATACTCCTTTGACGCCACTGTTCAAGTTCATATTTATAATGATTTATACATCCACTTTGATGAGATCAAGGAACTGCTAGAGTAATATTGAGTTATGAGTGAAATAACTCACAGAGATAAAACGCTTCTTTACTAATTCTAGTAATAAATACAATATAAAAATTATGAAACTTATACAAATTTTGTGAATGGGGTTGCAAAATAGATAAAAAGCGAATAGAATACTTATGAGCTGTTTTTGAAATATTTTTATTTACTATAAGAATGATTTTGGCGTAACAATTCTTTAGAAAATGTTATGTACTGGCACAAAAAGGCTGCCGCAAAAAGTATGTATTCTTTCCTGCGGCAGCCTTTATTGGAATCTTTTTATAGTTCCCGATGTTTCATTTCTGCTTCATTTTCGTTTCACAAAATTCCTCCATACACCCTCCATCAATCCAGACTTCCTTTCCCCTGAACGCAAACCCATAAATACGTATTTGCTCTAATCCGCATCTTGCTTTCAACTCTGTGTCATACTTTTTGTCTATGATCTGCCTAAGCGCTGCCCGTGCCGTATCTTTTAAGCTTTTTTCCCCTTCTGCTTCATCAAATACTTTAAATTCCAAAATGATCCCGTCATCCCCGCGGCTGCACGGCTCCAGCAGCACATCATATCTGCCCAGCCCGCTTTCCCTGTTCGACAACACCCGGTACCTTCCGGCAAGATCTACGACCATCCCAAGCACAAAGCCATGATAAAAGCGTTCTGGCTCTGTCTGCGCAGAAGGCCTTTTTGCCGAATCAAAAAAACTGATCGTAGCGAGGGCAATTTTATTCATATAAACGTTCATGCTTTTTAAATCACCTGCAAGAAGAGCTTTTAAAAAGCTATTGTACCCGTACCTTTGATTTGCAAACCATCCCTGCACCAACCTGCGAAAAGTAACCAAAACCTCCTGGTTTGTCAGTGCTAGCTCATATCTGCCGCCTCTCCCATAAATCGGGTCAATTCCATGATAAGATACAATTTTTAAATAACCGCTTGCCAATAAAAAACTCCAGGCCGCATCGTCATATACGTCCAATTCCTGAAACACAATCTGCTCGTCCATCTGTGTACAGACCGTTTTATTCTGCAATAAGTCCTCTACCGCGGCCTTTATTTCTGTACCCGCTTCCCGAATCAGCTTTCCTACCAGGCTGTTGGAGCTTGTATTTGCCCAATATGGCGCAAGCACTTTTTCATCCAAAAACTGCGTAATCGACCACGGATTATAAATGCTGGCGCATGTTCCGAACCGAAACCCGTCATACCAATGCTTTACGCCATCCATCTGCTCTTTCAGCCCAAATTCATCCAACGCCCGAATTACTTCCTCCTCTGTAAATCCGAACATGGTATCATATTTTTTTGTCGTTGTTGTAACGACAGCCAGATTGTTTAAATCCGAGAAAACCGACTCTCTGCTTACCCTTGTTATGCCTGTCATCAGAGCACGTTCTAAATACGGATTCGTTTTAAATGTAAAATTAAACAGCCCGCTGATAAATCCTGTAAATGCATCCCAATAGCCATTAAGGTAGGCTTCCTGCATTGGCGTATCATACTCGTCCAGCAATATAATCACTTTCTTCCCGTAATAACGGTATAAATATTCTGACAACACCTGTAAAGCAGCCTTACATTCACTGACAGAAGCAACCGCTCCATCCATAATACGCAAAAACTGCCCTCTTGCCATCTGAATGCCGTCCTCTTTTAGCAAGAACGCATATTTACGGTATTCCTGGGCAATGAATCCGCAAATGTCCATATATGCTTCTTCGAAGCTTGCCGCTTTTACTGCCGCAAAGCTTAAAAAAATGACCGGATATGTCCCCTGCAATTTTCTGTACGGCTCTTCTTTCCAGATGTTAAGATGCGCAAATAATCCGCTCCTGCCCGCAGCATTGACGGAGAAAAAATAATACAGCATATGCATCGTAAGCGTTTTCCCAAATCTCCTCGGGCGGGTAATGAGCGTAACCGTGTCTCCGTTTTCCCACCATTCTTTTATAAAAAGCGTCTTATCAATATAAAAATAATCGTGTTCTATGATTTTGCCAAAATCCTGCTCTCCAACTGCAACTGTCCTTGCCATCCCGGCACCTCCGCTTTTTCCCTTTTCCTTATTGTATCTAATCCAGGCTGGAAAAACAAGCGAAAACATACTTTGCAAATCTATGGCAGTATGGTATACTAACCCTATCTTCACAGCAGATTTTATAAAAGGAGACAGCTTCATATGAAGAGGAGGCATAAAATCTATCTGTACATAACCATACTCTTATTGATTCTTTACCTTGGGCTTTTGACGATCCTGTGCCTGTCGGAATATTCGGACAGCAGGGCAACGATCCGCTCCTTCGGCGACGCCTTCTGGTATTCCCTCGTCACGTTTACGACGGTCGGATACGGTGATTTAACGCCGGTGACGCCTTTGGGACATGCCGTAGGGGTTGTGTTCCTTTTATTGTCCGCCGGCATTATGATGACGTTGTTTGGCGCTGTGATCTCTTTTATTACAAGCGAAGGGCTTCCGCTCTTTTTGCTTGGCTTCCAACGTGAAAAAAACTGGTATTATTTTGCCGATTACGGCGCAGAGGCAAATATACTGGCTGCAAATATTTATAAGGAAGACCCGGATACGGTCATTATTTTTGGTGAAAAAAAAGATGACCAGATGGAATTTCCCGACTATCCATGCCTGTTTATCAACGTTTCCCCGGCAAGGATTGTCGCGCGCAAGAAAAATACCGGCTCCAAATGCAGGATTTTTCTGATGAAGGAAAATGATATCGGCGTAAACAGCCGCGCGGTTGGCCTGCACCAGTTGCCGGTGGAGGTCTATGCCCGCACGACCAACGGGCAAGACCATCTTTCCGGGAATATCCGTTTTTTTCACAGCTACGACTGCTGTGCCAGGCAATACTGGCGCTCAAAGCCGCTTTGTGGCCATGAGCATACCATTGTAGTGATCGGTTTTGGAAACTATGGGCAAAGTATACTGGAACGCGCCATTTTGACAAATGTGATATCTGTAAATCAACATGTGGCTTACCATATTTTTGGAGATGCCAGAGAGTTCCTTGCGATGCACCGGCATCTGCATGAGGTGTTTTGTATGGGAAAAGCGTCTGAGACGGCAGATGCTTTGATTTTTCATGAGGAATGCTGGGAAACGCAGCACGAAGTACTCGAACAGGCTGACCGCATGATTATCTGCCCGGACGACGAGCCGGAAGGCTGGAGCATCTTCTGGCGGCTGCACAGGTATTATAAACTGCGCGGGCAGATCCATCTGCACAGTAACAGACAGGCGCCCGGCGTATCGTATTTTGGGACAAACGAAGAGATCTATACGCCGAACCAGATTATGCGCACGACGCTCAACCAAGCGGCTATTACGATCAACGAAATCTTCCGCAAATCCGTTTCCTATCCTACGCTAAGCTGGGAAAACCTGGACGATTTCCATAGAGAGTCCAAAATATCCGCTGCCGACCACCTGCTGATGAAAATACGGATTCTATTAAAGGATGAGACGATTACTCGGTTTTCTGCTGACAAAGTAGAAAAAGCCTACCAGAAATACTGCGAAACAAAAAAAGATGCAGCGGTGCAGGATATGTACCGCCGGCTTGACCATATGCGCTGGCTGCGGTTTTATACTTTTTATAACTGGAGCTATGGGGCTGCGCGAAACGACGGCGCAAGGCAGCATCCCATGCTGTGTGCTTATGCAAAGCTGACGCCGGAGCAAAAAAAAGAACGCGACGCTGCATGGGAGCTTTTGGGCAGCATTTCCATAGAGCTTACGGAATAGCCGCCTTTCTATTTAGACTGTCCCTGGCTGCGGTTTTGAAGCAGCGCAAACATCTGGTAGCGATTGCTCTTACACTGCGGGCATGGGCTGACGACCATCTGCACCAGCCCCAGCTTATAAGGGCACCGGGGACAAGGCGGCTTGATTTGTTGGAGGATCTGTCTATACTGCATCTTTCTGTCTCCTTTCTTTCTATCTTGCATTTGTCTTTATGCAAAACAATCATTGACAGCAAGCGCTCTGGTAAGCGCCAGTGCTTGTGGCATGTCACAAAAGCTGTATTCCTGCATCTGTTCACATGCGTACCCGTTTTCGGCAAGGTACGTTTGAATGCCCTTGATCCGTTTTCTGTCCTGTGACAGGACAAAGATCACATACCGCTGCTTCGGCGCCTTTTCATCCAGCACCCCACGCTTAAACAAAAGCTGCCTGATGCCTGTCGGCGTAGAAGGAAGATTCCTGTGCCAGTTGTAAAAGGCAAATGTCCCGTCTGTAGACAAGACGGCTTTTGCTGCATAGCATTTGTTCTCTTTTGCCTGTAAAAATATAAATTCTTTCTGTAACAGGATTTGTGTGCTTTCGCCCTGCCTCTGATACCATGCCTGGATACAATATGTTTCGTAATCCCATATCTTTACATCAAACGCCCGCCCTGCCCAGTATTGTTTGCGTATTTCATCCAGCACATTCCGAAACAGATGCGGCACGACAAACTGGATTGTTTTATGGCTGTCAGAAAACTCCCTTTGATAATGCCCTTCGATCTCATTGGCAAACCGGCTGATCCCATCCTGCATGATTTTATTTTTGTCGCAGTATCTGCATTCCTGCCAGCTTTTCATGATAAATTCCTGCCGTCCCAGAGCTGTCTCCGCCTAGAATCCTTCTCTTTTAACCGTTCGATCTCATACATCTGGCTGGCGATGCCCTGTTTTAAATAGAAAGCTTCTTTCTGATGCCGCATCTCTTCCTGCTGTTCAGAACGTATCACATTCCCAAGCCTTTTTTCCCTGTCAATATCTTCCCTGATCTTTGAAAAGACAGGCATTGCATCCGCATACCCCTGCTCAATGCGCCTTTTGGCATGTTTTGCATGAAAATCGAGCGTGCCTGTAATCATGCCGCCCTGCTCCTGCGTCGGCCTTATTTCCAGGCAGCGTTTTCCCTGCGGGACAAGCCTTTGATAAGTAGATCCCCCGCCTAACAACACAGCAACCACTACGTCGCAGCCAGCCTGTTCAAACAAAGGCGTAACCGGCACATTGTCTACAAGCCCGCCGTCCAGATAATAATTGCCCCGGATCTTGACATCCTGAAAGACGACGGGTATGGCAGAGGTCGCCAGCAAAATCCGCCTGCGGG
The DNA here is from genome assembly GCA_947178105.1 of uncultured Eubacterium sp. GTDB lineage: Bacteria > Bacillota > Clostridia > Lachnospirales > Lachnospiraceae > Eubacterium_J. The sequence continues at coordinate 8,599 of CAMWXD010000080.1, read as the reverse complement.
TTTCCCTCGTTTCGTCCCTCATTTTAAAATATTCCGCCTTTGGGAAAATATAGGGGCTAAAGCTCAGGCTGTCTGCCGTATCCCCGCCGAATTCTGTTTCCTTAAGATGATACAGCAAATCCGTCTTTACCCGGCATCCGGTCAGATAACAGTCCAGCCGCGCCTGCGTAAACAAATCCAAGTCCAAATACTGCCCGATAATCTGCTCCAGCCCATCCCTGGAAAAGAATGCCCCTGCATACCCTGCAATGCCGTCATAAATACCGGCAAGCGCCTGCTGCAGCAAAGAACCTTCCTGCTTTGACAGGATCTGCTCCGGCTTTATATGCTCCCATATATACGCCGCTTTTTCAAAATCCCCCTGCACAAAAAGCGCGGCATTTAAGCCGCCTACAGAAGTGCCTGCCACAGCGTCGACCATTTGATCCAGGCTGCATTCACGCAGCGCCTGCCATACACCGATCTGGTAAGCGCCTTTTCCTCCGCCGCCGGCAAGCGCCAGCCCGATTTTGAGATTTTTTTGAAGCATGGTATCCTCCCTAACACCGATTCTATCCCAATTTTATCTCAAAAACTGCTGTACGTCAATCATGAGATCGCAATGCCTAACATAAATGGGGCTGTCGGTTACTTTTCACACCCAGACCTTTGCACTCCGCTGCAAAGGTCGTGAGAACGTGTAAATTCAGCCTAGAAGGCATCCAGTCCTTCGCCAAAGGCGAATTTTCAATGGACTGGATGCCGTTACTTTTCACAGCACAGCCGTTTTTTGGCTGGGGTGTGAAAAGTAACGGCTGTCGCACTAAGGATTAAGCTTAGTGCGACAGCCCCACTGTGCGATATGATTCAACGCAGCCTTATTTAAATATGCAGCAAATCTCCAAATGTCTCCAGTTTGTATGTTACCTTTGGATGCGCCGCGGCTTCCCCAAGCCCTGCGCTGTCAAAGCCGCCTGCTGCGGCAGCTTCCACGCCTGCTGCGGCGTCCTCTACCACAAGGCATTCAGACGGCTGCATATGTAAGTACTCCGCCGCTTTTAAAAACACTTCCGGGTCTGGCTTGGAACGGGTAATATTCGTCCCGTCGCTGATCGCGTCAAAATAGCCGTCCAGCCCGATCTGCCCTAAGATCAGTTTTGTATTTTTGCTGGAGGAGCCGATCGAAAGCTTTGCGCCGCCGGCACGAAGCCCGTCCATCGTAGCTTTTACTTCATTTGACAGGTCGTCCGGCGTCATCTGGTGCAGCAGCTTTTGGTACAGCTCATTTTTGCGTGCAGCAAGCTCCTCTTTTTCTTCCTGCGTATACTGCTTTTCACTGCGTTCCAAAATAATATCCAGACTCGCCATACGGCTGACGCCGCGCAGGCGGTTGTTAATCTGTTCGTCAAAATAAACGCCGATCCCGTCAGCCATTTCCTTCCATGCCTGATAATGGTATTTGTCTGTAAAACAAATCACCCCATCCAGGTCAAAAATAATTCCGCGATATTTCATGTTCCTCTTTCCTTTCCTGTTTTTCATACTTGCCTGCTAAAATACCTGCCTGCTAAAATTCCGCTCCCCAGATCCCGCAGAACGGGTCGACTGGATTGACACCCCGAAATGCCGAGCGCCCCATGATCTTTTCGACCACCTGTGCGATGACTTCCTCGTTCGGCGTATACGCATTGATAAAGGTCTTTATCATCGGCGCATCGACCAGATGATACGGATTTGCGACTGAGATAAACAATGCAGGCACTTCCTGGACAAACCACGGCGCATCCGCCGCCATCAGGTGCAGCCAGTCAATCCGGCGTACGGACTGGTTGCTTGCCGTATCGATGCACGCCACATACACAGCCAGGTCAAATTTTCCTTGAATATCCGCCGCGCCGCCTTCAAACATCTCCTGGAAATCCGGCTTGTTATAATCAAACAGCGATACCTCAAAGCCTTCCTGCTCCAGCTTTTGTTTGATCACGCCGACTGCCCCTTCGCCGTCCTTAAATCCGCCTCCAGCACGGTCTTCGAGCAGGTACAGGCGGATTTTTTTATAGGTTTGCGGCGAAATCGGAAGCAGATGCTGCGTATCCTTGACCAGCGTGATCGCTGCGTCGGCGCATTCGTCTGTCCATTTCTTATGCTCGGCGCACCCGACAGCGTCCAGCGCTTTTTCATCCGGCACTAGCGTGCCTGCCGCCTTTGCCGTATGCAGGCGCATTGCCGCCTTCATCGCCAGTATCCTTGTACATGCCTCGTCGACCCGCTCCTTTGACAGGCGCCCGTCCATCAGCGCGTCCCGCACAGACTGGTAATCTTCCCGGATATCCTTGTTAAACAGGATCATGTCGCAGCCTGCGTTGATCGCAGTTACGATCGCTTCACTGCGTTTCATAAACGTGTTAAATCCAACCATCGGCGTAGCGTCGGTGACGATCATGCCGTTAAATCCAAGCTTCCCGCGCAAAAGCCCCTGCAGCAGCTCCTTTGAAAGCGTTGCCGGCAGGACATCCTCGTCGTTAAGCTGCGGGTTCAGATATTTGCTGTAAGCTGGCTGCATAATATGCCCTGCCATTACGGACAGCGTGCCCGCATCAATCACTTCTTTCCAGACTGCCCCATAGGTACGGTCATATTCTTCGACAGACAGGCTGTTTACCGTACTGACAAGATGCTGGTCACGCTCATCCACGCCGTCTCCCGGAAAATGCTTGACTGCCGCCGCTATGCCGTATTCCTTTAATCCCTTAAGCTGTTCTTTTACAAAAGAAGTGACACGCTGCTGGTCGCTGCCATAGGTACGTACATTTGTGATCGGGTTGCGGAAATTCATGTCCAGGTCGCAGATCGGCGCAAACGACCAGTTACAGCCGACTGCCTGCGCTTCCTTCCCTGCGATGGCTCCTAAGCGGTACGCCTGCACTGGGTCATCTGTAGCCGCCGCCCCCATTGGCCTTGCAAAATACGTGCCGTCCGCACAGATCCCGTTTCCGCCAGACTCCAGGTTAGCGCCTAATAAAAGCGGGATCCGGGATGCTTCCTGCAGCACCCTGTGCGTCTTTTGAATCTCCTTTGCCGGCATCGGGCGGTACATCATCGCACCCGGATGAAACTCCCCGACAAATTCCTTCAGATAATCTTCCTGCGTGTTGCCCCCGACCGGGCAGAACATCTGCCCGATCTTTTCCTCACTGCTCATGGAAGCAAGCGTCTCTTCCACCCACTTGATCTGTTCCTCATCTAAAAAAAACGGATTTGCTTTTAAATCTGTCATACACTTTCTCCCTCCAACTGTGTATTCTTAGTCCATATCAGGCTTCTATCTTCTTCCAGCCGCCAGGCTACACAACCAGCTCTGCAAGCTGCGCAATCCCTGCCTCCAGCTTTTGCGGATCAAACGGCAAAAACGGCATATGCAAAAGATCCTCCAGCGTATTTGCCCCCATCTCAGGGTCACCGGACGCTGCGATCCCTGCAAGCGCAGGCACATACTGTCTGAGCACGTCAAGCGCCTTCGGATCCTGTGCCAGCCTGCGCAGCGTCGTCCTGCGGCTGTATGGCTTGCGGAAATCCTGCTTTGGCTTATATGCATAGGTATATACGCCTGCAAAAAGCTCCATCCGCTCCTGTTCGTATCCCGGCAGCTCTACGACAGCCGAAGCGCCGAACGGTATTTCTATTGTAACACAAAAAGTTCCGTCTGTGCAGATCTCATAATTACAAACATACTTGCCCGATACGGAATGGTAGCTGCATTCGACTTTGCGCAGCCGGATATCCGGGTGCGGCGCAATCACAGCCTTTGCAAACCCAGGCTCCAGCGGGCGGATGCCTGCCGTATAAGCGTACACATACTCCATCACAGAGCCATACGAATAATGGTTTAGTGAATTCATGCCGGTATCGCTGATCACACCGTCCTCCCCGACGGAATTCCAGCGCTCCCAGATCGTCGTCGCACCCATGTTGACCTCAAACAGCCACCCCGGATACGTCTCCTTAAGCAGAAAATCATACGCTGTCTCATACATGCCCGCTTCGCCCAGCACGGTACATAACAGCGGCGCGCCGACAAACCCGCACCTGATCTGGTACATATCTTTTTTCAGCCTGTTTTGGAACTGTCCGAGCAGTTTTTCCCGGTCACGGTAAATGCCGGATTTTAATGCAATCACATAAGCCGCCTGCGTATCGACCGACAGCCTGCCGCCCGGCGAATAAAACTCATGCAAGACCGCGTCGAAGATCTTTTGCTCCAGCGCTTGATAGCGCGCTGCGTCCTCGTCCTTTGCGAGCCGTACCGCCATCTTTCTCACAATCTGTACAGAACGGTAATAATACACCGCTGAAATAAAGCTGTCGTCTGTACTGCCTTTAAAGCTTGTCGGAGTCATACCGTCTAACGCCAGCCAGTCCCCAAACGTATCGGCAAAGTCAAACAGGTAATTCCTGCCCCCGTTTGCTTCATCATTGCGGTCGATATATTCCACCCAGTCCCGCATCATAGGATACACGCGTTCCATTTCTTCCAGGCTCGCATAATACCGGTACATCGTATCTGGCACCAGCGTCGCCACATCGCCCCAGACGCTGCCTGCTTTTTCTGTATGTCCAAAATTCGGGAGAAAATTCGGCATCCCGCCGTCCAAATACGCCTGCTCATCCCTAAGGTCGCTTAAAAACTTATGGAAAAACGCCGCTGTATCCATATGGTAGCTCGCCGTCGGCGCAAATACCTGGGCGTCCCCCGTCCATCCGAGCCGTTCGCTGCGCTGCGGGCAGTCGGTCGGCATATCGATAAAATTGGACTTTAACCCCCAGAGTGTATTTTCATACAGGCGGTTGATTTTTTCGTTTGAGGTCTTAACGTACCCTGTCCGTTCCAGATCCGAATACAGTGCTTTTCCGGTAAACGCTTCTTTTTTGCATTCACCCTGCCATCCAGACACGCGGATATACCGGAAGCCATAAAACGTAAAATGCGGGCGTACCTTCTTTTTGCCGCCGTCCGAAATATAGGTAAATTTTGACTCTGCATCCCGGTAATTGCCATGATAAAAATTGCCGTCCTGTAAGATTTCGGCACATTCCAGCACGATTTTTGTCCCTTTTGCAAAATCCGCCTCAAACTCCACAAATCCGGCAAAATTTTGCCCAAAATCAAGCACGGTCTCGCCTGCCGGGGTATGCAGCACTTCTTTTACTGCAAGCTCTTCCATCGCATAGACCGGAAGGCTTAAGCGGTCGACAAGATGGCTCTTATCCAGGCAGCGCGTCTGCGGCTCGTTTTGCGGGCTCTGCAATACCTCCGCCTGACGCCACGGGTTTTCTTTGCCTTCATAAAGCAGCTCGTTTACAATTTCCCCGTTATAAATACCAGAATCCTCAATCACAGAGCCGCGGTATTCCCAGCTCTCATCCGTGACGACGATTTCCTGCGTCCCATCCTCATAGTCCAGGTAAATCTCTGCGATCGCCGCCATGCGGCTGCCGTAATGACAGTCCTGCAAATCCAGCCCGAACAGCCCCATATACCAGCCTTTCCCAAGCAGCAACTCGACCGTATTGTCCCCCTCGTGCAGCAGGTCCAGCGCATACGTCATCGTCTGGATTTTCACCTCATAGTTCGTAAGGTAAGGAGCCAGATACTCCTTTCCCGTCTTTTCGCCGTTTACATACAGCTCAAACATCCCGACGCCGGTTCCATAAAACCGAGCGCTTTTGATTGGCTTTTCTATCCTGATGTGCCTGCGGAACACAGGATGAAACGTATGTTCTTTATATGCCGCGATCCACTGCGCCCGCCACGGCTCCTGCATTTTGCCTGTCTCAAAAAACGCAGGCTCACTGACCGCACAGTCCCCGCCGTCTCCCGTCACTGTCACACGGACATAATAAACGGTACGCGGCATTGGGTCAAACTCCAGCTTTTCTCCCTGCTGCCTTAAATCCGCCCCGCTTTTTTCATAGATCAGCTCTTCGAAATCCGCATCCATGCTGACTTCGATTTTCGCATATGCCTGTTTTTTGCTTTCTGTCCCTTCCACCTTCCAGGAACAGCTCAGATAATCCATCCAAAATCCGACCGGATTTTTGATCCCATTGATCTTTATTCCTGTAACCTGCATGTTTTCATTTCCTCCTGCCCTGTTTTGTTATCATTTTATAAGATCTCATAAAAAAGCACCATGTATTATTTTTTTCGGAAACCGACATTTTTTCATAAAATCACTTTGACAAAATCTGCGCTTTCTGGTATGCTACTAAACAATATCAATGCCGAACGAAGGCACGCCCGGCAAAAGGAGATTTTTATGTCATATTATATTACCTGCGGCGAATTCCAGCGCCATATGAAAGAATATTTCGAACGAACCGGCAACCGGATGCAGTTTCCGGAAATGGCAGACTATCTGCACCGCAAAGGCCTGCTGCTGACCGAACGCCCTTCCCAGCTTCCCGCTGCCGCGATGTTCGGCCCGATGTCCGATGAAGAGTTTGAACAGATTATGGATGCGATTGTAATTACACTGACGCCCCATCTGCAAACTTCTGCTATCGTCAACGAAAATGATATCATCCCGACTGCACGCGACGTATTCATCATCCGCCATCCCAGATACACCCGCCCATACATGCATCTCCACAATTATTTTGAAATAAACTTTGTGTCATCCGGTTCCTGTACCTTTTATTTTGAAAAAGAAAAACGCATCCTGCGGGAAGGCGAGATCTGTGTGATCGCGCCTGATTCCAGGCATGACCTGCTCATCGAGGACGATTCGACTGTGTTTTGCATTATGATCCGCAAAAGCACGTTTAATACCGCTTTTTTTTCGCTGCTTTCGCAAAAGGACCTGCTTTCCTATTTTTTCCGCACGATGCTGCAAGGCGGCACGCATCCGAATTATCTACTGTTTTTTGCAAAAGATACCGCATGGCTGAAAACCATCGTCCGAAACGCCACCGGGGAATCGTATAAAGCAGACCCGTACAGCAACACCTGCTGCATCAACTGGATCAACCTGATGTTTGCCACGCTGCTGCGCAATTACAGCCAGACCCTGCAGTTTTACAACTACCAGATGGGTTCTGATTTTACACTTGTACTCCAGTACATCCAGTACAACTACCGGACGCTGACACTGTCCTCGCTCGCACAGTTTTTTCACTACAGCGAACCGCACTTATGCACGCTGATTAAGCAGAATACCGGGCACAATTTTTCCGAGCTGGTCAAGCAGTTGCGCATGGCGGATGCCGTCAGCCTGCTGGAAAATACCAATTTAAAGATCAGCGAGATCGCAAGCCGCATCGGCTACCACTCGCCTGACCACTTTTCCAGGATCTTCCGCCAGACCTACGGCATGTCGCCGCAGGAATACAAAAAGAAGCGCTGCCCGGCGGAGGATACGTTTATTCCGTTTGCCTGATACATCTTTTTTGGCACACCTTCCCTGCAAAAAGAACGAACAGAAAAAAGGCTGGAAAATCTTGAAAAGTCAGGATTTCCAGCCCGGAGCTCCATACAGGTAGAAAGTGATAGGTATCTGAAAAATCCAGATAAGAAACTATATCCATTATGTATGATTCCGCATTACCTCTTCTAACTTTTGCAATACCCATATTCCTGCAATATAATAACTTTTAACATCATTTATTGACGCTGTAATTACCGATCCATGTGCAAAACTATTTCTTAAATCTACTAATGATCTAAGCTGCCCTTTTTGATTGGTTCCTCTTATCATCGTTTCAAATTCAGTTCTCCATGTAGTATTTATTTTTTCAAGTATTCTATAAATCTGCCCGGGTGATGGGTTAAATGAAGCTTCAATTATGCTTTTATTAAAATATGTTTTGGCTTCCTCATTTGCACCATCTGATAAATGGGCATATATTAATTGTTTAAATACATACTCAATAGTACCACAAGCTTTAATCACAGCATATGATGTCAAATACCGGACATTTGAATCTAATGAATTATTTGCGATCCATTGCTGTATATTATCTAGCTCAATTTCGCAATCCCTTATAACTTGTTGATTATTGCCATTCATATGATACCCCATAAAGTATCTTTGCTGCCAGTTTCATACGCATCTTTATCTTTTCAATGTTTGTTGTTCTTTTGGAGATAGCATCTTGAAAAGTTTTATTTTGAATCAGATCCTCATATTTTTTATTCAAATCATAATCCATATAATGCTCCAATCCTTTTAACCTTTTTACATAAAAAGTTGCAGCATAAACAGCATCCGCGATTGCAGGATTAATCTTTTTAGAAAATACCATACCCTCTTTTGCTAATTTTCCATTTCTAAAAAAATTCATACTGAATTTAGACGCAAAAAACTCCATGATTTCATCAAAATGTTTTTCAAATTCCACCTTTTTCTCATAATTTAGTTCATCATTTCTTTTCATAAAAACATTTAAGTATTTGACTAAATTAATTTGTTTTTGTCCTGCTTCCTTTTGCTCAGGAAAATATGCAAATGCTAACATTCTTAAAATAAGTTCTATATCTGCCATCCTAGAATCTGGTTGACTTGAATCATATATCTTTCGCCAATAAATATTTTTGTTCAGATCAAATAATAGTTTATTAAAT
>CAMWXD010000079.1 GCA_947178105.1 uncultured Eubacterium sp. | reverse complement strand
GTATGAATTAAGGAGTTTTGAATTCATGTATCTATTAGGGGTTGCAAAACAACGGGAAAACCAGGGGCGCAGCCAAGCGGCACCTTTAGCTTACGGCAGATAGCCGGAAGCGGACAAGATGGCGCGACCGTGCACAGCCAAAGCGTAACAGCAGAAGGCATAGGGCTTCTTAATATTCTGGAATGGACGCAGCCAGGGCGTGCCGATCCCTTCTTCTGGCGTTCCATTGGTGGAATGTAACACCCTATCTGAACTGTTACGAAAGAAAAGAAAAAAGAAAAGAAAAAATAAAAAAAGTATTGACTCTCCAATAAACGTATGCTATCCTTATATACGTTGTAAAAACAAAGTAGAGGATCCACTCTCACCTTAGCATAATTGTGTGACTAAGCGTTTATAACGACAATACCGCTCAGGCTGCTGGGCGATGTCTTAGAAAGTGGATGTTCTGCCGATCCACTTTATTTTTTTTGGAGGTGTAAGACCATTAGTGATTTAATGATTAATGAACAGATCCGTGACAGGGAAGTTCGTGTAATTGGTGAAAACGGGCAGCAACTTGGAATCATGTCCGCAAAAGAAGCGATGAAACTTGCGCAGGAGGCAGAACTTGATTTGGTAAAGATTGCTCCGACAGCAAAGCCGCCGGTATGCAAAATAATTGATTATGGAAAATACCGTTATGAGCTGGCAAGAAAAGAAAAAGAAGCCAGGAAAAAACAAAAGGTGGTAGAGCTGAAAGAAGTACGCCTTTCACCGAATATTGAAGCAAATGATTTGAATACTAAAATTAACGCTGCCAGAAAGTTCGTTACAAAAGGGAATAAAGTAAAGGTTACGCTTCGTTTCCGCGGACGCGAGATGGCGCATATGCAGGCCAGCAGGCATATTTTGGATGATATTGCAAAAGAGCTGGAAGAGGTGGCAGTAGTGGAAAAGGCACCGAAAGTCGAAGGACGTGCGATCAGCATGGTGCTGGCAGAAAGAAAATGAAAACAGGATAACTTAATTATAAGGAGGTCATAAATCATGCCAAAAATGAAAACAAAAAGATCAGCCGCTAAACGCTTCAAAGTAACAGGTTCAGGAAAGTTAAAAAGAAGTAAAGCTTATAAGAGGCATATTTTAACAAAGAAGTCTCCAAAGACAAAGAGAAATCTGAGAAAAGCAACGACTGTTGATGAATCGAATGTAAAGAACATGAAGAAGATTTTACCATACATTTAATAGAATGAAGGAGGAGATCAGACATGGCAAGAATAAAAGGCGGCTTAAACGCAAAGAAAAAACATAAAAAAGTATTAAAACTGGCAAAAGGTTACAGAGGCGCGCGTTCCAAACAGTACCGTGTTGCAAAACAGTCTGTGATGCGCGCACTGGCATCCTCTTATAAAGGACGTAAGGAAAGAAAGAGACAGTTCCGCAGCCTTTGGATTGCGCGTATCAACGCGGCTGCAAGGATGAACGGGATTTCTTACAGCAAGTTTATGCATGGCTTAAAGCTGGCAAACATTGACTTAAACCGTAAGGTGCTGGCGGATATGGCAGTCAATGATGCAGAAGGATTTGCAAAATTAGCGGAGATTGCAAAAGAAAAAGCCGCTTAAAGGACAAGCATTTGCCGGATGCTTCGGCGGAGGCGCGATTTATTTTTGACCCTCGTAAACAAGATTGTTTGCGGGGGTATTTTGTGCTTCTGCCTGAAAAGCCGCGGCAAAAAGGAGGTTAAGATGCGGGAGTCATTTGAAAAAAATAAAAAAGGGATTCTTTTCATGATTGTGGCAGCGGTGTTCGCATGTGTCGGCCAGCTTTTGTGGAAGCTGTCTGTAACAAACGGAATGTTGTACCTGCTGCTTGGGTTTGGGCTGTATGGGCTGGGCGCGCTGCTGATGCTGATTGCATACCGCTATGGGAGCGTATCGGTCTTGCAGCCAATGCTGAGTACGAATTATGTACTGAGCGCTGTGCTTGGTTTTTTCGTATTAAAAGAAGCGATTACGCCTTTAAAGGTGGCTGGCATTGTCATTATTACATCAGGCGTGGTCTTGATCGGAGGAGGAGATACACAATGATTTATTTTGCATTGATTTTGTGTATGACATTTATGGGGGCGGTGGCTTCCGTCTTTTTTAAAAGGGCATCCGGCAGCGACGGGTTTTTCCAGATGCTTTTGAATATCAACCTGTATATCGGCGGGTTTTTATATCTGGCAGCGGCGGCGATCAATATTTTGGTGCTGCGGTATCTGGACTATTCGGTTGTGTTGCCGCTTTCCTCGGTGACTTATATATGGACGATGGTGCTGTCGTACTTGATTTTGCAGGAGACGATTACGAAGAAAAAGATCCTGGGCGTGCTTTGCATTGTTTTAGGGGCGGTGTGCGTGGCAGTTTAAAAAATAAAATCTGGTTCTAGAATGACTGGATGATGCATAATATAGAAGAAGGCATAGTGCATTCGCAGAGGATCTATATATAGGTTCGGATGGATGATCTATCAAAAATTATTTAGGAAAGTTGTATATATAGTATTAGGAATATAAAATAGTTGACAGAAATAGCTTTGATAAAGAGAGGATAAAAATGCATATCAATGTGAAAAATACAACAAAGATACTGGAGGCTGATATTCTGCTGAATGGCATTACAGTTATTGCTGGTTATAATAATGTGGGTAAAAGTACGATTCTGAAAGCAGCATATATTATTTTTCGTACATTTCGTAATTCGGATATTAGAGTAAGAAAAATACGTAAAAAGAGTTTGGACTCTTATTTGTTTAATTGGGGATACTATAATGGCCAGCGTGCATTAGGCTTGCCAAGTGGATTTTTATTAGAATTAGCGAGAAAGATGAGTGACCATTTGGAGATTTTTTCGGATACTCAAAAAGATAATTTTTATATGGTAAAAAAAATGTTTATAGAAAGTATTAAAGACTATCAGGGTTATTCTGATACAATAGAAGATTTATTAAAGTCATTATATGAGTCAATGCACGAAATTGCTACACGAGATGGAAAGGAAGCGTTAAAATATTTAGCAGAAATGTATATCCAAAATGTATTTAATGGACAGATCAATAGCCTGTATTATAATAGCCTTGCATCTATAAATGTTGACTCGGATATGGAAAAGTATTTTCTTGCTATTAAAGAAAATAAAATCACTGATATGAGATTTTCTATAAATGCGTATCCGGATGTGTTTTATCTACCAGCGTATCATTTATTGGATATGATGGAAAAATCTTCATTTGAAAATAAAATACATACTCCGGTATCTGAAATACAGTCTGCATTGATGGCACAAAATGAAGAACCAACCTGGGAGGAATACCAGGAGATGGAACAAAATACAGAACAGGTAAAAGAGATTTTGGAAGAAGTCCTTCACGGAAAACTGGTAAAATCGCCATCTGGGAGCATTGTCTTTCAGGATGAGGTGTTACATGGATCTATAGATCTTGTAAATGTTGCTTCAGGAATGAAAAATCTTCTGGTGATCCAGTCTTTGATTGAAAAAGGAAAGTTAAAAAGAAACGGAATTTTAATGATCGATGAGCCAGAAACAAATCTGCATCCACAGTGGCATTTGAAATTTGCAGAAGTATTGGTCTTATTATATAAGCATATGGGGATCCGTATCATCGTTAATTCTCATAGCCCATATTTTATTCGAGCACTGGAAGTTAATATGGCAGATGAACAATTGAAAGATCAGGGGCATTATTATTTAATGGAAGAAGCAGGTGGAAATTTATTTCAGACACGAGATGTGACAGACCATACGGATCAGATTTATAAGCTTTTATATCATCCATTGGAGTATTTGTAGTAGGGGAATAGTCATGCAGTTAGATAAAACAAAAATATATAGTACTTTAGGTGAAAGGTCTAGGGACTGTGATGGACAGGCTTTGCTGGAAAGTACACAAGAGGTTTATGATTTTGATGAAATAACAAAAGAAATTGCAGATAAATTTCGTGGTAGCAAACCAGTAGCTTCTTGTGATGCTTTATATATCAAGGATGAGGCACATATTTATTTGATTGAATTTAAAAATGCAAGAAAAAGCCGTATTGGAAAAAAATTCTTTTTACAGAAAGCATATGACAGTGCTTGGACTTTTGCGTTTGCATTTTGCAAGGATTTATCATTAGAGAAACTAAGAGAAAGTCTGTATTTGATTATCGTATATAATGATGAAGGTGTATCGGATAAGGAACAGGAGAGTGAACATTTTCAAAAATTTAAAATGGAAATGCGGCATCTGGCAAGAACGAAAAGAATGATTTTGTTTGGACTTGAAAAATACGAAGGAGTTTTATATAAAGAGGTAGTGACTGTGGATAAAAGAGAGTTTTTAGAACATGTATATAGAAAGATTTTTACATAAACATTTTCCACAAAGAAATAGCTTGCGGTAAACCACAGGTTTATTTTCCGCCGCTGTTTTTAACAACCGCTCCATTGTGCAGCCAGCCTGCGTCTGTTATAGTAACAGAAAGGAAAAGGAACAACGATGTACGCATATGGCTGTTGAAAGAGCAGGAGGAAAAACAAATGTCAATACACACAATGATTCTGGAAAGGCGCCGGGCGCTTGGGCTGACGCAGGAGCAGGTGGCGCAGGAACTGGGCGTGTCTGCACCGGCAGTCCATAAATGGGAAAAAGGGCTTACTTATCCGGATATTGCGCTCGTTCCAAGGCTTGCAAGGCTGTTAAAGGTGGATTTGAACACACTGTTTTGTTTTCAGGAAACGTTGTCAAGCCAGGAAATCCAGCGCTTCCAGGAGGAGGTCATCCATAAAGTAAAAGAGGATGGAATAGATGCGGGGGTTTCCCTGGCAAAGGAAAAGCTGCGGGATTATCCGCATTGCGGCGCTTTGCTGGAGGGTATGGCGAACGTGATACACGGAAGCCTTATTATGTCGCAGGTTCAGATACCGGATCGGGAAAAATACAAGCAGCTTATCACTGTATGGTATGAGCGCGCGATGGACTGTGAGGATGAGGAGGTAAAAAACAGGGCTGGATTTATGGCAGCCTCACAATACCTGCAAAGCGGCGATTATGAAAAAGCCAGGCGGATCATAGACCGTCTGCCGGAGCCAAGCCAACTGAATAAGTGCCTGCTTGAGTCGGATCTTTTTTTAAAGCAGGGGCAGTTGGAGGAAGCAGCAAGGCTGCTGGAAAAGAGCCTTTTGCATATGACGAATGCCGTTATGGTAATTTTCAGCAGGCTGATCGATGCGGAACTTTTGCGGGGAGAGGAGGAAACGGCAAAAAGGATTGCGGGCAAGGCAGCAAAAGCAGCGGAAGCATTTGACTGCTGGGGTTATATGGGGCTGGTCGGGGCTGAGGCTGTGGCGAGGAAAACAAAGCATGTGAAAGAGAGCCTTACTGTGATCACACAAATGCTGGAAGCAGCGAAAAAACCATGGCGGATGCACCAGTCGCCGCTGTATTATCTGCTGTATCAGCACCTGGAGCAAGCAGGAGATGTCCAGATTTCGGAAAAACTGCTGCCGCCGCTTCTGGCCATGCTGGAAAGCGACCCGGAATACGATTTCCTGCGGGAAGAGGAGGAATTTCAGGCATTGCTGAAAAAATACCGCAAGGTATAATGCTAAGACTCCTCCTGCCAGATCTTCTGGCGGTTCCAGGCTGGAAATCGGGTGGGATACAATCAATCCTGGCGAGGATTTTTATATTCGCTGTATTTTTGCTTGTAGTCCCGCGGCGGCATCTGCTTTGCCTTTTTAAATGCTTTGGAAAAATACAGGCTGCTTTCAAAGCCGACGGAATTGGCAATAGCGGTAATGGACAAGTTGGAATGCCGCAGCAGGTAGCAAGCCTGCTTGATCCGAAACTGGGACAGGTATTCTTTTGGGGAGAGCTGCAATACCGCTTCAAAGGAGCGGAACAGGTGGCTGCGGCTTAAGCCTACATAGGCTGCAATATCTTCGATCGTGATTTGGTAAGAGTAGTGGGCTGCAATATATTCTACCGCTTTTTGCACATATGTATGGTAGTTGTTTTGCACCGGCGTATGCCCGGCGCCTTTTAAAAAGACGGCAAGCGTCATATACAGGCGCCCGGTCATCTCGACGGCGCTTTCAAAATCGCTGCCGCGCACTTCATAAATATGGCGGAGCTGGTGAGCGATCTCTTTTCCGTAGGGAGTGCTTGTGATCACAGGATGCTCAGGCTTAAAGTCTGTTGCATTTAACAGGATCGGCGCATCTGACCCGTTAAATCCAACCCACGCATATTCCCATGGTTCGCTTTCGTCTGCCGTGTACGAAGCTTCCGTATCTGGATAGATCAAAAAGGAATCCCCAGCCTCCAGGTTGTATACGGTCTGTCCTACCTTGAGGCGGCCTTTGCCGGCAATGATATAATGGATCAGGTAATGGTCGCGTATGCCCGGCCCCCACTGGTATTTTGGGTTGCATTTTTGGTATCCGACGTTGTACACAGCAAGGGATACCAGTTCTTTTTCTGTTGATTTGTAAGAGTTTTTGTAGTTTGTGTTCATAGAGCGCTCTCCTTCCGTCATAAAATGTTGTCATATAGGATTATATAGCATTTTTTGTCAATGCGCAACAAAATTGCATGTTTATTATACATTTTTTTCTATACAATTCATGAAAACAGGGATACACTAAGATCATCATACAAAACGAAAGCATCAGAAAGGAGAAGAAACAATGGCAATTTTAGTAACAGGCGGGGCAGGCTATATCGGCAGCCATACTTGCGTAGAGCTGTTAAATGCAGGCTATGAGGTAGTTGTACTGGACAATCTGTGCAATGCAAGTGAAAAATCACTGGACAGGGTCAGGCAGATTACAGGAAAGGAGCTTACGTTTTATAAGGG
This sequence comes from uncultured Eubacterium sp., assembly GCA_947178105.1. Classification (GTDB taxonomy): domain Bacteria; phylum Bacillota; class Clostridia; order Lachnospirales; family Lachnospiraceae; genus Eubacterium_J. Next base: position 16,746 of record CAMWXD010000079.1, on the reverse strand, counting down.
GGATATCCTGGACAGGGAGATCTTGAACAAAGTGTTTGCAGAGAATAAAATCGATAGCTGTATCCATTTTGCAGGGTTAAAGGCGGTCGGCGAATCTGTGCAGAAGCCTTGGGAATATTATCACAACAATATTTCCGGCACGCTTACCCTTGTGGATGTCATGCGAAACAACGGCTGCAAGAGCATTATCTTTTCTTCTTCGGCAACGGTCTACGGCAATCCGGCGCAGATCCCGATTACAGAAGAATGCCCGAAGGGAGAGTGCACCAATCCTTATGGCTGGACAAAGTCGATGTTAGAGCAGGTGCTGATGGATATGCAAAAGGCTGACCCGCAGTGGAATGTGATCCTGCTGCGCTACTTTAACCCGATCGGTGCCCACAAGAGCGGCATCATGGGAGAAAACCCGAACGGAATCCCGAATAACCTGATGCCTTATATTACACAGGTGGCAGTCGGGAAATTAAAAGAGCTCGGCGTATTTGGGGATGATTACGATACGCCGGATGGAACTGGTGTCAGAGATTATATCCATGTCGTTGACCTGGCAGTTGGGCATGTAAAAGCGCTCAAGAAGATTGAGGAAAATGCGGGGCTGTGCATTTATAACCTTGGAACCGGGCATGGCTACAGTGTGCTGGACATTGTAAAGAACTTTGAGAAAGCAAATAACATCAAGATCCCTTATACCATCAAGCCGCGCCGTGCAGGGGATATCGCTACCTGCTATGCGAATGCGGATAAGGCAGAAAAGGAGCTTGGCTGGAAAGCAGAGAACGGAATCCTGGAAATGTGCGAAGATTCCTGGAGATGGCAGAAAAACAATCCAAACGGTTATGAATCCTGACAGGGCTAAAACAAGAAAGTCATGCACAATACAGGCGGCGGCTGTATGCCGCTGCCTGCAAAAGAGCTAAAAAGCCTGCGGCGGAACCGGCTGGTTTTCTGACAAAAAAAATTTTGAAAAAAATTGTAAAAAACACTTGCATTTTTTCTTCTGCCGTGCTACTATACATATGGTCACGGTCCGTTGGTCAAGCGGTCAAGACGCCGCCCTCTCACGGCGGAAACACGGGTTCGATTCCCGTACGGACTGTTACAGGATATGCCGGAAGCATTGAGAAGTCGATGTATTTCGGCATTTATGTTCGTAAATTAATTATTCTATATAAAATTCATTTTTGTCGCAGTAGTTCTGTTTTATAATTTCACCCCTAATAACGCCAATAGAAATCTTGTAATATTTTACTTAGTGTGATAAAATGTTTTTATTTACTACAGGAGGAAAACAAATGCCGCTCTCACTACAATATATATCTTTTGTAATCAGTGTTATTAGTCTTGTATTAACATTGTTAACATTCGTAAATACTTGTCGTGTAAATAAGAGAATAGTACAAATTCGGGAGCGCGAACAGTTTTATAATAACCGTAAAGAAATATCTGATAAATTAGATGGATATGTACGCTCTATTATAAATGACCACTTACATGAAAATGACAAAAACAATACTCTGACTCAAAATATTTTAATAACGCTTACTGATTTAGACACAAAGTATACGATCCTTTCCAAACAAACACGAAAATGTATCTACAATGCAAAAAAACATGCTACATCATATAGCATAAATTGGAATTTAATGGCATCTATATTGACAACTCTAAAAAATTATATTGATAAGGAGATATAATCATGGATATAAAAAAATCCCAAAAATTTATAGAAAAACTCTCTGCTGATACGATCCGCTCAAAGATACAATGGGTACATGCTTCTGAATATGAGACATTGGAATATGATTCCAACCCAAATGTCAGCCGTATTTTTTTTCAATGGGAATTCCGGCATATTGACTTTAACAAATCATATTTTGCACATCTTTCTTCTGGCATTATTTTTATAATCTTTGAAAACAATGAATCAGGGTATGATGGAAGCCTGATGCGTGGCTATCATGTCTATATACAAAATGATTTGGACGTATATGAGTTACCATGCCAACAGGGTGTCATTTATCAGCTTATTAATTCCATAGAATCCTACCTTGCCAAGTCAGAAGAACCTATAGAGCATTTTTTGGAATCTTATATGGCCAGTTCTTAAAATAGCTATCAATAAAATAGCCGTTTATATGCAGGTTGTTTACAACAGTTTCGCTAAGCTGCGGCTGTTTTTCAAATCAGCATGATTTTTTTTCCATAAATGCTTGCTTTTTGCCAGCGAAAGTGCTATTTTATTAAATAAGAATAAAGTAACAATTTATTGAGAGTGGACCGCAATCCACTCTCAATTCGCGTTGTATTGTATTTTTCAAAAAAGTGCAGTGTATCGCAGCAGTATTTTAAGGAGGTGTAAAGATGTCAAGAAGAGAAGATTATGAACAGAAAACCGAAGAACTGCTCCTGCCGATTCTAAAAAAGCATAAATTTGACCTGGTCGATGTGGAATATGTAAAAGAAGGAAGCACTTGGTTTTTGCGTGCCTATATTGATAAAGAAGGCGGGATTACTGTAAACGATTGTGAAGACGTAGCCAGACAAATGAATCCGATTTTGGATGAACTGGACTATATCGACGGTTCTTACACCTTCGAAGTCAGCTCGCCGGGGCTTGGCAGGCCGTTAAAAAAGGAAAAGGATTATGCCAGAAATCTAGGAAAAGAGGTAGAGATTCGAACCTATCGTCCCATACAGCATGAAAAGGAATTTTATGGGAAGCTGAAAGCATACGATGAACAGGCAGTAACGATTGTTACTGAGGAAGATATGGAGATTTCCTTTGCAAAGAGTGATATTGCCCTGATTCGCCAGGCGTTTGATTTTTAGAGCGGCAGTACACAGAGATTAGGAGGATCGAAAAAATGAACAATGAATTGTTGGAAGCATTGAATATATTGGAAAAAGAAAAAAATATCAGTAAGGACACGCTGCTCGAAGCGATAGAGACGTCATTGATTACTGCGTGTAAAAACCATTTCGGCAAATCGGATAACATCAAGGTGGATATGAATCCCGAAACGTGCGAATACCATGTTTTTCAGGGGAAAACGGTCGTAGAGGAAGTAGAAGACCCGGTGATGGAAATAAGCCTTGCAAATGCCAGGATGATAAACAGCAGGTATGAGCTGGGGGATATGGTAAATATCGAGATCAAATCCAAGGAATTCGGCAGGATTGCGACGCAGAATGCAAAAAACGTGATCCTGCAAAAAATCCGCGAGGAAGAGCGTAAAATCCTGTGCGACGAGTATTACAGCAAGGAAAAAGATATCGTAACCGGCATTGTGCAGCGGTATATGGGCAAAAATGTCAGCATCAACCTTGGCAAGGTCGATGCGGTGCTGACGGAAAATGAGCAGGTGAAGAAAGAAGTATTCCAGCCGACAGAGCGTGTCAAGGTCTATATCCTGGAAGTCAAATCTACGTCCAAAGGGCCGAAGATCCTGGTATCCAGGACACATCCGGAGCTTGTCAAGCGGCTGTTTGAATCAGAGGTGACAGAGGTAAAGAGCGGCATCGTGGAAATCAAAAGCATCGCCAGGGAAGCCGGGAGCCGTACAAAGATCGCAGTGCATTCCAATGATCCAAACGTCGATGCGGTAGGCGCCTGTGTCGGGATGAACGGGGCAAGGGTAAATGCGATTGTCAATGAGCTGCATGGGGAAAAGATCGATATTATTACATGGAATGATAATCCTGCCATGCTGATCGAAAACGCATTAAGCCCTGCAAAAGTCATTTCCGTAATTGCGGACGCCGAAGAAAAGAGTGCGAAAGTCGTAGTGCCGGATTACCAGTTGTCCCTTGCCATCGGCAAAGAAGGGCAGAATGCAAGGCTGGCAGCAAGGCTGACCGGATTTAAGATCGACATAAAGAGCGAGACGCAGGCAAGAGAAGCCGGAGACTTTTTGGATTATGAAAATGACTACGAAGACGCCGATGAATACGATAGCTATTCCGAGTATGATGAGGACGAAGCATATGGCGGCAGCGAATATGATGGCGACGGCGGCTATGACGAGGATTCTTATGGAGAAGCAGACGGCGGCTATGGCGAGGATTCTTATGGAGAAGCAGACGGCGGCTATGGCGAGGATTCTTATGGAGAAGCAGACGGCGGCTATGGCGAGGATTCTTATGGAGAGCCTGACGGAGATGAAGCGGATTCTTTTGAAGAAACAGGCAGCAGCGATGAAGCGGACAGCGGCTATGACGAGGACTCCTATGGAGAAGCAGGTGAGGAGTCGGCAGGCGGCTATGATGATGAGGAGTCTTATGAGGAGCCGGCGGGCGGTTATGATGAGGACGCTTTTGCAGAGGGTATGTATGATGGCGTGCCAAAAGACGAAGATAAAGAAGGTGCGGATGTTTAGTGAAAACAAAAAAAATTCCTTCCAGGATCTGTGTAGGATGCAGGGAGCCGAAAGAAAAGCGGAGCATGATCCGTGTGGTAAAGACAGCGGAACAAGAAATCTGCCTGGATGAGACTGGAAAAAAGAACGGGCGGGGCGCGTACATTTGCAAAAACATAGAATGCTTCCGGCTTGCCGTGCAGTCGAAGGGACTGGAGAGGTCTTTAAAGACGCAGGTACCGCAGGAGGTCATTGATCGATTAGAAGAGGAGATGAGTACAGTTGAAGCCAGATAAGGTATTGTCAATGATTGGAATGGCAGCCCGGGCAGGAAATGTGGCAAGCGGCGAATTTTCGACGGAAAGAGCAGTGAAAAATAAAAATGCTTATCTGGTGGTTCTTGCGGAAGATGCATCGCAGAATACGAAAAAGCATTTTAAAGATATGTGCAGCTACCGGGATACGCCATATTTTGAATATGCGGATAAGAAACAGCTTGGTAATTGTATCGGAAAGGAGTACCGGGCATCACTGGCAGTTACAGACGAAAATCTGGCGGGAGCAATTATCAAAAGGTTAATGGAAATGGAACAACTGAATAATGGAGGTAATTAAGAGTGGCAAAGCAAAAAATACATGAGCTTGCAAAAGAGCTGAAGTTAACAAATAAAGTAATCGTAGATTATCTGAACCGCAAGGGGAAGGACAAAGAGAAAAAATACACTTCTTCCAATGTGCTGGAAGCAGAGGAAGCAGCGGACATCCGGGCGAATCTTGAGGCGCTTGCAAAAGCTGACCGTGAGTTCAAGGCAAAGCAGGCGGACACAAAAGCGAAAGCAGGGGAACAAAAGTCTGCCGGCACGAAGGAGGGCGAAGCAAGGCCAAAGAAAAAGGCGAGCATTACGGCGGTATTTAATGCGCAGTACAGCAAGCAGAACCGGAAACAAAATGCAAACCGGAATAAACAGGCAGGCCCGGACAGGGAACGCGGGCAGCGTACGGTACGTCCGGCAGAACGGCCGCATATCCCAATCCGCCCAAATGCCGACAGGCCAAATTATGACAGGGCGTCCGCGCATGTACCGGATGACGAGATCGTAAAGCCGGCAGCAGGCAAGGCGGAGCGCACAGAAAAGCCGGAGACGGAACGCGCAGAAAAAATCGAAAGAACGCCGGAACGTATGGAACGGCAGGACAGACAGGATAGACAGGACAGACAGGATAGACAGGATAGAAACGACAGGCAGCCTGGCGGCAGCCGTAATGGGGCGCGTCCGCAGTCAGACCGTAATGTACGCGCGATGAGCGGCAGCAGGCAGTCCGGCGGCGGAGCGCAGCGAGCCAACACAGGAAATGGAAGATCCGAACGCTCCCAGAATGACAGAGGTGGTAGAAATGCGGGATTTGAGCAGAAGGGTGAAAAAAATCATCAGAATAATCGACCGAATTCCGGTAATAATTATGGTGATAAAAACGGCGGCAGAGTCGGCCAGAATCGCCAGAAGGAATTTAAAGGGAAATTAGAACAAAATATTAACCGGTTCCATAAAGAATCCGTCAAGGCGTCGCCGGAGGAAATGGCAAAGGAAAGCCGGGACAACAGAAGCCGGGACAATAACCGCAAAAAGAACAATACAAATAAGGACTACGATAAGTTAGGCGGCAAAAAACAGGAGCGTTACGTCAACCTGGAAAAGACGAGCGGCCATAAAAAGAAAAACCAGGCGCCGGTACAGAGCGCGCCGAAGGAAGAAGAGGCAATCCGCTCGATTACGCTGCCAGAGCATATGACAATCCGCGAGCTGGCGGATAAAATGAAAGTGCAGCCGTCTGTGATTGTGAAAAAGCTGTTTTTGAAGGGCACGATGGTAACGGTCAACCAGGAGATCGATTACGAACACGCAGAAGAGATCGCATTGGAATTTAACTGCATCGCCGAGCCGGAAGAAAAGATTGACGTGATCGCCGAGCTGTTAAAGGAAGAAGCAGAAGACGAGAGCAAGATGGTTTCCCGCCCTCCGGTAGTCTGTGTGATGGGGCATGTCGACCATGGCAAGACGTCCCTGTTGGATGCGATCCGCCACACTCGTGTGACAGACAAGGAAGCCGGAGGCATCACGCAGGCGATCGGCGCGTACATGGTAAAATGCAACGGGGAAAATATCACGTTTTTAGATACGCCAGGACACGAAGCGTTTACCGCCATGCGTATGCGCGGGGCAAATTCGACGGATATCGCGATTTTGGTCGTAGCGGCTGACGACGGCGTAATGCCGCAGACGGTAGAAGCTATCAACCACGCAAAGGCAGCGGGCATTGAAATCATTGTCGCGGTCAATAAGATCGATAAGCCAAATGCCAATATCGAGCGCGTAAAACAGGAGCTGTCCGAGCATGAGCTGATCCCGGAAGACTGGGGCGGCAGCACGATTTTTGTGCCGGTTTCCGCACATACAAAAGAAGGGATCGAGCAGCTTTTGGAAATGATCCTGCTGACGGCGGAAGTACTGGAGCTTAAGGCAAACCCGAAACGCAACGCCCGCGGCGTCGTGATCGAAGCGAAGCTAGACAAGGGGCGCGGCGCGGTAGCGACTGTGCTTGTACAAAAAGGCACGTTGAAAGTAGGCCAGCCGGTTGCCTGCGGCAGCAGCTTCGGAAAAGTCAGGGCAATGATCGACGACAAAGGCAAAAATGTAAAGGATGCCAAACCATCTATGCCGGTAGAGATCCTGGGGCTGAGCAGCGTGCCGGATGCCGGCGAGACTTTTGTTGTATGCGAATCCGAAAAAGAAGCAAGAAGCTTTGCGGAAACGTATATTACAGAAAGCAAAGAAAAGCTTTTGGAGGAGACAAGGTCAAGGATGTCTTTGGATGACCTGTTCTCGCAGATCCAGTCCGGCAATGTCAAGGAGCTGAATATTATTGTCAAGGCGGATGTACAGGGGTCGGTAGAAGCTGTAAAACAAAGCCTGCAAAAGCTGTCCAACGAAGAAGTCGTGGTAAAGATTATCCATGGCGGCGTCGGCTCGGTCAACGAATCGGATGTAAACCTGGCGTCTGCTTCCAATGCGATTATTATTGGATTTAATGTGCGCCCGGATCCTGTCGCAAAAGCGAGCGCAGAACGGGAAGGCGTTGATATCCGTCTGTACAAGGTGATTTACAATGCCATCGAAGACGTATCGGCTGCTATGAAGGGCATGTTAGACCCGATTTTCGAAGAAAAGGTATTGGGCCACGCAGAGGTGCGCCAGATCTTCAAGGCTTCCGGCGTCGGAAATATCGCGGGCTCGTATGTCCTGGACGGTGTTTTTGAAAGAGGCTGCAAGTGCCGTATTACAAGAGAGGGCGAACAGATCTTTGACGGCGCCTTGGCATCCTTAAAGCGGTTTAAGGATGATGTTAAGGAAGTGAAGTCCGGCTATGAATGCGGCCTTGTATTTGAAGGCTTTCATGATATTGCAGAATTTGACCAGATCGAAGCATATAAGATGGTGGAAGTGCCTCGCTAAGTGCCGTGTGCTTCATCCGCTGGCACATGCCAGAGCGCTAAAGCCGCATTTTCGGGCTGGATGAAGCACAGGAAAGGAATGGCGGAAAATGAGAAAGAACAGTATAAAAAATACACGCATCAACGAAGAAGTATTAAGAAAGCTCAGTGAGATTATCCGCGGCAGCATCAAAGACCCGCGCATCAACCCGATGACAAGCATTGTCTCGGTAGAGGTCGCGCCTGACCTAAAGACATGCAAAGCCTATGTCAGCGTGCTTGGAGACGAACAGTCGCAAAAGGATACGCTGGCAGGCTTAAAAAGCGCAGAAGGCTATATCCGGCACAGCCTTGCAAAGAGTGCAAACCTGCGCCATACGCCGCAGATCACATTTATCATCGACCAGTCGATTGAATATGGCGTCAATATGTCGCATCTGATCGACCGGGTCAACAAGGAGCAAACAATACAGGAAGAAGGGAACGGCCATGAATAGTCTGGAAGAACAGCTTGACGGGGTGAAAAGCGTTGCCATTGCAGGCCATGTAAAGCCGGACGGGGACTGCGTCGGCTCTTGCCTTGCTACCTATAATTATATTAAGGAATATTATCCAAACGTCCGGGCGGACGTATTTTTAGAGCCGATTCCGAATATTTTTAAATTTTTATCCGGGGCGGATCAGATTCAAAGCGAGCCGGACAATACGATACAGGCTGATTTGCTGATCGTACAGGACTGCGGCGATGCCGGGCGGCTTGGGAAAGCTGCCGTGCTCATACCAAATGCAAAACGCGTGATCTGTATCGACCATCATATCAGCAATACGGGCTTTGGGGATGACAGCTATATTTTTCCAAATGCAAGCTCTACGTCGGAGCTGGTGTTTGATTTAATGGACAAGGAGCGGATTACAAAGCCGATTGCAGAATGCATCTATACAGGGATAATCCATGATACAGGGCTGTTCCAGTATTCTTCCACGTCTCCAAAAACCATGCGCACCGCGGCATTTTTGATGGAGCTTGGGATTCCCTTTACCGAGATCGCAGATAAGACCTATATGCAAAAGACGTTTGAACAAAACCAGATTCTTGCACGGGCGATTGAAAAGAGCAGGCTGCATTTCGGCGGCGCCTGTATCTCCTCGGTAATTACAAAAGAAGATATGGACGCGTGCGGCGTCGCCGCGAAGCATCTGGAAGGCATCGTGGCGCAGCTTCGTTCTACAAAAGGCGTGGAAGCAGCCGTATTTTTCTATCCGAGTTCCGCGAAAGATGGGCAGTGTACGTATAAAATCAGCCTTCGGTCTTCGTCGGATGCGGTCAATGTGGCGCAGATTGCCGCGCAGTACGGCGGAGGCGGGCATATCCGCGCTGCCGGGGCATCGACAAGCTTAGAGCCGGACGTATGCCTGGAGCAGATTTTAGAGCTTGTCAGGCAGCAGTTGGAAAAGCAGCACTAAGCTTGCCAGGCAGCAGTTAGAAGCGCATCGGGCCAATCGATAAAAGGAATGGGAGCATCATTCATGAACGGGATGATAAATGTATACAAGGAAAAAGGCTATACCTCGCACGATGTCGTTGCAAAGCTGCGGGGGATCTGCCATCAGAAAAAAATCGGGCATACCGGGACGCTTGACCCGGATGCAGAAGGGGTGCTGCCAGTATGCCTTGGGACAGCGACAAAGGTATGCGAGCTGTTAACAGACAAGGATAAGGTGTACGAAGCAGTCCTGCTGCTTGGGTGGGAGACGTCTACACAGGATATCAGCGGAACGGTGTACCTTGATACGCCAGTATCCTGTACAGAAGAAGAAGTACGCCAGGCAGTCGCTTCCTTTGCCGGGGGCTACTGCCAGATTCCGCCGATGTATTCTGCATTAAAGGTCAATGGAAAAAAGCTGTGCGACCTGGCAAGGGAAGGCGTGGAGGTGGCGCGCAGCCCCAGGTATGTAAACCTGTATGAGATTGACGTACTCTGGATCCGCCTGCCGCGTGTAAAGCTGCGTGTGCACTGTTCCAAGGGCACGTATATCCGTACCCTCTGCCACGATATCGGGCGAAAGCTTGGCTGCGGCGGCTGCATGGAAGAGCTGCTGCGCACAAGTGCCGGCAGTTTTTCTTTGGATAATGCATACAGGCTGTCACAGATCCAAAAGCTTGCTGAGGAAGGGCGCCTGGAGGAAATTTTAATGCCTGTCGACCAGTTGTTTTTGCAATATCCAAAAGCGGAAGCTGTGCCAAAATACGGCAGGCTGCTGTTAAACGGCAACCGCCTGCCCAGGCAGGCATTGGCAATGCAGGAAGATACTGGCAGTTATGATGATGCGCAGATGTTCCGCGTTTATTTAAACGGCGCATTTTATGCCCTGTATCAGTGGGACGGCGCACAGGGGGATTATAAGCCTGCGAAAATATTCGGACAGACGGCGCAGGGGCAGGCGCCATCGAAACGGGGGAACGGGCATGAGGTATGAACAGGATTTTTTGAATTTGCAACTGAAAGAGCCGACTGTCCTGTCCCTGGGGAAATTTGACGGACTGCACCGGGGGCATGAGCTTTTGATGGAATCGGTATTTGAAAAGGCAAAGGAAGGGCGGAAAGCCGCGGTATTTACCTTTGACATCCCGCCAAACCAGTCCTGCGGCGTCCAGCAGGTGATTACAACAAAGGAAGAAAAACAGCAGCTTTTTTTGGAGCGCGGCGTTGATTACCTGATCGAATGCCCGTTTACAGAAGAGATCAGGCAGATGGAGCCAGAGCGTTTTATCGAAGAGATTGCGAAGCGGCTCTGCGTCAAATGGATTGTAGCCGGGACAGATTTTCATTTCGGGCATAACCGCAGGGGCGACTACCACATGCTGCAGGACTATGCCGCCAAATATGGCTACAAAGTCCGGGTCGTGCAGAAAATGCAGTACCAGGGCAGGGACATCAGCAGTACTTATATCCGGGAAGCGATCGGAAAAGGAAACATCGAGTTTGCCAATGAGCTGCTTGGATACCCTTATTTTATTCAAGGAAAGGTAGTTCACGGCAACCAGGTAGGCCGTACGATCGGATTCCCGACAATAAATATCATGCCGCTGCCGGAAAAGCTTCTCCCGCCGTATGGTGTCTATGTGTCAAAAGTATGGCTGGATGGAAAGCAGTACGGCGGCATTACCAATATCGGGGTCAAGCCGACGATCCATGGGGCGTATCCGGCAGGAGCAGAGACGTATATTTATGATTTTCACGAAAATGCCTATGATAAAACGGCAAAGGTCGAGCTGCTGCATTTTGAGCGCCCGGAGAGGAAGTTTCACGGGATCGGGGAGCTTTCGGCACAGCTTGCAAAGGATCTTGCATATGGGCGGGAGTATCTTGCGGATTGCTTTTGAAAAAATCAGCCAGACGGCTGATTTTTTTTATTACAAAATTATTACAACGCCGTTGACAGCGCCAGGCGATGTTGCTATAATGGAAAAGGTTGGAAAAAAGTATCTTACTTTTACAAGATCCATACAAAATAGAAATCATTGCGAACAAAGTGTAAAAGAATAGAAATTGTTATAAAAAAATAGAAACCGTTCCTTAATAAAAAATAAAACAACAGATAATCATGCAGGAGGACAATATGAAATTCAGATTCATAAAACTTGGAGCAATTTTTATGGCAGCAATGACAGCAGTAATGAATGCGGGCACCGTTGTGACACAGGCGTCATCCGTCCGCGCGGGGGTAAGCGTGGCACTGGCGGAATGCCTGCATGAAAATGTCAAAGGGTCTTTATTGCAGAAAGAAAGCGCAGCGGCACAGGAAAAAGCAGCGCCGAAGAATACGTCATCCAAGCAGGAAAAAGCCGCAGGCAAAGCAAAAATAAAGTCTAAAAAAATCGCAGATCCGCAGGATCAGACGATCTGCGGATATACAAATCTTGGGATTGCAAATGTGAGCAATTATCTGAATGTCCGGGCGGAAGCAGGGGAAGATGCCAAAATCGTAGGCAAGATGCCGGCGGATGCAGGCTGTGAGATTCTGGATACAGAGAATGGCTGGCACCATATCCGTTCCGGGAAAGTAAGCGGCTATGTCAGGGCGGACTATATCATTACCGGGGACGAAGCCAGAACACTTGCAGAAAAACTGAAAAAGACAATGGCAACGGTCAATACGCTGACGGTTTACATAAGGGAAAAGCCAAATACAGACTGTACGATCCTGACGATCGTTACGACCGATGAAGAACTGGAAGTCGTGGAAGAGGGCGAAGAGTGGATTGAGATTAAGCTCGACGATGAAAACGGCTTTGTGAACGCGCAGTATGTGGATCTTTCGGAAGAGCTGAAAAAGGCGATGCCTTATACCGAGGCAGAGCGCAGCGCAGAAGTGCCTGATACCAAATATTCGCTGGTGCAGACAGCGCTCAGCTATGTCGGCGGCCGTTATGTATGGGGCGGGACAAGCCTTACAAACGGTGTGGACTGCTCTGGATTTACGATGCAGATTATGGCGAAATACGGCGTTTACCTGCCGCATTCTTCCAGAGGGCAGGCTGGCTACGGCAGAAGCGTCAGCACATCTGAGCTGCAGCCGGGCGACTTGATCTTTTATGGAAGCGGCAGCTCCATCAGCCATGTGGCGATTTATATTGGAAACGGACAGATCGTTCATGCAAGCAACAGCCGCGACGGAATCAAAGTATCCAACGCGTTTTACCGTACGCCGATCTGCTGCAGAAGAATGCTGTAAAGTTGAAAAAAACTGTTTACAACGACTTTCAGGTATGCTATATTGGATAGGCATGGGTAGCCCGTATTCGGTAAATGGACGCTCCAACCTTTTACTGAGTATCCTGTGAGATTGGGCGATTATAAAATAAATGGAGGACATTTTTATGTTATCAAAGGAAAAGAAAGAAACGATTATCAAAGAGTACGGCAACAAGCCAGGCGACACAGGCTCGCCGGAAGTACAGATTGCTTTACTGACAGAGCGGATCAATGAGTTGACAGAGCATTTAAAGGCAAACCAGAAGGACCACCATTCCAGAAGGGGCCTTTTGAAGATGGTTGGTCAAAGGAGAGGGCTGTTGGCTTATCTGAAAAAGAGTGATATCGAAAGATACCGTACTTTGATCAAACGCTTGGGATTAAGAAAATAATTCTGAATGAAAAGAGCGGAGATTTTCCGCTCTTTTTTAAGAAAATCGTACAGGCAGGCTTGCTTGGACGGTAATTATGGTTGGGGTGTTAAAAGGAAGCTGCCGTTTGCGCCGGCATTTTCCTTCTGACACCCAAACCAATTAAAAGGAGAAAAGATATGTATAATAGTTATTCTATGGAAATTGGCGGAAAGACGCTTACCGTGGAGATTGGCCGTGTATGCGCACAGGCAAACGGCGCGGCTTTGATGCGGTATGGTGAGACGACAGTGCTTTCTACGGCAACTGCCTCCGATAAGCCTAGAGATGGAATTGATTTTTTTCCATTAAGTGTGGAGTATGAAGAAAAACTGTATGCCGTTGGCAAGATACCAGGCGGATTTAACAAGAGGGAAGGAAAAGCGTCAGAAAATGCGATCTTAACGTCCCGTGTGATAGACCGCCCGATGCGCCCGTTATTCCCAAAGGATTACCGTAATGATGTTACCTTAAACAATATGGTTATGAGTGTGGATCCGCAGTGCCGTCCGGAAATCACAGCGATGCTTGGCGCGGCGATTTCTGCCTGCATTTCGGATATCCCGTTTTGCGGCCCTTGCGCCATGACCCAGGTCGGTATGATGGACGGGCAGTTTATTGTTAATCCATCCCAGCAGGAATGGGATGAGGGTGATTTGCAGCTTACTGTCGCGTCTACGATGGAAAAAGTCATTATGATCGAGGCAGGCGCGAATGAGATCCCGGAGGACAAGATGCTGGAAGCCATTTATATGGCGCATGAGATCAACCAGGAAATCAATGCGTTTATCAACCGGATCGTCGCAGAAGTTGGTAAGCCGAAGCATGAATATACAAGCTGTGCCATCCCGGAGGAGATGCTTGCAGCTATGAGGGAGATCGTAACGCCGCAGGAAATGGAAGAGGCGGTATTTACAGATCAAAAACAAGTCAGGGAAGAAAATATACGCAAGGTAACGGAAAAACTGGAAGAGGCATTTGCAGAAAAGGAAGAGTGGCTTGCCGTACTGGGAGAAGCTGTTTACCAGTACCAGAAAAAGACCGTGCGCAAGATGATCTTAAAAGACCGCAGGCGCCCGGATGGCCGTGATATCAAGCAGATCCGCCCGTTGGCAGCGGAGGTTGACCTGATCCCGCGCGTGCACGGCTCTGCAATGTTTACCCGCGGGCAGACACAGATCTGCGATATTGTAACGCTGGCGCCGATGTCAGAAGTACAAAAAGTCGACGGCCTGGATGAAAATATTGTATTAAAACGGTATATGCACCATTATAATTTCCCGTCTTATTCCGTCGGTGAGACCAAGCCGTCCAGAGGGCCGGGACGGCGTGAGATCGGACACGGCGCGCTGGCTGAAAAGGCATTGATCCCGGTGCTGCCGTCTGTAGAGGAGTTCCCATATGCGATCCGCGCGGTATCTGAGACGTTTGAATCCAATGGGTCTACTTCTATGGCGTCGACCTGCGCATCCTGCCTGTCGCTGATGGCAGCCGGGGTACCGATCAAAAAGATGGTGGCAGGTATTTCCTGCGGCCTTGTGACCGGAGATACGGATGATGATTATGTCGTGCTTACCGATATCCAGGGCTTGGAAGACTTTTTTGGCGATATGGACTTTAAAGTGACTGGGACGCATGACGGGATTACTGCGATACAGATGGATATTAAGATCCATGGCCTGACCCGCCCGATCGTAGAAGAAGCGATTGAAAGGACAAGAGAAGCAAGGCTTTATATTATGGATGAGGTGATGTCCAAGGCAATCGCAGAGCCTAGAAAAGAAGTCGCTCCGTTAGCGCCGAAGATTATCCAGATCCAGATCGACCCGATGAAGATCGGCGATGTCGTCGGACAGAGGGGTAAGACGATCAATGAGATCATTGAGCGCACAGGCGTAAAAATCGATATCAGTGACGAAGGCTCCGTGTCGATCTGTGGCACCGATAAAGCCATGATGGACAAAGCGGTAGAGATGATCGAGATTATTACGACAAACTTTGAAGAAGGGCAGATCTTTAAAGGAAAAGTAGTCAGCATTAAAGAATTCGGCGCATTTATCGAGTTTGCTCCAGGCAAAGAGGGAATGGTGCACATTTCCAAGATTACAAAAGGAAGGATCAACCATGTCGAGGATGTCCTGACACTTGGCGATACCGTTACGGTTGTCTGCCTTGGCAAAGACAAGATGGGGCGTGTCAGCTTCAGCATCAAAGACGTGCCGAAAGAATATTTGTAAAGAAAATATAACTGGCGGGCAATGAAATCTGAAAATGGATCTGGATTTCGTTGTTTCGCCAGAGAATCATAGAAGAAACGTTAACGTCATGAATAGAAAACATAATCATACAAGGGTGTCAATGGCTTTGGCATCCTTTTTATATGTGGCAAATATGAGAAGTGATATAATCAAATCGGTACATTAGAGAAAGAGAAAATGAATATTGAACTTGTAAGAGCAACTAGCGAATACAAAGAACAGTTATTAGAAATGCTGACAGAGTGGAAGAACGATATCATAGTAAATCACACCGATATGTCTCCATGGAAAATATGGGCAAATGATTTTCACGATTTTGATAATTACCTAAAAAATCTTGATACAAAGGAAGAAACTAAAGATGGTTGGGTTCCTGATACAACTCTATTTTGTTTCGATAGAGATAGAAACATTTTTGTAGGAGCTGTTAACATTCGCCACTATTTAAATGATAAACTATTAAAAACCGGCGGTCATATAGGCGATGGAGTTAGGCCAAGTGAAAGAAAAAAAGGTTATGCGACTGCAATGATTGGTTTGGCATTAGACGAGTGTAAAAGACTTGGGATTAATAAAGTTTTGATATGTTGTGACAAAGATAACATTGGTTCAGCAAAATCAATCATGAATAATGGTGGAATATTGGAAAATGAAGTTGAAGAAAATGGACATATTGAGCAGCGTTATTGGATTCAGTTATAACATGGAATTTGAAAAGGGATCTGTTTTTGATGATGCGCTGGATGACCCGCCAATACAAAGTCAGTAACATCTATATATAAAGACGGGATTCTCCATATCATAGCAGAAGTTACCACTAATCAGATGCCAGTGGAGCATTTAGCAGTTATGATTGACGGATTAACAGAATAATCCTATATGATTGGTGATACGGTACAGTTATCGGCGACACTTTATATCAACAATGCTATTACAAATGGTACGATAACATGGGAAAACACGGATATGAATGTTGCTGCTATTGATGGTACGGGGAAAGTTACATTTCTTTCAGATGGATCAGTGTCATTCAAGGCATACTGGGTGGAAAAAGATATATCTGAAACAAGTGATATTGTGATAGTTGGAAATCCAGATATATCCTATACATATAAAATCAGTGGCTTTTACATGGCATATTGTTTCTGATTTTGAGGTAGAACAGATTGTAAACGGAAATCAGATTACATTATGTGTTGATGATGAAAAGGCGATTGACAGTACATTTATTCTGCAAGTCGTTGTTGATGAAGTTGTTCAGAATGAAATGGAAATACTGGTAAGAGGTGAGATATAAAATAATATACCCCTAAGTTGAATACAGGGGTATGTTTTAAGGAAATTATTATTTAAAAGAATATCATTATTGCCGATACCATGTGAATACGTTATAATGTTTGTGTTGTCCTACCGATACCTGGCATGTGGAAGTCGCATGTTGTCTACAAAGGAAGGATTCGTAGAAGTCCTTGAGTT
>CAMWXD010000078.1 GCA_947178105.1 uncultured Eubacterium sp. | reverse complement strand
ATGTTGATGTGACCGAGGATGAGAAGTTCAAAGAGGTAGAAAGAATCGAAAGTGCATTAAAAATTGTGTAGCAGATTGTGTAGTAAAAATATAGAGAAAGGCAGAAACCCTTTAAATATAAGGCTTTCTGGATAGGTATGATAAATTATGAAACTAGGTATTGTCGGTTTGCCAAACGTTGGAAAAAGCACATTATTTAATTCACTGACAAAGGCAGGCGCAGAATCGGCAAACTATCCGTTCTGCACGATCGACCCGAACGTCGGCATCGTATCGGTGCCGGATGAACGTATTGACAGGCTGGGGGCGCTTTACCATTCCAAAAAGATCGTGCCGGCTGTGATTGAGTTTGTGGATATTGCAGGGCTTGTCAAAGGGGCGAGCAAGGGCGAAGGGCTGGGCAACCAGTTTCTTGCAAATATCCGGGAGGTAGATGCGATTGTACATGTAGTAAGGTGCTTTGAGGATGAAAATATCGTGCATGTGGACGGGAGCATCGACCCGGCAAGGGATATTGAGACGATCAATTTGGAGCTTGTTTTTTCAGATATTGAAATACTGGAACGCAGGATTGCAAAGATCGCAAAGCAGGCGCGGATGGATAAAGCGCTTGCAAAGGAATTAAAGCTTGCCGAAGCAGTCAAGGCGCATCTGGAAGAAGGAAAGATGGCAAAGACGTATGCGCTTGGCGAGGATGAGGACGAGCAGGCGTGGTTTAAGACATACAACCTGCTGACCGCAAAGCCGGTGATCTATGCGGCAAACGTGCAGGAAGACGACCTGGCGGACGATGGGGCATCGAATCCGTATGTGGCGGATGTGCGTGCGCTGGCAAAGGAGGAGTCCAGCGAAGTGTTTGCAGTCTGCGCGCAGATCGAGCAGGAGATTGCCGAGCTGGAGGACGAGGAGCGTGCGATGTTTTTAGAGGAGCTTGGGCTTAAGGAATCCGGGCTGGACAAGCTGATAAAGGCAAGCTATCAGTTGCTGGGGCTGATTAGCTTTCTGACCTCCGGGGAGGACGAGACAAGGGCGTGGACGATCAAAAACGGTACAAAGGCGCCGCAGGCAGCCGGCAAGATCCATACGGATTTTGAACGGGGCTTTATCCGCGCAGAAGTCGTAGCTTACGAAGACCTGATCGCGGGCGGCAGCGTTGCAGCAGTAAGGGAAAAAGGGCTGGTACGGCTGGAAGGAAAAGAGTATGTAGTCAAGGACGGGGATGTGATCGTGTTCCGATTTAACGTCTGAATGCATAAAAAGCAGGCGCTTGCAGTATCACGACAGCGCAAGATGCATATAGTAATAAAAAAGCGGATGGATCGATCGTATGCGGCTGCGGGAATTACAGGAAAAAAATGTGATCAATATGAAAAACTGCAAATGCCTTGGAAATGTGGTAGACCTGGATATTGATGAAAAGGATGGATGCATTCGTGCACTGATCCTGCCGGGGCCGGGGCATTTTTTTGGAATCTTCTGCCGGGAGTATGAGCTGTTTATCCCTTGGTGCGATGTCAAAAAGATTGGGCCGGAAATTATCCTTGTAGATGTGGATGAAAAGGAAGCGACTCACAAATTATAAAAAATCCGTTGACAGGCATGGCGTGAAAGGGTAAACTGAGCCTATAAGATATTTGTAGGCCAGCAGCTACACAGGAAAAAGCCGGGGAGGAGAGTCAGACATGAAGTGTCCGTTTTGCAGCAGTGATAATACAAGGGTCATCGATTCCAGGCCTGCGGATGATAACAATTCCATACGCCGCCGCAGAATGTGCGACGTATGCAAAAAGCGTTTTACGACTTATGAGAAAGTAGAGACGATTCCTTTAATCGTCATTAAAAAAGATAATAACAGGGAGCAGTTTGACCGTTCAAAAATAGAAGCGGGCATTTTGCGCGCCTGCCATAAACGTCCGATTTCGGTAAATAAGATCAACAAGCTGGTAGACGATATTGAGACCGAAATCTTTAATATGGAAGAAAAGGAAATCCCAAGCACTGTCATCGGCGAGATCGTCATGGATAAGCTAAAGGGCTTGGAAGCAGTGGCATATGTGCGTTTTGCTTCTGTGTACCGGGAATTTAAAGACGTGAATACGTTTATGGATGAGCTGAAAAAAATATTGGACAAATAGCGCAGTACAGGAAGAAAAGGAAAGGGCAATGCTACAGACATTTTATCCAACGGAATACCTGGATTCGGCGTACCAGATTGATTTTGCGCGCCTGTACCGGGAAGGATACCGGGGAGTTATTTTTGATATCGACAATACGCTTGTCCCGCATGGGGCGCCGGCGGATGCGCGTGCGCAGGATTTATTTGCACAGTTAAAAAAGCTGGGCTATCGCTGCTGTCTGCTGTCGAACAACAAAGAACCGCGGGTGCGTATGTTTAATGAAAAAATAAAGGCAAAGTACATTTATAAGGCGCATAAGCCGCGTACGGCAAATTATAAAAGGGCGATGCGTATGCTGCATACAGATACTGCAAATACGCTGTTTGTCGGTGACCAGATCTTTACGGATATCTGGGGAGCGAACCTTTCGGGCATTCGGACTGTCCTGGTAAAGCCCATCAACCCGAAAGAAGAGATCCAGATTATTATAAAACGGTATCCTGAGAAAATCGTGCTGTATTTCTATAAACGATGGCTGAAAAAACGACGACATAACGGAACCGTTCGCTAGGCAAATCAACGAATTACAAGAGAGGGAAAGAGTATGAAGATTATTATTGGAAACGACCATGCGTCGCCGGATATGAAAAAGGAGCTTGTCAAATATCTGGAAGGGCTGGGGCACGAAGTAGTCAATTTCGGCGTTGATACGTCAGAAAGCTGCAATTATCCGGAAATCGGGGAAAAAGTCGGGCGTGCAGTTGCCGCGGGGGAAGCAGACTGCGGCGTCCTGATCTGTGGGACGGGCGTGGGCATCTCGCTGGCAGCGAATAAAGTCAAAGGCGTGCGCGCGGCGGTCTGCTCGGAAACGACAACAGCCCGGTTTGTAAAGCAGCATAACAATGCCAATATCATTGCATTCGGCTCCAGGATCGTAGGCATTGAGACAGCAAAGGATATTGTAAAGGCTTATCTGGAGGCAGAGTTTGAAGGCGGCAGGCACCAGACGCGGGTCGATATGATTCATGCGATTGAAGACAGGCAGTAAGCAGGTTACAGTTCACACCTGTCCAAAGAGCAGGACAACTGCGAACTGTAACGGCATCCAGCCCATTGGAAGTTCGCCTTTGGCGAAGGGATGGATGCCCGGCAAGCCGCATTCGTTGGCCCTGTTCAGGCAGCAGGTGCCTGAACAGGGTGTGAACAGTAACGTAAGCAGCAACAATCGTGTTTTTTCGAGAAAAAATGGTTGAAATATAGGCGTTTTTATTATATGATAGAAAAAGTGGGTACAAAACCCAGATAGTTTTAAGGAGGAAAGAATCGAATGATTTCAGCAGGAGATTTTAGAAACGGAATTACGATTGAGTTTGAAGGGAATATTTATCAGATTATTGAATTTCAGCATGTAAAGCCAGGAAAAGGCGCTGCTTTTGTAAGGACAAAGCTAAAGAATATCAAGAGCGGCGGCGTAGTGGAAAAGACGTTCCGTCCAGTGGATAAGTGCCCGCAGGCGAGGATTGACCGCAAGGATATGCAGTACCTGTATTCGGACGGCGACCTGTTCTATTTTATGGATGTCGAGACTTATGACCAGATCCCGATTGGGACAGCTACGATCGGTGATGCACTGAAATTTGTAAAGGAAAATGAGATGGTAAAGATCTGCTCTTATAACGGGGAAGTGTTCGCTGTAGAACCGCCGTTATTTGTAGAGCTGGAGATTTCAGAGACAGAGCCGGGGATCAAGGGCGATACGGCAACCGGCGCGACAAAGCCTGCAACGGTAGAGACCGGCGCGACAGTATACGTGCCATTGTTTGTCAACCAGGGCGATACAATCAAGATTGACACCAGGACAGGCGAATATTTATCCAGAGTATAACGGATAGACCAGGATAGGAAGCAGAGGTTACAAGGAGAGGTAGAAATGCTGACGGTCGGAATCAGTAATGAAATCACACGGGAAGTCACAAAAGAGACAACTGCTGCGGTGTTAGGCAGCGGGATGCTGGAGGTATATGCAACTCCGGCAATGGTTGCGCTGATGGAAGAAACCTGTATGAAGAGCGTACAGGCAGAAATGGAGGAAGGATGCGGCACTGTCGGGACAGGGCTGACGATCCATCATAAAGCAGCGACGCCAGTAGGAATGAAAGTACGCTGTGTCAGCAAGCTCGTAGAAGTGGACGGGCGTAAGCTTGTGTTTGATGTGCAGGCGTTTGATGAAGCTGGCCTGATTGGGCAGGGGACGCATGAACGTTTTATCATTGAAAATGACAAGTTTTTTCAAAAGGCAAGCAAAAAGCTGGAAAGCAAACAAGTATCAAATTCATAAACGCTTAAAAAAGAAAGCTCCTTTCCTATAAGTATGGTAAAGCTTGTAAGGCTTATCAGGCTTAAATTAGGCTTATTAGGCTTATTAGGTTTATTAGGATAGAAGCTTTCTTTTTGTTTAGTGAATATTCAATTTTGCAATCAAGTCTCCAAGGGAAGTCGTAGCAGACTCATTCGAGCTGTATTCGATCGCCTCTGCGGATTCCTGCGCGTCTGTCTGTGCCATCTCTTCCAATGCGCGGATACTCAAAGAAATCCGGTTGTCATTTGTATTTAAGATCTTTGCGCGTACCGTCTGTCCGGTTTTCAGTACTTCGGAAGGCTTGCGGATGCGCCGTGCGCAGATCTGGGATACATGGACAAGCCCGGTCAGCCCGTTTCCAATATTCACAAAAGCGCCATAGTTTGTCAGGCTTTCTACCGTGCCTTCCACGACAGAGCCTGGGACAAGCATCGAAATCCGGTGGCTGCGTGCTTCCTCTTCGCGCTCCCGCAATACGCTTTTTGCCGACAGCACCAGCTTTTCCTTTTGTGCGTCTACCGTAATTACGCGTACGTCTAGGTCTTTCCCGATAAACGCAGAGGTGTCCTCTACATAGTCCAGGCTTAGCTGGGAAGCCGGGATAAAGCCCCGCAGTCCTTCAGCATAGGCGATGACGCCGGCATTTACCGTTTCTTTCACGCGTACCGTCAGGATCGTTTCGTCGTCCATAGCTGTTTTCAGCTTTTCCCAGCCAAGCATCTGGTTAGCTTCTTTTTTCGACAGGAGAATATTCCCTTCGCCGTCGTCCAGCCGGATCACCGTTGCCTGGATCTCGTCGCCAGGGTGAAGCTCCTGCATAATGGAATAGTCAGGGTCGTCGCTTAGGTCGGCGGCTTTGATAATTCCAGGTGCATAATATTTTAAATCCAGCGTAGCTTCCTCTTCGGATACCGCGATTACTGTAGCGGTCAGAATATCCCCCTCACGGATGCGGCGGAAGGAAGCCTCCAGCTCTTCTTTGTAGTCATCCATGGTTTCGATGTGTTCTTCTGTTGCGTGGCTGTCAGTTTTTGTTTCAATTTGTTCTTCCATTGTATAACTTTCCTTTCTGTTTTTTCTGATTCGTACGAACCTATTGTAACATGAGATGTGGGTTTTGAACAGTTTTAAATGCAGATTTTTTTGATTGCTGCTTTCTTTTTCTGCAACATCTATACTTTTTTATGCTATTCTATATTCTTTGCCAGGTTTTTTTATATTGTTATCCAAGGTATAATCATATAAAAACAGCGAAAGCCGTAAGAATGGAGGATCATAGCCGTTATGAACGATGGGAAAAGTAAAATAAGAAGCAGAAAGGCGTCTTTTACAATCAAGGGTAAAATACTGCTTATGGGTATTTTTTCTATTTTTGCCGCTGTCTGCATCGGCGTGCTGGGCATCCATTCGCTTGACAGGAATACTGGCAACAGTGAAGCCGGTTCTATTGTCAATGAGGTGGATGTGCTGCAGGCGAAAAATCTGGCGCTTGAGGCGCAGTATCAATATTATATCGATCAAAGGTATCTGGATAACATACTTGACCATCTGGCGCAGATGACGTCCCATGTGGAATCGCTGCGGGATATGCAGGATGCAAA
The DNA here is from genome assembly GCA_947178105.1 of uncultured Eubacterium sp. Classification (GTDB taxonomy): domain Bacteria; phylum Bacillota; class Clostridia; order Lachnospirales; family Lachnospiraceae; genus Eubacterium_J. Next base: position 17,709 of record CAMWXD010000078.1, on the reverse strand, counting down.
ATACAAAGAACATGCGGACGATATGCTTGCCAGGCTGACAAAGGGCAGGGAAAATTACAGCAAAATCAGCGAACTTGGCAATACGAGGGGATTTGACGGCGAGTATGGATTATACGGGCAATATCTGGAGACAGACGGAGCATTGTCAGATAGTTTTTCTGCACTGATTGATAAACAGGACTGGCTGGAACTCAAGTGGATGGATGCCCGTATGTGGACTGGTGGAGAACGCGTAAAAATTGACGGCAAAGAATACGTAAAGATGGTTTACAAAGGCCCGGTGCCAGCAAAGGCAAAAAGAGATACGCTGGCATTCCGAGTCGGAGGAACGCTCACATATCACAATGATTGTTATATTACGGATGTCAGGCTGGTAGATGGTGCAGGCGGCACAGACGTCATCCTGTCAGCGGATGATACAGTAGAAGGCTCCGGGCTTGCGTATGTTGACAGCGAGATTACTGAATTTGATGACAAGCCTGCAATACGGGTCGGATGTAATTTCAACGCAGCCAATGAAGGATGGGAAGAATTTGCAGTGCAGATTTCCATTATGGAATATGACCCGCAGGATGATTTTGATATAGAATATACACTCTATCTGGAACCTGACGATTTATCATATGAATACAAATACGGAGGTTCTTATTCAGGTATCTATCATTTTATAGAAAATCTTGAACGGTTGGACAGCGACGTCAATACATACAGCAAGCTGGTGGTGGAAGGAAAAAATACGGAAGGGCAAAATGCAAAAATCGAAGCATTGTTCGCGGAGCTGGAAAAAAACATTCCGTTATATACAACGAACAAAGAACTTGCAAAAGACTCTTTGCAAAAACTTGGCGCCAAGAAAAAGATATTTCAGCAAATGAAGGAGATCGACGATCAGATCCTTGCATTGAAAGCGGAAAATACCGTATTGAATGATGAACTTACAGTACTGTGTGCAGCGATCAAACAAATGGCTTTTGAGGACATGGCTAAGGTAAAGGCTACTGTGCAGAAGGTGAGCGTGACCGTCATTGCTGCCGCGGCAATCATACTTGTAGGCATGACAATACTGATCAGCAACAGTATTGATAAAAATGTAATGCATTTCAAAAAGGCACTGGACAAAATCACACAAGGCAGGATTGCAGTCAGAATTAAGACAGATGGAACGGATGAGTTTTCGCAGTTTGGACAGAGCCTGAATGTGTTTTTGGATAAGCTGGGGGCAAGCATCAGCCAGCTACAGGGGATTTCAGCAAACCTTGCAAAGACAGGCGATGAGCTTGAAAGCAAGGCGGAGGGCACGAAAGGAGCATCAGAGGTTGTAAGCGCCGCTTTGGATGAAATAGCAAAAGGCGCAGAGACACAGGCAGGCGACCTTTCAGATTCTTCGCAGCAGGTATCCGATATGCAGGAAAATATGCTGCAGATCACCAGGCAGGTGGACGGTTTATCGGTTTCGGTGGGAGAAATGAACGAAAAAGGTACAGAAGCGGCAAAGATCATTCAGGAACTGAGCAGTACAAGTGACCAGACAACAGACGCATTCCTGAGGATCTCCGCCCAGATTCATAAGACAAATACATCTGTGGAAAAGATTCAGGAAGTTGTCAACCTGATTGCAGAGATTGCAAGCCAGACAAACCTGCTGTCCCTGAATGCCAGCATCGAAGCAGCAAGGGCGGGGACAGCAGGGAAAGGCTTTGCTGTCGTGGCAAGTGAAATCCAAAAGCTTGCAGAACAGACAAATTCATCGGCAAAAATTATTGATGATATCATACTGGCATTATCGAAAGAGTCAAAGCAGACCGTGCAGTCGATCAGCGAGGTTACAGATATGATCATGAAGCAGAAGCGGATGCTTAACGAGACGAAGGAGAAGTTTGAGGTTGTGGAGAAAGGCATATGCTTTGCTGACAGCGGAATGAAGAACGTACAGGAGCATTCTGATGTGTGCGTCAGGGCAGGCGGCCAGGTGGTCGGCCTTATGAGCAGCCTATCTGCTATAGCGGAACAAAATGCTGCGACAACGCAGCAGGCAAATACTTCCATGAACGCATTGAACGATGCCACGGTTTCGCTTGCACGGACAGCAGCGGAGCTGAAACAACTGTCGTCTGCTGTTGAGGAAAATCTGAACTATTTTTGTATAGAGGACTGTTAATGCTGTAAAATCGTGTGGGAGGATGTTATGAAAGGGGCATATTTTTCAAAAGTGTACCGAAATGTTTTGGAAGAAGCTGGTTATCCAAAGCAGGAAATTGAAAAAAGGAAAAACGAAATATTTAACAGAATGTTTTATGGTGCAAAAGATGAAAAAATTTATCATTCGGTAGAAAATTTTATGGGGTATGTGGTAGATACCGGAAATCATGATGTGCGGACAGAAGGAATGTCTTATGGCATGATGATGTGTGTGCAGATGAATAAAAAAGAGGAATTTGACAGGCTGTGGAAGTGGGCAAAGACGTATATGTATCTAAAAGACGGTGAAAATCAGGGGTATTTTGCATGGTCCTGCCGGACAGACGGTGTTAAAAATGCAGAAGGGGCAGCCCCGGACGGGGAAGAGTATTTTGCAATGGCGCTTCTTTTTGCAGCGCACCGTTGGGGAAACGGACAGGGAATGTTCCATTATGAGAAAGAAGCACAAGAGCTGCTTCACACGATGATTCATAAAGGAGAGAACGGGCAAGGGGGAAGGGCAATGTTTGATCCTTGCCGAAAGCTTGTTCGATTTGTTTCTGAGGTTGATTTTACAGACCCTTCTTATCATCTGCCGCATTTTTATGAACTGTTTGGCAGATGGGCAAAAGAAGAAGACCGGGGATTCTTTTTAGAAGCGGCTGCAGAGAGCAGAAACTATCTGCGCCGCGCCTGCCATCCGGTGACAGGGCTTTGTGCGGAATATGCTGAATTTGACGGCACGCCATATAAGGGAAACTGGGGCGGACGGCATGATTGGTATTATAGCGACGCATACCGGACAGTTGCGAATATAGGGCTGGATTATGCATGGTTTGCTGCGGATGAATGGGAATGTGAGGCTGCGGGAAACGTACAGCGTTTTTTTTGCGAACGGTTATCCGAAGAAGAGGCAGGCAGGATTTATGAAATCGACGGTACGGTTTTAGAAGAACAGGCATTGCATCCGACAGCGATCATAGCGACCAATGCGCAGGCAAGCCTGGCACGGTATGATGACAATGCGTTTCGGTGCGTAAATCAATTTTGGAACACGCCGCTGCGAAGCGGAAGCCGCAGATATTATGATAACTGCCTGTATTTCTTTGCATTTTTGGCACTCAGTGGAAACTACCGGATTTATTAAAATAGCGCCTGGTTTCCCCGGCATTAAGAAAGGATGATGAGAATGAATGATACAACAGCGCCGAAGGATCCTGAACAGAAAAGAGATTTCTTTTATATTATAAAAAACAAGGAAATATACGGCGCCAGGACAGAGGACGGGAGAGGGATACAGTATTTGTACCAGGATTGTGATAGGCTGGTAAACAGTGCACAGATTACAGGAGGGATTACCGATGAAGCTATGCTTGATTTGTTAAGGAGCGTAAATGGATTGAAAAAGCTGGTGCACAGCATAGGCGTGTCTGTGACAGCAAAGGAACCGATGGAAAACGTTTCTTTTATTTTTCAAATGTATGGAAAGAAAGACCTTTACGGCGGAGGCACGCAGATTCGGGCAGTTTTTCATGGAGATGGGGCGGAACAAAGAATTTACCTGTCTGATCTTACATGGAAAGAGGATGATTTTATTCCCGGGCAGATTCGGGTAGTTATGGAAAAACCAGGCCAGACAGCCAGGCTGAACGTAAGGTTTTACTTAAACGATGGATACTATGCGCCCAAAATCAATGAAGAAGAGGAAGTTGAATTTGGCTCTGCGGATTATAAAGAGATGATAGCAGGATCTTTGGTATCGTTAGGGGACTGCACAAGGCTGAAACGCGCAATTATGCGGGCGCAAAACGGGGAAGAAGTTACGATTGCCTATATAGGCGGGTCTGTGACACAGGGGGCAGGCGCTGTGCCGATTCATAAAAAATGCTATGCATATCTTTCTTACTGCGACTTTAAAAAAAGGTATCGTGCAGGCGAAAATGTGCGCTTTATTAAGGCAGGGGTTGGAGGCACGCCCTCAGAGCTGGGCGTGATCCGCTTTGAGCGTGATGTGCTGAGGGATGGAAGGGTAAAACCAGATATTATCATTATTGAGTTCGCTGTCAATGACCAGGGAGATGAAACAAAAGGAGACTGTTATGAAAGCCTTATCCGAAAGGCTTTAAAACTGGATGGCCAGCCTGCGGTTGTCCTGCTGTTTTCCGTCTTTGCAGATGATGAAAACTTGCAGGAACGCATGATTCCGATCGGGCGGCATTATCATCTGCCGATGGTAAGTATAAAAGATGCGGTTACAAGCCAGTTCTATAAGGAAAGCGGCGAAGGCAGAGTGATTACAAAGAATCAGTTTTTTTATGACCGGTATCATCCGACAAACGCAGGCCATAGGGTTATGTCCGACTGCCTGGGATATCTCTGGGAGCAGGCAGGGATCGTGGGAGAAGAAACGCAGGAAATGCAAAGTACTGCGCAGATACTGAAAAAAGAGCCACTTATAGGCAATACCTTTGAAGATGTCAGGCTTTTAGATCAAGTGAATCCGTATGACAAAGCTGAGATCATGCCAGGAGGTTTTACGGAAACGGATCCTATATTACAGTGTGTGGAAATGGATGCGTCGTTGGAACCAGTGCAGGAATTTCCATATAATTGGCATTACAGCGGGAAAGATCCCGGACAGCCGTATTTTGAGATGGCAATTACATGCAGGGCGCTGGTGCTTATATTTAAGGATTCAGGAGAAACAGACGCCGCCTGTGCAGATATTTATGTGGACGGCAAGTATATAAGGACAGCAGATCCCTATGTAAACGGATGGGTACACTGTAATCCCATGATCATTCTGAATGAAAAAAACAGTGCCAGGCATTTGGTGAAGGTTGCAATCTGTGAACCAGACAGAAACAAAAAATGTACCATACTTGGCTTTGGATATGTAGAAGCATAAGAAACAAAGGGGCAACTGTGGAGGAGACTGCACCGTTGCACACAGGGAGGAAAAGAAATGGTAATAGCAAGAAATCCTATATTGAGCGGTTTTTATCCAGATCCGTCTGTCTGCCGGGTTGGAAAAGACTTTTATCTGGTAAATTCTAGTTTTGCTTATTTTCCAGGCGTGCCTATATTCCACAGTAAAGACCTGGCGCATTGGGAACAAATTGGCAATGTACTTGACACGCAGGAGCAGCTTCCGTTGGCAGGCAGTGAGATTTCAGAGGGGATTTTTGCCCCGACGATCCGCTATCATAATGGAATCTATTATATGATTACGACCAATATGGGGCATGGAGGAAATTTTATCGTTATGGCAAGCCAGCCACAGGGGCCGTGGTCTGAGCCTTATTATTTGGGAGAGGAAGCGGCAGGGATTGATCCGAGCCTTTTTTTTGATACCGATGGGGCCTGTTATTACGTTGGGACAAGGCCGAACCCGAAGGGTACCCGTTACAATGGTGATTGGGAAATCTGGATACAGGAGCTGGACTTAAAGCAGATGCGGCTAGTGGGGGAAAGCGCGGCGATATGGAAAGGCGCGTTAAAAGACGCAGTCTGGCCGGAAGGACCGCATCTGTACCGGATCGGCGAATATTACTATCTGATCCATGCAGAAGGAGGAACCGGGCCGGAACACAGCGTCAGTGTGGCAAGGAGCAAACGCTTGTTCCAGTGGTTTGAGGGATGCCCGAGAAACCCGGTTTTTACACACAGAAATCTGGGCAGGGACTATCCGGTTGTATATGCAGGGCACGGAGACCTGGTGGACGATGAAAATGGAAACTGGTATATGATTATGCTGGCATCACGCCTGTGCAGGCGCCACAGCAGTATGGGAAGAGAATCGTTTCTTGCAAAAGTAATATGGGAGGACGGATGGCCGGTGATCAGCGCCGGGGCAGGCAGGCTGCGCAAAAATGTGGAGCTGCCTTTCGAGGAATGCAGGTTTGTCAGTGAAATCGCGCACCATGACCATTTCCATTTTTATGAAGAACAGTTGGACTGCCGGCTGCTGGGGATACATACAAGGAATGAGGCGCAATATTCTTTAAAGGCAAGAAGGGGATTTTTAAGATTATATGCCAGGCAGGAAAGGATCACGGAGAAGACAAACGCATCCTATCTGGGGATCCGCCAAAAGGACTACTGTTTTGAAGCGCGCACCGCATTGGAATTTGTGCCGCATGGGCTGGAAAGCGCCGGCATGGTTTATTATCAGAATCATGAAAATCATTTGCGCATGGAGATCAAAAAGAAAAGGGATTCCCGAATTTTGTGCGTGACAGAGCATATCCATGGGAGCGATCATATGGTATCGGAAACAGACATCAGCCAGACAGGGCTGGTGGAACTGGTGTTCCGGGCACAGAACCAAACCGCAGAGATCTGGGTAAAAAGCGGCAGCCGCACGGTACAGGCAGCAGGAAACATAAGCCTGCTCCCTTATACGACGGAGGAAGCAGGCGGATTTGTGGGGTGTACGATTGGAATGTACGCATCTGCAAACGGAACAGCGGACAGCAATTATGCTGATTTTGCCTGGCTCACCTATGACGAGGGATAGGACAGGAACATTTGCCGGTATTCTGTAGGAGTACATTGGTTCATTAACTTAAACATACGAAGAAACGCGGACAGGCTTGTATAGCCGCAGCGCAGGGCGACATCCGTGATTGGGATTTCGGGGTCTGCAAGCAGCTTTTGGGCATATTCGATTCTTTTTTGATTCAGGTATCTGTAAAAAGTAGTTGCAGTAAACTGCTTAAACAGCCGGGTAAAGTGGTATTTGCTGAACCCGGCTATTTTTGCGATTTCATCCAGGCTGATGCTTTCGGTGCAGTGCTCCTTGATATACTGGCAGATTAGAATAAATTTTTCTGCATGTTCTTTATGTGCCGCAGCGCCTTTGCCGACATGCTCGAAGCTGCCCGCAAAGCTGTTTCCTGCAAGAAAAAAGATTTGAAGCAGCCTGGAATAGATCGCTGATTCCAGCAGAAAATGGCCGCTGTCATACAGGCTGGCGATTTCTGTCAGCAGTGCGGAAACCTGCCTGTGCAGATCCGGAGACTGTTCTTTTGAAATTTTTAAAGCCGGGGACATCAGGCTGATCACCGCTTCAAAATCGCTGATCGCAGAGAACATGGTAATTTCAGCCTGAAAGATCATGCGCCTGCCGTCGGCGGGAGCTTGCAGGGAATGGATGACGCCCGGGCAGATCAAGATAATATCTGACGGCTGGAGTGTAATCATGTGGCTGCCGATGGCGACAGAATAAGTATTTTCCAAAGGCATAATGATTTCCACAGGGGTATGCCAGTGGTTGGGATAATCTTCAGATTGGACATTGTCGTACAGGCGCAGCTTTGTATTTGTTTTGTAATTGACGGTTTCATGCATTCCGTTCAGTGATTCTATCATGCAGGCACTCTTTCTGTTTGTTTCTATCGTTATGGTTACAGTTCTATTTTAGCCTGATCTTGCGGTTAAGGCAAGCAGAAAGAGCAATAATTGATGATTGGCGGGCAAGATTTTGCAAGATGCACGAAGCGGAATTTAGTAAAATAAAAAGAAAAAGAATAAGGAGAAGGTAAATGAGTGAAGCAACAAGAAAATACGCAAAGGACCTTGTAGAAAAAATGACAGCAGAGGAAAAGCTGTCCCAGATGCTGTATGCATCGCCAGCGATTGAACGGCTACATATTCCGGCATACAACTGGTGGAATGAGGCACTGCACGGAGTCGCAAGGGCAGGAGTGGCAACCGTATTTCCGCAGGCGATCGGAATGGCTGCGGCATTTGACCCTGCATTTTTATATCAGGTGGCAGACGCCATCTCTACAGAAGGGCGTGCAAAATTCCAGGAGTTTTCCAAAAGGGGCGACCGCGGCATTTATAAAGGATTAACCTTCTGGGCGCCAAATATCAATATATTCAGGGATCCCAGATGGGGGCGCGGCCATGAGACCTTCGGAGAAGATCCATATTTGACAGCAGAGCTTGGGATCGCGTTTATCCGCGGGCTGCAAGGGGATGACCCAGACCATCTTAAGTCAGCGGCATGTGCAAAGCACTTTGCAGTACACAGCGGCCCGGAAGCGCTGCGGCATGAGTTTGATGCACAAGTATCCGACCATGACCTGTATGATACTTATCTTTATGCATTCAGCAGGTGCGTAAAAGACGCAAAAGTCGAAGCGGTTATGGGCGCTTACAACCGGGTAAACGGAGAGCCGGCGTGCGGCAGCAAACGGCTGCTTAAGGATATTCTCAGAAAGGAATGGCAGTTCCAGGGGCATGTAGTATCCGACTGCTGGGCAGTCAATGACTTTCATTTAAACCACGGCGTGACAAAAACGGCGGAAGAGTCGGCTGCAATGGCGGTCAACCATGGATGCGACTTAAACTGCGGAAACGCATATCTGCATCTGGGAAAAGCACTGGAGCATGGCCTTATCAGTGAAGAAGCAGTGACAGAAGCGGTAGAGCGCCTGATGGACGTGCGTATCCGCCTTGGGATGATGGAGGACTATCCGTCGCCTTATGCTTCGATTCCGTACGATAAAGTAGAATGCAGGGAGCATACAGAGCTGTCTGTAGAGGCGGCAAGGCGAAGCCTTGTCCTGTTAAAAAACAAAGATAACCTGCTCCCTCTGCATAAGGACGAGCTGCATACCATCGCGGTCATCGGGCCAAATGCGGATTCCAGAGATGCTTTAATTGGAAATTATAACGGCACCTCTTCTGTGTATATAACGCCGCTGGAAGGGATCCGCCAGTATGTCGGGGAGGAAACCAGGGTTCTTTATGCGCAGGGCTGCCATTTGTACAAGGATAAAGTAGAGTTTCTGGCGGAAGAAAAAGACCGCTTTCAGGAAGCGATTGCTGCCGCAGAACAGGCAGACGTTGTGATCGCTTGCCTGGGGCTGGATGCCACGATTGAAGGGGAAGAGGGAGATGCCGGCAACGAATATGCAAGCGGAGATAAGCCAAGCCTGGCGCTGCCGGGCTTGCAGCAGGAACTGCTGGAAGCGTTGGCGGCTACCGGAAAACCGGTGGTGCTGGTATTATTGGCAGGCAGCGCTATGGGCCTTACCTGGGCGGATGCACATGTCCATGCGCTGCTGGATGCCTGGTATCCTGGAGCGCGCGGGGGCAGGGCGATTGCAGAAGCCATATTTGGAGAGTTTTCGCCGTCGGGAAAGCTGCCAGTTACCTTTTATGCGGATGAGAAAGAGCTGCCGGACTTTTGCGATTACCGTATGGAAAACCGTACATACCGGTATACAAGCTGCAGCATTTTATATCCGTTCGGCTATGGGCTGTCTTACGCAGAGGCATGTTATTCACAGGCTCGCGTTAGCTGTACGGAATGCAGCGTGCAGGATACGGTTACGCTTACGGCGGAGGTTACCAATAAAGGCAGCTATTTGATACATGAATGTGTACAGGTATATGTCAGGCATGAAGGGCGCGATGCTTATGAGCCGGGGTATCAGTTAAAAGGCATCCAAAATATCGTATTGGAGCCGGGGGAAACAAAACAGGCTGAAATTGTACTGGACAGGAGGGATTTTGCTGTGATTACACAAAATGGCGAGTGTGTGGCAAAACCGGGCACATATACCGTAAGTATTGGCGGAAGCCAGCCGGACGAAAGAAGCGAGAAGCTGAGGGGGCATAAAATAGATACCTTTGTCATTGAAAGAACAGGGCAGGAAGAAACGGTTGCGTATTAATCGCCTGTGATCAGATGAAATAAGCGATACGGAGGCAGGGCCACATGGGAAAAGGCGGCGGAAGAAAGACAATCATACAGAAACTGGAGCTCTTTTTGGATAATTGCAGCATTCGGAAAAAGTTTTATTATTTATACATCCTTTGTATCCTGCTTCCGCTGGTCATTACGGACAGCATGGTTGTATTTATTTTTATTCATTCAGACAGGGCCATGCGGTATAAGGAAATGAAAAATGCGGCAGACGCTGTCTCATATTATATCAGCAGTACGGTAGAGGAGGCTGCGTTATTTGCAAAACGCGCCTCCATGAACCGATATATCAATGAATTTCTGAATCATGAATATGCGGATACTTATGATTATGTGACAAGCTATTATGATTTTTTTAAAGGAATGCGGTTTGAAAACAATGCCGGCCCTGGATATGAAAAGATTACCATGTACAGCGACAATGATACGATTGTCAACGGAGGGGAGTTTGCAAGGCTTGACAGAGATGCTGGCGCGAAGTGGTATGAGCGCTTTAAACGTTCGGATATGTCCCAGATGGTATTGTTTGATTATGATACAAAGCGCCGGCTGATGTTTCTGCAGAAGCTGAATTTCTTTGACCGAAAAAGGGAAAAGCTTTTGCGGATGGAGCTGGATTATGCGGGCATCAACAGGTATTTAAAGAAAATGAATTATTCTATGGATATTTTTCTTTGCTGGAAAGGGAACATCGTGCTATCAAACGGAAAGTATGCAAGCCAGGGATTGGATTTTTCAGAATTCAGGGAGCATGGCAGGATCGGTTATCAGAAAAAACTGGAATTGTACGGAACAACGCTTGAGATCAACGTCATGCATTCGTTAGATACCCTGGCAAAGGAAATTACAAAGCATCTTCCGGTGATTGGGTTTCTGGTCGTAGCCAACGCAGTGCTGCCGATTATGATGATGCAGTTTTTAAACCGCTCATTTACAGCCAGGCTCGGTATTTTAAGCAGCACTTTTGGAAATGTGGATGAAGAGGAAGACCTGGCGGAAATCCAGAATATCCGCGGCACGGATGAAATCGGCAATTTGATGCTCAGCTATAATAAAATGGCTAGCCGCATCAATACACTCATACGGATTGTATACAGGGACAGGATCAAAGAACAGGAGATCACGGTAGCGCGGCAAAGAGCAGAGCTATTGGCGCTGCGCAGCCAGATTAATCCGCATTTTCTGTTTAACGCCCTTGAGAGCATTCGGATGCATAGTGTGCTGAAAGGGGAAACAGAAACAGCAGATCTGATAGAAAAGCTGGCTGTGCTCCAGCGCCAGTATGCAGACTGGAATGAAGGGCTTGTCAGCGTGGAACAAGAGATGGAGTTTGTGAAGATCTATCTGAGCATCCAAAAGTACCGGTTTTCAGACAGGCTCTCCTATGAGCTGGAAGTGGATGAAACATGCCGTTCTTTCAGGGTTCCGAAACTTTCCATTGTGACCTTTGTGGAAAATGCCTGTGTGCATGGAATTGAAAGCAAGATGGCAGCCGGATGGATTTTTGTACGCGTATATAAAAAAGAATCCGATTTTTATATCGAAATCGAAGATACAGGAAAAGGAATGGACAAAGAGTCCATGGAAATGCTTTTATGGAAAATGCGGAATGCGAGCATCGGGCTGCTGCAGGAAAAAGAACGTGTCGGCATGATCAATGCATGTCTGCGGTTAAAAATGGAAACGAATGGGGAAGCAGAGTTTGAATTAGACGGCGAGGCAGGACTGGGGCTTATGGTGCAGGTTAAGATTCCATGTCAATGTTGGGAATCGGAGGTGTCAAAATGTTAAAAGTACTGTTGGTGGATGATGAACATTATATATTGCAGGGCTTAAAGGCGCTGATTGAATGGGAAAAGGAAGGCTTTGTCATTGCAGGGACTGCTTCAAACGGCAGTGAAGCGCTGGAGTTTTTAAAACACAACCAGGTGGATTTAATTCTTGCTGATATCAATATGCCGGAAATATCAGGGCTGGAGCTGGTGCAGAAAATACGTACGGAAAAGCTTTCGGAAGCTTTTTTTGTGATATTAAGCGGCTTTGCGGAATTTGCCTATGCACAGGAGGCGATCAGGTATAAGTGTACAGATTATATTTTAAAACCGATCGAAAAAGAACAACTGCTGGATATCTTACAGAAAATCAGCGCACTGAAAGCGGATAAAGAGGAAGAAAATAGGGCGAGCCAGAAGATGGAACGCGCTTACCTTGCCCAGAACTTAACCGCGGTGATCAAAGGGAAATATGACGACGTAAATTTGCAGTATGTGCGGGAGCATATGTGCTTTGCGGGAGGCATTCGGTATATTGAGATTGAATTGGATGAAGCGCTGTTGGAAGAAGAATGGTCGGATGAAGAAAAGCGGGCGTATCAGCGGAAATTGTCCGAAGCTTGTGTGGAATATTTAAAAACATATGCGGATCACTGCGTGTTTGATGTATCGAATAAGGAACATATTTATGATATTGGATTTGTATATTGCGATGGCATCGCCAAAGAGGCATTGAAGCCTGAAAAAGCATATCTTAAGGATTTTCTGTCTTATCTGAGAAATGTGTCGCAGCTTCCGGTGATTATGCTCGCAGGAAAAAAAGTCGACGATATTCACAACCTGGCAAAATCTTATGGCACAGCCTGTATCCTAAGGTCGTGCCAGGGCTTTCAAAACCAGAAGGAAATCTATTATTATGAAGAAGAAGTACAGGTGTCCGGCAGCGGGATTGTATTATGTAAAAAAGAGATCGATGTGTTAATATCCGCGATTGAGCAGAATGAACCGCCGGAAATTACAAAAGCGGTCAATGTTTTTTTCGAAGAAATGCTGCGTATGGGAATTGCCGGTGAGAGCAGGAGCCTGAATATTAATTACCTGCTGTTTCAGTTGATTCATCTTGCAACCAAACAGGATGGCCATGTCAATCAGGAAGAAATATTGAGGATTATCAGTGAACAGTCGTTTAAAGGCGGGCTGGACCGCGGGAGCAAGGCACATGTACTAAGATTTGTCCAGGAATATGCACAATACCTGGCGCAGCTTCGCAAAAACGTCTCCAGAGGAGTGTTAGCCGAAGTCGAGACGGAAATACGGGAGCATTTTGCGGACAACCTGACGTTAAAAGGGCTGAGTGAAAAGTATTATGTAAACAGTGCGTATTTAGGGCAACTGTTCCGAAAAAAGTATGAATGCTCCTTTAAAGATTATTTGAACAGGGTAAGGATAGAAGCAGCGGCATCACAACTGCTGTATACAGATAAAAAAATTTATCAGGTCGCAGAAGAAGCAGGGTATCATAACTTAGACTATTTTGTAAACCGCTTTATTGCAGCAAAAGGATGTACGCCTACGCAGTACAGGCGCAAAGCAGGGATGTAAGCAAGAACTATAGTTTGTCATGTCCGATTCTATAGTTTACCAGGTTGAAGTATTTTTCTTTTTTTTATATGATTTAAGAAATAAAACACATTGAGGAGGAAGTTATATGAAAAAAAAGAAACTGGCACGGCTTTTGATGGCAGCGGTCACAGCAACCCTGCTCGCAGGCTGCGGAAGCGGGCCTGCCGGGAACAGTGAAACGGGCGGTACAGCGTCAGGCGAAGGCGGGGTAAAAGAGTTTACAGCATTTTTTGCAGTACCTGGCGTAGAGATTAACGACGGCAACGAAGTACAGGAAATTATAGCTGAAAAAACGGGCGTAAAGGTAAAGGAAACCTGGCTGACCGGGCAGACGCCGGAGGAAGCGATCGGCACGATTATTGCCGGAGGCGAATACCCGGATTTTATAGAGGGTGCAGCCGGTATGCCGCAGTTGTATGATGCAGGGGCGCTGGTCGCGCTGGACGACTATATTGAAAAATATCCGAATATCAAGGAGTTTTTTACAGAACAGGAATGGGATTCCCTGCGGCAGGAGGACGGACATATCTACTGGATTCCGCAGTTTACGAACATTTATGGGGAAGAAAAAGCATGTGAACACAACGACGAAGCGTTCTGGATTCAGACAAGGGTGCTGAAATGGGCGGACTATCCGGAAATAAAAACGCTGGACCAGTATTTTGACCTGATTGAAAAATACTATGAAGCAAACCCGACGATGGAAGATGGTACTGAAAATATCCCATATACGATACTCTGCGAGGACTGGAGATATTTCTGCCTGGAAAACGCACCGCAGTTTTTGGACGGATATCCGAATGACGGTTCCTGTATTGTAGATCCGCAGACATTAAAAGTCATTGATTACAATACGACAGAGACGGCTGTGGAATATTTTAAAAAGCTGAATGAAGAATACAAAAAAGGAATTGTAGACCGCGAATCGTTTACACAGACCTATGACGAATATATTGCGAAATTATCCAGCGGCCGTGTGCTTGGAATGATTGACCAGTGGTGGGATTTCGCCTTTAATGCAGGAGACGCGATCAAATCAGCCGGGCTGGATCAGCAGGGATGCAGCTATGTTCCGCTGCCGATTACAATAGATGAAAATATCCAAAATCAGTGGCACAATTCCGGCGGCGTTGTAAATGCCGGAACGGGGCTTGCAGTTTCCATAAGCTGTGAGGATGTAGAAGGCGCACTGAAATTTGTAAACGATCTTTTGGACCAGGATATTCACAACCTGCGTTTCTGGGGTGTGGAAGGCACGGATTACCAGGCGGATGATCAGGGTGTATTCAGCCGTACAGAGGAAATGCGGACAAAATGCGCAGATACCGCGTACAAAGCATCCCATTTGTGTCCATATTCATATTTCCCTCAATACATAGGAACGAACCGTGACGGCATCAATGCAATGTCCCCGGCAGGACAGCCTGGAGAGTTTTATGACGCGTTAAAAAACGATGTCAAGGAGTGCTTTGACGCATACGGCGTCCAGACTTATGTAGAGATGCTTGGAACGAGCGAAGCGCCTGGCGCATGGTATCCGATGTGGAGCTATTCCAACAGCCTGACGACAGAAACAGACGGCGGTATGGCATGGACGAAGATTGGCGAGGTGAAGCATGAATACCTGCCGAAAGTAGTAATGGCAGAAAATTTTGACCAGGCATGGGAAGAGTATATGGGGAAATATAATGAGTGCAAGCCAGAAGATTTCTTAAGTGAAATGCAGGCAGAATTAGACCGCAGAATGGAATTAGCAGCAAAATACCAGTAAACAAAATCAGGGGGAGTTTCAGGCAGGCATATGGCAGATGCCATATGCCTGTTTGAGTCAGGAGGTGAAAATATGTCTGCAATAGCGAAGAAACAGAAAAAACAAGTAGAGACAGAACAAAAGATCACGATTACCTGGAAAGAGGTAAAGCGTCAAAAGGCTTTGTTATTTTGGTCAGCAGTCATTGTAATCTATGGATTTATCTTTTATTATATGCCGTTAGGCGGCTGGCTGATGGCATTTCAAAATTATAAGCCTGCAAAAGGGTTATTCCATTCGGAATTTGTAGGCATGGAAAAATTTCAGAGGCTGTTTTCAGATGATACGTTTCTTAGAGTGATCCGAAATACGCTTGCCATGGGCGTGATCAATCTGGTAGTGACATTTGTCATGGCGATTTTATTTGCGATCCTGTTAAACGAAATCCGGCAGAAAGGCGCCAAAAGAGTCATACAGACGGTTTCGTATCTGCCGCATTTCCTTTCCTGGATTATTGTTACAGGAATTTTGCATGATGCGTTAAGCGGGAGCGGTATCATAAACGAGCTTTTGAAAAATTTACATATCATTGACAGTTCGATTGATTTTTTTGCACATCCGTCTTATTTCTGGCCGATTGTGGCATTTGCGAATGTCTGGAAAGAAACAGGATGGAATGCAATCATTTATCTGGCAGCGATTACATCCATCGACCCTTCTTTATACGAAGCAGCAGCGATTGACGGCGCCGGAAGATTCGGAAAGATCCGGTATGTCACATTGCCGGGCATCAAATCTACCATTATTATCCTGTTGCTGATGAATGTCGGCAATGTATTAAATGCAGGATTTGAAATACAGTACCTGCTTGGCAACGGCCTCGTAAAGAGTGTGTCTGAAACGATCGACATTTATGTCCTGAAATGGGGTATCAGCCAGGGCGATTATGCAATCGGTACGGCAGCCGGTATCTTTAAGAGTATCGTCAGCATTCTGCTGATCGTCATTGCGAACCAGATTGCGAAAAAGAGCGGCGAAGAAAGGCTGTATTAAAAGGAGGGATTGATTATGATGAGCGCCGGTAAAAATAATTTTAGTAAAAAACGATCTGCTGCGGATACAGCTTTTACAGTATTTAACACGATTTTTATGATTGTGTTTGTGGTGGTCACGCTGTATCCAGTGCTGAACACGCTTGCCATTTCACTCAATGATGGTACAGATGCGTTAAAAGGCGGTATTTACCTTATTCCAAGAAAATTTACGTGGAAAAATTATGTAACTGTTCTTCAAAAAAATAACCTTATGGTCGGGGCAATGGTTACGGTTGCACGTACCGTTTTCGGAACCTTGTTGGCGCTGGTAATGAATGCCATCCTGGCGTTTATTGTCAGCAGGCCCAAATTTTTGTTCCGTAAACAGCTATCGCTTTTTTGGGTCATCACGATGTACGTAAACGGCGGGCTGATTCCTACGTTTATTTTATACAAAAATCTCCACCTTACCAATTCATTTTGGGTATATATCGTTCCAGGTGTGATCAGTGCGTTTAATATGCTTGTCATACGTACCTATATGAACGGACTGCCGGACAGCCTGGTAGAATCAGCGCAGTTGGACGGGGCAGGCTATACGACGATTTTTGTAAAGATTATTTCCCCACTTTGCAAACCGGTATACGCTACGGTTGCATTATTTGTGGCGGTAGGGCAGTGGAATTCCTGGTTTGACGCAATGCTTTATAACCGTATGAGCGGGGAATATACGACCTTGCAGTATGAGCTGATGAAGCTGCTGTCATCCGTAACGAGCCAGGGGGCTTCCGCGGAATCTATGAAAAACACAGTAGGAGCAGTTACTCCGACATCGGTAAGAGCGGCGGCGACCATTATCACAATGCTGCCAATCATCTGCATTTATCCGTTTTTGCAGAAATATTTTGTGACGGGCCTGACGCTTGGAGGAGTAAAAGAATAGGAATAGACAAAAATTCAAAAACTTGTTTCATCTTCGAAACCATTGCGGTATAATGGAGCCAGCGGTAAATCGAATACTTCTGCATTGCCGGCGGAAACAGTTTGGAGGAGGAAAAGCAATGTCAAGATTAGGGATGCTTTATGCACTGGAAGACAGCGAGGTAGGCACACTTCGCTCGATGCCTATGGAAGAGCGGTATGATTATATGCTAAACGTGATTGAGGAGAAACTGTTTGGCTCGCCACGTAGCTGCGAATTGAATAAAGCGTGGGAAGGTATTTTTAACATGTAGTATTCGAAAGCCTTAAGATTGTGAAAATCCTTAATTTGTTTTCTTAGTTGCGACAATAGATTTTTTCTGTTATACTCTATTTAAGGTGGGTATATACGAAAACAAATATGATAATGTTTTTCATGATTGGGAGGTGGTTGTATGCCAGATACGAATTTGGAAATTACACAAAAGGCTATGGAAGATTTTATAAAAATCCAAAGACATATGTTGATCGCTCGGAAAGAAAATGCAACAGAGACATATGGAAGCCTGAAAAAAGAATATTTATACTTAAAAAGTTTTCTGAACGTAGCTGGTGTCAATCTTACAGAAATTGATGAAATTAAAGAATAAAACGCGGTCGCGTGAAAGAATGAAGGGTGCAAAGCCGATTGGCTAAGCGCCCTTTTAT
>CAMWXD010000077.1 GCA_947178105.1 uncultured Eubacterium sp. | reverse complement strand
TAGTATAGCATGAAAACAGTAGAATATCCACATAAACTTGTGGGTCAAGTTAAGAGCAAGCTGCGGGGTATCGAAAGTCTCAACCTCTACATATAATCCCATATGCTATACTGCTTCGTTTCCACTACGTTTTTATAGATTGTTTTATAATTTTTTTCCTGCCCCTGTTCTTTTACATATCTGCTTATGATTTGCTCATTCCCATGCTCGCTCACCGTTGCTACGTAATATCCATCCGTCCAGAATTCCCCTCCCCATAGTTTTTTCTTCACTTGCGGACATTTTGCAAATACCTCCCGTGCTATGATACTCTTTACTATTTGGATGATTTTCTTTGGACTATATGTTGGCACAGACTGTATAAGAAAATGTACATGGTCTTTATCTGTACCCACTTCCAGAAATCTTATTTCATACCTCTCCTGAATTCCCTCACATGTTTCTTTGATTACCCTATCTACTTCTTCATCTATTACTACTCTTCTATATTTTGCCGGACATACGAAATGATACATGAGTACCGATACATTGTGTGATTTGCGTACTGTCTCACTCATCGCACAACTTCTCCCTTCCTTTTTCCTCTAGTATATCACTTCCTCCACGTTTTGAAAAAGTTTGTTACGCAGCAAGCTGCGGGGAATTAGACCCTCTTTTTGATTAAATTTTATGCATGGATGAAAATTTTATTTCCCCATGTTTTACCTTCCCCTGCCATTCAATGTTGGGTGCCTTGTCACCTGCTGTATTTCCCCGCTGCCATCCATCCAGGATTTCCGGTAAACTTCCATTGCCCGGTCAATCGCCTCCCCAAGACTTCCGTCCGGCATATCCCCGGCTTTTGAAATTGCGTCCTGTATCTTTTCCTTTGTACTTTTCTCCACCGGTTCCATTCCTCTCTCCCGGTTTTCATCTGTTACTTTTGTGTCTTTGACTTCAAGACGTTTGCTGCCAATCTTATAATACTTCCCGCCAAACTCCAGCAGGTTCTCTGTAAATGCCGGCTCCGTGCTGATTTCCTTACAGCCTGATGTAAATACCTCATGCACCGTTTTCATGCCAGACCAGCCGTGGTCAATCCCGATCACTTCAACTTTGTTATCCATTTTGAATGTCCTCCTTTTCATGTAACCAGCTCCTTTTTCTTATAAAATACAAAAGGACTAAACCGACAGCGAAACACCATGTTCCAATCAGTCAATTTAGTCCTACCTAAAAAGTTCCAAATATTCAGTTATCACTCCTTTTCGGCAATACGAAACCAACATCAAAACATGACTTCGTATGCAATATGAGGTATTTTGATATATAACAGGCCTGCCCTATACCGTCTGCACCGTTTCGTTGCAAAAAATAATAGGACTAAATCATCTGCAACCCCTTGATTTTACTAGGTTTCCTCTGATTTGTCCCTATTATATCACGCCCATCATCTACGAACAACCGATCCACGCCTAGCTGCTCGAACGTCACCACGTCATCCTTCCGGCTCTGGTCATTCAGCTTCGCAAGCCTTGTTTCCAGCGTTTTCCTCGTCTTTTCCATCTGCTTGATGTTGTAGCGTGTGCCTTCTTCCTCCGCCAGCTCTGCAATCGCGTTCGTGATGTCGTTCATCTGCCGCTCGATGCTTGCAATCTGCCGTTCCCTGGAAAGTGGAATGCGCTCAAACTGGCTATGCCCGATAATGACTGCATCATAGTTGCCTGTCGAAATACGGGAACAGAACTTCTTCCGATTGGCAGGCTCAAAATCCTTCTTCGTTGCGACTAAGACATTTGCCCCCGGATACAGGCGTAAAAAGTCGCTGCCCCACTGTTCGGTCAGATGGTTCGGCACGACATAGAGGTTCTTCTGTGCCAGCCCAAGCCTCCGGCTCTCCATCCCGGCAGCGATCATCTGGAATGTCTTGCCACCCCCCACGCAATGCGCAAGCAGCGTGTTGTTTCCATATAAGATATGCGCCACCGCATTTTTCTGGCGGGCATCAGGGTGATCTCTGGCGCCCTTGTCTGTCTGGCCTGAACTAAGATAGGCCAGTGTACATCCGTGCTCCTGGATATATGTTTCAATGTGGTTACAGAGGGTATCTGTCTGCTGTGTGGCGAAAGAATCAGAATCTTTGAGTAAAACGTTTTTCTGGATGAGATCATATAAAAACAGCCGAAAACTTTAAAGCTGCTGAAGATATCCATTGATGATAATGCGGCCAAAAGTTTCCAAAGTACCATTGATTTTTCCTTCAAACTGCTTTAAAATATCCATATCAAAACCACTCCTTATTATACGGGTGAGAACACCTCATGGTTAGTAGTCACCGATTATTTTATGTTACGTAGTCATTATACTACATGATCAAAGAAAGAGTGGTTTTGATTTTTTAGTTAGGTTGCGGACGTAGTCTGCCCTATGCTATAATCAATTACCACACGCAAAAGGAGGAGGCTCATTCATGAAAACAGACATTCAAATTGCACAGGAAGCAGAAATGATCCACATCAAAGAGGTTGCTTCCAAATACGGCATTGCTGAAGACGACCTGGAATTTTATGGGAAATACAAAGCAAAGCTCTCAGATGAACTGATCGAAAAGACAGCATCCAATCCAGACGGAAAGCTCATTCTTGTTACCGCCATCAACCCGACTCCTGCCGGAGAAGGCAAGACGACTACGAGTATCGGTTTAGGACAGGCATTCGCCAAGCTTGGAAAAAACTGCCTGCTGGCGCTGCGGGAGCCGTCCCTTGGCCCATGCTTCGGCATCAAAGGCGGTGCTGCCGGAGGAGGCTATGCGCAGGTCGTTCCGATGGAAGACCTGAATCTGCATTTTACCGGGGATTTTCATGCCATCACTGCCGCAAACAACCTGCTTGCAGCGCTGCTTGACAACCATATCCAGCAGGGGAACGCCCTCCAGATTGATACGCGCCAGATCGTCTGGAAACGTTGTATGGACATGAACGACCGTGCTTTGCGCAACATCGTCGTCGGGCTTGGCGCAAAATCAGACGGATTTGTAAGGGAAGACCATTTTGTGATTACAGTCGCTACTGAAATCATGGCTATTTTATGTCTGTCTTCGGATATGGCTGACCTGAAAAAACGGCTCGGTGATATCATTGTAGCCTATAACTATGACGGCGAGCCGGTTACTGCAAAACAGCTACAGGCAGTCGGTGCAATGGCAGCCCTTTTAAAAGACGCGTTAAAGCCGAACCTGATCCAGACGTTAGAACACACCGGGGCGATCGTACACGGCGGGCCGTTTGCCAATATCGCACACGGCTGCAACTCTATCCGTGCTACCAAAACCGCTTTAAAGCTGGCTGACTATGTCATTACTGAGGCAGGCTTCGGCGCAGACCTCGGCGCGGAAAAATTCTTTGATATCAAGTGCCGCAAAGCCGGGCTGAAACCAGACGCGGTCGTACTCGTCGCTACCGTACGCGCGCTCAAGTACAACGGCGGCGTCCCGAAAAACGAGCTTGCAAAGGAAAATCTGGACGCGCTGAAAAAAGGTATCTGCAACCTGGAAAAGCATATCGAAAACCTGCACAAATACCATGTGCCGATTGTCGTAACGTTAAATTCCTTCCTGACCGATACGCAGGCGGAATATGAATATATCCGGCAATTCTGCGAAGAAAAAGGCTGTGCTTTCGCTTTGTCACAAGTATGGGAAAAAGGCGGCGAAGGCGGCACCGCGCTTGCAGAAAAAGTATTGCAGACTTTAGAAGAAAAACCATCCGCTTTCCAGCCTCTGTATCCAGACGAAATGCCGTTAAAAGACAAAATCCATACTGTTGCATCTGAAATTTACGGTGCCGCTGACGTCAGCTATACGCCTGCTGCCGAAAAAACACTGGCAAGGCTGACCGCGCTCGGCTTCGGAAACCTCCCAGTCTGTATCGCAAAGACACAGTATTCGCTGTCAGACGACCAGTACAAGCTTGGGCGGCCGTCCGGATTTACTGTCAATGTTCGGGATGTGTATGTAAGCGCCGGAGCTGGATTTGTCGTCGTACTGACCGGAGCGATTATGACGATGCCAGGACTGTCAAAAACCCCGGCTGCTTATGGGATCGATGTGGATGCATCTGGAAAAATCACTGGGCTGTTTTAGCCTATGCCAAAATAAGCGCTGAAAGGCGAAACGTAAATACCCTGCCGGAGTCCACGCTGTATACAGCTACAGCACTGGTTCCGGCAGGGTATCCTTTTGGAAAACCGCCTGAAAGGACTGCCCGGGAAGGCTAGCCCTCCTTTTTTACATACGAATAAGCATTCGAAATCCTTGCATTTTCAGCCGTCAGCTCTACCGGCTCACGGTAATATGCGATCACCGGAGTGCCTGTCGGCAGGATCTGGTACAGCTTTTCCGCCATCTCGCCCGGCATGTTGATACAGCCGTGGGAGCCGGAAGTCTTGTAGATCTCCATGCCAAATTCATTTCTCCAGCTTGCATCATGGAAGCCTACATTATAAGCAAAGACCATAAAATAATTGACGTCGGACTGATAGGTCTCACCGACGAGCGTGGCATCCCGCTGCTTGTATACGATTTTATATACACCGTCCGGGGAGCCGTTGTTGCGGCTGATATTGCCCGTTACGATATCTGACTCCAGCTTGAGCTTTCCATTCTCATAGAAATACATATGCTGGTTCGTGTAGTCTACTTCCACATAAGTATTGCCGATATCATACGTCTCGCTTTTTACTTCTGCCGTCTGGTTAAATACCGGCTCACGCTTGATCGTCTTGCCTGAGCTTATTTCCTTTAGCAACTGCTCCTTTTCCTTTTCCTTGTCGATGACCCAGCCATAATCGCCCCCGCCGATCTTTACCTTATCGCCCAGCGAGGTCTTAAACACACGCACATCGCCGTAAGTATTATATTTACTGGCAAGATACTGGATATAGCTGACCACCTTGGATTCGTCAAGCGTCACGGAATAATCCGCTCCAATCGTAATCCATTCCTTGATTCGTGCGGAGTCCAGCACTTCCCCATTTTCCCCTACATCGTATTTGATCTTTGTATGCAGGTA
The DNA here is from genome assembly GCA_947178105.1 of uncultured Eubacterium sp. Taxonomy (GTDB): domain Bacteria; phylum Bacillota; class Clostridia; order Lachnospirales; family Lachnospiraceae; genus Eubacterium_J. Next base: position 18,780 of record CAMWXD010000077.1, on the reverse strand, counting down.
CGAATTGATATTTTTCAGCGCCTTTTTCAGCTTTTTATCGTCCGACTTTACGTTCGGCTCTTCGTAGACATCGTCTGTAAGCTCCAGCTTTTCCTCTCCCATGTCAACAGCCTTGCGCGCAAGCTTCTGCACATCCTCAAGGCGGATCTGGTTTCCTGCCTCGGCTTCGACCAGCTCATAGCCGCTGTCTGTCTCACGCAAATACGCATCTTTCGGCTTTTGTATATAATCTGACTGAAAACATGGAAGCTGCGCAACCATCTTGTCCAATTTCTGCTTATTATAAGTCGCAGACACCTCCAGATCCATCTCTTTTTTGCCTTTGCGGGCAGATATCCAGCTATAATGGTCCTGCAACTGCAAAATATCGCTGATCTCCGTCCCAGGCACATACGTATAATCAATGTCCGGCCCGATGATCTGATACTTGTCCCCGTCACGGGTTTCAATGCTGAAAATATAATCTGCAACTTCCTGTGCGACCTTATCTTCTGCTTCTTCTACCGTCATTTTATCAACCGAAACGCCGTTTAATACCGTTCCCGGAAAAAAATGCTCCGCATAAAAAGATGCCGTACACAAATAACAGACCAGGAGTGCGATCAGCAAAAAACATAAAATGATGCTAACAATGATCAGTGCAGACTTTGCTGCCGACTTCTGTTTTCTCATGTTCCATACCTTCCTTCCCAGGTACTCTGCATTCCGCTCTGGGGAAAAGCTGGCCTAAGGCACGTCGCAGCCCATACAGCCCCGCCCGGATACATGCACCTGTTTGTTGTTTTATTTTAACAGAATCTCAGCCTTTTGGCTACCTTACTTTTGCAGTAAAATACTGCATATAAATAAAATGCGTGTATAACCTGCTAAAAATAAGGTAATCTGACAATTTTTTTGCCAAAAATTTAAAATTGTCAGTCAGCCTGCACCCATCTTACCGGCCGTCGGCATCAAATCAGCAGCCAGCCTCTTCCCTGCCTGGCGCTTCTGGCGCGCGGCCTGACAGCACCTCCATCTTCCCGTGTTTTTCCAGCCCTTTGAGCACAAGCCTGCGAACCATGTCATAAATTACCGCAAATACCGGCACGCCGACCAAAATCCCTACAAAGCCAAAAAATCCCTGAAACAGCGTAATCGAAAACAGCACCCAAAATCCGGTCAGCCCTACGCTGTCCGCCAGCAGGGCAGGCCCTAAAATATTCCCGTCAAACTGCTGTAAAACAATAATAAACACAATAAATATAATACAGTTGACCGGTCCTGAGATCAGTACGAGCAGCGCTGACGGAACCGCGCCGATGTAAGGCCCGAAGTACGGGATCACATTCGTCACCCCGACAATGACGCTGATTAATACTGCGTTCGGAAACCCCATTGTAAACGTCATAATAATACAAAATACATAGCAGATCAGCCCTACAATCGCACTGTCCAGTATTTTTCCGCCGAAAAATCCTACAAACGTCTTATCAATAAACCGCAGCTCTTTTAACACCGCATCCGCCCGCTCGCTTTTGAGCGCCGCATACAGCACTGCTCTGGACTGCCTTGCAAACGTCTTGCGCCCAAGCAGCAGGTAAATGCAGATAATCACCCCGATCAGCAGATTGTATAAAATCCCGACAACCGAACCGACGGTATCCGCAAAGCCGCCCATCATCCCCTGCATCGTAGGCAGCAAGTCTGTCTTTGCCCAGTCCTGTAGATTATTTTCCATACTGACAATCGCCGTATTCGCATACGTCTGTAAGACCTCATTCCCATCCAGCATCCCAGTCAGCCAGTTCGCAAACTCATCCATCTTCTGCGGCACCGCGTTCACCAGAATCAGCGTACTGCTCACCATCTCCGGTATGACCATGCTCATCAAAAGATAAATAATCAAAACTGTCAGAATAAATACGATCAGCACGGTCAGCCCATTTGCACGCTTTTTATGCTTGTCCGGCAAAACTGCCGCGATCTTTTCTTCCAGGAAATTGCAAGGCGTTTTCAAAAGATACGCCATGACCCCGCCGTAAATAACCGGCTTTAGCACGCCAAGCAGCCATTGAAACGACTGGCGGATTTGCCCAAACTCCCGGATTGCAAAAAAAAGCAGGATTGCCAACGCAAGGGAGACAAAGCCCGTCAGGGACTGATAAAATATTTTTTTCCAATCTTCTTTTTTCATCTTAATAAAATCCTCCTGTAAATTCCGTATTTTCCTATTGCTACCACTATACCACATCTCTGGCTATTTGAAAACCGGTTACTATTCACAGGTCAGGAACGCGCACCAGATGCGCGTTCCGTGAAAACATGATTCAGTAGTGAGGGGCGATTTTGCGGAGCAAACTTTAAATATCGCCCCGAACCGTTACTATTCACGGCCTCAGGCCGTGAATAGTAACGAAAACCGCTGTCTTCGCCGCAAAAATTTACGAAAAAACGGTTACTTTTTCCAAAAGATGTGTTATAGTAAATAAATACATACGAAAATGAAGGAGGATTTTTACAATGGCAAGATTTACATTACCGCGCGACCTGTACCACGGCAAGGGCGCCCTCGAAGCGTTAAAAGCCTTCCAGGGCAAAAAAGCAATGATCTGTGTAGGCGGCGGTTCCATGAAGCGGTTCGGTTTCTTAGACCGTGCACAGCAGTACTTAAAAGAGGCAGGCATGGAGGTAGAACTGTTTGAAGGGATCGAGCCGGATCCATCGGTAGAGACGGTGATGAAGGGCGCAGAAGCGATGGCAAAATTTGAGCCGGACTGGATCATCGCCATGGGCGGCGGCTCTCCGATTGACGCAGCAAAAGCAATGTGGATCAAATACGAATATCCAGACATCACATTTGAAGATATGTGCAAAGTATTCGGTATCCCGAGCCTGCGGAAAAAAGCGCATTTCTGTGCGATCTCGTCCACATCAGGCACAGCTACCGAGGTCACTGCCTTTTCGATTATCACCGACTACCAAAAGGGCATCAAATACCCGATCGCTGATTTTGAAATCACGCCGGACGTTGCTATCGTAGACCCTGACCTTGCCGAGACAATGCCGCAAAAGCTCGTTGCCCATACAGGCATGGACGCTATGACACATTCCATCGAAGCTTACGTATCTACCGCAAACTGCGACTATACAGACCCGCTGGCACTGCATTCCATTAAAATGATCCAGAATGGCCTCGTAGCTTCCTACAACGGCGATATGTCCAAGCGTGCATCCATGCACAACGCGCAGTGCCTTGCTGGCATGGCATTTTCCAACGCGCTGCTTGGCATCGTACATTCCATGGCGCATAAGACCGGTGCTGCCTTTGCAGACCACGGCGCGCATATTATCCATGGCGCAGCAAACGCAATGTATCTGCCGAAGGTCATTGCCTTCAATGCAAAAGATGAAACCGCAAAGAAACGCTATGGCGACATTGCTGACTTTATGGGATTAGGCGGCTCCACACTGGAAGAAAAAGTAAAGCTGCTGATCGACTATCTGCGGAAGATGAACGACGACCTGAACATTCCGCACTGTATTCAGCATTACGGCGCAGACAGCTATCCAACCGAGCAGGGCTTTGTGCCGGAGGAGGTATTTTTAGAAAGGCTGCCTGAAATTGCGGCGAATGCGATCTTAGACGCATGTACCGGCTCCAACCCGCGCCAGCCAAGCCAGGAAGAAATGGAAAAATTATTAAAATGCTGCTACTACGATACAGAAGTGGACTTTTAAACGCATTCTCATCCATACATACGCCCGCACACTGGCATTCCTGCTGTGTGCGGGCGTTTTGCACGGCTTAAAGCCTGTAATCAATATGCTGGTACTGCAACATCTGCTCTGTCTGAAAAATACGTGCCTGCTGCAAGGCATTTTGCGCGGTTATCCCCGACGCTGTTCCATACAGCCTTTCTTCCAGCCTTTCCGCTGCCAATTCCGTAATCGTCAGCTCCTGCTGCTTTGGATTTTCCATGGCTCCTGCTTTGTCCATGCTTTCGGTCAGGTTCGTAGCATCCTGCGCTTCCTTCATGCCTTCTGCAAGGTTCGTAGCATTCTGCGCTTCCTCCATGCCTTCTGCAAGGTTCGTAGCAGCTTCCGCTTCTGTCATGCCTTCCTGTAATTGTTCCTCCATCTCGTCTTGCAGTTCTTCTGCCATCTCCGCCATCTCGTCCATGATCTCCGAAAGCAATCCTTTGCTCTCTTCGTCTTTTCCTGTCGCTTCCTCGATCTTTTCGTCTTTTCGTTCTTCTGGTGTCTTTGGCGCCATCTTTTCTGCTTCCTCGGCGATCTTTTCACCAATCTCCTGTGCTTCGTCAAGTACATGGCTCATCTGGCTGTTGTTAAACTGCTTTTTCGCAGCCGCAATCTGGTCTTCATACGTATGAAACATCTCCAGCTTCCTTGCGATGTCCTCAAGGCTCGAACATTTCATATCCTTCAGCTTTTCTTTCTGCTTTTCAAAAAAATTTACCTGGCTGTCGCATTTCTGCTGGCGCTCCTGGCGCTCCTGCGTACTTTTCAATCCGCCCATCCCGGCAAAATTCATCACATTTACAGCCTGTATGCTTACGCTCATAAAGCCCCTCCTTTCCATAACGCTCTTTGCTCACGCAACTGCGCCCTTTCCCATAGTGCTCTTTGTTCGTGCAACCGGCATCCTTCTATCCTTCTATACGAGATATTTCAGCACAAACTCCTGCAACCGGTCAATCCATTCCTTCCGCCCAAGCAGCGTCACATCCGATACATCCGACAGGCGAACCTTGGCTGCCTGCCCTAATCCGCCGACGCCGGGCACTTTCAAAATCGTATCATAGCTAAAGACCACATAGTCCCCGTGCAGCTTATGCTTTTTGGCAAACCTGCGCATTTCCTGCCCGCTGATAGAAAACCTTCCGTCTATGACCTTTGCCCGAAACCCTTCCCGCTCCAGGTCATACGTCAGCGGATGCAGCTTTTCATCAAAGGCTGAAATTTCTTCCATCCTTGTATAACGCGGCAGGTTGGTTGCGGCCGCCACAGCTACAAAAACAGCCACGACTGCCGCAGACAGCAGGGCGGACAGCCGTCTTTTCCTATCATAAGCCAGAAAACCGCTGCTGTCTTTTCTTAATGTCCCAAGCCTTTCAATCCTCTTTTTCAGCAATGCAAAGCAAAGGCATGAATACGATCCGGCAAACGCCATCCCTTGTATCTTTTCTTTCCTTCTTTTGCCTTTTGGAGAAAAGGCCGGCTGCCTCCCTGCCTGAATCGTCTTTAATAAAACGGCTGCATATTGCTGCGCATTCAGCGGGCCGAGCAGCACACTTCCTTCGTCACTGCTGTAATCCATGTTTTCGCGCAGCTTTCCATCCAGTATGTAGATCATAGGATGTATCCACCAGACAATTTTTAACCATGCATAAACGGTCAAAAGCAGCAGATGCCCCCGGCGGATATGCAGCATTTCGTGATACAGGACTGCTTCAGCTTCTTCTTTTGACAAGCTGTTTAGCAGAATCCTCGGCATTACGATATATGGCTTTCTAATTCCTCCTGCAAACGGACTGCATCGATCTTCTGTCACATATACCCTGATCCTCGTCCTGCTCCCCGGCCGCATACCCTGGCAAAAACATGCCGGGTATTCCTGCATATTCATCTGCGGCATTTTTAAAATCCTGCGGCGCAGGCGCCGATGTACATACCAGTGCCGCACAGCCAGACATGCCATTACTGAAAAATAGCATACCGCCATTTCCTGTGTGACGATTCCGTGTATCCAATTTGTAAACAGATAACCTTTTCCAGTAAAAAATATCCTGGAATAGCTAAACAGGCAGGAACACGGCACAAGCAGAAGCATTCCCAGATTCAGCCGCCAGGTACGCCAGCCGCCAGCCTTACCTACCGCCAGGGCTGCCGCCATAAGCACTGTCGCCACAGCCATCACACGCAGGATCTTAGAAAGGCTGTAAACAAGCAGGAACAACGCAAATTTTGTCATCCTCCCTGCCCGCTCCTTTCTTCCTTCATTTTTTCCACAAGCTGCTCCAGCTCCAAAAACTGCTCATCACTCAGCCGCGACTTTTCTATAAAGCTTGCAACCGCAAGCGTGGAATTGCCGCCGAAATAATTGCGCACAAAGCGGTCTTGTTTTTCAGCCAGGCATTCCTCCTTTGATTTCACGACATAATAGTGATAAATGCGCGCATCCTTCGTGTCTACCTCGTAGCGGATAATCCCCTTTGCAAGCAGCCGGTTTATTAACACCCGGATCGTCCTTGCACTGGCCTTTAGCCTCCCTTTCAGTGTTTGTATAATCTGGGACGCCGTAATATCCCCTTCTGAATTCCAGATCACTTCCATTACAAGCCACTCTGTCTCGCTTGGTGTCGTCTCTTTTCCCATATAATCTCCCTGTTTTGCGCAGGCCGCCATGCCCGCAGCCCGCACTGTTTCCCTGCTTACATTTTTTATATCGGTTTATGTCCATAAACATTTAACCCTTATCCTGATCTTTTACCTATGCGCCCTTTTCAGAACCGCCTTATATATCCGAACACAAAACCTGGCATCCTCCTCCGCCACTTCGTCCCCGCTGTATACTGCCTGGCGGACAGCCTGCATATAACGCGCCCAGTCGTCCGTAAATACCTGCTGATAAGCTGTTTTTAAAAGCTGCTCATACTGCGAATCGGATACTGAAAGCTGTGTGCATCTTTTGCGTATGCACAGCCTGCGGTATATCCTTTGGTTGATCCTGCAAACCGCTTTGCGGTACTTGCCCGCATGGATCTCCCGTTCTGGAACCGTCCGCCATAAATGCAGCAGCCTCCTGCAAATCAGCATGCAGCAAAACAGCAGCACACCCATACAAAAAACAGCAGCCGCACTGCGGTATTTCTGCCACAAACGGTGCGCACTGTCTTTGATTTCGCCTGCGCCTGCAAACAGCCCGGCAAATATGCCTGTTTCCTCTTTTTGCGCAGTATCTGGCGCCTGCTCGTCGTCGGAGCCTGCGGCTTCGCTGTCAGGCTGCGTTTCTTCCTGCTCCGCCAGCGTATCGTCATCCAATATGCTGTCTGACGGATTCTTTAGCGGATCATCCGCATCCAGATCATCCACATCCAAATCATCCGCGTCATCTGCGGCTTGTACTCCTGCATCCGCACTGGCTCCAGCGTGCGCCGCATCCCTTGCCGCTGGCGGCGTCACGTCAACCGGCACCCAGCCGACCTGGTCCAGATAGATCTCCACCCAGGCATGTGCGCTGCTGTCTTTCACAACCGCTGCGTAAGTATCGCCGGACGAGCGGAAGTCATCTGCCCTGACCACAAATCCGGTCACATATCTTGCCGGCACGCCAAGCTCACGTAAAAACAGGACAGCGGCACTGGCAAAATGCACACAATAGCCTTTGCGGGTGCGCATCAAAAAGCAGTTGACCGGGTCTTCTCCTTCCGCAAGCGGTTCCAAGTCCATACTGTAGCTTTGATACTTTTGCAGTGCCGCGCTCAGAGCCAGGGCGATTTGCAGGCGGTCAATGTTGCACCATGCCGGATGGTTGACTTCCGAAAGCTCCTGCTGCAAGCGCAGCAGCGTCGTCCAGTTGCGCTGCATACGAGACTCCCATGTAGGAACTACAGATATCGTATCATCCTTCAATTCAGCCTCTACATAAGTGCTGCTGATCATCTGCTCCATATAATCATCCATAGACGGCACATAGTCCTGGATCACAGACTGCAAATACTCGTGCACAGACGGAATACTGTCAGCCGTTTCCAGATAAGTTTCCTTTACAAAGCTGTCATACCACTGAAACACATCCCTTTCATCCTCCGGAAACACCTGTGCATATTCAATCATGCCGGCGGCATAATTCCACCCGCTGTAGGAAAAATCCTCCCTCCGGCGTTCCTTTTGTATCTGTATATCTGCAACAAAACGCCCGTTTTCCAAAGCGCTGCTGCCTTCCTCAAAACTGACTCCATAAGGCACAAATGCATAGGTACTGCGGATCCCGGTATGTCTGACCGTATAATCGATCATGCCATTTGCTCCGCCGTAGACTGCATAAAACTCTCCGCCAAACCGGTACTTTAACACCGTCTGGTCCGCCTGCTGCTCATACATGCGGTACTGCCTGCCAAACAGCTCCTTTGCCGCCTCATCCTCGCTGTACCCTGCCTGTGCACATGCATCCGAAAACGGCTGTGTACGGTAAACCCAGCTTCCGTTTTGATAATCCGTCCCGCAAAACCCCCTTAAAAGAAGGTCTTGCGAAGGACGCCGGGAAGCTGTAACCAAAAGCATCTCCTTTTGTGTATAGTATGGCCTTGCGTTGGTCACCGTCTCGCTCCGCGGGCTAAAATTCCCGTTCCACAGTTCTTTTACATTCCGCTCCAGTCCTCTTTGAAATTCCTGGATCCTTGGAGCCTTCGCCAGCAGCCAGCCGGAAGTCGCCTCCGACAATCCCTGGCTGCAAAAAAGCAGGACAAATGCTGCGCCTGCAAGCAGCGCCGGCGGCAAAAAGCGCAGATACCAGCGCTGCCCGTACCTGTGCCGCTTGTCCATCGGTACACGCAGCACCGCCTGCTTCCCGCTTTCTCCGTCCGCCTGCACAAACAGCAATGCCGCAAAGCACAGCGCCATCCCGTTCCACTGTGGGATGTATCCGATTGCCAGCTCCGCCGCAAACACAAATACCGGCAGCAGCAACAGCAGAAAACGCCTTTTTAGAATCACCGCAAGCAACAGCAGCCCTAATACGGCAACAAGCGTCCAAAACGAAAAAGCAAAGCCAATCAGCTCCGTTTTTCCGCTCCAGATCCAAAAGGAGGACTTTAAATGCCTGTTAAATTTGACCAGAAACTGTGTCGCCAGCGCACATGCCCCATCCTCCAGGTCGATCCGGCGTGGCTTTGCATAATAAAAGCCGACTGCGCCGTACAGGGCTGGCACGCTTAGCTGGCACAGCAGCCGCAGTACCCGATACGGCACTGCGGCAATCCCGACCTGGTACAGAACCGCCGTAGCGATCAAAAGTACGTGGATCCACATGGACGCTTCCTTGGTTAGCTTCCAGTCTGGAAAAATATCCTGCGCCATCCAGACAGCAGAATAAAAACACAGCAGCGCGACTACACATAAAAATACAGCCCCTGCTGCCGCATCCGCCAGCAAATATTCCTTTTTCTGCCGCATTGCATTTTTCCTCCTATTTTTGTCAATGGCGTGCATTTTACAGCACAAGCTCCAGCCCGCTCAGCTTTTCACGCCATCCTGCTGTCTCAAACGCGGTGATTTGTTCCCCGTTTTTTAAAAGCCGAAGCTGCCCGTCCAGCTCCAGCAGATGCAGATAGTTCTCCCCCTGGTACTTTTCCCGGTAGGCATCTGCAAGCCCTGTTTTTTGTTCCTGGTTCGTCTCCTCCAGATAACAGCTCAAAAACAAGTACAGGCTCTCCTCATCGTCTACGCGCACACGTACCACATCGTTCTGCCTGCTGCTGTACCATGCGGCATAATGCGGGCATCCGCTGTCCATCATCGAAAAAGAAATGCTTGCTAAAATCACAAGATACGCGTTCACGCTTTCCGCATTCTTTTGTTTTCCATCCGCATACCGCAGCAAGAACACAACCGGGCATGCTTTCGGCAGGCTGTCCTCCCTGACAAGCAGCTCGCCTAACCTGGCGCTCAGCTTCCAATGCACGCTCTGTATCTTATCTCCATTGTGAAACTGGCGAACCTGGAACAGCTCGCTGTGGTCGTCCCCCGCACGGTAATCATCGTACACATCCGCATCCCCGATAAAGTTCCTGGCAGCTTCTGTGACATGCACCCCGATCTCCTGCATTTTCGGCAATACCTGCACAACACCGCTGCTTTCAACCGTCTTTTGCACATAAAATAACCCCGTCAGGTCATAGACACGCACTTTTTTCAGCCGCAGCTCATAGCTCCCGTAATCCTCTATGACAAGCGGGTAATCATAGCTGTTTGTCCCGGACTGCGCCACGGCGCCGCGCAGCCATCGCTTTTTGCGTTTCTTTAAAAACCGGTTGCCAAGTTCTACTTGGCACTGAAAGCGCAGGCACGGCAAAAAACTGCGGTTTTCCAGCACAATACGTACTGACAGCGGCTTTCCGCATTCTGCAATCGCAATCGGGAACGTCACGCTGCATTGAAGCGTATGTACCCGCCAGGCTAAAAATACACACGCCATCACAAGCAGCACCGCTGATGCATACCCAAGCACGACCATCGAACTGCTCTTATATAATACTGAAATATAAAACGCTGCCCCGGTCAGCACAATCCCCACTATGATACTCAACATCCGTCCGCTATCTGTCCTTCCTGTATGAAACCGGCTGCCTGACCGAGCCAAGCACCTCTTCAATGACCGCCTGCGGCGACACATGCGTCACTCTGGCTTTCGTATTCAGCAGCAGCCGGTGCTTAGCCACTTCCGGGAATACTTCCGCCACATCTTCCGGTATGACATAACTTCTGTTTTGTAAAAAAGCCCACGCTTTTGCCATCTTTGTGCAGGCGATCGAACCGCGCGGGCTGATCCCCAGCTCGATATATTCGCTTTCCCGCGTTGCCTTGGACAGATGTACGATATACTGGTACAGGCTGTCATGCACATGGACCTGCCCGGCCTGTTCCTGGAGCTGTACCAGCCCGTCCGCGCTCAGTACGCTCTGCACCTGTTCTGCTTCGGTATACACGCTCTTTCCCTTTGCAATGTCGATCTCGCTGCTTTCATCCGGATAGCCCATACTCATACAGATCATAAACCGGTCGAGCTGCGCTTCCGGCAAAAGCTGTGTCCCGGCGCTTCCCTTCGGATTTTGCGTCGCCATCACGATAAACGGCTTTGGCACATCCCTGCTCGTCCCGTCTACCGTCACCATGCCTTCCTCCATCACTTCCAGCAAAGCAGACTGTGTTTTCGGCGAAGTCCGGTTAATCTCATCGGCAAGGAACAGATTGCACATAATCGTACCTGGATAATATACAAACCCGCCTGTCTCCTTTTGATACATGTTAAATCCGAGCAAGTCCGACGGCATGACGTCCGGTGTAAACTGCACTCTGTTGTTTTGAAGCTCCATCGCCTTGGAAAACGCAACGGCAAGCGTCGTCTTGCCCACTCCGGGCACATCCTCGATCAGAATATGCCCGCCTGCCAGTATTGCAGCAAATGCCTTGCGGATACAATCATCCTTACCAGTCAGCGCTTTTTTGACCTCACAGACGACCGCCTCCGCCTGTTGGAAAGACTCGCCTGCCATGCCCTTAATCATGTACCGCTCCAATCATCTCGTTAATATCCTGAACACCCTCTGCCACCATAAACTGGCGGATATCATTCACAATATCCACGGTTGCAGTCGGATTGGCAAAGTTTGCAGTCCCGACCGCCACCGCAGTAGCGCCTGCCAGCATCATCTCCAGAGCATCTTCCGCGTTCCTGACGCCACCCATCCCTATAATCGGGATATCCACCGCATGTGCCGCTTCATAGACCATACGCACTGCGACCGGATGCACAGCAGGGCCTGACAGGCCGCCTGTCCGGTTTGCCAATGCAAACCTGCGTGATTTCACATCGATCTTCATTCCCAACAGCGTATTAATTAGGGAAATGCCGTCTGCTCCCGCCGCTTCGACCGCTTTTGCCATTTCCCCGATATTGGTCACATTCGGGCTGAGCTTTATAATAATCGGATGCGTAGACTTTTTACGGATCTCCTGCGTAATATGAGCCGCCATATTCGGAGCCTGTCCAAACGCCATCCCGCCTTCCTTTACATTCGGGCAGGAAATATTGATCTCCAGCATACTGACTGGCTGGTCATTTAACCGCTCCACTACATCCAGATAGTCATACACCGACCTGCCGCAGACATTGACCAGTATCCTCGTATCAAATTGCTGCAAAAACGGCAGATCCCGTTTAATCAGCACATCGACGCCTGGATTTTGCAAGCCGACCGCATTTAACATGCCGCCGTATACCTCAGCCACACGCGGCGTCGGATTGCCCTCCCACGGAACGTTTGCCACGCCTTTTGTAATCACGCCGCCCAAACGGTTTAGGTCTACAAACTGTGCATACTCCTGCCCGGAACCAAACGTCCCTGACGCAGTCAGAATCGGATTTTTAAATGTAATGCCTGCTATATTGACCTTTGTATTCATGAAAGATCCACCTCCCTTGCGTCAAACACCGGGCCTTCGGTACAGATCCGCTGGTTTTTCACATGTGAATGCGCATCCTTATGGTTTGTCCTGCATACACAGCCCAGACACGCACCCACGCCGCAAGCCATACGTTCCTCCAGTGAGATCCAGCACTCGATCTCCTGCTCCTTTGCATACGTTTTCAGCGCCTTTAGCATCGGCAGCGGCCCGCAGGCATAGATCACCTCGGCGCGAAGCTGTTTTTCTCGGATCACGTCCAGCACTGTCCCCTTCGTCCCGACAGAACCGTCTTCGGTCGCAATATGGACAGCTCCGCACAGCTCAAACCGGTCGCTTAAAAAAATCTGCCTGTTCCGGTATCCAAGTATGATCTCCCTGTCCGCATCAAGCTCTTTTGCCATCTGCAACATCGGCGGGATTCCAATGCCTCCCCCGATAATCAGCGCCTTGCCCGGCTTTTTCGGAAAGCCTGTCCCAAGCGGCCCGATTACAAACAGCGGCATACCGGTACGCATATAAGAAAATTCATCTGTCCCTTTTCCAGCCACACGGTAGACAATCCGAATTGCCTGGTCCTCCTTATCAATCTCACAAATACTGATCGGACGCGGCAAAATCCTGCTGCCATCCCTGCAATACACGCCGACAAACTGGCCCGCTTCTGCCTCTTGCGCGATTTTATCCGTATGCAGCCACATGCTGTAGATATCCGTAGCGATCTCTTCCTGGCGGATAATCACTGCTTCTTCTTTAAACTTCTGGGTCATTTGCCTATACCCTCCTTTTACTGCTTAGCCTTTTGCAGCGCGCTGCCAAGATCTTCGATCATATCAAGCACTGCCTGGCGTGATGCATCTGCATAATTTTCTTCTGTAAACTGTGCATACTGTTCTTGCTTATAAGCCGCGATAATCCCCCTCGAAGAATTTACAATCGCGCCCAGCCCGTCTTTATTAAAATAATGTACAAGGTCTGCGCCTTTTCCTCCCTGCGCGCCATATCCAGGCACGAGGATAAAAGCCTTCGGCATCGCTTTGCGCATCGCTTTGCCGACTTGCGGATACGTCGCTCCGACGACTGCGCCGATATAGCTGTACGCATCGCCCATATGCTGGGCGCCCCACTCTGCGACCTTTTCCCCCACATATTCATACAGCGACCTGCCGTCAACCAGACGGTCCTGGAATTCCCCGCTGGATGGATTGGACGTCTTTACAAGGATAAACAAGCCTTTCTTTTCCTCTTTGCATACATCGATAAACGGCTGGATCCCGTCTGTCCCCAAATAAGGATTGACCGTAGCAAAATCCTCATCAAACACCGAAATCCGGCTGCCGCCGACTTCCGCCTTTCCAAGATGCCCGACTGCATAAGCTGACGAGGTCGAGCCGATATCGCCGCGCTTGACATCCCCGATCACAATGAGATCTTTTTCATGGCAGTAATCGACTGTTTTTTGGAACGCCTTAAGCCCTTCCACCCCAAACTGCTCATACATCGCGATCTGTGGCTTCACTGCCGGGATCAGGTCATATACACAGTCAATAATCCCTTTGTTAAACTGCCAGATGGCATCCGCCGCCCCCTCTAAAGTCTCGCCGAACTCCCTGAAAGATTTTTGTCTGATCTGCTTTGGCACATACGAAAGCATCGGATCTAAGCCTACGACAATCGGCGCCTTTGTTTTTTTTATTTTTTCCACTAATTTGTGAATCATGCCTTTACCCCTTTTCCTTCCTTATTATATATAGATCTGTAAAGCTTTCTCTTCTCTTATTCCGCCTGATAAATCACTTCTCCTCCTGCAATCGTCACCCGGACAGCTCCCGTGACCTCGCGCCCCTGAAACGGCGTATTTCTGCTTTTGGAAGCAAATTCCGACGCATCGATGCGGTACGTTTTTTCCGGGTCAAAAATAACAAGATCCGCTGCCTTTCCCGGCTGCAAGCTTCCTTTATCAATCCCAAGCACCCGCGCCGGATTGTAGCTCATCTTCTCCGCCATCTGCATCGGCGTCAGGTATCCTGAAAGCACCAGCTCCGTATACGCCAAGGCTGCGGCTGTTTCCAATCCGATAATGCCAAACGGCGCCCTAAGCATGGAATCATTTTTTTCATCCCGCGTATGCGGCGCATGGTCGGTCGCAATCACATCCATCACATCCTCTTTTAACCCCTGGCGCAGCGCTTCCACATCCTCTCTTGTACGAAGCGGCGGATTCATCTTATAATTGGTATCGCCCGGCACCATCTCATCCGACGAAAGCGTAAAATGGTGCGGACAGACTTCTGCGGTAATCCTCGTATTGCCCCTTTCCTTTGCCATCCTTACGATTTCTACACTCTCCTTTGTCGAACAGTGGCACAGATGCAGCTTTGCGCCCGTCTCCCTTGCCAACTGTACGTCGCGGATAATAATGACATTTTCCACACTATTTGTAATTCCCGGCAGCTCGCGTTTTTTCGCATTCTCATCCGCGTTGACAACGCCGCCGTTTACCAAATTTTTATCCTCGCAATGCGACAGCACCGGAATATCCAGCCGTTTCGCTATTTTCATCGCTTCTTGCAGCACATAGGCATTCATGACCGATTTTCCATCCTCGCTGATCGCCGGGCTTCCTGCCTGTACCATTTGTTCGATATCCGCAAGCTGCATCCCTTCCATTTTTTTCGTAATAGCGCCTGCCTGCAACACATTGACCTTTGTTACACTTTTCGCTTTATTATGGACATAATTTACCACATCCGCATGATCCACCACCGGTTTTGTATTCGGCATTGCCACAATCGTCGTAAACCCGCCGCGCGCTGCCGCTGCCGCGCCTGTGGCTACCGTCTCCTTTTGCTCAAATCCAGGGTCGCGCAAATGTACATGCAGGTCGATAAACCCCGGCATGACAAAACATCCTGCGGCATCAATCTGGCGGTCTGCCGCCTCCTGTATGTCCGGCATGACTTTTTCGATTTTTCCATCCCGGATCAATACATCTGCAAATACATCCTGTTTCACAGCCGGATCAAGGACGCGGCCGTTTTTAATGATAAGTGTCATTTTCAATTCCTTTCTTTTCTGTCACGCTCATACCTTCTGCTGTCTGTTCTTGAAATTATGATAACATAATTGAAAATGTTCAGCAACTGCTATCTTGCATTGGATCTATATTTTCATTTAGTCCTATTATAGCAGAGCCATCACCTAAGTATTTCGACCCCCATTGCGTCATCCAGTTCGGACACGACACTCTCTGCCCGTCACAGTACTGTGTCAAAATCGGCTGGCGTACATTTGGCCTGGAAAGGTAATTTTGGAACATTTCATCCACAATCAGGGAAATATTCGAAAAGTTGTTTCTGCCGTACGACCACTTCTGGTCGTACGCAGTGGAGGAGGTGATTGTAAAGTTATAGCCTTTATTCCGGTACCACTCCGTATACACACGGTTCATCGTAAACGACATAATCGCCAGGATGTTTGCCCTGATCGTCGCATCCGGCCATGTCGCATAAATCTCGCTGGACGCTACGTTTTTGATATAATCCTTGTACCGGATATAATAATCGGTTGCGGTGCTGTCGGTCGGTGCCCCGTCATGTACGACGACATATTCCGGCACGACCACCCTGCTGAGCACGATCTCTCCCGACTGGCGGACAGGCTTGATCTCTGCTTCTTCGATCTTTGGCGGAAAATTTCCAAACAGCGTATTTGCCGGTATGATGATATCATCCGGCCACGTTGCAGCCGCCCCGACCGGCTGCAAACGAATATCCTGTACTGCTGTCTGGTCAGCCAGCACCTGAATCCCGTCTACAGATACCGGCTGATAGCCCTCTGCCGTAATCTGGATCGTATACTGGGCATATGGCTGGGTCTCGGATGGTGCCATACTATATTCCAGCGGCGGCGCTTTCAGTTCAATCTGTTCTGTCTGTCCGGATTCATTTGTACTCAGTTCCTCAAAGGTACTTTCCGGTTCTCCCGTATAAGAAATGGAAATCTTGGCACCCGGTATCGGATCCCTGTTGACTCTGGATTCTACGCTTATCCGCAGCCTGCCCGCATCTGGCATGTCTGCCTGCGTCTGATATACATTTTTCATAAGCACACAAATACCCCTCTGCTCTTACTATCAGCATATGCAGTACGGCGATTCCTGTTCCAAAAAATGCTGCTGCCAGATCCCGGAGCCAAACCATCCTATCCCTGTTCACGAATAATGTTTTTTACAACTTCCGCCTGATTGCGTATATGGTTGCGCATTGCATCCGTGACACGCTCTTTGTTTTTCTGTTTCAATGCTTCCACAATCTCTTCATGCTCCCTGACAAGCATCGGATAATTTTCTTTTTCTTTCAGGTATTCCACTCGATAACGGTAAATCTGCTCTCTTAAATTGCTCAAAAGTATAACCAGCTTCGGATTGTCCGTAGATTCATAAATAATATCATGAAATTCTACATCATATGCAACAATCTTGCTTAAATCTCCCGCCTGTACCGCATGTTCAAAATTTTTCATGGCAGCCATAAGGAGCTCCAACTGCCCTTCTGTAATCTTGTCACATGCCACCTGCACCGCAAGGTCATCGAGCGCTTCGCGGATCTGTAGGACATCCTCCATATTTTTTTCTGTCATTCTGGCGACCTCTGCGCCTTTTCTTGGAATCGTAACCGCCAGCCCCTCCTGCTCCAGCATCCGAATCGCTTCTCGGATCGGCGTACGGCTGACACCCAGCTTTGCGGCAAGCTGCAGCTCCATCAGCCGTTCCCCCGGCCTTAGGTCTCCTTTTAGAATCGCCTCTCGCAGTGTTTGAAATACAACATCACGCAGAGGCAGATATGCATTCATGTTTAATTTCAAATCTTCCGACATTTTTCCACCCTCGGTCTACACATTGAATATTGTTGTGACATAAATCTGCCTGGCAAGCCCGCTGGCACGCAGTGCATCGGCTGCTTCCCTTGCCTTGCCGCGCTCCTTAAACAAAGCGAACACCGTTGGCCCGCTGCCGCTCATCATCGCATTCAATGCCCCATGTGCAACCAGGTTTTCCTTAATGCGCGCAATCACAGGATATTCCCGGACAGTGACCTCTTCCAGTATATTTCCCATATGAGACGCGATCTCATCCAGATTCTGCATCCTGATATCCGCTACAAGCTGGTCAATATCAGGATGCTTCGTCTCGCCGTCCAATACCAGATGTTCATAAACCCATTTGGTAGATACGCTGATGCCCGGCTTTGCAACGACTACCGGGCAGCGCGGAACAGCCGGCAGCCTGGACAGCTTTTCTCCGATCCCTTCTGCCAGTGCTGTCCCCCGCATCAGACAGTACGGTACATCCGCCCCCAATGCCAATGCACGCTTTGCAAGCTGCTTTTGCGACAGCTTTAATCCATACATCTGATTCATCCCATACAGGACAGCCGCCGCGTCCGTACTGCCGCCCGCCATGCCGGCTGAGACAGGAATACATTTTTTAATGTCGATCCAAATACCCTCCCGGATCTGAAACTCGTCCATTAACAGCCTGGCTGCTTTATAAGCAATATTATGTCCATCTGTCGGCAGAAAACGTATATTTGTCGTTAATTTGATTCCCGGCTCTTTCCTTTTTTCCATCTGCACACTGTCAAACAGATGAATGGTCTGCATAATCATCCGGACAAAATGATATCCGTCCTCCCGGCAGCCGGTTACGTCCAGGCCGAGATTGATCTTTGCAAGTGCCTTCAACCTGATTACATCCATGATCTGATCCTCCAAAGCTTTTCTGTTTCCAACAGCTATATTGTACACTGTATATTGTATTATGTATATTGTATTATGTATACAATATATACTTTTTTCGCAGAAAAGTCAACCTGGATGAAAATTTTTATTACATTACTTATACAGTACGGTAACCTCAATATCTGTAAATAGGTTGGTACTTGACAAATTAAATGAGACTTCTCCCCAGGAAAATCCATCAGACGACAATGACAGCCTGGATCCGCCCTGCGACATCGACTGATATCTTCCGCCCACATCCACGGCAAGCACTTCAAAATTACTACTGCCATATGGAGAAAAATAACGCTCTATCACATGGATCGCCAAGATTTTATGTCCTGGAAACTCTTTTCTATAAAGCCAGTTTATATAGTTGCTCGATCCTCCCGCGCTCTGCGTAAAATTTTCCGGCTCCTTATTCGGCCCGTCTTTCGTAAGGTGTATACTTGTCGACCAAGTTTTAGTACCCGCGGATTCCTTTCCTTTTTTATAACTTTCAGATTCTTCGTTCACCCGTTTGTCAGCAAAATCAATTCCTTCCAGATATCCGGTCTGGTATCCGTCACCCTGTCCCTCGCCGTATCCTTCCGTTTTGCCCCTGTTGTATCCATCGGCATCGCCTCTGGTATATCCGTCACTGTCGCCTCGGGCATACCCGTCAGCATCTCCTTTGCCGTATCCTTTATCATACTGCTTTTGCGCCAGATCCCGGATCGACTGCGCAAACTGCGCAAAATTATAGTCAGGCATTGCCGTACCCTCTTTGTCAGTAATAGCGCCTGCTATCAAAGATTTTCCACTACTGACAGATTG
>CAMWXD010000076.1 GCA_947178105.1 uncultured Eubacterium sp. | reverse complement strand
CGTCTCAGAGCCAGGAGCATCCGTATCCGGCATCGGTTGACGACGCATACGATATCATTGCTTATTTTCACAGCCATGCGGCGCAGTACGGCATCGATCCGGGCAAAATGGCGGTTATGGGTTATTCCGGCGGGGCGACGCTTGCGACGGCAGTGGCGATCAAGTGCCGCAGGGAGGGCACATTTTCCCTTTGCGGGCAGGTGCTGCATTACCCGTATCTGGACTCCGTACATCTGCCGCAGGAAAAAAAGCATTATGACTGTGATATGGACGCAGAAGTGATGCGGGCGTTTACGGTGCTTTATTCCAAAGAAGAGGAACGCAGCCTTTCTTACGTATCGCCGGTGTGCGCCGCAAGAGAGGAGCTTGCGGGGACGGCGCCGGCATGTATCCTGCCTGCGGAATGCGACGCGTTAAAGGAAGAGGGCATTTTGTATGCAAAGATGCTAAAGGATGCCGGCGTGCCGGTGTACTGCCAGGTTATGCCGGATGTGCACCATGGCTATGTGGAGGATGCGGCCTGTGAAGCAGCCTACCAGGCGTCGGCAGAAGATACGCAGGCGCTCCACAGCCCATATTTTAGAGATTGGGCGGGTGCCGCGCTGGATATTTCCTGTACGTTTTTCAAAAGGTGTTTTGACGGAGATTAGTATGACAAACGGACAGTTTTTTAAATGGAATATTATTACCAATGTATGTATGGCGCTGTCGATCAATACGGCGGCGACGCTTCTTGCAGGCGGAGATACGTTTGCCGGATGGGTGACGGGATGCTGCTGCGCGTTTACGGTCAATACGGTGGCGGCAATCCTGCTCCCGGTCGGCAGGATCGGGGAATGGTTTGCACAGGGGCTGTTAAAAGCAAGCCCAGGGCAGGCGCTGGAGTTTCTTGCGAGGAACTTCATCATCAATGCCATTTATGTGACGATTGTAAGCTTTTGCATGGCGCTGCTGCATATGGGCTTTGTGCCGGGCCTTTTTGGGATCTGGATGGAGACGTATGTACAGCTCCATATCGTTGGATTTTTAACCAGTTTAATGATAGAAAAGCCGGTGGCTTATGTTGCGGGACATTTGAGTTAAACATAAAACAATAAAAATAGATAAACATAGAAAACAGCTTAAAAAAACAGAAAGGAAATGAGAAAAAATGAAAACAATCCAGGCAGACGTAGTCGTGATCGGTTCCGGCCCGTCCGGGCTTGCCGCAGCAGCACAGTCCGCGGAAAACGGGATGGACGTCGTTGTATTTGAAAAAGCTGCGGTCGTAGGCGGCGCGGCAAATATGGGCATGGGCCCGTTTGGCATCGGTACAAGCCAGCAGAGCGATATGATGGTAGATATCGACGTGGAAAAAGCATTTAAAATGTTTATGGAATATACGCATTGGCGCTCGGATGCGCGCTTGGTTAAGAAATATTTTGAGAATTCCGGCGATACGATCCGCTGGCTGGAGGAGTCGTGCGGCGTTGAGTTTGCAGGCGCTTATAAATATTTCCCAAAATCAGAAGCGACCTGGCATATCGTAGCGGTCAACGGCGGCATCGGGCGCAACGGCGGCGCGATTATGAATAAGCAGATCTCGGAATATGCCAAGGAAAACGGCGCGCAGTTTTATATGGAAACGCCTGCGCAGAAGATCTTAAAGGACGAGGAAGGCAGGGTATGCGGCGTGCTTGCAAAGGGCAGCGACGGCGAAGAGATCCAATGTGACTGCAAGGCTGTCATTATTGCTACCGGCGGCGCCGGAGACAACCCGGTTATGATCAAAGAGCGCACAGGCTACACCTTCCAGGAGGATATGTTTAATTTTGCAATCCCTGGATTAAAAGGAGACGGCATTAAGATGGCGGCGGAAGCAGGCGCGGCGTCTACGCCGATGAATGTGGAGATGATGTATATTCTGCCGAATTCCGATTTTGGCCCGGACTGCATCCCGTCTGTATTTATGCAGCCGAACCTGATGGTCAACCAGCTTGGGCAGCGTTTTATCAATGAAGAAGAGATGCAGAATACGACTTTTACCGGAAATGCGATTTCGTTCCAAAAAGGCGCTGTCGGATATTCGATTCTGGATTCTAAGATTGCGAAGGGCTATATGAAAAAAGGCGTTGAGGTTGTCAACTTTGTACACCATCCAGAAGATGTCTCTGATTTTGCCGAAGCAGTGGACAACGCGATCGAAAATAACAACCCAGACCTTGTCAAGGCGGATTCCATCGAAGAGCTGGCGCAGAAGCTGGGCATTGATCCAGATGCGTTGGAAGAGACGATTGACGAGTACAATGAAATGTGCGAATCACACGACAGCCTGTTTTACAAAAACCCGAAGTATATGAAGCCGATCGAAAAAGCGCCGTTTTATGCAGGCAAATTCCGCCCGGGCGGATATGGTACGCTGGGCGGCATCAAAATCAACGAAAACGCCGAAGTATTAGACCCGCAGTGGGAAAAGGTGCCGGGGCTGTATGCGTGCGGTACGGATACGTGTACGATTTACGGCGATTCTTATATGTTCCTGCTGCCTGGCAATACGATGGGATACTGCATCAATACCGGGCGTTTTGCCGGGGATTCTGCTGCGGAATATGTGAATGAGATGGAGTAAATATTATGAGTGAAAAAGTGACTTTGACCATCGACGGCAGGAAGGTTACCGCCCCTGCCGGGCAGACGGTTCTGCAAGCCGCTTTGGACAACGGGATCTACATTCCCCACCTGTGCAGCCATGAAAACCTGCACCCTGCCGGAGCCTGCCGCCTTTGTGTGGCAGCCTGCCAGGGGGTAGACGGGGTGATTACGACCTGTACGGAAAAAGTAAAGGAGGGCATGGTCGTTGATACCCATGACGAAACAGCGGAAAAAATACGCAAGCTGTCATGCGACCTGATGTTTAAGACCCATCCGTCGGAATGTACAGGCTGTCCGAAATACGGCAAATGCCAGCTCCAGTCCATTTCCCAGTACGTAGGGGATACCGGGCGCAGGCTGAAAGCAAATACGATCAATGTAAAAGCAGATACAGGCAATCCGATCATCCTGCACGAAATGTACCGCTGCATTTTATGCGGCCGCTGCGTGCGCGCCTGCAAAGAGCTGCGCGGCGTAGGGGCGATCCGGTTTGCCGAAACAGACGGCAGGATGCGCGTAGTCATTGATGGGGATTCGTTAAAGGATGCGGGCTGCCGGTTTTGCACTGCATGTGTGGAGGTCTGTCCGACAGGCTCCATCAGAGAGCACCAGCAGTTGGCGGACAAGCTCGTCGGCAAGACGAGGGAGGAAGGCTTTGTGCCATGCCGCAGCGCCTGCCCGGCGCATGTGGACGTACCGCGCTACATCCGGTTTATCAAAGAAGGCAATTATGCAGCGGCGGCAGCAGTCGTGCGGGAAAAGGTGCCGTTTCCACACGCGCTTGGCTATATTTGCGTACATAACTGTGAACTGGAGTGCAAGCGCAACGAATTAAACGACCCAATTTCGATCCGCAACCTCAAGCGTTATGCCGCGCAGCAGGATGATGGGGCATGGAGGCAAAAGGCAGTGCAAAAACCTGCCACCGGAAAAAAGCTTGCTGTGGTAGGCGCCGGAGCGGCAGGGCTGACAGCGGCATATTATGGGGCTAAGCTTGGGCACAGCGTTACGGTATTTGAGGCAATGCCGCTTGCCGGCGGGCAGATGCGCTACGGCATCCCGAACTACCGCCTGCCGCGGGAAGCGCTGGATGCGGAGATCCGGGAGATCTTAGGGCAGGATGCAGCAGCAGGCATACAGGTCAAATACAATACGGCAGTGGAAAATGCCCCGCAACTGTTAAAACAGGGCTTCGATGCTGTCTTTGTAGCGATCGGCACTCATGCGGGCACAAAGCTCCCGATCCCGGGCAATGATTTGGAAGGCGTTTTTGTCAACGTAGATTTTCTGCGCGCGTTTGAAGAAGGGACAGCAGCAGTCGGCGGACACGTCGTGATCTTAGGCGGCGGAAATGTAGCGGTAGATTGTGCCGGGGCGGCGCTGCGGCTTGGCGCAGAGTCTGTGTCGATGGCGTGCCTGGAAGCTTACGATAAAATGACGGCGACCGAAGAAGAACGCGCCTGGGCGCAGGAAGAGGGCGTGCGTATTTACAACAGCAAGACGTTCCATGAAATACTGGGCGATGCAGACGGGCATTGCACCGGCGTGCGCATCCAGGGCATCGAGAAGTTTTACTTTGATGAAAACCGCAAAGCGCATATGGAGCTTGCCGAGGGCACAGAGGAAGTGCTAAAAGCAGATACGGTGATCTTTGCAGTAGGGCAGCGCCCGACGATTTCTTCGGATCCTGCGGTATTCGGCCTGGAGCTTACGCATGGCAATTATATCGATACAAAGGATGCGTCCGGGGCGACAAGCGTGCCGGGTGTCTGGGCAGCGGGCGATGTTGTGACAGGGACACAGTCTGTGATCAAAGCGATTGCAGCCGCAAGGGAAGCAGTCCGTGCGATCGACCAGTATTTGGGCGGCTCTGGCGCAATTGACGAAACGCTTGCGCCAGAGCAGTACAAAGACCCGCATATCGGCGTGATCGAGCATTTTGGGGACAAGGAGCGTGTAAAACCGCGCGTTGTGCCGGTGCCGCAGCGTGTCACGCAATACCGTACATGCGGGCCGATGGACCAGGGCTTTGATAAGGAAATGGCAACATGCGAAGCTTCCCGCTGCCTGCAATGTGACCTAAGATGCGAGCTGGCGCCGCAGAAGTTCTGGAGCGATTATGTATCAGAGCCAGGCAAGGAGGTGGGAAAAGAATGTTAAAGGAAACACAAGCAACCGCTTCCCAGGTTCGCAGAATACTTTCCCCATGCAGCGGCGGGCTGTCCCCGGAAGCAGTCAAAGGGCTTTTGACGAAAGGGGATGCCTTTTATACCAAATACGGTACGGATCTGTCCGCCGTATTTGCAGACGCAGCGCAGCGGGGCGGCGGGGTTTTGGTCTTAAACCTTGCCGGGGATGACGACAGGTCACCGCTCAATGCCCATCTTGCAGAAAGCCAGCAGGAAAAGCTGGAGCTTGCGGTAAAAGCGGTTGCCGAAGCGGCAGGCATCCAGGAGGTGTATGTCGTAAAGCCGCCGGAGCTTGCCTATCAGCCGCAGGCGATCGATGTAAAGACAATCGACGCCGCACGCTGCGCGGTACTGCGGGAAGAATACACATTGTATCATTTGATGGAAACGGGAGAGCTAAGGAGCTGCCCGATGGAAAAAGATTTCCCGTCACAAGGATATCAGAACCGTCCGACGATCCTGGCGGATGCAGAGACGTTTTGCCGGATTTATGAAGCGGCGGCTTCGGATGGTGCTCCGTCCAAGCTGGTTGTGATAAAAGACGCCAAGGAAAGCTGCCTTACGGAAGTAAAAACAGGGACTCCTGTTGCCGCGCTGCTAAGCGAATGCGGGTTTGAAGCAGAAAAAGGTGTGCTGGCTGGCGGCGTGCTGGGAGAATATATCCCAGCCGGCGATCTGGCACAGCGGACAATCGAGAATACAGCAGACTGGGACAGCATCCGCGTCTATGGGAAACAGGACTGCCTTGCGCAGGAGGCGCTCCAGCTTGCGCAGGAGGCAAAGCAGGATTCATGCGGCAAATGTGTGCTCTGCCGGGAAGGCACATGGCATTTTCTGGGATATACAAAAGATATAACTGGCGGAAAGGCGAAAAAAGAAGACCTGGCGATGCTATTGGATATCGCCCCGCTGATCCGTATCGGCGCGTTTTGTTCCTTTGGACAGAAAATGGCGCGTGCCATCGGCTCCTTAGCCGAGCATAACCGCGCGGAGCTGGAAGCGCATATTACGAAAAAAACATGCCCGGCAGGGGTATGCAGCGCCTTTTCGAAGCTTGTCATCGATCCGGCAAAATGCACCGGCTGCGGGGACTGCCTGGACGTATGTGAGGAGGACGCGATCACAGGCAAGAAAAAGTTTATCCATATGATTGATGCGGATATGTGCGAAAACTGCGGCGAATGCCAAAAAGCCTGCGAAGAAGGCGCGGTTGTGATGCAGGACGGCACGATCCGTGTTCCGAAAAAGCTAGTAAGAGTCGGGAAATTTAAGTAGTTCATTTAATTGGTTTAGTTCATTAGTTAAGAAACGGAGGAACAAGCGATGAAAATATTAGGGATCTCTTCTGGCACGCAAAACGGCTCGAATGACGCCATGTGCAAGGAAGCGCTGATGGGCGCTAAAGAAGCAGGCGCAGAGATTGAATTTATCAATGTGCATAAGCTGGATATCAAGCACTGTACCGGATGCATTGCCTGCGTGAAAGCAATGATGGGCGGCAAAGGGCGCATCTGTGCAGTCAAAGACGACTTTTTATGGCTGTTAGACAAAATGCTCGATGCGGACGGCATTATGATGGTATCCCCGATTTTTGAAAACGGCGTCCCAGGCATTATCCATACGATCTGCGACCGGTTCGGCCCTTCGATGGACCGCGGCAACCTGGTCATCGCCGACTCGCTGAACAAGCAGGCAGGCGGCAAAGGCGTGGACGAGCGCCTGTTAAGGGACAAAGTCATTTCCTTTATCGGCGTAGGCGGCTCCGACTGGGGCTCCCTCGTGCAGATGGATCATGGAATGCTTGCCATGAGCCCGATGTGGAAAATCATCGACAACGACAAATTCCAGTGGTCAAAGACGATCCTGATGGATGACGCGGCACTCGCAAGGGCACACCAGATCGGCGTCAACCTTGCCAACGCCGCAAAAGATATCAACAACGCATCCTGGCAGGGAGAGGAAGGCGTCTGCCCGCACTGCCACTGCAATAATTTCTACATAGAGCCAGGCACCACCCATGCAATCTGCGGCCTGTGCGGCATGGAAGGCGAGCTGGAAACCGTAGACGGCAAGATCCAGATCCATTACCCGCAGGAACAGTATGCATTGGCGCATGACACAATGTCCGGCAAGATGAAGCACGGCAAGGATATCCAGGAAAATGAAGGGCGGCTTGCAGATTTGCAGAAAAACAGCGAAGAATTTAAAGCACGCAAAAAGAAATATATGGACTTTATCCAGCCGACGGTGCCGGAAAAAGGGGCGTGAGTATATAAGGAAAAAGGTAAGAAAAGAAGGAAAGAGACATCCGGTTTTGGATGTCTCTTTTTGTAATCAGATGAATTTTTCGCAGAGTATGTAACTCTGCGAAACACGCTCTAAGGCGCACAATAACATGTGGGAGGGAGAAGCCAATATGGTTTTCGAGCGGTTTGATAAAGTCATTATATGGCCTGTACGCCGCCCTTTTCTGCGGCAGACAGGGGCAGAAAGTGGCCGTTTTGGAATGTGGGCAGGCGCCGTTTCAGCGGGCAACTTTTATAAATCAGGAAAGAGTCCATCAGGGCTATCATTACAGATTAATTCCGGATCAGGAAGAGCGCCCAATACTCCTTTTCGATATTTCTCCATAATATCAGTAGTATCTCTGATACCCTGCTGTGCTGTGAATTCTGCAAGCGAATAAACATAAACGCCACCTTCATCTTTATGGACAAACCATATCTGTTCTTTTCGAAACATTTTTTTGCAGTCCATCAGATTGATGTCATGAATAGTAAATATCATTTGTGCATTTGTGTTTAGCTCATTGTTAAACATAGCAACGATTGCCCTGGTCAGCTTAAAATGAATGCTGCTGTCAAGCTCATCCACAACAAGAATCCTGCCTTGTTCAATTCCCTCTATAATATAACTTGCAAGGGCAGCAATTTTTTTTGTTCCAGTGGAATCAAAAAGTACGCTGGGAACCGAAACGCCTTTATACACTGATACCAGCCTGATCTGATCCATGATCTGTTCTGGTATATCAAGGGCTTTTTCTTCCGGCTTTTCATCATCGGGATCCATTTTAAAATGAATGTCTTTCATATCCATATACTTATAATTATCCATATAAACATCTGAATTTTTGATAAATTCCACTACTTTTTTCTGAAGATCATTTTTATTCTTCATCAGACTGATCGTTCGTTTTAACGGAATATTATTCATGTTGATAATATCAATTTTAGAAGCAAATTTTGTGACAATCCGTTTTATTTCAGCCAGCTTCCCGAATTTATTAGCATCCACCAGGGAAAATAAAAGATTGCTTTGTGATACAAGAGGTATCATTTTCAGCAGGTCTTCATCTTCATATTGATAATTGTTGCTGGAAACATCTTTTAGCAGCCAGATATGTTCTTTTTCGTTTCCATACTGGTCTTTTGTAATTTCCGAAAACTTCTCGTATGGAAATTCTTCACTTTTATTATCATACCAAAAATCATAGGAAAACTTCCTGCCTTCTTCCAGAAATGTAATGCCAAGCTGGCATACCGTACTTTCCTGGAAAATATTTGGTATGAGCTGCGGCTTCTTGTTTAATAAGATATTTTTTGCGCTGCGTATGCATTTAACCAGGCATGTTTTTCCCGCATTGTTCGGTCCATAGATTCCTACGGTTTTAAGTATATTAAAGTTATTCTCGCTGTGAACATTGGATGCGAATTTCTTATTCCTCATATCTGCTTTTGCAGAAAATATAATTTCATCTGAGAACGAAAAACAATTTTTCGCCCTTAATTCCATTAACATATTCATTCCCTCCAGGTTTAAAAGCCTGTTTTTCTTCTTTTCTTATATACTATATCACGTATATATTTTTTGTGCAATATTTTTTCTTAAAAAATATGTCAAATGTATCATCAATTACATACCGTATCTCATATTAAAATCGAATCTAATTAAAATCATCAATATGTTCTGCATATTCCTCTGAAGCATCTTTACTGTTAACTGATGCAAAAATTTCTGTACGCTCTTTATGATCTAAATATTCTCCAATGTTAAATGTGAGCAGTAAATCAGGAAAATCCGCATGGATCGCTTGCCGAAATCGTTTCAGGGCTTTTTTACACGTTTCTATGATGGTGTCGCAATGTTCATCAAAGGCTTCCAAATACGCAAACGTTTCTGGATTTGTAAAGCGCTCCTCATTTTCTTCTGTATAACTGCGCATATAGGAAGAAATTTGCTCTAGGTATTCGCCCGCATCGTACAATTCCCATTCTGCTTCACAATATTTATAATACCAATAATCTTCTGAGCCAGTGTCAGCCTGTTCGCTTAAATATTGCCTGGTATTTGCCTCAATGCCAATCGATGTCATATCTCTTGCGCAGTCTAATGACAGTATGTAAATATCATCATACTCGTTTGCCCATTTTCGCAAGGAGTGTTCCATTGCAGTTACAATGCTGTCTTCAAACTTTTTATAATCAAATATTTTATATGCAAGCATTTTTATTGTCCTCCCTTTTTATCTGCTGCTTTGTCTTATGCTATTATACCATAGATGTGAGAAAATTAGGAAGGTTTTTAGAAAGCTGAATGAAAAATCTTAGGAACTGTCCAAAATAAATTTAGAAACAGTTTATATTAGAATAGTTCCTTAGCATTGCCTGATTAGGAAAGGTGTGCTATACTCCATTCAAGTGAAATATTATATCGATAATGAAAAGGAACATAAAATGGGCGTATATTTGAATCCTGGAAATGAAGGCTTTAAAAAAGCAGTATCTTCAAAAATATATGTGGATAAGACGTTGCTGATCCAATATACAAATGAATGCCTGAATACAGAGCAGGCGTATCTTTGTGTCAGCCGCCCAAGGCGGTTTGGAAAATCGGTGACAGCAAATATGCTTGCGGCATATTATGCGAAAGGAACGGAATCGGATGCGCTTTTCAAGAGGCTGGGCATTGCTGCTTGCAGTACTTATCGTACACATTTGAACCAATATCATGTTATTTTCTTGAATATGCAGGAATTTATGAGTAATTCGGAAAATACGGTACAGATGCTTCAGCTTGTGAAAAAGAGTGTTTTGTGGGATTTGCTGGAGGAATATCCGAATCTGCGTTATTTTGATACAAATAATCTGGTCAGGACGCTGCATGACGTATACCGGTTTACTAAGATCCCGTTTGTATTCATTATTGATGAATGGGACTGTATTTTCCGGGAAAAGAAAGAATGTCAAAAGGAGCAGCGCCAGTATTTGGATTTCTTACGCCTGCTTTTGAAAGACCAGGCTTATGTAGCACTGGCTTATATGACAGGCATCCTGCCGATTAAGAAATATGGGACGCATTCTGCGTTAAATATGTTTGACGAATATTCTATGACGAATCCCGAAAATTTTGCAGAATTTGCAGGATTTACAGAAGATGAGGTCAAAGCTTTGTGCCGGCAGTATCAGATGGATTTTGAAGTTGCGAGACAATGGTATGATGGTTACAGCTTTGAGAAATGCAGGCATATTTACAGCCCAAGGTCTGTGGTACGCGCAATGTTAAGCGGCAGGTTTGATAGCTATTGGAGCCAGACAGAAACGTTTGATGCCTTAAAAACTTATCTGCTCATGAATTTTCATGGGCTGCGTGATGATGTCACCAGGCTTTTGGCTGGAGAACAGGTAAAAATTGATATCAGCTCTTTCAGTAATGATATGACGACGTTTCATACGGCAGACGATGTGCTGACACTGCTTGTCCATTTGGGTTATTTGGCTTACGATTTTGATACAAAGAAGGTGTGGATACCGAATTCGGAGGTTGCTGGTGTGTTTGCAACAGCAGTGCGGACTGCTGGATGGGATGTTGTTGCAAAAGCGATTGAAAGATCAGAGTACTTGTTGCAGGCGATCTGGAACCAGGATATGGAAAAAGTGGCAAAAGGAATGGAGCAGGCACACTTGGAAACATCCATACTGGCTTATAATGATGAAAATTCGCTTTCCTGCACGATAGCGCTGGCGCTTTTCAGTGCAAGGGAATATTACTTTACGGTGCGGGAACTTCCAGCAGGAAAAGGGTTTTCTGATATTGTTTATATTCCAAGGAAAAATCACCTGGATAAGCCTGCGCTTGTAGTAGAATTAAAATGGAATCAGGATGCAAAAGGGGCGATTGCTCAAATTAAAGAAAAAAGATATCCAGATTCGATTGCAAGTTATAATGGAAAAGTACTGCTTACAGGGATTAGTTATGATAAAAAAACAAAAAAGCATTACTGCGAAATTGAAGTTTTTGATACAAAAAGAATTAGCAGATGCAATTAGAATGATTCGTTACTTTTCATGGGGTGGGGAAATATCGTCAGCTTTATGAAAAGATGCATAGAAAGAAAGGGATATAAAATACGAGAACTGCATGAATACTGCTTACTATATAAGTTGAGATTTTAAGAATGAAAGGAAAAAGGATTATGAACACAAACCTAGCTTACCAGGAAGAACCCCGCGAAGAACTGCTGCACGGGGAAATTTACATGATGTCCAGCCCGTCGGTGAACCATTACCAGACCACCCTTAACCTTACGCTTGCCTTCCAGTCCCGCCTGAAACAAAAAAACTGTAGGGCATTCGGTGATGGTGTAGATGTCTACCTCACAGAAGATGACCGTGTTATCCCAGATACAATGATTATCTGCAACAAAGATATCATCCGCACAGATGGCATCCACGGCACACCTGACCTGGTTGTTGAAGTGCTCTCCCCAAGCACAGCCAAAAACGACAGGGGCTATAAAAAAGACCTCTATGAGAAATCAGGCGTAAAGGAGTACTGGATCGCCGATGCAAAGCTGAGATCCATCGAAGCCTATCTGCTAACAGACGGAAAATACAGGCTGGGCGGAGTGTACCAACTTCCATCTGATGATATGACCGAACGGGAACGGGAAGCCTGCACGGACATAATTCCTGTCTCTCTCTATAATGATTTCCGCATCCCCCTGGAAGAAATATTTTACAATCTTTTATAAACAAAATGTGCATTTGGGCTATTTGGCTTATGAGCGGGTGTATTTGCAACAGCAGTGCGGACTGCTGGATGGGATGTTGTTGCAAAGAAGCATTCCTGCGAAATTGAGGTTTTTGATACAAAGTAAAAAGAGAATATGAAACTAAGGAATGGATATTCCCTTTTTACTGTCCCCTTTTCTTCCGCCTGTATTCCGCAGGCGTCATCCCATAATATTTTTTAAAACTGAGCCGGAAATTGGAAGGCGCGGCATATCCCAGTTCTTCCGCGATCCAGGCGACCGGCCGGTCTGTATGCAAAAGCAGCCTTGCTGCCTGTTTCAGCTTTAGCTTTTGTATATTTTCCCGAAAGCCCATGCCGGTGCTTGCCTTGATGACACGCTGGATCTGGCGTTCACTGTAATTAAAAAAGGAAGAAAGCTCTGTCAGTGTCAGCGTTTGGTAATGCTCCTGCATATATTTTAAAATCAGGATGGTATTTTCGTTTTTGATCGCTGCCTCTGCTTTTGGAAAGATCACATTTGCCCCGTGGTTTCGCAGCAGCGTAATAAAAAAAGCGTGGATAATCGAAGCCATCATGCGGTTTTTATACTGCCTGTTGCGGTGGAATTCCTGGTAAGCATAGCCCATATAGTTTAACAGCTCGTGGTCGGAGCCGGTGCCAAAATACAGGTAAGGGCTTTGCTGTGAGCAAAACAGCGTCTGTTTAAAAAAATCGGAGAGGATATCGTTTTCCTGGAGCACACCGAAAAAGGCTGTCTCAAACGTACTGGTACGCAGGAGGATGTTATACAGCAGGCATTCGTCCGAAAAGGCACTGACGGCGTGTCTTGTGCCAGGGGCGATGATGCAGACATCTCCGGGCTGCATCAGCATCTGCTCCTCCAATATATAATTCGTACAGCTTCCCTGGATCAGGTATGCGATCTCGATAAAGTCATGGGAGTGCCAGGACGCAGGAAGATAGCGCAGATGCTGGTATAGCTCCACGTCCGTACCATGATGGAAAAAAGCATCCTCTTTTAGCTGCCGTCCTTCCAGCAGCCTGGTACAGGTTTTTTGAAAGCTGTCGCCGGAGAGCTCCAGCAGGTCTTTGACCTCGTCCAGTGCATGTGGCTGGTCCAGCATACGGCTGGGATGGCAAAGATACAGTTTTTTTAAAGTAAGTTCAAAATCCCGCAGGGATGCTTCCATTTCCTGCTGGAAATCATTGTATATCATCATAAGGCTGCCTCATCTGTCCGATTTGGGTATAGGATGATTGTAACCAGCCCAGGCAGAAAAGTCAAGCGCCGCAAGATGTCATAATTCATTCTCCCAGATGTCACCTTATCCGCTTTTTTCCCGAAATGATCTGCGTTATAGTTGTATCAAAGAAATCAGGAGGACAATCAAATGGAATACAAAAATAAAAGAAACCCGATCCTGCCGTTACAGTATCATATCCCGGACAGCGAAGCGCATGTGATGCCGGACGGGAGGATGTATATTTATGGAAGCTTTGATGAGCGGGAGGATGTATTTTGCAGTGAAAAATACCAGGTCGTATCGACCGCAGATATGGAGCACTGGACGGTTCATGACGAGGCATTCCATGGGGCGCAGGTGCCGTGGTTCAAAGACCCGGATGCGCCGAAATATCCGGGTATTGACTGGAGCCGCCCGACGCCGTTTATCCAGAAAATGATCCAGCGGGACTTAGAAAACGGCATCGATATGAAGGCAAAATTTGAAGCATCCGGCGAGGACAGGGAAGAACCAGCGTTGTTATTTGCGCCGGACTGTGCGGAAAAAGACGGAACGTATTATTTGTATTTTTGTATGCCGGATGACAGCGAGGGCGTGGCAGTATCTAAGCAGCCGCAAGGCCCGTTTGCAGATCCGGTGCAGCTTCCATGCGGAGGCATTGACCCGGCAGTTTTTATCGATGATGACGGGCAGGCGTATCTTTACTGGGGACAGTTATACTCGCATGGCGTAAAGCTTCATGCGGATCTGCGGTCTTTTGACAGGGAAGCTATCGTAGATGGGCTGGTTACGGAAGAGGAGCATTATTTCCATGAGGGCTCTTCGATGCGTAAAATCGGGGATACGTATTATTATGTATATGCGGATATGGAACGCGGCAAGCCGACGGCATTAGGCTATTCCACAGCAAGCTCGCCGCTTGGCCCGTTTCAGTATCGGGGGATTATCATTGATAATGACGGCTGCGACCCGAAGAGCTGGAACAATCACGGCTCGATTGCTTGCTTCAACGGGCAGTGGTATGTTTTTTACCACCGGTGCAGCAGGAATATGCAGCAGTACCGCAGGCTTTGCATCGAGCCGATTACCATTAACCCGGACGGGAGCATCAGCGAGGTGAAAATGACATCCCAGGGCGTCGGCGCGCCGTTCGCGCCAGGCGAGGCGATTATGGGGTATCAGGCGTGCGGGCTGAAAGGCACGGTGTATATTGGAGTAAATGAAGACGCAGGTACAAAGGAGCAGTATCCAGAAAAACTGATGCAGATTTCACCAGAGGACGAGATGGTATTTCGGTATGTCAAAAGCGACAGAGAGTGGAGCAGCATCCGCCTGCTGTGCAGCGGGAGCGGAACCGTGCAGGTTTTCATGAACGGGCAGGAAGCCGGGACGATACGCATATCGGGAGAGACAGGCGCCGGGACGGCTGGCAGTGCAGTGTCTGAAAACACTGGAAAGCTTCGGATGCAGCCAGGAGAGTATGAGGCCGTGCTGAAAGTTTTGGAAGCGGATGGCATGGAAATACTGGAAGTATGTCTGGAGTAGCTTAAAAAAGAGAAGAGCAGAAACCGTTATCCTAAAAAATGCCGGATTCCAGAAAAAATACAACATGGCTATTTGCGGCATGTACCGTTACAATGAATTTCAAGCAAGGAATGAAAACGGTATAAAGGAGAATACAAAATCTATGAAGCTTACAGAGTTAAGGGTATGCAATTTAAACAGCCCGCTTGGCTTTCAGCTCAATCCGCTGAGTTTTTCCTGGAAGGTGGAGGATGCAGGGAAAGCAAAAAAGCAAAGCTGGGCAAGAGTCAGGGTATTTCAGGAGGACGGCAAAGGCGGCTGCATCAGCGGCAGCGGACAGGACGGCAAAGACATCTGTATCTATGACAGCGGGCAAGATGCGGATGCGGACAGCCTGGATGATCCGGTGCAGGCACAGCTTTTGCCAAGGACACGTTACCGCTTTCACATAGAGGTGATGGCGGACAACGGGGAATCGGCAAGCGCTTCCAGCAGCTTTGAGACTGGGAAGATGCAGGAGGCGTGGGCAGCGTCGTGGATTACGGCGGATCTGGATGCGGATACGCCGGCGGTGCTTGCAAAGACGTTTACCGCGAAAAAATCCGGCGCGGCAAGGCTGTATATTTGCGGGCTGGGCGTTTACGAGGTATATCTGAATGGAAAAAAGGCAGGGGAGGAATATCTGGCGCCGGGCTACCATTCCTATGACTTTCATTTGCAGGTACATACGTATGATGTGTCGGATTTGCTTTGCGACGGCGAAAATGAAATCCAGGTCTGGCTGGGCGACGGATGGTACCGCGGCAGGCTCGGGTTCGACGGAGGCTATACGAACGTGTACGGGGACAGGTGCTTTGCCATAGCGGAGCTGTATACAGAGGATGGGCTTGTGCTTGCGACGGATGAGAGCTGGAGAAGCAAGGAGTCGCCTGTCGTATTCAGCAATATTTACGATGGGGAGATTTACGATGCGCCTGTCGCGGATAAGCTGGCGCAGCAGGAAGGCTGGCACGGCGTCCGCCTGGAAGCGCCGCAAAGGTGCGGGGCGCTGGAAGACCGGGTCGGGCTTGCGGTTGTCAAAAAAGAGACGTTTCCGGTGGCGGAGCAGATTCACACGCCAAAGGGGGAGACGGTACTGGATTTTGGGCAGGAGCTGACCGGATGGGTGGAGATGGAATGCCAGTTGGAACAGGGAATGCAGATCCGGCTGACTGCGGCGGAGATCTTGCAGGACGGGTGTTTTTACAACGAAAATTACCGGACGGCAAAGACACAGTTTACTTACCGGCCAGATGGGCAAAGACGGCACGTGCGGCCGCATTTTACATTTTTTGGGTTCCGGTACATGAAGGTGGAATATCTGGACGCGGACGGAAACCTGACAGAACCAGGCGCACAGGCGCTTCCAAAAGAAGCCTTTACGGCAGTCCACCTGCGCAGTGATTTTGATGAGGCGGGATGCATCCGTACAGGGCAGGAAAAGGTAAACCGCCTGTTTTCAAATGCCCTCTGGGGACAAAAGGACAATTTTTTAGATGTGCCGACGGACTGCCCGCAGCGGGATGAGCGGCTTGGCTGGACGGGAGACGCGCAGGTATTTTGCGAAACCGCCTGCTACAATATGTATATGCCTGCGTTTTACCGTAAATACCTGTGGGATATGCGTGCGGAGCAAAGCGTTTTGGGCGGCTCAGTGCCGAATGTCGTACCTCGCTTAAAACATGGAATGGTTGCAGAGCATGGCTCCTGCCCGTGGGCGGACGCAGGCGTGATCATTCCCTGGAAGGTGTATGAGCATTACGGGAGCCGGACGCTCCTTCGGGAATGTTATCCAGGCATGAAAGCATGGGTGGAATATGAGCGGAAGAAAGAAGAAGCGCTTGGCGGGCTGCATTTAATCAAAGACGGGTTTCATTTTGCGGACTGGCTGGCGTTAGATAACCCGCAGCCTGGCCCGTTTGGAGCGACAGACCCTTTGTATATCGCAAGTACATTTTACTACTACTGCGTAAAAAGCGTGGCGCTCGCAGCCGCGGAGCTTTCGTATGAAGCAGATGCCGCAGAGTTTTCCAGGCTTGCCGAGGAGATTTTGGCGGCGATTCGGGAAACCTATTTTGATCAAGAAGGGCGCTGCAACTGCCAGACGCAGACGGGGCTTGCGCTGGCGCTTGCATATGGGCTGATCCCAAGCCAGGCAGGCATTAAACAGGCAGGGGATATGCTTGCTGTAAAAATTGCGGCGAACAACGGCCATCTGGATACCGGGTTTGTAGGCACCTCGATTTTGTGCCCGGCGCTGACCGAAAGCGGGCATCATCAGACGGCAGTAGATCTTTTGTTAAACGAAGAATTTCCGGGCTGGCTTTACTGCGTCAACCTGGGGGCGACGACGATCTGGGAACGGTGGGATTCGGTGCTGGCGGATGGGAAAATCAGCGAAGAAGGCATGAACAGCCTAAATCATTACAGCTACGGCAGCATCGAGGCATGGATGTACAAATATGTGTGCGGCATACGTCCGGCAAAGCCAGGCTTTCGTCAGGCATATATGAAACCGCATCCAGACGCACGGCTTGGATTTGCAGAGTGTACGCTGCATACGGCTGCAGGTACATACAAAAGCAGTTGGCGTTATGAAAAGGATGGGACGGTGACGTATGAGGTGGAAGTGCCGTTTGGCGCACAGGCGGAGTTTGTATTGGGCGAAAAGAGACAGGTGCTTGCGGCTGGGGCGTATACCTTCCATGCTTAAGGATACGTAGATACATTGGACGTGGATATATTGGATATAGATACATTGGATTATAGATATATTGGATATGGATAATTGGATGTGGATGGAATTGGAGGAGAACAGGTTATGCAGACAGAACACGAACAAAAAATCAAATCTCTTTTGTCTCAAATGACGCTGGAAGAAAAGATCGGACAGCTCCGGCAGTGCGGCCCATCTTTGGTTGGGGCGTTTGAGGTCAGCTTTGAGGAGCTTTTGGACATGATGTTTGACGGCAGGATCAGCAAGGAGGAGTTTGACCGCCTGATGGGTACGGCAAAGCAGGATTTCCGCGAGGACGATTTAAAGGCTGGAAAAATCGGCTCTTATAACGGCATCGGTGATGCGGCGACCGTAAACCGCCTGCAAAAGATTGCTGTGGAAGAGACGAGGCTTGGCATTCCGCTGCTGTTTGGCTATGATGTGATCCATGGGTTTCGCACAGTGACGCCGATCCCGCTTGGCGAAAGCTGTGCCTGGGAACCGCAGCTTTGGGAGAAAACCGGGCGGATCGCGGCTAAGGAAGCGACTGCCGCAGGCATCCATATGACCTTTGCGCCGATGGCGGACGTGGCAAAAGATGCCCGCTGGGGAAGGGTCAGCGAAGGAGCCGGGGAAGACGTACTGTTAAACGGCATGTACGGAGCGGCAAAAGTACGCGGCTTCCAGGGGGACTCCCTTGCAAACGATGATGCGATGGCTGCGTGCGTCAAGCATTTTGCGGCATATGGCGCAGCAGAAGCGGGAAGGGATTATAACCGTGTGGATTTGTCCATGCAGAGACTTTATGAAGAGTACCTGCCGGCTTATAAAAGCTGTATCGAGGCAGGAGCGCGCGCCGTGATGCCGGCGTTTAACGATATCAACGGCGTTCCATGCACCGCAAACCAATGGCTGCTTATGGATCTATTGCGCGGCAAGTGGGGCTTTGACGGCGTTACGGTCAGTGATGCAAATGCCATCGCAGAGTGTGTCAGCCACGGCATTGCAGCAGATCAAAAGGAAGCGGCAAAGCTCGCTCTTTGTGCAGGCGTGGATATCGATATGACGTCAGATACGTATACAGCATGTCTCAAAGAGCTGGTTGAGAGCAAAGAGCTGCCGGAAGAAGTGCTTGACCGTGCCGTTTCGGACGTTTTGCGCCTCAAGCTGGAGCTTGGGCTGTTTGACCATCCATACCAGACGGATGAGGAGCGGGAAAAGCAGGCAATGCAAAAGCCGGAGTACCGTGCGCTGGCAAGGGAAGCAGCCGTGAAGTCGATGGTCTTGTTAAAAAACAAAAAACAGGATTCAAAGGCGCAGGAGCAGGCGCTCCTTCCGCTTGCTGTCGGCACAAAGCTGGGCATTTTCGGTGCTGTTGCAGACAAGCGCGGCGAGATGACAGGCGCATGGGCGATCGGCGCGGAGGAAAACGATTGTGTCAGCATCGTGGATGCCTGTAAGTCACGCGGCATTTCGTACCAACTGGGAAACGAGGATACGGTGCAGGAGGTGGCAGCAGGCAGCGACGTCCTTTTGGCGGTACTTGGCGAAAGAAAGGATGAGAGCGGGGAAGCGGCAAGCCGCGCAGACATTTCGCTTCCTGCGGCGCAGATTACGCTTTTAAAAAAGCTGCTGGAGACAGGCAGGCCGGTAGCAGTCGTCCTGTTTAACGGAAGGCCGCTTGCAATCCCATTTGCAGCAGAGCGCGCCGATGCCATACTGGAGGCATGGCATCCAGGGATTGAGGCAGGAAATGCTGTTTTGGATATTTTGTTTGGAGAAGCCTGCCCAACGGGCAAGCTGACTGTTACGTTTCCTTCGGCGACCGGACAGTGCCCGATGTATTATGCGCATATCAATACCGGAAGGCCGGGAGGCAAATCCAAGTTTACGTCCAAATATCTGGATGCCCCGACAGAGCCGGTGTATCCGTTTGGCTATGGGTTAAGCTATACAGAATATGCGTATTCTGACATCCAGGCACAGCGTACAGGCGATGCCTATGAGATACGCGTCAAAGTAAAAAACTGCGGAGACAGGGACGGAGAGGAAATCGTGCAGTGTTATGTGCAGGATGTGGCGGCGAAGCGCGTGCGCCCGGTCAAACAGCTCAAAGCGTTTGAAAAGGTGCCGTTAAAAGCGGGGGAAGAAAAAGAAGTACGCTTTCAAGTCCAGATTCAGGAGCTTGGATACTACGATTGGGATATGCATTATATCGTAGAGCCAGGAGAATTCGTATTTTATGCCGGGGGAAATTCCAGGGACTGCCTGCATGTATCTGTCACGTATAAGCCATAATAAAACCACATAAGAAGTCGGTACTCCTATATGAAGATATGTCGGATTTCACGTAAGATAACACATGGAATCTGGCTGTATGATCGGATACAATAAGAATCAGAAAAAAGACCGAAAGAAAAGGAGAGAAAACTATGAGCGAAAAACCTAGAAAAGAAGGATTGAGCAAGGCGTTTGTCTGGTCTCATGCGACCTCCGTAAATGGCGGCGCAATGGCGATTGCCGCGACGATTTCTACTTATTTTTCCCTGTATGTACAGGAAGAAATCGGTATTACGGCGGCACAGTTGTCGATTATTTTGCTGATCTGCTCCCTCTGGGATGCGATCAATGACCCGATGATGGGCGTTATCTGCGATTCCTGTAACCCGAAATGGGGACGTTACCGTACCTGGTTTACCTTTACCCCTGTTTTCCTGTTGGTAGATATGTTCCTGCTGTTCAGCAATCCGGGATTTATCCAGGGAAGCCCAATGTCAAAATGTGTCTATGTGTGTATTACTTACATGTTCTACGGGATGATCGTGACGGCGTATACGATGCCGCAGATGGCGATCCTGCCGGCGATGACGCTTGACGATGAGGAGCGTAACAGTGTCGTTGCAAAGGGCGCTGGCGTATGCGCATTGATGTTTACGATTGCATCCACGTTTTCCACACAGTTGGTAGAGATTTTCGGCAGCTACCGCAACCTGATGTGTACTTATGCAGTATTTGCGATTGTTTCTTTCTGGATCTTGTTTAAAACATCCGAAGAGAAATATGTGGCGCCAAAGGAAGAAAGCTCCGGCGGGTTAAAGCAGCTTATTTATGTATTCCGCCATAAAGAGATCTGGCCGGTTATGCTGACCTGGTGCCTTGCAGCAGTATCTTACGGATTTATGTTTACCTCTTCGGTATATTATGCACAGTATATCTGGGCTGGAAAAAGAGTGGATTTTGCCACGATGGATGAAGCGGCAATCGGCGCGACGATCGGCGGTACGATTTCTACCTATATGGGATTTATCTCTATGGGCGCGCTGATCTCGATGATGGTACTGATGCCGATTTTCTTAAAAGTATTTAAAACAGGTTATAAAGCGCTGATCGTTTCGCAGGTTCTGACGATTGTCTGCTATGCGCTCTTGTTTGTCACAGGACAGATGAATTTTATGTACTGCTGTGTCCTTTCCTTTATCGCTACCGCAGTAGGCGCGATGGTAAACGCGTTAGTCAATGTCCTGGTAAACGATACGATCGATTTTATTTTGCTCAAAGAAGGCAAACAGCTCAACGGCATTGTATCTTCGGTAAAGGGCTTCGCACAAAAATGCGGGAATACAGTCGTAAATTCAGGTATGCTTGCTGTGCTCGCATTATGTGGATTTGACGCACAGTTAGGGCCGTTCGGACAGCCGGAAAGTGCGATTGACGGTACGAACATCGTGCGTTTTGCAATCCCGGCAGCGGTGTCCGCAGTCATTTTGCTGATTATGGTTTTCTACCCGCTGAAAAAATATTTCCCTGCGATCGCAGAAATGAAGGAAAAAATGCACGCGGAGCATGGCGGAAATTAAAACGAAACAGTTATTATAATGAAAGCAAACCAGCATCCAGCCCCATGCAGTCGCGTACATGGGGCTGGATGTTACGTTGTCAAAAGAATAAAAGAAGTTGGAAAGAAAAAATGGAAAAATGGAAAGAATGGAAAAATAGAAAGGATGAAAAGAAAAGGATGAAAAAAACAGCGTTTAACCCGTATTTACCGTTTTGGGAGTATGTACCTGATGCAGAGCCGCACGTATTTGACGGCAGGATTTACATTTACGGCAGCCACGATGAAGCAGGAGGCAGCGCTTTCTGCACCGGCGATTACGTCTGCTGGAGTGCGCCGGCGGATGATCTTGGCGACTGGAGGTGTGAGGGCGTGATTTATAAAAAAGGGCAGGATCCGGTAAACGGCGCGCCATACGAGGGTCAGGTCCCGGAATATGAACATGCTTTTACTGCTGACGGGCAGCATCTTTTATATGCGCCGGATGTAACACAAGGGCCGGACGGCAGATATTATCTGTATTATTCGCTGGATTTTACCGGCATTGTCTCGGTGGCAGCCTGTGATACGCCGGCAGGGAAGTACGAATTTTTAGGTTATGTCACAAGGGAGGACGGCAGCATACCAAAAACGGGCATCTGGTTTGACCCGGCGGTCTTATGTGAAGAAAGCGGCAACTATCTGTATTACGGTTTCTGCCCGCCGCAGCGTTTTCCGGGTATGGAAGAAAAGGATATTCCAGGCGCGATGATGGTGCGCCTTTCAGACGATATGCATACGATGATCAGCGAGCCAATATGTGTGGCAAATGGATGCGATACGGCAAAGGGGACATCCTTTGAACAGCATCCGTTTTTTGAAGCGTCCAGCATCCGCCATTATGGCGGCTGGTATTATTTTGCCTACTCCAGCCTGCAAGGACACGAGCTGTGCTATGCAATGGCAAAAAGCCCAAGCGGCCCGTTCACATACAAAGGGGTGCTCCATTCCAACGGGGATATCGGTTTCCAGGGGAATACGCTGGCGACAAACTATACGGGCAACAACCACGGAGGGCTTGTGAAAATCGGGCAGGACTACTATATTTTCGGACACCGCCATACACACGGCACGGCATATTCCAGGCAGGGCGTGGCGCAGCGCATACAGATGCTTCCTGACGGCACATTTGCCCAGGCAGAGCAGACAAGCTGCGGCTTAAACGGCGGCGCGCTTTCTGCAAAAGGGACGTATCCGGCGTATATTGCCTGCTATTTAACCGAAGCCGACCGGACAAAGGTAGGAAACGTCGTTATGACCGGGCCGCAGGGAGGAGCGCTGATCCTGCCGAAGCAGATGCCTTACATCACACAGGAAGCATGGAAAGACGGGGAAAGAGGGCTGCGCGCGTACATCTGCAATATGCAAAAAGGCGCCGTATGCGGCTTTAAATACTTGGAATTTGACGGAAACGAACGCAGCATAACCGTACTTGTGCGCGGCGTGGGTACGCTTGGCATCTGCCTTGACACACCGGACGCACAGCCGCTTGGAAGCGCCGAATTTGATTCCAACGGCTGGACAGAAGCGGCGTGCAGCATCCAGGTACCGCAGGGCGTACATGCGGTGTATATGCGGGTGCTGGAAGGTGTGTGTGATTTTACGCAGTTTCGGGTGGAGTAGTTAGGAGAAGTTTTGGAAAATCTTATGGGCTTTCAGGAATGAAACAGGGAGCCTGTGAGGTTTTCGTTTATAATCGTTTATAATTGACAGATTAGGATTGCTTTCTAGGGTCATAAATAATATAATAATAGTAAAGTATGTACCTTCAGATAAAAAATAGCTTTGGAGGTGCTACATGGGATATTATATTGAATATAAAAAAAGAGAAGAAATTTTTAATGAGTTCAAGATACAAATTGATACATTTGCAGAATTGCTCATTATCCAGGAATGCGCATATATTATTCTTGAAAAAAAAATCGAAGGAGTGGATCTCGGTTCTTTAGTACGAATTTATGTTATCCATGACTGTTTAAGTGTGGATAAAGACTTAGAAAAAAGATATATGATTATACAAAAAAAGGAGAAAAGTAATATGAAAAGAACAAAAGACAGGTCTATGATAGATGAAATTACAGACGAAGTGATCAGTTATTCTGACGATTCTTTGTTTAATATAACTTCTTTTGGTACAGATATGACTTTTCGTGAATTAATTACAATGTATGATGAAGGTGAATTGGAAAAGCCAGAGATGCAGAGAAATTATGTATGGGATAGAAATGAGGCAAGCCGTTTTATTGATTCTGTATTATTAGGATTGCCAGTACCAAGTATTTTTTTGGCTAAAACAAGTGATGAAAAACGCCTGATCGTAGATGGATACCAGAGAATTATGACAGTTTATGATTATGTGAAACATGGAATATTTGGAGGAGATGGAAAATTATTTGCGTTATCCAATTCTGAAAGTATAAATGAAAGATGGAGAGGAAAAACATTTCAGGAGTTGTTGCCGGAAGAACAGAGAAAGATCAGAGCTTCACAAATACATGCTATTGTGTTTGAACAAAAAGAACCAAAGGATGATACAGGAATGTATCAGATTTTTGAAAGAATTAATACAAGCGTAAGAAGTTTGAAGCCGCAAGAAATAAGAAACTGTGTTTATCATGGTACATTTAATAA
>CAMWXD010000075.1 GCA_947178105.1 uncultured Eubacterium sp. | reverse complement strand
TAGCTCAGCTGGCTAGAGCACACGGTTCATACCCGTGGTGTCGAGGGTTCAAGTCCCCCTCTCGCTATTGAAGAAACTGGAAATATACTTATTTCCAGTTTTTTTGTATCTGAAATTCATTTTGATTGGTGATTCGATTGGTTATATAAAACATTTTCGTTGCTTTTACAGGAAGGTTGTATTATAATGCACGTGTATCGATGTTTAGGACGCTGGGGTCTGCCAGATCCCAAATATACTTGGAGGATTGAATCATGAGTGCAGAATTTAAACCAATGAAAGAAGGCAAAGTACGTCAGGTATATGATAACGGAGACAGTCTGATTATTGTAGCGACAGACCGGATTTCCGCATTTGACAATATTCTTAAGAACGTGATTCCAGATAAGGGCGCCGTATTGACGAAAATGTCCCGTTTTTGGTTTGATTATACGAGCAGCATCGTTCCGAACCATATGATTTCTACGAATACAGCCGATATGCCGGAATTTTTCCAGACAAAAGAATTTGAAGGAAAGAGCATGAAGTGCAAAAAGCTGACAATGCTTCCGATTGAATGCATTGTGCGTGGTTATATTACGGGAAGCGGCTGGGAAAGCTACCAAAAAAATGGGACGGTCTGCGGAATCCGGCTGCCGGAAGGGCTCAAGGAATCTGACAAGCTGCCGGAGCCAGTCTATACGCCTACGACGAAGGCGGACTTGGGAGACCATGATGAACATATTACATTTGCAGACAGTGTGAAGATCCTGGAAAAGCTGTTTCCGGGAAAAGGAGAAGCATATGCGAAAAAGCTGCGGGATTGTACGCTCGCGCTGTATCAAACATGCGCGGAATATGCATTGTCCAAAAATATCATTATAGCAGATACAAAGTTTGAGTTTGGACTGGATGAAAATGGTACGGTAGTACTGGGTGATGAAATGCTGACACCGGACAGCTCCAGATTCTGGCCGCTGACGGGCTACCAGCCGGGACAGGGACAGCCGTCCTTTGATAAACAGTTTGTAAGGGACTGGTTAAAGGAAAACCCTGAC
Source organism: uncultured Eubacterium sp. (assembly GCA_947178105.1). GTDB lineage: Bacteria > Bacillota > Clostridia > Lachnospirales > Lachnospiraceae > Eubacterium_J. Next base: position 22,865 of record CAMWXD010000075.1, on the reverse strand, counting down.
AACGATGGCGTGCTGCCGGAAGAAGTCGTAACAAAGACAGCTTCTAAATACAGGGAAGCATATGAGCTGCTGACCGGGAAAGCATTTTCTGATAAATAGCATAAATGAGGGATTTTTATATGGGGCAGAATTTTTTTGAACAGGAATCATTGCATATGGACAAGCCAGGTGAAGAATGTGGTGTGATCGGCGTGTACGATTTTGAAGGGCATGATGTCGCATCGGATATTTATTACGGCCTGTTTGCATTACAGCACCGAGGGCAGGAAAGCTGCGGCATTGCAGTCAGCGATACGAAAAGACAGCAGCGAAAGGTCGATTCTTACAAAGATATGGGATTGGTCAACGAGGTGTTCAATCCTGAGAACCTGGGCAATTTAAAGGGAGATATCGGTGTCGGGCATGTCCGTTATTCTACAGCGGGAGCGTCTACGAGAGAGAATGCGCAGCCGCTTGTGATTAATTATGTTAAAGGGACGCTAGGGGTAGCGCATAACGGCAATCTGATCAACGCTGCTGAGCTGCGTCGGGAACTGGAGTATACGGGAGCCATCTTTCAGACAACGATCGATTCTGAGGTGATTGCTTACCATATCGCCAGAGAGCGGCTGCATTCCAGGACAGCGGAAGAAGCAGTACTGCGTGCGGCGAAAAAGATCAAGGGTGCTTATGCGTTGGTTGTAATGAGCCCGCGTAAGCTGATTGGCGCCAGAGATCCGTTTGGATTTAAGCCGCTGTGCATCGGCAAGCGCGGCAAGGCGTATTTGCTGGCGTCAGAGACTTGTGCGTTAGAAACGATTGGAGCAGAATATATCCGCGACGTACTGCCTGGAGAGGTTGTGACGATCTCGCCGGAGGGCGGCATCCAGTCTGACCGGACGCTTTGCCAGCCAGAGGAAAAGGTTGGAAGGTGTATTTTTGAGTATATCTATTTTTCAAGGCCGGACAGCCAGATCGACGGTGTCAGCGTTTATAATTCGAGGATCAATGCCGGGCGTTTTCTTGCGATGGATTCTCCGGTGGAGGCGGATCTGGTCGTTGGCGTACCGGAATCTGGCAATGCAGCGGCTTTGGGCTATTCCATGCAGTCGGGGATCCCTTACGGCGTTGCGTTTATGAAAAACAGCTATGTGGGGCGCACGTTTATCAAGCCGAAGCAGTCCTATCGGGCCGACGGCGTGCGGGTAAAGCTGAATGCGATTAAAGAAGCGGTAAATGGCAAGCGGATCATTATGATCGATGATTCGATTGTCAGAGGGACGACGTCAGGCAGGATCGTATCGATATTAAAGGAAGCAGGCGCGACGGAGGTACATGTGCGCATCAGCTCACCGCCGTTTTTGTGGCCGTGTTATTTTGGGACGGATATCCCGGAGCGGGAGCAGCTTATCGCATATAACCGGACGCTTGACGAGATACGGGAGGCCATCGGGGCGGACAGCCTGGGCTATCTGAAAGTCGAGCGTCTGGAGGAAATGGTGGACGGGCTTTCGATCTGCAAAGGCTGCTTTACCGGAACGTATCCGATGGAGCCGCCGAAAGAGGATATCCGCGGAGATTATTATGACCGGAAATGATCGGATCTTAGCGGAGCACAGGCACACATTGCGGATGAGGAAAAGAACAGGAAAAGAAAGGAGCGGGCAGCAGTTATGTCATTAGACACAAACAAGTATACAAGCCCATTATCAGAGCGTTATGCCAGCAAGGAGATGCAGTATTTATTTTCACAGGATAAAAAGTTCTGTACCTGGAGAAAGCTGTGGATTGCATTGGCGGAGACGGAGATGGAGCTTGGGTTGAAAGGAGAAAACGGCGAACCGGTCATTACGCAGGAAATGATCGATGAGCTGAAAGCGCATGCGCAGGACATTAATTATGAAGATGCGCAAAGGCGGGAGAAAGAAGTGCGCCATGATGTGATGAGCCATGTGTATGCTTACGGATTGCAGTGTCCAAAGGCTGCCGGCATCATTCATCTTGGGGCGACCTCGTGCTATGTGGGAGATAATACCGATCTGATTATTATGTCTGAGGCGCTGCGGTTGGTACGCCGCAAGCTTTTGAATGTCATCGCTGAGCTGGCAAAGTTTGCAGATGCGTATAAGGAGCTGCCGACATTGGCATTTACTCATTTCCAGCCTGCGCAGCCGACGACGGTGGGCAAGCGTGCTTCCCTGTGGTTACAGGAGTTTTTGATGGATCTGGAAGATGTCGACTATGTGATCCTGACTATGAAGCTGCTCGGCTCCAAAGGGACGACAGGAACGCAGGCAAGCTTTCAGGAGCTGTTCCAGGGCGATCAGGAGAAAATTGATAAAATAGACCCGATGATTGCCGAAAAGATGGGATTTGCACATTGCTATCCGGTGTCTGGACAGACATATTCGAGAAAAGTGGATACAAGAGTTGCGAACGTGCTGTCGGGCATTGCGGCAAGCGCACATAAGATGTCCAACGATATCCGGCTGTTGCAGCATTTAAAGGAGATCGAGGAGCCGTTTGAAAAAAATCAGATCGGGTCTTCGGCAATGGCATATAAAAGGAACCCGATGCGCAGCGAGCGGATTGCATCGCTGTCGCGTTATGTGATGATCGACGCGCTGAATCCGGCGGTTACCTCTGCGGTGCAGTGGTTTGAGCGTACACTGGATGATTCGGCAAACAAACGGCTATCGATTCCGGAAGCATTTCTGGCTGTGGACGGTATTTTGGATCTGTGCCTGAATGTTGTGGACGGGCTGGTTGTATACGACAAAGTCATTGCCAAACATCTGATGGCGGAGCTGCCGTTTATGGCAACCGAAAATATAATGATGGATGCAGTGAAAAAAGGCGGCAGCCGCCAGGAGCTGCATGAGCGCATCCGCCAGCTTTCTATGGAAGCGGGAGAAAATGTAAAAAAACGCGGGCTGGATAACAACCTGCTGGAGCTGATTGCAGCAGACCCGGCGTTTGGGCTGTCCTTAGAAGAGCTGCAGGCAGGTATGGATCCGGCAAAATATGTCGGGCGCGCACCGCTGCAGGTGGAGAAGTTTTTAAAGGAAGCGGTAGAGCCGGTCTTGGAGAAAAACCGGGAAATGCTTGGGATGAAAGCAGAGATCCATGTCTAGGGCCGCTTTTTGTCTGTAGGATGAATGACTGCAAATATCAGGGCATAAATATAAAGAAAGAAAAGCATCGGGTATGGCGGCGCCGTACCAAGCGCTGGGAGGAAGGTTATGGCAGAAGTCAGGACAGATTTTGACCAGGTAGTAAAACAGATTACACAAAATTATCTTTCGGACGAGGTATTTGTGACGAAGGAGAACCGTCGGCTGCCGGGCAGGAGCAATATCATCCTATTAATCAAGCGCCTGCGGTCTTTGATGTTTCCAGGGTATTTTGAGGAAAAAAATTTTGAGTATATGGATGCGCAGTATTTTGCAGGGAATACGCTAAACAGTATCCGCAGGGAGCTGCGCCAGCAGGTGGAGATTGCGCTGCTGTATACAAATGAAAGCAGGACAAGGGAGCAGATTGCGCAGGAAGCAGATGAAACGGCGCAGTATTTTATCGGCAGTCTGGCGCATATCCAGGCGATGCTGCTAAAGGATGTGCAGGCTGGATTTGACGGTGACCCGGCGGCAAAGAGCAGGCAGGAGATTATTTCATCCTATCCAGGTGTGTTTGCGATTTTTGTATACCGGATGGCACATGAGCTGTATGTCAGGCATGTGCCGTTTATTCCCCGCATTATGTCAGAGTATGCACACAGCCGGACAGGAATCGACATTAACCCAGGCGCACAGATCGGAGAATATTTCTTTATTGACCATGGTACCGGCGTTGTAATCGGAGAGACAACGCAGATCGGAGACAATGTCAAGCTGTATCAAGGCGTGACGCTTGGAGCGCTTTCGACCAGAAAAGGGCAGCTTCTTGCCGAGGTAAAGCGGCATCCTACCATTGAAAATAACGTAACGATATATTCCGGGGCAACGATTTTAGGCGGCGAGACCGTCATCGGAGCGAACTCGATTATCGGCGGCAATACATTTATCACAGAATCGGTGCCAGCGTATACAAAGGTATCGTTAAAAGCACCAGAAATGGTATTCCAGGCAGACCCTCCAAAAGATGGGGAAGAAGAATGGGTATGGGACTGGGTGATCTGACAGCGGAGACGGAAGCGGTTGGCAGGCTGGATATGGAAGCGGCATGGTTCGATCGATTCGGAATGGCGGATACCATACAGCAAAAGTACTTGGATTATTTTTGATTTGCAGCTTTTTGATTTAAAAGGATGCCTGCGTTTATGAATGACAGAAGTGCAGGCTTGGAAATGCGGTTAGTCAGCTTCTTTTAGCTCGTTGACGGTGATGACGCAGCTTGCTTTGACTCCATCTTCACGGGCATACACATATGCCCGTCCTTTTTTTCGTGCGGTGACATTGCCGTTCTGGTCGACGGACAGCACGTTCTGGTTGCTTGTGCTCCATTCCGGTTTGTTGCCGGAAGATACGAAAGCAGACAGCCGGTGCTTACTGCCGGCATCCATAGAAAGGGAGGATGCTGAGAGCTTGATTTTTGGCTGCTTTACGGTGATCGTGCAGGACTTGGATACGCCGTCAGCAGTTGCGGTGATCTTGGCGGTTCCATGCTTGACCGCTGTGACCAAGCCGTTTTCATCTACAGTGGCAACGCTGCTTTTGCTGGATTTCCAGGTCGGTGAATGCCCGGTTGATACCGTTGCGGTGAGCTGTTTTGTGCCCTGGCGGTAGAGTGTGGCGCCGGAAGGCTGAATGGACAGCGTTGTCTGCTTTACGGTGATGAGACAGGATGCTTCGGCATTTTTTATTTTTGCCGTAATTTTGCAGGTGCCGGCTTTTTTTGCTGTAACCAGCCCGTAAGTATTTACCGAAGCAATGGAAGATTTGCTGCTTTTAAAGGTGGGCTGTTTTCCGTTGGAAGCGACTGCGATCAGCCCAAACTCTTCTCCGATTGCCATTGTCTTGGAATATTTTGTAAGTACGATCATAGGCGGCAGCGATAGCGCGGCTGCGTCAGCGCTGACCGTCATCCGTGTAAGCGGGGTAAACAGAAATAAAATCGTTAACAGTATAATAGAAATTATGGAATAAATAGATTTACGCGTCATATGAGATACCTCCTATAAAATAAATAAAAACTGTCATAGCGGTATCCGGCACGCCGAATCGATAAAAGGATGATAGCACGGAAATGCGTAGCTGTAAATAGGCATAAATGCACAAATATTTTTAGCTGGTGATTGAAAAAAACGGTGCGGACAGTTGAAAATACAGAAGTTTTTGATGTCAAAGATTGAGATGTCAAAGATTGTGCGATGTAAAGATTTCTTTGCCTGCCAAAGCAGAAATTGCTTGTCATTTTCCTTCAAATAACCTATAATGACCAAATATAAGCAGTCAACAAACAGAAGGTAAAGGAGTGATTTACAATGAAGGAATTTTTTAAAAAGCTTCGGATCGCGGCGTATGTAACGGCGCTGCTTACCATTGCGCTGGGCGTGGTGCTGATTGCGTGGCCGCTGGAAGTGACGGGGCTGATCTGCCGGGTGCTGGGCGCTTTGCTGGTTGTGATGGGTGCGGTCTATATATTTGGTTATTTTGTGGAAGGCAGAGGGATCCTTGCCATTACAGGCGGGCTGTTGTTTTTACTGCTCGGTGTGTGGATTTTTATTACACCGCAGTCGATTGCGACGCTGGTGCCGATTGTAATTGGGGTTGTTTTGCTTGTACACAGCCTGCGGGATTTTCAGATGGCTTCGGAAGCAAAGCAAAATGGTAGTGAACAGTGGCTGCTGCTGTTTTTGCTGGCGCTTTTAAACTGTGTGTTTGGCGTAGTCTGTATCTGTGATTCTTTTGGAGTGCTATCGGTAGCGGTACGGATTTTGGGGATTGCGCTTGTTTATGACGGCATCTCAAATATGTTTATCGTATATCATACCGTGCGGGCAGTCAGGTATGCGGCAGAAAAGATCGAGCCGATTGACGTGGATGCGCATGAAGTGGAGGATTTGTAAGGAAAGCAGGTTTGCCTATGCGGAACATGGAATTTAAAATGGAGCGTACAGGGCTTCTCAAGGAAGGGGATGTGCTTTCCGTTACTGAAGGAAAGCTGCCGGATTCTTATTATTATACGCTTGGCAATGCGTTTGCGATGTCAGCGAATTATACATTCCGGGAGCGGCTGAAATCCACAGAGGGAACGGTACTGGAAATAAAAGAAACACCAAAAGGTTTTTTTGTTACCGTTGCGTTTGATGAATAATTAAGATCAGATTAGATTTGATAAAATCAGATCAGGTAGGGAGGGATTTTGATGGCAGCATTTATGGATAATGGAACGCTGGATATTTTAAGTGTCCAGTACCGGCTGGAAAACGGATTTGTAGTCAACGGGCAAAGGCTTGTGCCGCAGGCGTTTATTGTGAGCGTGGATGAGCCGGAAAAAAGCAGTGCAGGGACGATTGTGTTTGAAAAGGTACATGCACTGACCATAAAGGGCAAGAAGACGTGGCTGATAGGGAAAGAGGATCTGGAGATCAGCGGCATTTATGATAATACATGGGTATGCCGGATCGAGCAGAACCGCCAGCTTATTTGCTGGCGCGAAGGAACCAAGGAAATGATTCCGGTGCCGGAAGATTTGTGGAACAATAAGCTGGAGGAAAAATAGCCCATGGCCAATCAAGGAAAGCGGGAGATTGACCAGCTACTTGCGGATAGCTTTAAGGAGTTGGCATGTGCGAATCCAATAGAAAAAATTACGATCAAAGAAATTACAGACCGTGCTGGTGTGATCCGTACGACCTTTTATAACCATTTTCAGGATAAATATGAACTGCTGGAGTGGGTGATCAACCATGACTTGATCGAACCGATTAAGCCGTTTGTACGCAGTGGGCTGATCACACAGGCAATGACATTTTTGTTTCTCAATGTCGAGAAGGAGAAAGAGTTTTACACGAAGGTCAGCAGGCTGGAGGGACAGAATTCTTTTTACAGTATTTCCCAGAACTGCCTGCAAAACCTGCTGGAAGAGGTGTGCGGCGAGCATACGGAGCGCAGGCAGCCAAAGTATGAATGGCTGACGCCGCAGCGGCTGGCGCAGTATTACGGGCAGTCGATGGTCTTTATTCTGATAGAGTGGATACAAAGCGGGATGACGATTTGCGCCCAGGACCTCGCGGAGCTGTATCAGTATATGATGAGCCATTCTTTTGAGGATTCTTTGAAAGACCTGTAAGCTTTTGCGCAGATATACAATTTCATAATTTTGTATACCGTTTTTTACAGTACCATGAAAATGTAAAAGATTGGAAACACTTAAAAAAGATTGAATATGTTCATATTCAATCTTTTTTTGTATACTTCTATTTGCACCGGTGCAGAAATAAAAAAAGAAAGAGATGAGGAAAGCATGATTAAGTTTGGAAAAGGAGTCGTTAAATTCAGAATACCGATTTTAATTCTCAGCTTCCTGCTGCTCGTTCCGTCCATCATTGGTTATGTGAATACCCGGATCAATTATGATATCCTGTCGTATCTGCCAAAGGATATCGAGACAATGAAGGGGCAGGATATATTACTGGAGGAATTTGGTACAGGGGCGTTTTCGGTAGCTGTTGTAGAGGGAATGGATCAAAAGGGCGTGGCGGCACTAAAGAGTGAGATTGCGCAAATCGACCATGTCAAGACGGTTCTTTGGTATGATTCGCTGGCAGACCTTTCCGTACCGATGGAGCTGCTGCCGGGCGATATTGAGGAAGCGTTTGAAAACAAAGAAAAAAACGCGACATTGATGATAGTCATGCTGGATACCTCTATGTCAGCAGACGAAACGCTGGAGGCGGTAGAACAGATCCGCGCTCTTACGAAGCAGCAGTGCCTGTTAAGCGGAATGTCCGCCGTTGTAGCAGATATTAAAAAAATATGCAACAGTGAAGCAATTATGTATGTCGTGATCGCAGCCGTGCTGTCGGCGGTTGTATTGTCACTGACAATGGATTCGTTTTTGATTCCGCTGCTCTTTTTGCTCAGCATTGGAATGGCGATTGTATATAACTTGGGTACAAATTTGATTGCCGGGGAGATTTCCTTTATTACGCAGGCGCTTGCAGCCGTATTGCAGCTTGCGGTGACGATGGATTATTCCATATTTCTCTGGCACAGCTACCAGGAAAACCAGGAGCGGTTTGTCGGAGATAAAAAGCGGGCGATGGCGCACGCGATCTCCAATACGGTTTCCTCGGTAGTAGGCAGCTCGATTACAACGGTTGCAGGATTTTTGGCGATGTGTTTTATGACGTTTACGCTCGGGCTGGACTTAGGCGTTGTAATGGCAAAGGGCGTTGTGCTCGGCGTAGTTGGATGTGTTACGATCCTGCCGTCAATGATCCTTGTGTTTGACAGGGCGATTGAAAAGACAAGGCACCGCGCGATGATTCCGGATTTAGGGCGGATTGGGGATTTTGTTACAAAAAGGTATATCGTCTTTGCAGTACTGTTTCTTATTATTTTAGTACCGGCATTGTATGGATATACGCATAATGAGGTCTACTATGACCTGGCGGGCACGCTCCCGGACCATCTGGAAAGCGTGATGGGAAATACAAAGCTGGAAGAGGACTTTCAGATGGGAGCAACCCATATCATCCTGGCAGACAGCAATCTGGATGCAAAGCAGGCAAGAATGATGCTCCAAGGCCTGGAGGATGTAGAGGGCATAAAATTTGTGCTTGGCAAAGATTCTCTGCTGGGGCCGGCGTTTCCGGAGGAGATGGTGCCGGATTCCTATAAAGAAATACTGGAGCAAGGGGATTATCAGATGATGTTTCTTGCTTCAGAGTACAAGACGGCATCGGATGAGGTCAATGCGCAGTGTGACGAGATCAAACGGATTATCCGCCAGTATGATGATTCAGCAATGCTGATTGGCGAAGCGCCTTGTACGCAGGATCTGATTACGATTACAGATAAGGATTTTAAGACGGTCAGCGCAGTGTCGATTGTTTTGATTTTTGCAATTATAGCTATCGTATTAAAATCGGTTTCCTTGCCGGTGATCCTTGTTGCGGTCATTGAGTTTGCTATTTTTATCAATATGGGAATCCCGTCTTATACGGGGACGGTGCTGCCGTTTATCGCATCGATTGTCATTGGGACGATACAGCTTGGCGCAACGGTCGATTATGCGATCCTGATGACAAATAAATACAAAAAGGCAAGATACCAGGGCGCCCAAAAGCAGGAGGCGGTCGCTTCGGCTCTGAACAGTTCGTTACAGTCGGTATTTGTGAGCGCACTGAGCTTTTTTGCAGCGACGTTTGGCGTCGGGCTGTATTCCAGCATCGATATGATCAGTGCGTTGTGTGTATTGCTTGCCAGAGGGGCAATTATCAGCCTTTTGGTGGTGGCGTTTATTTTGCCGGCGATGTTTATGATTTTTGATAAGCTGATCTGCAAGACAAGTGCAGGGTTTTTAGATAAAGAAAAGAAAGTACAGGCAAAATCTGTAATATCATGAAAATGAACAGGCAGGAGGCAGTATTTTATGAAATTTGGAGAATTAAAAGAAAGATATAGACATAGATTTTCTATGCGGATGGTGGCAGGTGTTTTGTGTGTGGCGTTATTAGGCGGAAGCCTTGGCATATGTGCCCTACAGGCGGGAACGGTGACTGCGGTCAATGGCGTCGTCGAGGAAGAGGAGCGTTCTGCAAAAGCGCAGGATACAGACGCCGAAAAAAAAGCAGACGCAAAGGAGACAGATACCGACAAAGAGACGCTTGCGGGAAAGCTTGTATCTATGCTTGATACGGATGAGCAGCAAAGCCTGGATGCAAAGGAGGAGACTGTATATCTGATTACGGATGCAAACGGCAAGGCCAGCCAGACGATTGTGAGCAACTGGCTGAAAAATGGCTCTAAAAAAGCACAGATCACAGATGTATCAGAGCTGTCGGAGATCAAAAATGTAAAAGGAGAGGAGACGTTTACGCAAAACGGCAGCCAGATAGTTTGGAACGCAGATGGGCAGGATATCTATTACCAGGGCACGACGACGAAGGAGCTGCCGATTTCTGAAAAGGTCACCTATTATCTGGACGGGCAGGAAATTGCACCAAATGAGCTGGCAGGAAAAAGCGGAAAAGTGACAATCCGGTTTGACTATACAAACCGGGCAAAAACAACGGCAAAGGTAAATGGAAAAAAGACGGATATTTATGTACCGTTTACGGCAGTATCCGGCATGATCTTAGACGACAGCTTCCGCAATGTCCGGGTAAATAACGGCAGGGTGCTTTCTGACGGCAACCGGATGATTGCAGTCGGTATTGCGATGCCGGGGCTGAAACAAAGCCTGGATGCAGATGAAAAAGACTTTGATGAAGATTTTGAATTCCCGGACTATGTGGAGGTGACCGCGGATGTGGAAAACTTTTCACTGGAAATGACAGCTACGGCAGTAGTGGCTGGGCTGATGTCAGACACGAATTTATCCGACAAGCTGGACTTTGAGGAATTAGACGAGACAGTGGATGAGATGTCAGACGCGATGGTAAAGCTTACTGACGGCGGCACAGGCCTGGCAGACGGGCTGGATACGTTAAAGGGCAGCATGGGCAGTTTTCAGGACGGGGCAAACACGCTTGCATCAGGCGTGGATGCATATACAGACGGGGCGGCGCGGCTTTCTGACGGCATCCGTACACTGAGCGACAAGTCGGGCGCGCTGGAGGCAGGCGTTCATACGTTAAATGCCAGTGCAAAAACAATCAGCGAAGGTGTGCAGGCTTTAGACCAGACGCTGCATACAGAAATGTCGGAAAAAGAAAAAGCGGCCGTGAAAAAAGAAGTAGGCAAGACGATTGAAGCTCAGTTTCAAAAGGGTTCAGAAACTTACAACACGATTTACCAGGCAGCCGTGCAGAATTTTGAACAAACGATGAAAAATGAAACTGCCGTTCAGACAGTGCAGGGCGGCATCCAGGCAGGGATGCAGGCACAGGGGCTGACCTCGGAAGGCGTTGTCGCTGCGCTGGCACAGTATTATGCCGAACATGGCTTTACCGATGCGCAGGGGCAGGCATATTCTGCACAAACCTGCCAGTCCAATGTACCTGGTACGGAGACGACGTATGCCGCATTTTTTGCAAACGCCGTATTAAATGGAGGCTTATCCCAGGCACTGGCAGACGGCATTACAAGCGGCATTGCAAGCCAGGGTGCTGCCTCGGTCGGGGAAGCAGTCACAGGGGCGTGTGAAATGGCTGCAAAGCAGGCTGGCGAAGCAGCAGCAATATCCGGTGCAGAATCTGCAAAGCAAAAGGTCGCTGCTGCGATTGAAGCAAAGGATCAAAAAAGCGGCCACAGCCTTGTAAGCGGGACAAAAGCATTGAGCGAAGGCACACAGCAGTTGGCGCAAAGCATCCCGGCATTAAAAGAAGGCATAGGGCAGCTAGTAGCAGGGGCAGATGAACTGACCGGAAACAATGCAGCGTTAAAAGACGGAGTGGCAAAATTATCTGATGGCGCAGGGCAGATCACAGACGGCGTAGGCAAGCTGGACAGCGGCGCGCATGAGTTAAGCGACGGGTTAAAGGAATTTGATAAAAAGGCAGTGAAAAAGATTGCAGACGCTTATCATGGGGATGTAAAGGAGCTGACCGACCGGATTCAGGCGATTATGCGTGCCGGGGAGGAGTACCGGACATTTGGCGGAGCGGCTGAGGATATGGATGCGACGACAAAATTTATTATCCGCACAGATAGTATTAAGGCGGAGGAAGAATAAATAGAGGAAAGAGTGCAGTATATGTTGTACTGCACTTTTTTATTTTTTTTCAGCAATACATACAAAAATTCCTCACCATTTTCGTATATAATGAATAGTAGCGTCATTTCTATCTATGAATGGCAAGACAAAGGAGGAAACCCATGACAAAACGTACGGCGAAGATTTTGGAGCGGCTCGACCAGGCATATGGGACGGATGCGCTCTGCTATCTGAATCATGACAACGCCTGGCAGCTTTTGATTGCCGTGATCTTAAGCGCACAGTGTACGGATGCAAGGGTCAACATTGTGACTGCGGATCTTTTTCAGAAATACGATACACTGGAAAAGTTTGCGAATGCCGATCTTACGGAGCTGGAACAGGATATCCATTCCATTGGGTTTTATCACAGCAAGGCAAAAAACATTATTTCGTGCTGCCGTGACCTGGTGGAAAAATTTGGAGGAGAAGTGCCGTCCTCGATCGAGGATCTGACCAGCCTTGCCGGAGTCGGGCGCAAGACAGCGAATGTGATCCGGGGGAATATTTACCATGAGCCAAGTATTGTTGTAGATACACATGTAAAGCGGATTTCCAACCGCCTTGGATTTACAAAGGAAGCGGATCCTTATAAAATTGAGCAGGATCTGATGAAGGTGCTTCCGAAAGATCATTGGATTTTATACAATATGCAGATCATTACGTTTGGGCGCAGTATCTGTATTGCCAGAAGCCCGAAATGCAGCGAATGCTTTTTGCAGGATCTGTGTAAGGCAGAGGACAGGCGCAGGTAGGGGACAGGAAAATTTGATTCACAGAGATTATGTTGCGATTGATTTGGAGATGACCGGGCTGAACGCCAGCAGGGACAGTATTTTGGAGATCGGGGCGGTACGGGTAGTAAATAAAAAAGTGGAAGCTTCCTATCAGGCTATGATCCATCCGCATATGGAGCTGTCGCAGGAAGTGATTGAGCTGACAGGGATTACCAATGAGATGGCGGCAAAAGGACGCGAGCTGGAGGAGGTGTTTCCAGAAATTATGGACTTTTGCGGGGATTTCTTACTGCTTGGGCATAATGTGGTTTTTGATTATGGGTTTTTAAAGCAGGCAGCGAGCAACCGGAAAGTCCGGTTTGAACGGCTTGGCTTGGATACGCTGAAAATTGCCAGGAAGGTGCTGGCGCCGGAGGAGAAAAAGACGCTCCAGGCGCTGTGCGACCGCTATCAGATCCGCAGGGAACACAGGCACCGGGCGCTGGATGACGCACTGGCTGCGAGCGCATTGTATGAGGTGCTTGAGGCGGAGTATGAACAGGGGCAGCCGGAAGTGTTTCTGCCGTTTCCGCTGCTGTATAAGGCAAAAAAGCAATCGCCGGCAACCAGCAGGCAGAAAAAGCATTTGCAGGAGCTGGCGGATTACCATAGCCTTGCGCTTGCTGTGCCGTGGGAAACGCTGACCAAAAATGAGGCGTCCAGGCAGATCGACCGGATCATAGCGCAGTATGGGCGGATGCCCAAGCAGCAAGACAAAAGCGGGGTACAGGAACAGGCACGTTATTGACCGTTTTGCAGTTGCCGCAGGATGGAATCTTTTAACAGCATATCCGTACCTTTTACAGTCTCGGCAAGTTCTTCCAATTTTTCGGTTTTGCCGTGTTCCTGGTATAAGCTGCCAAGCAGCGTGTAATTTTTACTCATGTCGGTCTTACATAAAATGCCGAATTCCAGTACGGTTATGGCTTCCTGCCAGTGTCCGAGGCGCGCAAGCTGTTCGCCGTAGGATACCACCGTCCTGGCAAGCGTGGTAAAGTTCGCGTCACAGTCAGATAAAATGTTCAGGTTTGCAGCGCCGTACTGGAGCTTAAGGTCCGTATTGGAGATGCCTGACAGGTTCAGGATTTTACGGCTGCTCAGATCGTTCAGCGTCTGCTCCAGCGCTGCGAGTGTTTCATCCGCATATTTGCCGGTTGGAAAAGTATCCAGAGGGATTTGGATGTAATCAAGCCCGCTGATATCCTGTTTGCGCGTCAGGTTGGCACGCTGTTCCTTTTCCCAGAAGGAGTCTTGGGATTCCTTTATGGAACGCTGGGAACGGTTGCGGAAGAGGGAAAACAGGGATAATAAAATAAGAATAAACGGCAGAAGCAGTAGTGGCATAATTTTCGCATCCTTTCTAATTTTAAATGTTTTACTTTAAAATGTTTTTCATGTGATGATTTTATTTTAACAGGCAAAAGCAGCCTGGGAAAGAGGGTTCTATGTCAAAATCTAAAAAAACTAAAACAACGATTTATACGTCCAAAAAGAAAAGGACGGCGGCAGCAGTTGTCTGCATTATTCTGGCATTTGCCATGGTACTGCCGCTTCTAGTTGCTGCGCTTGTATAATAGGAAAAGCAGATATCGTGTATAATATACAGAAAACGGGCGCGGATGTCAAATATATTCGTGACTATTCTGCTTGAAAAAAGCATAGCATATGCGATAAAATGAAAACGAAAATGATCCGATTTCAGAAAGGAAACAGAGTAAAGTGAAATTGCAGCATAAAAGTCATATAAAAAAATGTATCATCGGTTCGCTTGCCGCAGTCGGGATCCTTACAGCGGGATTTGCAGCCAGCCAGGCATATGCGCAGGCGGAACAGAACGATAAGATTCTGGATAATATTTACATCGGGGAGGTCGCCGTCGGCGGTATGAGCGAGGAAGAAGCAAAGCTCGCCGTAGACCAGTATGTCAGCGAGATCCAGAATACAAAATTTACGCTTACCGTAAATGATAAGAGCATCACCGCGACAGCAAAGCAGCTTGGGGTAAACTGGGAAAATACCGGAGTCGTGGAAGAAGCAGCGATGATCGGCAAGAGCGGCAGCCTGATTTCGCGCTATAAAGACAAAAAGGACCTGGAGCACGAACCGAAAAAACTGGAGATTACGTTCGGCACAGAAGAATCGAAAATCAAAAAATATCTGTCTGCCAATGCAGAGAAGGTCAACCAGAAAGCTGTAGACGGCGGGCTTGTGCGGGAAAACGGCAGTTTTAAGATTACAGGGGGCGAAGAAGGCATTGCGGTGGATGTAGCTGAATCCGCAAAAACGATCGCAGCGTATATTACAAACGACTGGGATACAAAGGAAGCCAGCATCGCGCTGAGCGCCGATGTCGTACAGCCGCGCGGCTCCAAAGAGGAGCTTTCCAAGGTAAAGGATGTGCTGGGAACATTTTCGACCAATTACAGCAGCTCCAGCGCGGGGCGCGCGATGAATGTATCGAACGGGTGCAACAGGATCAATGGGGCACTGCTCTATCCGGGAGATGAATTCTCGGTGTACGAAGCAGTCAGCCCGTTTGACGCTGAGCACGGGTATGCGCTGGCAGGGTCTTATGAAAACGGGACGGTTGTAGAGACATATGGCGGCGGGATCTGCCAGGTATCGACGACGCTGTACAATGCGGTGATCCGTGCCGAGCTGAAAATCAATGAGCGGTTTGCACATTCTATGATCGTCAATTATGTGCAGCCTTCGATGGATGCAGCGATCGCCGGGACATACAAAGACCTGAAATTTGCCAACAATACCGATGCGCCGGTCTATATTGAAGGAACGACTGGCGGCGGGATTATTACCTTTACCATCTATGGAGAAGAGACAAGAAGCCCGAATCGGGAAGTGATTTTTGAAAGCGAGATTGTCAGCGAAAGCAACCCGCCAACGCAGATCCAGGGTTCTGCAAGCCACAGCGTCGGCTATGTATCGGTGCAGCAGTCCGCCCATGTCGGAAAGGTTGCAAAGCTTTGGAAAATTGTAAAGGAAGACGGTGTGGAAAAGAGCCGCGAAGAGTTTAACAACAGCAATTACCGTGCTTCGCCAAAGATCATTATAGTAGGGACAAGTACATCCAGCGATGAGGCAAGGGCATATATCCAAAATGCGATTGCTTCGCAGAATGAAGGCTCTATCTATGCAGCGGCGCAGACAGCGGCTTCGATCGCGGCACGCCCGCAGCAGCCGGAACCGCAAGAGCCTGCCGAAGAAGAAAATCCAGATGCGGAAAACCCGGATGCAGAAAAAACGGATACAGAAAAAGAAGACAGCAAGAAAGAAAATAACAAAAAGGAAGAGAACAAAAAAGAAGAGAACAAGAAGGAAGAGAACAAGAAAGAAGATACAAAGAACGACGATTCTAAGAAATCGGATACGAACAAAGAAGCTTCTGATAAGAAAAAGGATGAAGAACCGACAAAAGCAGCAGAGGAAGGCTCGATCAACAGCAAACAGACAGCGGAGCCGCCTGAGGATCAGGAAGCAGTGAATTAGCAATTTGGAAGGCTGGAAAAGATGAAGATAGGAAAAGTATCGGAGGCAGTGTTAAAAAGATCTGTATTAAATCAAATCCATACACACCGGGAGGAAGTGCTGCTGGGCGCTTCTGTCGGCGAAGACTGCGCGGCAGTTGCGGTAGCGGGCGATGAGATGCTTGTGATGTCTACAGATCCGATTACTGGTACGGTACAGGATATCGGTGATTTGGCGGTGCAGATTACAGTCAATGATCTGGCAAGCGCAGGAGCAGAACCGATCGGCGTGATGCTGACGGTTTTGCTGCCAGAGCGCATCAGTGAGCAGAAGCTGCGGCACATGATGGAGCAGGCGCAGGAAGCCTGTGCGAAAGTCAATGTACAGATTATGGGCGGGCATACGGAAGTGACAAGGGCGGTAAACCAGCCGTTAATCAGTGTCGTCGGCGTCGGGAAGGCGAAAAAAGGAAAGCTTGTGTCGACGGCAGGCGCGCGTCCGGGCATGGATTTGATTGTGACGAAATGGATCGGCATAGAGGGGACTGCCATCCTTGCAAAAGAAAAGGAAGCGGAGCTTTTGACACGTTTTCTGCCGGCTTTTGTCAACAGCGCAAAGGAGTTTGACAAAATGCTGTCTGTGCTGCCGGAAGCAGCCATTGCTGTAAAATACGGCGTAGCTGCGATGCACGATGTTACCGAAGGGGGTATTTTCGGGGCGTTGTGGGAGATGGCGGAGGCATCCGGCGTCGGTTTGGAGATTGACTTAAAGCAAATACCAATCCGACAGGAGACGGTGGAAATCTGCGAATATTTTGAGGTGAACCCTTATGAGCTGATTTCCAGCGGGTGTATGCTGATGGCGGCAGCGGATGGGAATACAATTGTCCGGGAGCTGTTAAAAGCCGGAATCCATGCAGCCATAGTCGGCAAAGCGACAGAGGGAAACGACCGTGTGCTGTGTGCAGCCGGAGAGCGGAGGTTTTTAGAACCGCCGAAATCCGATGAACTGTATAAAGTAATATAATAGAAAAGCATGATCGATGAGAGAGGGAGCGTATGCGTGAGAAAATATTGACGTTTATAGAGAAAAACAGCCGCATTGATTTAAAAGAGCTGGCTGTGGTGATCGGTGTAGATGAAGTCACCGTAGCGCAGGAACTGAAAAAAATGGAAGAAGAGCATATTATATGCGGCTACCACACATTGATTGACTGGGATAAAACAGGTGTGGAAAAGGTTACTGCGATGATCGAAGTGCGTGTAACGCCGCAGAGGGATATGGGATTTGACAAGGTGGCGGAACGGATTTACAATTATCCGGAGGTAAACGCCGTATTTTTGATTTCCGGCGGGTTTGACCTGCTTGTTACGCTGGAAGGGAAGACGCTGCGCGAGGTTTCACAGTTTGTAACGGATAAATTGTCAACACTGGACTCTGTACTGAGTACAAAGACGAATTTTATCCTGAAAAAATATAAAGACCACGGAACGATAATTGCGGATGCCCCAAAGGATGAAAGGATGCTGATCACGCCATGAGAAATCCATTATCAAAAGAAATCGTAAATATACAGCCTTCCGGTATCCGGAAGTTTTTTGATATTGTCAGTGAAATGAAGGATGCTATTTCTCTTGGTGTGGGGGAGCCGGATTTTGATACGCCGTGGCATATCCGCGACGAAGGGATCTATTCTTTGGAAAAGGGCCGGACATTTTATACCTCCAATGCCGGGCTGAAAGAACTGAAAATAGAAATTGCCAGATATTTGAAGCGCAGGTTTGACCTGGAATATGACTATCAAAGCGAGGTGCTTGTTACAGTAGGCGGCAGCGAAGCGATCGATATTGCAATGCGCGCGATGCTGGATCCGGGTGATGAAGTACTGATCCCGCAGCCGAGTTATGTCTCTTATGAGCCTTGCTGCCGTCTGGCAAACGGAACGCCTGTGATGATTGAATTGCAGGAGGAAAATGAGTTTCGTCTGACAAAGGAAGAGCTGGAAGCGGCGATTACGCCAAAGACAAAGCTGCTGATACTGCCGTTTCCGAATAATCCGACTGGAGCAGTGATGGAGCGGCGCAACCTGGAGGCAATTTCCTCAGTGATACAGGAGCATGACCTGTTTGTATTAAGCGATGAGATCTATGCAGAGCTTACATACCTGGAAGGGAGCGGGCATGTCTCGATCGCGTCCCTGCCGGGAATGAAAGAGCGTACGATCGTCATTAACGGATTTTCCAAATCCCATGCGATGACCGGATGGAGGCTTGGTTATGCCTGCGGCCCGAAGGTGATCCTGGAGCAAATGTTAAAGATCCATCAGTATGCAATTATGTGTGCGCCGACAAACAGCCAGTATGCAGCGGTCGATGCGCTGCGCAACGGCGACAATGATGTGGCTGCGATGCGGGAACAATATAACGGCAGAAGGCGGTATTTGATGCACGCGTTTGAAGAGATGGGGCTGCCTTGCTTTGAGCCGTTTGGCGCGTTTTATGTGTTCCCGTGCATCAAAGAGTTTGGAATGACTTCAGAGGAATTTGCGGAAAAGCTGCTTGCGGAAGAAAAAGTGGCAGTGGTGCCGGGAACGGCGTTTGGAGAAAGCGGCGAAGGATTCATTCGGATCTCTTATGCGTATTCCCTCGACAGCCTGAAAAATGCGCTGGAACGGGTACGGCATTTTATCGAAAAGCTGAAACGAAGCTAAGGCTGTTCACAGGGAGGAATTTACACGATGGCTGCATTGAATATTGTGCTGCATCAGCCGGAAATCCCGCAGAATACGGGAAATATTGGGCGAACCTGTGCAGCGACAGGAACAAGGCTGCATTTAATCGAGCCGCTTGGATTTCAGTTAAATGAAAAGGCATTGAAGCGCGCCGGCATGGATTACTGGCAGGAGATCGATGTGACGACATACGTCAATTACGAGGAATTTCTGGAAAAAAATGCCGGAGCAAAAATCTATTATGCGACGACTAAGGGGCGCAGGATTTACAGCGATGTTTCCTATGAACCGGATTGCTATTTGATGTTTGGCAAGGAAAGCGGCGGGATACCAGAGGAAATTTTAAAGGAGCACCCGGATACATGTGTGCGGATTCCAATGCTGGGAGATACGCGTTCCCTGAATCTGTCAAATGCGGCTGCGATTGTGCTGTATGAAGCACTCCGGCAAAATCAGTTTTTGAATATGAAGCTGGAGGGGGAGCTGCACCGCTTGCGCTGGCAGTAAATCGGGAGCGGCTGCGCTGGCTGTGGAGCGGAAAGGGTGAAAGAATGGATATGATTAAAGCGGTAAAGCTGGTGCATGAATATATTCGGCGTGATGAGGAAGGAAACGTGGAATCAATCCAGACAGCTCTGGACCAGGTAGACCTGGACGTCCGGGCGGGCGAGTTTATAGCGGTGCTTGGGCATAACGGCTCTGGGAAATCGACGCTGGCAAAGCATCTGAATGCTATTCTGTCGCCGTCGGAAGGCTCCCTGTGGGTAGACGGCAAGGATGTCAGCGATGATGCGAATATCTGGGATGTGCGCCAAAGCGCCGGGATGGTATTTCAAAATCCAGATAACCAGATCGTTGCCAGCGTGGTAGAGGAGGACGTCGGGTTTGGGCCTGAAAATATCGGAATCAAGACAGAGGAGATCTGGACGCGGGTAGTGGACAGCTTAAAATCCGTGGGCATGTTAAAATATCAGAAGCATTCGCCCAACAAATTATCCGGCGGACAAAAGCAGCGGGTAGCGATCGCAGGCGTCGTTGCGATGCAGCCGAAATGCATTGTACTGGATGAACCGACCGCAATGCTTGACCCAGTCGGGCGCGCAGACGTACTGCGCACCGTGCATGAGCTGAACCGGGAAAAAGGAGTGACGATTATTCTGATCACACATTATATGGAAGAGGTTGTGGACGCAGACCGTGTCTTTGTGATGGATCAGGGAAAGGTTGTTATGCAGGGAACGCCAAGGCAGGTCTTTTCGCAGGTAGATGAGCTGAAAGCGCATCGTCTGGACGTGCCGCAGATCACGCTGCTCGCGCATGAGCTGCGCAAGGAAGGGCTGGACATTCCGCGAGGGATCCTGACACGCAAGGAACTGGTAAGCGTACTGGCAGGTATCAGATAACGCCCAAACAAGCAGAATACAAACGACGTAAAAAGGAATTTGGCTATGTCTCTTATTTTGGATAAAGTGAACTATGTATACAGCGCAGGTACGGCATATGAGATCCAGGCGCTCAAAAACATTCAACTGAAAATTGATGACGGCGAGTTTATCGGGATCATCGGGCATACCGGTTCCGGGAAATCCACGCTGATCCAGCATTTTAACGGACTGATCAAAGCGACAAGCGGCGGGATTTATTATAATGGGGAAGATATTTATGATCCGGATTATGACTTGAAAGCGCTGCGCAGCAAGGTAGGGCTGGTCTTTCAGTATCCAGAGCACCAGTTGTTTGAGGCGACGATTTTTGACGATGTCTGTTTCGGGCCTGTGAACCAGGGATTATCAAAAAATGAAGCGGGGCTGCGTGCCTTTGAAGCGTTAAAAAAAGTAGGGATGCCGGAAGAATTGTACTATCAGTCTCCGTTTGACTTATCCGGCGGGCAGAAGCGGCGGGTAGCGATTGCAGGCGTGCTCGCAATGAAGCCGGAGGTGCTTGTGCTGGATGAGCCGACCGCAGGGCTTGATCCAAAGGGGCGGGATGAGATCTTTGCACAGATCTGTGAAATGAAGGAAGAAAACGATATGACGATTATCCTTGTATCACATAGTATGGAAGATGTGGCGCAGTATGTAGGCAGGATGATTGTCATGAACCAGGGGCAGATTGTGTATGACGATGCTCCGGTCCGGGTGTTTCGGCACTATCAGGAGCTGGAAGCGATCGGGCTTGCGGCGCCGCAGGTAACATATTTGATGCATGAAATGTGCCAGGCAGGGCTGGCAGTCGATACCGAGGTGGCGACTGTGGCGGATGCAAAAAAAGAAATTTTAAAGTATTTTCAGTCGATGGATGGAGCCTTATGATTCGAGATATTACAATAGGCCAGTATTACCCGGCGGATTCTTTGATACACAGGATGGATCCACGTGTAAAATTATTTGGAACAATGCTTTTTTTAATTGCTGTATTTTCCTTTCGCGGAATTGCCGGATATTTGCTGATTACCGCCTTTCTGGCGGGGATGATCCGGCTGTCCAGGGTGCCGTTTGGCTATATGGTCAAAGGGCTTAAGGCGATTTGGGTATTGATGGCCATTACTGCTTTTTTTAATCTGTTTCTGACGAGCAGCCCCAATGTGATCTGGCAGTGGAAGTGGATACACATTACAGAGGAAGGGGTTGTAACAGCGGTCAAAATGGCCGTACGGCTGATCTATCTGATTTTAGGCACTTCGATCATGACGCTGACGACAACGCCGAACGAGCTGACAGACGGGCTGGAAAAGTCGTTAAAGCCGTTGCAGGCGATTCGGGTTCCGGTGCATGAGATTGCGATGATGATGGCGATTGCACTGCGCTTTATCCCGATCCTGATCGAAGAGACGGATAAGATTATGCGTGCGCAGATGGCGCGGGGCGCTGATTTTGAGAGCGGCAGCCTGCTTCGGCGGGCAAAGGCGCTGGTGCCGCTGCTGGTGCCGTTATTTATATCCGCGTTCCGCCGTGCGAATGACCTGGCGATGGCAATGGAAGCACGTTGTTACAGGGGCGGCGCAGGCCGGACAAAAATGAAGCCGCTGCAATATGCAAAACGGGATTATGCCGCTTATATTGTCCTGGCTGCATTTCTTGTCGGGGTGATTTTACTGCGGCGTATTGATTTGGTGCAGTTGCTGCACCAGTAAAGCGGGAATGCAGATGCGCGGCAATGCCTTTGCATACAATATGGGAGCGTTTTATGAAAAGGATCAAACTAACAGTTGCATATGACGGCACGAATTATCACGGCTGGCAGGTGCAGCCAAACGGAATCACGATCGAGGGCGTGCTGAACCAGGCAATTACAGCGCTGACAGGGGAGCCTGCTGCTGTCATCGGCGCAAGCCGGACAGACGCCGGCGTCCATGCGCTTGGCAACATTGCTGTCTTTGATACGAATACAAAGATTCCGCCGGAAAAATTGAGCTATGCGCTGAACCAGTATCTGCCAGAGGATATTGTCGTACAGCACTCCTGTGAGGTGCCTTCGGCTTTTCATCCAAGGCGGTGTGAGAGCCGCAAGACGTATGTATATAAAATATTAAATCGGACGTTTCCGCTGCCGTTAAACCGCCGTGACTGCTATTTTACTTACCGTAAACTGGATGTCGGGCAGATGCGCCAGGCAGCAGGATATCTTGTCGGGACGCATGATTTTCAAAGCTTTTGCTCGGTTCATTCCCAGGCGGAGACGACCGTGCGCACGATTTACCATCTTGCCGTAGAAAAAGAACAGGACTTGCTTACGATCCAGGTAACCGGAAGCGGGTTTTTATATAATATGGTTCGGATCCTTGCCGGGACGCTTTTGCAGGTCGGGATGGGAGAGCGCAGCCCTGCGGAAATACCGGATATATTAAAAGCCAGAAACCGCAGTGCAGCCGGCCCGACGGCACCCGCACACGGGCTTACAATGATCGGGATTTCCTATAATATTTTGGAGAATATTTGAAATAAATCTTGACACACACGGCACCGGGTACTATCCTGAGTTTTGCAGGAGATTGAGTAAAAAAAGCTCTGAATGCCGCGTAAATAGCA
>CAMWXD010000074.1 GCA_947178105.1 uncultured Eubacterium sp. | reverse complement strand
AGATCAACCGTGAATTTTTTCTCTATTCCGCAGAAAAAGGGTCTGTCTACGAAAAAATCACCTGTAGCGGGAATTACGGATACATCCGGGGCAGGATGATCAGCAATGTGATGAACTCCACCTGGAAAAACTCCACATGGCTCCAGCTTCTGGAGCCGCCAAAACAAAATATCCTGTTGCATTTCATCCAAACCTCTACTGTGGAAATGTATAGCCAGTGGGTAGCAGATGGAAAAAAAATCCCCCTGGAAGAAATGATAAAAATATCAAACCAGCTTTTATGTGCCGGTGTAAACGGCTTCGTGGAATGCAATGCCCCAATCTGATAAACATTTTGATTTTGCAGCCTATGCCACAACACTCATGAACAATAAAAAGGCATCTGACGGTATCCAATATCGCCAAATGCCTTTAGTCCTTGTGTCTGATTTTTTTATAATTTTATTTTTTAACACTGCATTTACAGATCGATGCCGACTTCTCACGACAAATCTTGTTTCAACCGTGGTTCGTAAAAAGAAAATTTATTGCAAATGACTCCGTGTAGTTATTGGGCTTTGGCTTGTTTGGCAGTCTTACCCTCATTTACAGCCTAATATGGTTTCTGTTCGTCAGGCCAAAAGTTTGCTTCCAGCTTCCTTCAGCAGTCGCCACGACACCCTTGCTCTTGGCTGTATCCTTCCCACTACCGGGCGGATTAGGGACTTTCACCCATTAGAACGTGCGTCCGCCGGGCGCACCACAAAAAACGAGGCTTCGTGAGAAGCCCCGCATTTTTATTCCTATCATCTTGCACTCTTTTCCATAACCGGAATCCAAATTTCACTGACATAATCATTGGAAGTGTTATCTCCCGGCAAATAATTTTCAATATCATAATCAGGG
Source organism: uncultured Eubacterium sp. (assembly GCA_947178105.1). GTDB lineage: Bacteria > Bacillota > Clostridia > Lachnospirales > Lachnospiraceae > Eubacterium_J. The sequence continues at coordinate 23,149 of CAMWXD010000074.1, read as the reverse complement.
ATCAGCTTATAATCCGCTCCCGGAAGCCATTCACGGTAAATATCTTCCCATGTCTTTTGAATCGCATCCGGGGTTGGCCCTACACACTTAAAAATAGCCCATGTATAAGCCGGAATATGGAGGATACGAAACCCTTCCGGTACTTCTTTCACGTCATCCACATCGCATCCTATTCCATACATAAATCCCGCGGCACTCTCTTTTTCCTGTGCACAAACGCCTAAATACCCTGGCGCCTTTTTGAACAGTTCTTTTTGATAATACTCTTCCCAAAACGCAGGAATCCCTTTTTCGCTGCTTTCATCGGTAAACAGTTTTGCATATACAAGCAGCCTGAACGCTTCTTTCTTTTCAATCCGATAATCCATGATCGTCCCGCCTTCCACTGATATTTTAACAACAAGCTTGTTAAAGGATTTCAGTTCCTTTCCCTTTTTGACCTGGCTTGGAGTGGCTCCATGAAATCGGGTAAACGCTTTCGTAAAGCTTTCCGAAGAATGATACCCATACTTAAATGCAACATCAATCACTTTTGTCTGCTGCCTTGTCAGTTCTTCTCCGGCTACAGACAATCTTCTTTTTCTGATATATTCGCCTACAGTCATACCTGTTAAAAGGTGAAACATTCTTTGAAAATGAAACAATGACATATGTACAGATCTGGAAACATCTTCACAATGTATATCTTCTTCCAGATGTTTTTCTATATATTCGATTGCCTGATTGATAACTTGTACCCATTCCATATACTGCCCTCCTCCCCTTTATTTTATAGGACAATCAATAAAAAATCCTGACATTTTGTGCTCATTTATGTCTGGCCGCTTAATAACATTATATTCGTCCAGGCAAATATTTGCAAGATGGCTACAGAAACATTATGATTCAAATGGTACAGCCATCCCCGTACGGGCAGATTCGCGGACAGCTTCCATCAGTGCCAGCACCCGTCTTGTTTCTGGGATCTTTACCAGAAAATCTTCCTGGCCGTCATAGGCTTTCCAGTAATTAATAAAATAATCTTCATGCTTTGTATTTACTTTCGGCAGTTCTTCCGTCAGGATCGTCCCGTCTGCCGGAGGGCCAAAAGAACGGGTTGGGCCGGCTGCTGTCATTGTACGTGTCCCCTGAACATTTGTCAGAAGCCTGGAAGTCCGCACAATGCTGCCTTTTGGCTCAAATCCATCCACATAAGCAGTGCCCTGGTTTCCTCCTATAAACCAATGGCGCTCAAACCATTTATCCTGCGGCTTATCAGCAAGGTAATACGTCCCAAGCTCTACTTCCGCCATGATTCCATTATCGAACTTCATTAAGATCTTAAAATAATCATCCACTTCAAAGTTAATAACATTCCTCAAGTCCGCAAATACAGATTTAATTCTGGCGCCCGGCATCATCCATAAAATCTGATCGAGCAGATGCACGCCCCAATCAAACAGCATTCCGCCCCCTTCACTGATGTAAACATGCCAGTCATGCATATTTCCGTTAAATCCATACAGGCTGCTCTTGATGGTATATACATCGCCAAGACATTTCTGGTCATAGACTGCCTTGATCGTCTGAAAATCTGGATCAAATCTCCTCTGATGGTGTACTGTAAAGTTCACGCCGCATTCATCCACAACCTTTAGCATATCATCCAGTTCTTCCACATTCATGGCAACCGGCTTTTCACATATAATGTCTTTTCCTGCGCGTGCTGCCTGGCAAACCAGGTCATGATGCTGGTTATTATTGGCTGCGATCAAAACAACCTGAACTTCAGGATCATTGATCAGTTCTTCATTTGTCGCATACCTCTTTAATCCTTCTTTTACATCTTCCAACTGTTTTGGGTCTATATCCGAAAAACCGATCAGGTGATACCCTTCCAGATTTGTTAGCATAGTCTCATGTTCGTGTCCCATAAATCCATGGCCTATGACTGCAATGCGTATATCTTCCATCATCTTTACCGCTCCTTTCCTTATTCTGCATATCCAATATAAGGCAATTTCCGTTCCTTAAGATCCGGTATCTGTCCCGGCCCCACTGCCCTTGTCTTGATCTCCGTGGAATGCTCCAGCTTGCCGTCCCAGTGCAGCCTGGAACGTTTCTGCTGCTGCGGGCTGAAAGTAACCTCGATCTTTCCTTCTTTTACTTCCATGCTTCCCTCTATCCCGCAGACCGGGCATTCCACAAATGTGCGGTCTTTAGACACTGTCAGCATGTCACAATGGCAAACTGGACAGGTTCCTTCTTCTTCGCCGCGCCATTTTATCCGTTCTTCCTCTGTATCCGCTGCCAGTGCATCTGCAATATGGCTGCCCATTTTGCGCATACGCTCCATCTGTTCTTCATTTCCCAGAACATGCTCATGAGCCATTGCTCCATAATATTCATGCATATCTATTACATCGATCCCCATGGACATCGTAAATTCATACATGGTCGGCAGCATAAATGCCAGCCAGTTTTTCGTCATGGCACCGCCAACAGAAAGCAGTGCTCCCACACGTTTTTTAAAGCTGCGCTCATCTGGCAGATCCTCCTTGTTTTTCCCCGCAGCAATACCTTCTTCATATGCCGCTTTGCGGAATGTAATGTCATGAGACGGCCCGATGCGGTCACATACCGTCTTAAAACGTCCGGTCGGCCCTAACACATAAGTTGGAGAGCCGACGATCACAGCATCGCATTCCATCAGGGCTTCATCAATCATATGAAAATCATCTTTCACAGGGCATCCGCCTTTTCCGCGCCCTGTTGTCATTCCAACTACGCAGGAAATGCATCCTGTACACGGCTTAATATCCAAGTCATCTGCATGGATAAATTTCACTTCGCAGCCCGCCTTTTCACATTCCATCAAAGCTGTTTTTATCATTATGTCTGTATTGCCCATCTTTCTTCCAAAAGACAGTCCCAGTACTTTCTTCCGATCCATAGCTCCTCCATATTATGCAATTACAACTTCACGTTCACGGATGCCTTCCAATGGTACCGGAATATATGCCGTCCGTGTTGCAACAGTCAGTTTTACATTGTGCTTGCCAGCAGAGAGTCCCCCTTCTTTTAATACACGGATGTACAGCGGTTCTCCATATTCCCATTTATATGTTGTGACAGTCTCTGCTTCCTTTAAGCTGAACCAGTCCGTCTGGTCTACCGATATGCGGATGTCCTCGGCAGGTGCCTCCTGTCCATCAGCCATTACTTTAATATACTCGATCATGGATACAGGTATGCTCCGGTAGTAAGTAATGTTCGTCTGCATCTCATATCCAGTTATTTTTCCATCCTGCACCGTATTCTTACAGGTACCATCTATAAATACATTATTATCAAACATTTCTTCCTCCTTACCCCTGAATTTCTTTCAGGCATTCCTGAATATATTTCTGGTTTGCTGCCACCTGCTGCTTTTCTTTCATCGGCTGTCCTGCAAGCGTAAATCGGTTGCCTTCATACTCCGTAGCAACGTAGCCGTCATAGCCCTTGCCATGCAGATAGGTAAGCAGCGCCTTATAATCCATGGAATACTCCGGCCCTTCCTCTGTCATTTCAAACATCTTCAAATGGAAATGTTTAATATATGGAATCAGGCCGTCCAATACTTCAAACGGATAATTTTCATATCCATCCAGAAGCGGTACTGAAATCTGGTCATGCTCGCTCTTCATCTCTTTTTTCAGCTCTTGCGGGTACTGTCCGCCCGATTTCTTTAATACCTGATGCAAATCTGTACCTTGCGCAAACAGGCTGTCCACATAATCGAAAATACCTTCGCTTGTCCCAATCGACATCTCATAATTACGAACTACACGAGGCAGTTTCCGACAAAAAATACCAGTATCAATCACAAGCCCTGCATACGGCGAATTCAGGCGTTTTACCTCCTCAATAAAAGCATTCGTCTCTGCAACGTCAAACGCCATGCCGGCATGAATTTCAATCGCAATCGCTACATCATATTTTTCACAGTATGGAAGCAACGGTTCAATCACCCAGTAAGGCACCATGGAAACCAGCCTGATTAAATGGATTCCAAGCCGGTTTGCCTGAATGATTTCATCAATCAGCAGATCAATACATTCCCTGCGCGTCAATTTACGGTTTTTATAAAGATTTGTATTCAGGAAAACATCTGCTATGACCGGCTTGAGCCCGGTTTCAGCCACCAATGCATTCCATTCATTCAGCACTTCGTCCGAAATATGCGGAGATCCTTTCAGCATCTGGTCTGGCAGGATCTCAATGCCTTCTGTCCCCAGTGACTTTACATAACGCATAATGTCAGCAAAGCTCATTCTTTTATTCAAATATTCATCCTGTAAGCTATAAAGGCTTACACAGGTCTTAATTCTTGACATTCCAGTCCCTCCTAATGAATCAGCAGGCTGCTTTTTACCAGATATCTAATATCCTGGCTTACATTCAGACAGCCTGCCGTAATTTTTTCACTACAGAATCACTATTATGAATTCAGCTTTATTTCTTTTCCTTCAGCCGCTGATTTATAAATAGCATCCAGAATCTGTGTTACTACAAATGCCTGCTCTGGTTTTACAAGCGGCTCCGTATCATTTAAAATTGCTTCCAGCCATTGTTTGCATTCTTTTGTTGCATCGCTTCCGCCATTGGAACCTTCAAAGAATGCAATCGCACCAGCATCTGAGATATGTTCTTCAGTTAAGACGCCGCCTGTTGTTTCATTAAATACAAGATCATATCCTTCCTGGCTCATACCGCCAACCATCTCTGCTCCAGCCTTTGTGCCGCAGAGAGTTGTTGCGGCTTCTCTGGAATCTTTTACATTCAGTGCCCAAGCAGACTCTAAGAAAATCGTTGCCCCGTTTTCCATTTTTACAAATCCAAATGCAGAATCCTCTACCTCATAAGTCTTTGGGTCCCAAGGCCCGAACATATTTCCTTCTGTTGCTTCCGGCAGATGGCCCAGCTTTTCAAACACAGATCCCATCACACTTACTGGTTTGTAATTGTCCATACACCACAGCGTAATATCCAGTGCATGAGTTCCAATGTCGATCAACGGGCCGCCGCCCTGTTTGGATTTATCTGGAAATACACCCCAGGTCGGCACTGCTCTTCTGCGGACTGCATGAGCTTTTGCAAAATACACCTCGCCAAGCTTTCCCTCGTCACAGGCACGTTTTAATGCCTGTGCATCGGTACGGAAACGGTTCTGATAACCAATCGTAAATTTCTTGCCGGACTTTTTCCATGCATCCATCATTTTCTGTGCATCCTCTGTTGTTGCAGCCATCGGCTTTTCGCAAAGCACATGCTTGCCTGCTTCAAATGCAGCTACTGTGATCGGACAGTGCGCCACATTCGGCGTACATACATGTACTACATCAATTTCCGGATCTTTCAGCAGTTCTTTATAATCTTCATATACTTTTGCACCTTCTGCGCCGAATTCTTTTGCTGCTTTTTCCGCCCTGTCTACAAGGATGTCGCAAAATGCAACGATATCACATTGATCTGGCTGAGACTTTAAAGCCGGGAAATGCTTCTGATTTGCAATTCCTCCACATCCAACTACTGCTACCTGCAATTTGCCATTTTTCATGATAAATTCCTCTCCTTCTGTTTTTTCTTTGTTTTCTTTGTTTTCTTTTTCTATCTTTTTGATAATATAACTATACCTTTTTCTATAAAATCCAGCATCTTTTCCGTTCTGGATTTTTTGTTATCTGTTGCATTGTACATTTTTCTTATTGCAGTGCTGCAACTATGTTTCCTCTTTTGTTGCATTACGGTATCGCTCATGCAAAGCAGATATTGTATACTAAAATGATGCAACAAACAGCGCCTGCTTGTTGCACCACAATCTGAAACTGGCTTGTAAAGATCAGATAACAAAATTCCTTAGATACCTTGCACTCTGAATCACTGCTTTCTTCGCATCTTCCAGACTGCCCTCAAAAGCCTTATCCTCAACTTCGATCACGCTGTATCCCTGATATCCAATATCGGTCAATGCGGATACATACTGATCCCATTTTACATTTCCAAGGCCCGGAATCTTCGGGGTCATATATTCCAGCGGATTCGCCATCACGCCAACATCTGCCAGCCTGTCCTGATATACTTTGATATCTTTAAAATGTACATGAAAAATCTTATCCTTAAACTCATAAATCGGCTTGATATAGTCAATCTGCTGCCATACGAAATGTGACGGATCATAATTAATTCCCAGATTTGGGCTGTCTAAAATCTCAAATACTTTCCGCCAGTTTGCAGGCGTTGTCATAAGATTTTGTCCGCCTGGCCACTCATCATCTGTAAACCACATTGGACAGTTCTCAATGGCAATCCGTACACCCTTTTCTTCTGCATGGCTGAGAATTGGCGGCCATACTTTTTTTACTGCCTCCAGATTTTCCGCCACTGTCTGATTTGAAATACGGCCAATAAAAGTTGTCACCATATTTACGCCCAGCAATGCCGATGCATCGATCAGCTTATGGATATGCTCCACATAGGATGCTCTCTTTTCTAAATCTGGATCCAACGTATTGGGATAATAAGCAAGAGAGGAGATTTGTACCCCTTTTTCCGCACACAACGCCCGGATTTCTGCCGCTTTTTCCTCTGTCAGGTTTGCTGCGTCAATATGGCTGACCCCCGCATAACGTCTTTTTGCCCCAGTCTTTGGCCAACATGCTACTTCCAGGCATTCCAGATGATTTTCAGCAGCAAAATCCACTACTTGTTCCAATGTCATTCCATCACAAATTGCAGTTAATAGCCCAAACTTCATAATTTTAACCATTCCTTTCCTAATCTATACTAAACAATCAGCAAATGCCTTTGATTCACATGATGCCCGAATTCCGGCATAAAAATAAAACTCTCTTCATCAGGATTCAGATGATCCTGGACGATCGGCGGCATATACGAAGATGTAAAACAAAATCCATATGTGAGATCATGATATCCCTGTGAAAGGCCGCCATCTTTTTTTACTTTTAAAACAGCAGGTTCCGTAACTGCCCAATGCGTCTGGAAATCGGATTTCATCTCTTCATAAGTAAAATCCTCACCCTTGATATTCCAGATGATGTTTTCTTTTTCATACTTTTCGCCATCCACATAGAGTGTTCCAGGCCTTAACTGACTTAAAAAAATGCCGCGGTAATAAGGGAGCCTGACTTTAAACTGGAAACCTGTTACTTTTCCGTCCTCTTTTATATTCCTGAATCCAACCGATTGTATTACCTCTTTTTCCATTCCTGCAACCCCCTTAATCTCCAATAGAATTTTTCAGCATGATATGCTGTTTTCTTAATGTCTGTCCTACTTCGTATCCGGGATCATATTTATCGGCGCCCTCATATTCACTCAGCAGATAGCCGTCCCAGTTATGATCTTTCAGCACCTGGATAATCTCTTTATATGGTATCGTCGTTTCTTCAAAATCATCACTCATATGGATGAATTTTGCATGGCAGCAATAGATATATGGAAGCAGCGGAATCAAATCTTTAGGCACATTCGCTGTATAATGCGGGTCTTTATAATCATGTTCGCCAAACACCGTCCGAAATACGCTGAAATCAATGTTCAGGCCAAAATTTTTCGTGCCGGTCTCCTTAATAAAATCCACAAAATCCTCCACCATCTGCCCTTTTAAATTCGTTGGGGTATGGATTTCCGGACACATCCTGATTCCCAGCTTTTCCGCTAACGGGAGTGCCATTTTAATAATCTCCCTCCAGTTTTTTACCGGAGCAAGATCATCTGTAATTACCGGCATCTTTGTTCTCATCACCGCAAAGCCCAGCCTGTGCGCAAGCCGGATATCCCTTGCCAGCATCTCATACGACTCCTCCGTTGTAAGGTCACGGTCTCCTAACACATGCGAATCGATCCAATTTCCGTATTCTACCGGAACAATCTCATACTTGTCACATAAACGGAACCATTTCTCCACCCATTCATCTGTCGGATATGGATAGTTCTCAATATGTGTATTTGCCAAAATTTCAATTCCATGCGCACCCATATCATGCACATCCTCAAAACAGTCTTCCAATGTCTTCGTGAAACCAAATTCTGCCGAATAGCTGTAAAGAGCAACCCCGCGCTTTGGCCCTTTTCTGTCATATTGATACATATATCTTCACCTGTCCTTTCTTCATCATTTTTTCTATTTATCCGATGCATGCTTTCCAGCATCCAGGTCTGCACGGATTTCTGCAACTTTTGAAGGTGTAAGCTTATAAAAAATCAGTGGAAGCATAGAAAGTATAGCAATAATCAATGGAATCAGGTTTACTACTACATTGATACCTGTTTTTGCAGCTTGCGTCTGTTCCGCTCCAGCCACATATCCGGCTGCTGACAACAGCAAGACGCCTGCGGAACCGCAAATAGCCGTAGAAATCTTAACGCCAAAACTCAGCATGGAAGCTGCAATACCTTCCTGACGCCTTCCAAGCTTCCAGTCACCATACTCAATAGAATCTGAAACCATACCAAAGCAGATCGATGAGGCAGAGTTACACAGCCCGCACACAAATGATACGCCCAACAGGTACGGCAAGTTACTGGTAGGATTGATATACATTAGGAAAAATCCAATACACATAATCACATTCAGTATGATTAAATAACCTTTTTTTGTGAAAGTTTTTGTACCCCATGGAACAAAAAAACTTCCAATCAACTGTGCGACTGTCATTGTAGTATAGACCCTGGCTACGACCGTATAACCACCAGCTACATAAATAATATAAAAACTAAGAAGTCCCATACGGCCTGTTACACAGATAGTACCAAGCACCGTACAAAGCACAACGATAAGCAACTGGTCATTCTTAGCAATTTCTTTTACGCTGGCAAAAAATCCAAGTTTTTCTGATGAAGATGCCGCATCATGCAGTTGTTCTGCATAAGTTTCCTTACAGCCAAGTCCGCAGAGCCAGAAAACCGGAACCATTACAACCGACAGAATGATTGTCGTAATTAAATATCCCTGGGCATTTGCTACATCGCTTCCGCTGAAATGCAGGATCAGCGGCATTGCACAGGCAGCAAGGATAATTCCGATTGCAGAAGAGCCGATTCCTCTTGCAGTAGCCAGATTCATACGAACCTGTGAATCAATCGCACAGACATTCTGCAGTGCCTGATAAGCGATGGAACATGCGGTATAGGCCATTCCAGTACCTATGTAGCAGACCAGACAAAGAACAACCTTCGCCGTACCCTGTACTGGAAATACAGTAAATGTTAAAATGTTAAAAACAGCCAGAACCGGCGGCGCAAAGAACAGGTACGGCCTGAATTTACCCCAACGGGTATTGGTACGGTCTGCAATATTTCCCATCATTGGATCGTTGATCGCATCCCATACACGGGCGACCAGCATGATCAGCGAAATCGCCGAAGCTGACAGGCCGACTACGTCCGTATAGAACAAGGTCAGATAAGTGTTGATCATATACCAGCTCATCTGACATCCTACTTCCCCCAAACTGTAAGCTAATGCCAGCTTTGGGTTCGTTTTTTCATTTGACGGATTACTCATTTTTCTTCCTCCTCGTTTTCCTTTTCGTAAACCACGTTTTTATTTGATAAATTAACTATATCTTTTTATCCCGTTTCTGTCTTTTCTCACATTTGGATTATCTTGTCATATATTGCACTGTCAAAAATTTTTTCACTGCCTGGTGCAACCATTTTTCCGCTTTGTTGCAGCCTGGCAGAGATCATTCAAAAAAACAGCCGACTGGTTTCCTCCATAAACCAATCGGCCAAGCTTTATCTGCTTTCTTTATAAATGTGGTACAGTGCAAATTCATGCGTCTCCAGCTTTAAATGTAAATGCAGCCTTCCCTTTTCTGCTTTTCTTTTCTCCATGCTCAGATGTGGTATACATATTTCCTGTAGATATTTTACATCTGCACGTTCCAGATGGGTTTCATACTGAAATTTTCCCCATTCATCCAAAATGCTCCCATTTTTCTGGCTGATGCTCCTTTTCTTTACTACATACGTCTCATCATCTTCCATATCATTCAAGACCAGATTGAGCGTTGTGGACTGATTCTGCGGAAACATTGCTTCCATTTCCTGCGGACGTATGGAATTCTCTGCTTTCAGAAAATAACTGACACTATACCAGCTAAAATTAAAGCACAAAAGCCGATAGCTCCCAGACTGGCTTTTTGTTACAATATAATGATCTCCAATCATAATCATCCTGTTTCCCAGCAAATTTAAAAACTGAAAAGCATAAAATGCCGGCTTTCGGATACTATCCTTGGTCAGCAAGCCGCTTCCGCCATTGGCCGCACCAAAAGAATCATAATAGCTGCTGACCCAGTCCGATCCCATCCAGATACACAGCATCTCAACGGAATCCCAGATCTCCGATACCTTTTTGCAGATATAAGTCCCGCGAAAGCAACTGTCATTCAGATAGTTCCGGTTGGAAACTGTATTATTCCATTCCACAATATGAAGCGGGCATTGCGTGATTCCTGCACGCTCCATCATCTGGCGCATCTTTCTGATCTGCTGCGTCTCATATTGCCTCTCTGGCGACCTCGCATAAGGCTCTTTATCTTCTGTCCGCCCTGGAATATAGGGAAACAGCATAAACGAGATAAAATCCGGCACACATTCTTGCTCTCTGCAAAAATTAAAAAAACGCTCATATACGTGCGAATCTGCACCTGTAATCCCTCCAAGGCCACCGATCCGTGCTTTCGGCACAACTGCCTTTACGATCTGATATGCAAATCTGTAAACATTGCAGATATCATAATCTGGATCTTCATAATACTTACCGCTTTCTTCATGTACAGGGTCACGTGAAATCTCAAAGATCCACCGGCTGACTTCCGCCTTTCCATAACGCCTGACTACATGATCCACAAAATCCGCAAACAATGCTTCCCATGCCCTTTTGGAATGGAAATAAATACCTTCATCCTCATAATAGACCACATCACCGGCTGACCTGACTGCCGTACTTGGCCTTTTGCCAAAGTCCAGATCTGGCACAATGTGGTGTGAAACAAGAAAGTCCAGTACAGAGTCTATCACATCATAATTATAAGCGCCAACGGAACTGCCGTCACAGATCATCAGTTTCTTTGAAAAAACCGTCCAGACTCTCGCATAGGTAAATCCTAGCTGTTCTGTCAGATAGAGCAGATGATACTGTACATTAGCCAGTGTCAGATTATGAACAGAGCCTATATTGACAGCCTGTTTCCAATGCTTTTCATATAACTGCCCCTCCTGTGCAGGTATTTCCACAATCTCCTGTCCGCTTATGGATGCCTCCTCCGGGATACTGATTTGCTCCTGAAGCTGCTCACGCAGCTCCAGACGCAACGCTTCCTCCTGTTTTAAATCGCTTTTCACTTTCTCCTGCATAACATTGCGGTATTCGGATGGAGACATCCCATAATTTTCCCGAAAAACTTTATCAAATGCAGAAGTATTGGAAAATCCGCAGTCCATAGCAACCGTTGTAATATTCTTTTTCGAATAAAGCAGTTCATTGACCGCACAATGTATACGAATCTGGCTGACATATTCTGCAAAATATATCCCAGTCTGCTTTTTAAAGAAGCGTGACAGTGTAGATTTGGACACAAACATCTGCTCTGCCAGTACCGAAAGGCTTACCACTTCCTGAAAGTTTCGATAGACATATCGGATCATCTTTTGGAGCTTCTCATCATCCTGATATTCTTCCTTACGGACATTCCTGCCTGATTCCCCAACCATAAAATTTTCTATCAGATGATCCAGCAGGCTGTACAGCAAACTGTATTTGCCGCTTTCAGATCTGCGGGAATAAAGTACTTCCAGATACACAAGCTCCCGAAAAAGCGTCCGCAACTCATCATAGGATTTTTCCTGGTCCGCCACACTGTTGCATAAAAATATCCCGCCCGAATTTTCAAGAATATCTACAATCACACGGTAATCATAAGACACACGGAACAGTATATTTTTCCCATGACTGACAATGCTGTGCCTGACACTGGAATTAACTAACAATACATCTTCCCGCTTCATCCGGTATTCTTTTTCATGAATGGTTACTGTCAGCTCTCCTTCCAGAACATAGAGCAATTCCACACTGGGATGCAGATGTTCATGTTCATTCATATTTCGGATGACCTGCACATGAAAACCATTTTGACTGTGCATATGCCTCACCTCTTCATTCCCTTAGAAACTGTACATAAATACCCTGTTATACTATAAATAATATATCATCCAGAATCCAGATTTTCATATCACGTTTTTTTGCCTCATCCAGTACAACATCCATGTCATGCCACCAGCCATCGCCGCAAAAATCATCATGAGGGCGTGCTTCCACGCAGGCAGCGCGGATTCCGCATTCATAGATTTTTTTTATTTCATTGCGGATGACCTCCTCCGGTTCTCCCCGCATCCATAAAAATGGGAATATGTAGTTATTCATAAAAGACCTCCTCTGTTTCTTACAGGCAATATTAAGAAAAGACAACGGTGCAGTCTTTTCTTAAGAACTATATAAAAATAACTTTCACACTTTGCTGGCGCCCTCAGCAAAGTGTAAAAGTTATTTTCATGCAGCTTCTTACACCGTTGCAGTAAAATATTCGATTTTGTTTATCATAACATATCCGGATCTTACAAACTATATTCCCATTGCAAAAGCGTTGTGCTCTGTTGCAAAAATTCTCTTGTATACAATGGCCCTGCAACATATTACCAAAAACGTTGCAGGGCTTATTATGGCAGTTCAAATTAATATTTATACAGCTCCACATAAAAACATGCCGGCAGATCGCCAAGCCGTAATGCCATCCTTTCGTCACCATTCAGGATACGTCCCGGCTTCCATTCCCCTTTTTCCAACGTCCCTTCTTCAATCTTTAGATAATCAACCCTGAGATTTTCTCCCTCCTTTGGACGGAATGACAGTGTACTCATCATTCCTGCGATCAGGAACTTATTTGCAGCAAGCTCATAGACCACACCCGCTGCCAGAGGCTTTGCCGTCATTTTTGGAGAATAGGCAACAGAAAGGTCATACTCCCCAAACTGAAACCATGCGCCAAAGTCTGTCTCTGATTTTTTTACGTAACTTTTCATATGCTCTGTTCCTCGGTATTTCAGATAAAGAGGCTTCATCTGCTCCATCAGGCCATATACAGCAGCAATATAATCTTTACTTCCAGTAATATCAAATGCAGACGGGTCAATATTTAATGCTGCCATAACTTCCATCGGCGGCTTGTCAACTGCCTCTGGCGGCAGCATCACCTCCTCGATTCCAAACGGCGAATAGCCGATCGCATTTTGATGCATAAAAGCATACAGACAGTAGGAAGCCGTCACAGAATCTTTTCGCACTTCCGGCACAAACAGCGGATTTCCATCATAGCCATATTCATCCAAAATATTCGCTACATAGGGCACATAGATATCCGGTGCCAGTGTAAACAAGGAAGGTGCGGCGATCTTCCAGATACGATGCACATTCTTCACCGGCCCGCCGGAAGGATACGAGCCAGGATACCATGGGTACTGCTTTAGCCATGCATTTGTATAACATGGAAGCGGGTACTCTTTTTGTCCTGCAACTGTGATTTGTTCGACTGCTTTTGCAAAATAATATGCCATAAAATATTCTTCGGCGTCTGTTCCAAATGCCTGCTTCCATGTACCGCTTACACCATATGCTTTTGCCAGTGCTTTTGGAACCTCTTGTGCAAACGCTTCTCTCGCCGGCTCACTATAATCGCAGCCGGTTCCCAAAAGGCCAATCTCATTTTCCACCTGCATGATGATGACCGTCGACTCTTCTTCATCCATTTCCCTGATATGTGCCATGATTTTTGCAAATGCTGCTGCGTCTTTTTCTATAGCCGCCTGACAGAGCGGCGAGATCGTATTGACTGGCTCGCCATTTGCTTTTCTTGCACGGTAATACGTCTGTGTGTCCAATTTCATCCATGCAGGTACATACATGGACTCGCCGTTTTTCCATAAACCAAACCACAGGAAAATTAACTTCAGCTCATTCTTTCTCGCCTGTTCCAATAATCCATCCAATAATTCAAAGTGATACTCTCCTTCTGCCGGTTCGATTGTCTCCCAGTATAATGGAACAATGACCGAATTCATATGCAGGCCTTTCAGCCTTGGCCAGATTTCTGTCTCCATATATTGCAAATCGCTGGAGCTGGAATTATGTATTTCTCCGCTTAATGCGAAAAATGGAGTATCTTTTACATAAAGTGTCGGTATTCCGTTATCATTTTTGATTGCTGGTATGTTTGCCATAATTATCTTTTCTCCTTTCCATTTTTGCTGCCGGCGTTGCTTTTATACTCAAACCAGTCAAATTCTGCAAAATTATCACTATCTGTTCCATTTCCAGTCGCATACATTCCTACCATAGTTCCAGTCATACACCCAACGATTTCTGGATTGATCTTTTTCCCATCAGCAATACACAATTCTTTTAGGCTGTCAACACTGCTGCCGTAATTTACTGTAAACTTCTCATGTTCCATTTTAATCTGCAATATGATTTCTGCTTCCTCCCATACATCTGATGCAAGAATCTCCCGATTTGTTTTACTTGTAAATCCAGGCATATACGGCTGCAATTCATAATCTTCTGTAACCAGTACAAGACGGATCACCTGCTGCCCATCCTGAACGGCTCTTTCTAAATGATATTGATGATTCATCGCCTGAACAACTGCTATTCCCGCGCTCTCTCTATCCTCTGGCACAAACGCCATCTGACAGGTAACTGTCGTATCTGGTTCCAGTTGCCTTCTCGCCAGGAACGAAACAAACCTGTCTTTTTTCTTCTCTGCTTCAAACCCCATCGGGCGGATATCTTCTGCCAGAGCCTGGCGGATACACTTAAGCCTTAACTTCGAATCCCGGATCTGATAAAATTTCTCATATGGTGTTCCCCAGAAATTCCAGCTAAAATCTAACCTTTCATCGTCAAACTCCTCCCTCTCTTTCACAGGCGGATATTCTGTCCACGGCAGGCTTTTTGGTGCATCATACTCCCATTCCATCTGACCGGTCTTTGGGCTGAACAGCGGCCAGTCCCGCTCCCAGACTACCGGACAGATAAAAGTTTCCCTTCCCAGATTTTTACACTCTCCATCTATCAGGCGAGATGCCAGCATGACCGCATA
Source organism: uncultured Eubacterium sp. (assembly GCA_947178105.1). Classification (GTDB taxonomy): domain Bacteria; phylum Bacillota; class Clostridia; order Lachnospirales; family Lachnospiraceae; genus Eubacterium_J. Next base: position 7,943 of record CAMWXD010000074.1, on the reverse strand, counting down.
CCAGCTTCCGTCCGGCAAATCTACCAAATCTGCATGTCCTACATTCGTGATTGGACACTGGAACCCCATATGACGATGTGTCATAACCGGATTGGCAGGATTTCCTTCATAAAATCCAAAGAGTTCTCTGCTCCTTGCCACCATGACTGCATGATAATGCTCTGTACCACCTTCTGCAATAACAAGATAGTAGTAGTCCCCGATATGGTATAAATGCGGCGACTCTGGTGAAGCTCCTGTACGAAGCGCGCTGTTAAAGATTGTTACTGGCTCTCCCGACAGACAGTAATTTTCAATGTCATAAGGAGCAAGCCATATACCCCGCTCTTTCACGCCAGTCCCATTATCCCATACATCTCCAGTTCCCATGATATATGCCTTGCCGTCATGATCAAAAAAGATGGAAGCATCGATTCCCGGCACATCTGTAAGCCAGTGCGGATCCGACCATGGCCCGGCAGGATTTTCAGCAGTTACAATATAATTGCCTTTATCACTATAATTTGTATTAATAATATAGAACAAACCATTATGATAGCGCAGCGTTGGTGCCATGACTCCGCCATTTCCGCAGTTTTTCTCTACATGAAATCCATTCTCCGGCGTTACTGCATATCCAATCTGCTCCCAGTGCGCCAAATCCCTGCTATGAAAAATCGGCACTCCCGGACACAGCTCAAAACTGGAACAGGCTAAGTAAAAATCATTCCCGACGCGGCAGATGGACGGATCCGGATAGAATCCTGGTATAATGGGATTTTTTAATTTGTTTGACATACATATTTCCTCCCTTTCTTTCCTTCTATTTCGTATCTATTTATTTAATCGTGAAATAATACAATTTCTGTATATGTCAAGCCTTGATTATAACGGATACTTTATACTGTCTCAACATTCCCACCTGAATTATACTTTTCTGTTTTTTGTTTATCTTCTTTCTGATTTCATTTTTGTTCTAATATTTTTCAAATTTCTACAGCAGCAAAAGCAGAGTGCAACAAAAGCTATCTGTTTGTTGCACTCTGCACTAAATCTCTGAAAATGGTAATCAGCACACGTAGCCAGATAAACTATTCATGAAATAGACGTTAGGAATCCCCTTATTTTGCCGATAAATTAATTGAATACTGAAGGCAGCAGCGTACCCTGCCAGGAATTATCACAGAACGAAGGCAGGCATCCCCGGCGTTTTGGCAGATCGGGGAATCGGAGAGCAAGGAAAGGAGATTTACATGGATATTACAGTAATAACAAAAAGCCATCAGACGAAAGGCACGGCAGCAGGAAAATCAGCAGCAAGGAAAGGCTGGAAATTGTCGGATTCCCTCCGGGAGAAGATAACCGAATATGCCAGGGAAGATGCGGCGCAGAATGTCTATATGGGGAAAAGGTTCCTTGCTTTGCGGAAAAGCGAAGTAGCCAAAGTTGCGCCGAACAGGGCTATGCTGATGGGGAAAATCAGCCAGGCCATGAGTACCGGTAATATTGCGGACATGAAGCAGATACGGGAAGCGGACGAGCGGTGGCTGCGCATTCTGTTCGGAGAAACATATGAGGCAAAGTTCCAGTCAGAGGGGACGGGTTCTGCTATCCATGTGTATGACGGCAACGGCGACGAGATACTGACCTACACGGCTGGTGTGGGCTGGCATGAGAAGGAGTCAAAAGCGGAAACAAACGTACACGGAGCTTTGAAGGCTGCCTACTATAATGCGTTCCGAACGGCAAGGCAGGAGATGAATGCCAGTGTTGGGATGAAAGCGCAGGGCGGCTTTGACGCAAGGGCATGATGTGCTGGATGAGATTTTTCTTAGTGCGACAGCCCCGCTTCTAACCTGCCCCGGCAGCAATCACCGCCTAGGAAAACAACTGCTGATCCGCGGCAATGAAAAATCTTCCGATATAATAACCATGCCATCCAGATCAGTTTCTGCCCTTTCCGTTCCCTTAGCTACAGAAGCTGCAAGGATCAATTTAATAAATAAATCATCTCACTTTTCATGTGTTCCATTGGCACCTTTAAACCCAGGAATTTATTTACGTGTGATCATTTAATCTGGCATATACATACGTATCTTTCCAAATCGGTTTTTCAGTTTCATCTTTCCAGAAATATACATTTTTTCTAAAATGGGCTTCACGCTGAAATCCTAACGCTTCCAGTAATCTCCATGAGTTCTGATTGTCGGGGTCACATTCTGCATATATCCTATGCACACCATTTGAAAATGCCTGTTGAATGGAAGTTTTGCAGCTCTCAGCGGCATAACCATTTCCCCAATAATCCCGATTAAATACATACCCTAGTTCGAGTGCTTCACAGTCACGTTTTCCCAAATATACATTTCCAATCATTTTGTGCGAATTTTTCAATTCAACAGCAATCATTTCATCTGTCCCTATGCGCCATTCAAGATTATCTTTTGCTTCCTCAAAAGATAACGGTTTATATGGTTCGTATTTCACAACTTCTTTATCAGATAAATATTCAAATAAGTCCTGTATATCCTCTTTTTTGTATCTTCTTAAAATCAACCTTTCTGATTCTGCTATGATTATTTTGTTCTCCATGTCATTCTCCTCTTCTACATAAATCATTTTAATCTGTAATTTCCCTTTGCCGCTGTCTGCTTCCAACAAAAATAACACATCTGCAAAATAGTATACTATAAATTCACGCGGATAGGGGAACATTTTAGAATTTTAATAAAAAATGTGCCGCATTGTTGACATGGCGCATACATAAAATTTTAAAAGATACTTGGCTAGATATTACAACCGACAATTCTTACTATGTTTTTATTAACTGTTATGTCTGGCTTATCACAGCTTGAAAGAGATTTGATTTCACAACGTACCAAAGAGGGGGTAGTATCTGCAAAGGCAAGAGGGCGATAAAGATTTAATGACATTTGGTTTATTCATTTTAGCATTGCTTACATTCGTATTTACGTTTTGTAAGTAATCATACATAGCAAAAAACCACCCTGATACTTTGGACGGTTAAGGGTGGCTTTGCTATCTTTTATCAAACGGTCAACCCCTTGTAGGCGGCTGCTCTTTGTTTTGTGTCTATACTATAGCATATCTTAAATTTGATTACAAGAGACTTTTTTAGCAGGATAAATTTTAAGAGTTCAAATCGTTATCTTTCCCTCCAGCCAATCTTTTAGTGTTTCTTTTGAAGTTCCACCCTCAAACCGCTCTCCCTCCAGCCATTGTGTGGAATCGGGGCATAAGGAATGAAGATTGCTTGCGCTTGAACCTATCCCGCTGCTGTGTGAGGTACAAAATGGCAGGATTGTCTTTTCGGAAAAATCATAGCTTTCTAAAAAAGTGCTGATGATGCGGGGCGCCTGTCCATGCCAGATCGGATACCCCAGGACAATGGTATCATATGCAGACATATCCAAGGCTTCCCCGGAAATTGCCGGACGCACGGATGGATCATTCTGTTCCTTATCTGCCCTCCCATCTGTATAATAAGCCAGATCTTCCTCTGTATATGGGTCCCTTGGCACAATTTCATAAAGCTGCGCGTCTAAAACTTCCGCTGCGTATTCTGCCATTTTTTTGTTGTATTCGTACATGAAAAATATGCAACCAATACTTTGTTGTCCATATCGAAACCCTCCTCTTTGTTCTGATCACTGCTTTGCCCATCTAAAGGCTCGCCTTCACTCTTTTTCCGACACCTCCTGAGAGGAAGATAGACTTTCATAGTTTTTGCCAGTTCCACAGCCAGTAAGAATAACTATCAAAAACAGAGAAAATAATGGCAGAACGATCTTTTCCATCATAAAGCAGCTCTCCCTTTCAGACATTTTAACAAATATGCCATATTTTGCCCTAAGCGCCGCATTGTCTCAAGTCCTTCTTCATCTTTCTTAACATCTCCCGGCATCTGCCCATAGGCCAGCGGCCAATAAGAAGAGCCTACGATATACATTTCTTGCAGCATGAAAAAATGATTCATGGCATCCAGCGTATTCAATGCCCCTCCACGACGCGCCGCTGTGACCGCCGCCCCAACTTTATGCCGCAGGAGGCTGTCATTCCGATTCATATCTGTTACTACAGACGCCCTTTCCAAAAAAGCCTGCATGTTGGCGGAAATATTTGCCGTATAAACAGGGGAGCCTAACAGTATGCCGTCAGCCTGTACCATCTTTTCAAAAATCTCCTGAAACATATCTTTATTGTGGACACAGTTCCGTTTTCCCCCGCAGGCCCAGCAAGCCTTACATGGTTCTATCATCTTGCCGGAAAGCTGCACCTGTTCTGTTTCAATCCCTTCTTTATTCAGTTCTTCAAATACGGCATTTATAAGCTCCGCTGTATTCCCATTTTTTCTTGCACTGCTATTAATTGCTAATACTTTCATGATAACCTCCTATTTCAAAACTCCATCCAAAAGGCTTACTATTTCTTCTGTATGATCACACATAAAACTTGCTCCTGCCAAACCCATACACAATTTGAAACTGCTTTTTTAGGGGCGGTTCAATCACCTTTTGGTTTTCACTGTTTTTACCTTTGACCATGCTGAATAGATGATATTCTGTTCCCCCTGGGCTTTTACAGTCTTATAGGTACGGATTTTTACATAATATTTCTTATCTGTTTTTAATTTAGATACCGTTTTAGACCCCTTGCTGTTCTTGCCTACATTTACAATCTCAGTTTCTTTCTTTGGAAATTTGCTGCTGGTGGAGTAGGCTATTTCATATCCATCCGTCTGTTTTGTCTGTTTTTTCCATTTTACAGTAAATCCCTTTTTTCTTGCAGAAATGTTTACGATTTCCGTGCTTTTTGGTGCCGTACAGGCTGGCTCTTTCGTAATCCGGCTCTCATAGCATCCTTCCTGATCCGGCGTCTGGATTCCGGCATCCGCAAGCCAGCTTCCAATCTCCTCCTTGGATGTACCGGCTCCAAACCTTCTCCCATCTGCCCATTTCACAGAATCTGAGCAAAGGGCATGAAGGTTTTCTGCACTTTGGCCGATTCCACTGCTGTGTGAAGTGCAAAACGGCACGATTGTCTTGCCAGAGAAATCATAGCTTTCCAAAAATGTGCTGATAATACGTGGCGCCTGCCCATGCCAGATCGGATACCCCAGGACAATCGTGTCATATTCCTCCATATGTTCCACGCTGCCTGAAATTTCAGGGCGGGCATTCGGGTCATTCTGCTCCTGGTCGGCACGGCCGCCTGTGTAGTAGTTCAAATCTTCTTCGGTATAGGGTATCCGGGGAACCATCTCATATAGATCCGCATTTAATTCCTCCGCCGCATACTTCGCCAGTGTGCCCGTCGTATTGGTGCAGGAAAAGTACGCCACCAAAACCTTCTGCTTCTCTCCCGGTTCCTCCGTATCTTGTTCCGATGTGAGCGGGATCAATTCTATCCCTTCCTCCCGGCCAAGATTCCTGCCATACTGTTTATCCCGTGCATTGTTCCAATGCTCGTGGACTCCCAGGTTCAACAGGCGGCTGCCATTTCCGTCATAATAGACATTCCCGGACGGCGCATCGTTTACCAGCCCCGCCTCATGCAGATAATTTTCTACATTAGGGTTTCCTTGCAGGGAACTGTTGTTTTCTGTCACTGCCGGCTCATTCATAAGAAAATCTGCACCTACGGAATCAATAGCCACCGGGTCCTGCGACAGAAAAATGCTGGACGTATAATCCCCGTTGAAAGGAGCCTGCTGCCATGTAGAATTTCCTTTTGTAATAGAAGCCCCTTCTGACGGCGCACAGATCAGGGCATCTAAAAGGTACAATACCGTTTTTGTGCCAATCTGGTAATTCCCCATCAGATCCACTAAGGGACTGTAAATCCCCATTTCGTTCTTTGTCAGCCATTGGTGCAGGTTTGCCCCTTCCGGCGGGCGCATGGCATTCCCATTGATAAAAGAACCGAAATGATTTTTCGCGCATAACGTGATTCCATAGCTGTGCCCTTTCAGGTTTGCCAGGTTAATCAGATATTCCGCTTCCGTCACGCAGGTGGGGAGGTAATTGACTGCCCCGCTAAATGCATAAGACCAGTTGATGGGCACATCTGTATCCGCTGCCCCCTCATTCCGACCGACAAAATGAACGCCCTGCAATTTCCCTCTTGTGCATAGCTCCACCATGTACTGTGGGAATATCCTGGAAACATCATAGACCGTAATATCCTCTGGGGACACCCCTGCCTCGTTCACCAGGGAAGAAAGCAGGCATTTCAGAAGGACTGGGTTTGTATAGCTCATCCTTGTTTCCCCGGAGCTGTCATCGTCAAATACGCCGGAGCCATTGATATTTGCTTTTATGGCTATCTTTTCTCCTTTTATATAGGATGTCGCCTTTCCCCTTGCGCTGTTATTTGCCAGGAACAGGGCATCCCATCCCTCCTTTACATCCGCTTTCCCTGCAAGGCTTGCAATGCTTTGATCCATCATATTTTGGATGGCGCTTTCATCAAAGTTTGCGGTATCCCACCAGTATCCGTTCCCATCCCAATCTACGGAATCCTTGTCATGGAACCAAACAACCCGCCCTGGCTTAGCGCCCACACCATTTCCATATGCTTCATGTCTGGGGTAAACACTGCTGCCCGAAACAGAAACGGAAGGCACGCCTCCCCAAAATACGATGCCTGCTGCTATAACCAGTAATAAAAAAATTATACTTATTTTATAACGAACTGGAATCTTTTCTATCCTCATAAAACACCCGCTTTCTTTCATCTTCCCTTTTCCATCCACAGCCGCCACTTTTAGGCAATGCCCGCCAGCCTGATTGTCTTCTGCCTATACCTCATGCTCCTTTTCTTCCCGAATCACTTTCAGCACTTTCGCAGGAACGCCTCCCACTACCGTCATGGCAGGAACATCCCGTGTCACCACGGCTCCAGCCGCAATGACTGCCCAATCCCCAATCGTCACTCCCGGCAATATGGTTGCGTTAGAGCCAATCCATACATGGGCGCCGATCTTAATCGGTGCATAATGATTTTTCCGGTTTTCCTTTGGGTTCAAGTCATGGTTGATGGTTGCCAGCACGACATTGTGGCCAATCAGTGCGCCGTCCCCGATTTCAATTCCGCCCTGATCCTGAAAATGGCATCCTGAATTGATAAAGACATCTTTCCCGATCGTGATATTTTTTCCAAAGTCCGTATAAAACGGAGGAAACATACGAAAGGTATCATCTATCTTTTTCCCCGTCAGCCGCCCCATGATCTCCCGAAGCTCTTCCGGGGTATGATACTGATGATTCAGTTCCATACCAATCCGGACGGCTTCCTGAAAAAGCTCATTTGCATACGCAGCACGTTCGGCATTTTCTTCTGCCCCTTCCCGAAATCCGTCTATCACTTCCTTTACTGTCACGGCCTACATCTCCTTTTCCCACTCCCGAAGTGTATGGACGTTTGCAGACGTTCTTTGCTGCCGTCAATCATTTCCTGCATGGCATCCGACGAACTGCCGGCGATCTGCGGCGTGAATTTTGTGGAAAGGATAACGCTGTCCCGGCGCACATCTTTTACAAAATTACCAAGAATACGTTCTGACGTCCCTTCTCCGTAAACCGCTGCCGTATCCCACAGGTTCAGCCCACACTCCATTGCTTTCTCGAACACTGGCTTCAATTCTTCTTCAAATAAATAGTTTCCAAATACCTGGTCCCCTCCGGCTGCTCCCGCACCCCAAGACCAAGCTCCTAATGCAATTTTCGGTATTGCTGCACTCATTTTCAAATCCTCCTATTTTCTATTTCAAATTTTCTTTAAAAAACTGCTCCAGCTTATCAAACGGAATCTTTTCCATATTGTCATACAAACGAGATCTTACTGCTTTTTTATTTTATAGAGCAGATAGTCAAGGCAGTCTATCTGTTTCTGGCCTTTATGGACAGAGCCAAGCAAAGCCTTCCTATGTCTTGTGAGTACCG
>CAMWXD010000073.1 GCA_947178105.1 uncultured Eubacterium sp. | reverse complement strand
ACGTTCTCACGACCTTTGCAGCGGAGTGCAAAGGTCTGGGTGTGAAAAGTAACCATTTTTTCTTATTCTTTCAGGTCATTTACTGCATCTGTGCCAGCCGCTCTGTTACTTCAGCCATCATTTTCTCATATTCCGCCAGTTTTTTCTTTTCTTCCTCTATTTTTGCCTGCGGCGCCTTGCTTAAAAACTTCTCATTGTTTAACATCCCATGGGAGCGCGCAAGCTCCTTTTCCAGCTTTGCTTTATCCTTCGTCAGCCGCTCGATCTCTTTTGCCCTGTCCACCAGCTCCTCCAGCGGAAGAAAGAGCGCAGCGCCAGGTATCACGACAGAGACAGCATCTTCCCCGATGCCGGCACGGTCAGCCTGTATGCAGATTTCACTCGCATTAGCAAGGCTTTGGTACGCTTCCTTTGCCTGTGCAAACGCTTCCCGCACCGAAGCATCCTCTGATACGATATACAGCTTTGCTTTCCTGCTGTTTGGCACCTCCATATCTTTGCGTACCGTGCGGACTGCCTTTACAAGATCCTTGACATGCCCCATCATCGCCTCGTCATCTGCAAAATGGCGTTCCTTTTGATATTGCGGCCAGCTTGCCAGCATAATCGACGCTTCTTTCGGATGCAGCGTACAAAAAATCTCTTCGGTAAGAAACGGCATAAACGGGTGCAGCAGCTTTAACGCTTCGGTAAGCACGGTGCGCAGCGTCCATAACGCAGCATTTGCAGACTGCGGCATCTTGTCGTACTGGTACGTACGCAGCTTTGCGATCTCGATATACCAGTCGCAAAATTCATCCCATATAAAATCATACACCTTCTGCACCGCAATACCAAGCTCATATTTATCCATATTTTCTGTCATTTCTTGTGCCAGCGTATTCAGCTTTGAAATGATCCACCGATCAGCCGGAGCAAAATCTGCCGGGGCAGGCTCTGTGATTTCACGCCCTTTTAAATTCATCAAAATAAACCGTGAAGCATTCCATACTTTATTTGCAAAATTTCTGGATGCTTCCACGCGCTCCCAGTAAAAACGCATATCGTTTCCTGGTGCATTTCCGGTAATCAGCGTCAGGCGCAGCGCATCTGCACCGTATTGATCGATCACTTCTAGCGGGTCAATGCCGTTGCCTAACGACTTGCTCATCTTGCGTCCCTGCGCATCCCGCACCAGCCCATGGATCAAAACCGTATGGAACGGCGATCTGCCTGTCTGCTCATAGCCGGAAAATACCATGCGGATCACCCAGAAAAATATAATATCATATCCGGTCACCAGCACATCCGTAGGATAAAAATATTCCATTTCTTCTGTCTGATCTGGCCATCCAAGCGTAGAAAACGGCCACAGCGCTGAGGAAAACCACGTATCCAGCGTATCTGGATCCTGCTCCATTCCCTGATGCCCGCATTTTGGGCACGTATGCGGCTCCTGTCCTGTTTTTGCCACAACCATCTCGCCGCACTGCGGACAGTAATAGGCAGGAATCCTGTGCCCCCACCAAAGCTGCCTGGATATACACCAGTCACGGATCCCCTCCAGCCAGTGCATATAGATCTTGTCAAAACGCTCCGGCACAAATTTCAGCTCTTTGTTTTTCACCGCTTCGATCGCAGGCTTTGCCAGTTCCTCCATCGCAACAAACCACTGCTGCTTCGCCATTGGCTCAACTGTCGTCTTACAGCGGTCATGCGTTCCTACTGCATGTTCATGGTCTTTGATGCCAGCAAGAAGCCCTGCTTCTTCTAAGTCTTTCACCAGCGCCTTTCTGCACGTATAACGGTCCATGCCCACATATTTGCCGGCATGTTCGTTCATCGTCGCATCGTCGTTCATAACGGTAATCAGCTCCAGGTTATGCCTTTTTCCTACTTCAAAATCGTTCGGGTCATGCGCCGGCGTGATCTTTACGCATCCGGTTCCAAACTCCATATCCACGTACTCATCCGCAATTACCGGAATTTCCCTGTTAACAACCGGAAGCAGCAGCGTCTTGCCGATGATATCCTGATAACGCTCATCGTTTGGGTTGACCGCTACAGCCGTATCGCCAAACATCGTCTCCGGGCGGGTCGTGGCGATCTCCACAAACCTGCCCTCTTCTCCTGCCACCGGATATTTGATATGCCAGAAATGCCCTTTCTGGTCTACATGCTCCACCTCAGCATCCGAGATCGACGTCTTGCAGACCGGGCACCAGTTGATAATCCGGTTGCCCTTGTAAATATAGCCCTTATGATATAACCGGACAAACACCTCTTCCACTGCCTTCGAACAGCCCTCGTCCATCGTAAAGCGCTCTCTGTCCCAGTCTGCGGCAGAGCCCATCTTCTTTAACTGGTTGATAATACGCCCGCCATATTCTTCCTTCCACTCCCATGCCTTTTCCAAAAAGCCTTCCCTGCCAAGCTCGTTTTTATCGCTCCCCTGCTCCTTTAACGACTGGATCACGCGCACTTCTGTGGCGATCGCCGCATGGTCAGTCCCTGGCTGCCATAACGTATTGTATCCCTGCATCTTTTTATAGCGGATTAAAATATCCTGCATCGTATTGTCTAGTGCATGTCCCATATGGAGCTGTCCGGTAACATTCGGCGGCGGCATTACAATCGTAAACGGTTTTTTGCTGCGGTCTACCTCTGCATGAAAGTAGCCGTTTTCTTCCCATTTTTTATAAAGACGTTCCTCCAGCCCCGCCGGATTGTAAGTTTTTTCCAGTTCCTTTTCCTGTTCTTTTTGCATCATAAAGATTTCCTTTCTTTCTGTTCCTGCCTGTTTTAGAAAACAAAAAAAGCCCTTACAGCACATAAGCTATAAAGGGCGAATCAGCGCGGTACCACCTTTTCTTCGATGACTGTCTGCTTCCGGCAAAAGCCGCTTTCTGACAGCATCCTCATTTCGTCCTGTAACGCGGACGGGACGGGGCGGCTTACTGCCTGACGGTTCTGCCTGCCTGTGCAGGAACAGCCCGGACATGGCGCATTCAGCTCCCGGTTCAAAAGCTACCTTCCATCACGCGTATTCAAAGCCACCTTTCAGCCGGTGAATGGCTCTCTCTGCTGAGCGCTGTGACGTACTCCTCTTTCTCACGACCTGTATCTGTATAAAGTTCAAAGTAATTACATCAAACCTTTTATTATCATATATAGATTTTCAGGAATTGTCAAGATTTTTTTCCGCAAACCCCATTTCAAACAGCTCCGTCATCTGTTCATCATATTCGTCCGATACCCGGTACTCTTTTAACATCTTTACAAGGTATGCTTCCTGCTCATTCCCGGGCTTATATGTATCAAACAGCGGCTGGAGAAACGAATAAAGCTCCCGCGGGGGCGGCGCTTGAAAAAGGCTCCTGCCGGCAAGGGCGCAAAGCCAGCCTGCTGCATAATAGAACTCATAATTGCCCATCATAATCGAAGCCTGGATCCTGCACTTTATATGCACACTCTGTCCTGCTAAAATTAATTCCATCATTATCTCCCGTTACTCATGCGGATACCGACAGCAGCGCCTGTTAAGCCCCACTGTCAAACCCACGTATAAAATAAAACAGGCATCCGCACATCTTTCCAACTGCAATCGTCGCAACCATCCATTCCATACCGATCTTTAACTTCATCCTCCGGTACATAATCGGATAGGCGTCGATGATCTCTGCAAGCGCTACCGCCATACATCCGACAAAAATACCGGCGCTCAGCCCAAACAAAGCCAGAAACACATGTCCGGCGGGAAACCGGATCCCGGTAAAGACAGAAATGATATTCCCCGCAATCCCGCCCAGGATCGTGGCATTTTCATACGCCATGATATGCCCTGCCGTTTTTGATTTGCCTGCCATCTGCGGAATGACGCCCAGCTTGACGGCAAGCGCAAAGCTTCCGCAGGCAACCGACAGCCCGCACGCAAGCCCGATAAATCCGAGAAACACATGATTAATCCACATCGATACTCTTCCCTTCTCTGCTGGCATTTTCAATAAACGTCGTATCCACGTCCTGTTCGTATTTACGCATCTCGACCTGGATTGGCGTCGGGTCATGGGTGACCTTTTTCTTGCCGATATGGTTATAAAAGACCATAATGCCAACCGGCATACCAATCGCGTAAAAAACCTCCAGCTCTGTCACCCCGTCTGATTCGCTGCCGATGACCTGCTGATAGAGCTGCGTAAATACGTCCGCAACAGCCACGTCGTTATTAAACGTCATAATTGTAAATGCAGCCCCAAAAAAGATAATGACGCACAGAACAACCGTCTTTAAGATTTCCAGCGGCTTGTTTTCCGTAAGCCCCGCCTTGCATTCGATTAAAAAATCAGATTCACCCAGATTTTGCACCTCCAGATCCGGGTAATCTTCATGTATCTGCTGAATAATATTCAGCACAGAAAATACCTGGATCCGGTGCTTTTTCTGATTGGGCGCTTCCTTTTGCTGAAACGTATAGATTTTTTTCTGTTTCAACTGCCTTAAGACTGCTTCATTTGTGCATTCCATCGATGCGATATCCTGCAAACTGACCTGATGGCTGTGTACCACTATATTCTGATCTATTTTCAGATAAAGCGTATCCGGTGCTGCCATAGCTGTTAACTCCTTTTTCGTAAATTCATCGCTTTGACGGTCTTTCCGGCGTCCTTACACCTGCCCGGATACCTTCTTTATCTTTCCATGGATCTGCGCGGCTGCTTCCTCTGCCGCTTCTTCTGCACGAACCACCGCATCTCCTGCTGTATTTTTTGCATACGCAAATGCATGTTGCGCTGCGTCTTTTGCTGTCTCGCCCGCTTGCTGCGCCGCGTCTTTTGCTGCTTCGCCCGCTTGCTGCGCTGCTGCCTTTGCTGTCTCGCCCGCTTGCTGCGCTGCTTCTTTTACTGCTTCGCCCGCTTGCTGTGCTGCGTCTTTTGCTGCTTCTTTTACCGCTTCACCCGCTTGCTGCGCCGTGCTTTTTGCGGTGCCTGCCGCATAGGCAAACGCCTGGCGCGCCGCATCCTTTGCAGCACTGCCTGCCTGTGCTGTGGCATGTTTTGTCTCTTTGCCCATATAGCCGAAGGCTTCCTTGACTTCCTTTACAGACGCTTTTACCTGTCCGGAAAAATTCTTATCCGGAGCTGTCATACGGTCTACGAACGTCCCCTTTTGCGGCGCGTCCTCTTTCTGGTAAAAGGTCATATAATAATAAATCCCGCCGGCTACGGCAATCACTAAAACTACAACGAGACACATTCTGTAAATCAATCTGCCCATTTCAATACCCTCGCTTTCCAACGCCTTGCTGGCAGCCTGCGGTTTGTGTCCGGCTGGCAATAAGGCATTTCTTTACAGATAGTATGTCCCTGTCTTTTTTTATCTATTCAAATAAAATACAAATAAAATACAAATAAAATGCAAATAAAATAACCTTCAAAAATTACAGCGCATCCTGTTATGAAATACAGTGCAAAATCTCATCAAACACCGCCTGTGCTGCTGCGTCCTTGCTCATTTTCTCCAGCTCCCGTACCTCTCCTTTCGTAATGATGGTTATAATATTCGTATCTGTGCCAAAGCCTGCGCCTTCCATTTTCAGGTTGTTTGCCACAATCATATCCAGATTTTTTTCCACAAGCTTTGTCCTGGAGTTTTCAAGCATATGTTCTGTCTCCATCGAAAATCCGCACAAAAACTGGCCTTTCTTCCGCCCGGACATACTTGCCAGTATATCCTTTGTCCGCTCCAGTTCCAGGACGCCCGCACCGTCTTTTTTCTTGATCTTTTCGGTCGCGGCATGGCATGGGCGGTAATCTGCGACCGCAGCAGACATCACCAAAATATCCTGGCTGTCAAAATGCGCATCTACTGCGTCGTACATTTCCTGTGCCGAAGTGACCGGAATGACCGTTGTATGCAATGGAGCCGGCAACGCCACCGGCCCTGTCACAAGTATGGTCTCTGCACCCCTTCTTGCCGCGTTTTTTGCAAGGGCATAGCCCATCTTCCCGGTAGAATGATTGGTAATAAAGCGCACCGGGTCAATAGGCTCCCTTGTCGGCCCAGCCGTAATCAGTACTCTTTTTCCCTCCAGATCCTTTGTACACGCCGCTTCATATAAAAGATACTCGGTAAGCTCGTCCGCCTCCGGCATCTTTCCCCTGCCGCTGTCCCCGCAGGCTAAAAAGCCGCTGGCAGGCTCTACGATTTGGTATCCATAATCCTTCAGCCTGGCAATATTTGCCTGCGTTGCCGGATGCTCCAGCATATGCGTATTCATCGCCGGAACAATATAGACAGGCGCCGTTACCGCCAGCATCGTCGTGGAAAGCATATCATCCGCAATCCCATTTGCCAGCTTTGCGATCATATTTGCCGAAGCCGGAGCAACCATAACGACATCCGCCTCCTGCGCCATTGCGATATGTGCCACCTGATAGCCGCTGTCCCTGCAAAAGACATCGTCGACTACTTTATTCCCGGTCAGCGCTTCAAATACAACTGGTGATATGATCTGCTGCGCATTTTTTGTCATAATCACATGGACATCTGCGTGCAGCTTTACAAGCATACTGGCAAGATTTGCCGTCTTATATGCGGCAATGCCCCCTGTAATGCCAAGCAGTATCTTTTTTCCCTTAAGCATCAAAGCCTCCTTGCTCCATTCCTGCCGTTACAGTTGCAGGACCGTATCATTTTTACACTTCCAGCGGAATCTTCTTGTCCGTATACAGGATATGGTTAATCAGCCATCCCAGCAGAAATTCAATCAGGCTTTCGAGATAAACCTTCGGGTCTCCGTCCACGGCATCCATATCGACATTTTCCAGACGGTCAATAAATGACTCATGTGCCCTGCGCTGTGCAGGAAGCCCTTCATAGTGAATGCGCTCCATATAGTCCTCTTCATCTTTAAAATGCCGCTTTGTATAATCCTTTAATTCCTGCAAGATCCCGGTGATCTCATCATAGCCGTTCCCATATGCAAAATCATGGTGCAGATACTTATTTGCCTTATCCGTAATACGGAACAGCTCTCTATGCTCTTCGTCTACAAATGTAATCCCAGTGCAGTACTCATCCAGAAATTCACATGGATTTTCCCTCACCATCCACTCTTCCAGTTTAGGCAGCTTACCGATCATCGAGTCGCTGGCAATAATATGATGATACAGCCAGCGCGCAAGATATTCCATCAGCTCCTTTAACAGCTCCCTCTGCTGCTGTTGGCCGTCTATATCCGTAAAGCTCCATTCCCGGATCTTATCCCGAAAAACCATATGCTGGTTCCGCTGCAAAATCAGCTCTGGATCACGGATCTGCTCCATATATGCCTCCTCATGGGAAAAATGCTGCTCTGCATAATCATCCAGCTCATCGAGCAGGTCTTTGATCGCCGCATACAGATCTCCCGCATACGTCCCGTCTGCCAGATGTATTCCCTCATTCATGATTTCAAATAAATGTCTGTGCTCCTCATCAATGTCCGGCATCCCGATCATGCAATCTTCTGTAAACTGAAACATTGTCCTGTCTCCTCCCTGTTTCTTCTGTTTGTATCAATAGCTATCCGCATATATTATTAGGATTCCATACGCCATGCATACATATTTCAGCGTTTGATATCATAGTTCATATTCATCAGGTTGCGAATGCTCTCCACCTCATCCGTAATATTGGCATCGCCGCGGATCGTATGCTTGATGGCGCTGCTTGCGACTGCAAAGTTTGCCATATCCATCGGCTTATACCCATGCATCATCGCGTAAATCAGCCCGCTTGCAAACGCGTCGCCGCCGCCGACACGGTCGAGGATATTAAAGGTAAACAGCTTGCTCTCAAAAGTATGGTTTTCATACCAGAGAAACGCTTTCAGGCTGTTTTCACTGCCGCTGTGCGCATAACGCACATGGCGCGCAATGCACCGGATATCTGGGTATTTCGCCACAAATGCCTGGAATATTTCATCCTGCTGCTCATAGCTTGGCTGAAGCGGTATGCCATCCTTGACATCCCCTTTGCTGTGGTCATTCTCATCCTTCCACAGATGGAACGGCTCGATGCCAAGCAATACATCGATATACGGCAGGCATTCCGTACAAAAATCCCTGGCTTCGTCCCATGTCCAGAGCTTACTGCGGAAGTTTCCGTCAAAGCTTACGGTAATCCCCATTTCCTTCGCCGTTTTCAGGCAGTCCATCGTCAGCTTCCGGCAGTTTTTAGAAAGCGCCGGCGTAATGCCGCCCAGATGCAGCCACGTAAAGCCTTCCAGCAGCTCATAGAGATCTACCGAAGAAAAGTCAAATTCTGTAATCGCACTGTGCTGACGGTCATAGATGACTTTGCTTGCCCGGATTCCGTAGCCGGTTTCCAGATAATAGCTGCCCAGGCGGTGAGACGGTGTCTGCTCCGGCGTGCTTAAAATCATAGGCGTACAATGGACATCGTTGCTCCGCAGCATTCGGATTGCACTCTTTCCCAGGCTGTTATTCGGCACGACGCTGAAAAACGTGCTGTCCACCCCCAGATTGGCAAGCGCCAGCGCAATATTTGCCTCGCTTCCCCCATAGCTTGCCTCAAAGCTGGTCGTCATTCGGATCTTTTCATAGTTCGGCGGCGTCAGCCTGAGCATAATCTCGCCGATCGTAATAAATTTGTGCCCTGTATCACTGTCGTTTAATAATGGATTCATATGCTGCATGTAAAACCCTCCCTGTTTTGAAATAGTCGTATTGCTGCTGCTATTATTTTATGCTATTTGAACAGGGATTTCAACCTTTAACTTTACGTTCTGCGATGCGAAAACCGCTAGACTGAATATTCTCATTATCTGCCCAAAAAGCTGGCTTAAAATAATACCTTTATGTTATCATATTCGAACAGCAACAGCAACCAATAATCCAGCCGCAAAAAATTCCTGCCCGACGCCAATATTTTACTCCAGCCTGCGACAATATACTATGAAAGGCTTTTTACAGGAGAGACCATACGATGGAGGAAATGAATCTTGGAACACATGGAGGACAGCCAGATTGTCGCGCTGTACCATAACCGCGACGAACAGGCGATCACAGAAAGCAGCCGCAAATACGGCGCACTGTGCAGCCGCATCGCAAACAACATTTTAAACAGCACAGAAGACGCAAAGGAATGTGTCAACGATACCTGGTTTGCCGCCTGGCGCCGGATACCGCCAGACCAGCCGCTGTCACTTGGTGCATTTTTAGGACGGATTACACGCAACCTGTCGATTAGCCGCTGGCGCAGCGACCATGCAAAAAAGCGCTGCCGCGGCATGGAAGTCCTGCTTTCCGAGCTGGACGAGTGTATCCCCGATCCCAACAATGTAGAGCAGGCGGTCGAACGGCTGGAGCTGGCAAAGCTATTGGAGCAGTGGCTGGATTCCCTGCCCACAGAAGACAGTATCTTA
This sequence comes from uncultured Eubacterium sp., assembly GCA_947178105.1. Taxonomy (GTDB): domain Bacteria; phylum Bacillota; class Clostridia; order Lachnospirales; family Lachnospiraceae; genus Eubacterium_J. The sequence goes on along the minus strand of CAMWXD010000073.1, from coordinate 14,666 downwards.
TTTGTCAGGCGATACTGGTACGGCGAAGCAGTCCATGCACTCGCAAGGGAATGTAAGCGCACGCCAAACCAGACCGCACAGAAAATGATGCGCCTGCGCAAGCAGCTAAAACAATTTTTAGAGCAGGAAGGAGTATGCTTATGAGACGACATCAACCGCAAAGCCAACACCAATGCCATCAAAAAAGCGCACGGCTGTATGACGGCATTACCGATATCCGGGACAGCCTGATCGATCAGGCGGCTTTTCCGGAACATCCTGAAAAAAAGCCATTTTGGAAAAGCACAAAAAAAACGTGGCGCTATGCTGCCGCTGCCGCAGTTTTAGCTGTCGCCGCAGCCATCGGCACCGCTCTGTTTCCGTTTGGTACGCCCACCTCCGCCCATACGATTGCCGAAGCAGACTACCCGCAGTCAGCCCCGTATCCAGACGAAACATACTACACGGACAGCAATGGCGATGGGAAAGACAGCTTTAGCGACGCCTTCAACGCCTGGCGGGAAGACACTTCGGCAAGACGCAGGCTGGCCGCAGGCTATGCTGACGCTATGGACGGATTTCTGACGAAAAGCATCCGTCAGTTTTTAAGCGCATCAACGGAAAATAACGCAGCGTTTTCTCCCTTAAACTTGTATATCGCCCTTGGAATGCTCACTGAACTGACCGACGGCAGCAGCAGAGAGCAGCTTTTAAATGCCTTAGACTGCAAAGACCTGAAAACACTGCGCAGCCGGATCAACTGCCTGTGGAATGCCAATTACTGCGATGACGGGGCAACTGCCCGCATTCTCGCCAGCTCCCTGTGGCTCAACGAATCGATCCGCTACGTCCCATCCACTATGAAAGCACTGGCAAACAACTACTATGCTTCGTCTTATCAGGGAGAAATGGGCTCTGCGGAATATAACCGCCTGATGCAGGACTGGTTAAACAAGCAGACAGGCGGCCTTTTAAAGGAACAGGTGTCAAGCCTTGACGTGCTGAAAAAAGACACCATCTTCGCCCTCGCCACAACCGTTTATTTCCGCGGCAAATGGCTCGGTGAATTTTCACCGGAAAACACATCTCCCCAGACGTTTCACGCCGCTTCTGGTGATATGGAGTGTAATTTTATGCACAAAGAAAAAATAGACGAAACCTACTACTGGGGCGACCATTTTTCCGCTGTTTCACAGACAATGGGCGATTCTGGTTCCATGTGGTTTCTCCTTCCAGACGAAGGGGTAACTGTAGACAGCCTGCTCGATGACAGCCAGGCAATGGATTTTATCGTATCCAACGACCGTTCCGAATGGAAGCAGCAAAAAGAAGTGCTGGTAAATCTGGCTGTCCCGAAATTTGACATCTCCTCGCAGACTGACCTGGCAGAAGGAATGCAAAAACTTGGCATTACGGATATCTTTGACCCAGACGTATCCGACTTTTCACCTATGACGCGCAATACCGACGGCATCATTCTTTCCCAGGCAAAACATGCCGTACGTGTTGCCATAGACGAACAAGGCGTTACCGCCGCAGCCTATACCGTCATGTCCATGACCGGAGCAGGCGCAACAATGCCGGACGAAGTCATTGACTTTGTGCTTGACCGGCCGTTTTTATTTATCATTACGGATGCCGCGGGCCTGCCGCTGTTTACAGGTATCGTCCGCCAGCCTGCGTAGCCAGAAAAACACTTCTGACCCGGAATCCGGCCCAGAATGAAATTCTCTCTTGAAATCTGCCGCACAATGTGTTATAGTAGGCTTACACAAAGGGAAAGCCATAGAAGCGGCTTTACCCCTGAAAGTTTGTTTCTGCCTACTCTTTAAGAATAGGCAAGCCGTCACTATTAAGGGTGGTGGCGGCTATTTTCTTTTATCCTTGTAAATCTGATAAAACAAATTCGCAAGGGATACAATCAGTAAACAAAACTGAAATAATTCAGAATATGTAACCATTGCATCGCCCTCCTTTCTTTTGTACTCTAATGTACCGGATTCGGAGGGCTTTTCACCCTCCGTAATAAGAGGGGCAACGCCGCCTTTCGCTCTATGTCTTTCCCATATGAGTATGGTACCACATTTCTTTTTGTATCACAATACCCTCTTTTTCTACCTTCTTTTTCTAACTTCATTTTTTTATTGACAATATCAATCCTCGATGTTATACTTTACCCATAAATATCGATGCTCGATATTAGAAAGGCACAGCAATGGGAGAAAAGCGAATAGAAATTGTTACCGAGAGCATGTTTTATACCCTGATGGCATTTCTCGCCGGCGAATGCTCAGGTGTAGAGGCAGCGGCATTTACAGAGCGGATCACAGGCGGCCGCGTGCATCTTGGCGCAGCCACGATCTACACCATCCTTGGGCGCTTCGAATCAGAAGGAGTCATAAGGGAAATACGACGGGAAGGGCGCAGGCGGATCTACGCCCTCACAGACAAAGGCAGGAACATGTATGAAAAGGAACGGCTTCGCATGGAAGCCTGTCTTGCAGATGCTATAAAAGCTGAGAAAAGGAGCTGATGAATATGTGGAATGTACAGCAGGTATATAAGCTGCCGCCATGCGGTATTTATAATGTGCCAGCCATGGAAGCCTGGCTTTCTGACCTTGCCGCAAGCGGGCTGTATGTGCGAAAAGCAGGCGGGCGCCTGTTTACGTTTGCAAAAGGAGAAGCATCCGACACCTGTTACCGGCTGGAGCCTGTGACAGACGACAGCAGCGAGCCGCCTTGCGACATGCAGGATGCCTATGCCCAGGCAGGATGGGAATTTGCCGCTGTGCTCCAAAAGTCCTTTTTTATCTGGCGCAGCATACGCCCGGGTGCTGACGAACTGCACTCTGACCCTGTCATACACAGCTCCGCTTACGAGCGGATTTTCAGCCGTCTTAGAAAAAATGCCGTCAGTACCGCTGTCCTTGCGCTTGTCCTATTGTCTATGTTTGTATGCGGGATGCTGCTGTCCCCGCGTCCTGTGACCCTGTTTTTAGCAAACCCGTCCATGCCTTTGCTCGTCATTTTCAATACCATCTCCGGCATCCGGGCTGTCCAGCAGTTTTTGTGCCTTTACAGGCTGAAACGCACCCTTGCCAGCGGCATACCTGCACTGCACAGAAAAGACTATCGAAAGCACTTGCTGCTTCACCGGGCAGCCGGTTTTTGTACCGCGCTCCTGGCATTTTTCCTGATTGCAATGCCTTTCTGCGTGTTTGCCAAAAACTGGAAGCAGTCCGTCCCGGACGTAACGATTTCCATGCCTTATATTCCTCTTGATCTTATAGAACAGGGACAGGATTTTTCATGGCATAAAGACTCGTATATCCGAAGCGGCGTAGACGCCTACAACAATGCAGAGTTCTCCTGGACGCTGTTTGTTCCGGCACATTATGAGATCTACCAGCAGGGCGAGCTGCGAAGTGTCTGGCAAAATAACGGCATCACCGCCACAGAGCCTTCTGCCCATACCGAGTATTTCCGGCTGGCACTGCCCTGTCTGGCGCTTCCGCTGTACCGGGAACAGCTAAGGAGCTATGTCCGCTCCACCCCAGACGCTGCCGTTACCGAGCTTTCCCATCCCGGCTTCGACTCTATAACAACCGCAAAATCCGAAGGATTTACACAGCTATTCGCCTGCCGCGGCAGGCAGGTGATCCATATTCAGTACTGGGGCCTGGGCAGCCTGGAAGATTACCTGGATGTGCTTGCAGCGGCATTTCAGCAGGAGGATCCGCGCCCTGCCTGAACAAAAAACGCCGAACGAACAAAAACTCCTGGAGCCGCCTCTCCGGGAGTTTTCATAAACCTTCATTTATCCGGTATATCAATCACATACCGCTCAAACGCATTAACCACCCGCGTATTGCCGCGCTCATCTTCACGCACATGATCCCGCCCATAGTTCAAATGCACATGCCCATGAATGAAAAGCCCCGGCTGGTACTTGTCCATCAGTTCATTGAATACATGGAACCCATGGTGCGGCAGGTCGTCTCCGTCATGCAGCCCCTTAGCCGGCGCATGGGTCATCAATACGTCAAAGCCTTTATTCCGCCAGATCGGAAAACGCATTTTTCTTACCCTTGCGCGCATCTCGTCTTCGGTAAACTGCCAGTCATCATCTTTATAACGCATGGAGCCTCCCAGCCCCAGGATACGCAGCCCTTTGTAATTATAGACGGTATCGTCAATGCAGATACATCCTTCGGGCGCACGTGTGCTGTATTTTGCATCATGGTTTCCGTGCACATACAGCAGCGGGACTGACGCCATCGTGGCAAGAAAGGACAAGTATTCTGCATTCAAGTCGCCGCAGGAAAGGATCAGGTCGACCCCTTCCAGCTCTTCTCTGCGATAAAAATCCCACAACGCTTTGCATTCTACATCTGCCAACAACAATACTTTCATCAGAACCCTCCCTGAAGCCGTACAAACTCTTTGACTTCGTCTTTCAGTTCATCCAGTTCAGGAATCCTGCCTTCTACATTGCTTGCCAGATAGTTCATCCGAAAGATCTCTTCCGGTTCCAGGCGCTTCCCCGCTTCATTCGTTATTTTCCCGTCCTGTCTCGTCCAGGTAAACTGGAATGGGCTGAATTCTCTGCGCCGGATCATCTCTGTCAGCAGATTGACCAGATTTTTCGTACCGTCCGGCAGCTTTTGGGAATACACGATCTCAAGCACGCCGGAAGAAAGCCCCCACCAGTAATTTAATGCCTGGTTTTTATTTTTCCCTGCTTCTTCATTCCAGGTTTTTTCCATAATACTGCGGATAATCAGCTCATACACTTTTCCCCAATGGCAGATTGAAGTCGCGATATTTTCAATCTGTCCGTCCGCAAGCTGGCGGTACAGACCATATTTCCTGGTCGGATATTTCGGATTGATCATATCTTTATCAAAGATCAGATGCACATTTGCCGGCCATTCCATTTGTCTGTCTTTTTTCACCGAGCCCCAGCGCAGATGCACCTTTGCCCTTGGATTTACCATCTGCGCTCCAAGCGAAAAGGCATTGATATTCGCAATCGTACTGTAAATCGGATAATCCGCCATATAGCCGACGTCATTTGTCTCCGACAGCGCGCCCGCGATCACGCCAAGCAAAAACTTGCTTTCATACATCCTACAGTAATACGTACGGATCGCCTGATATTTGGAGTTGGTTGAGCAGTTTAAGATCTTGATTTCCGGATGCTTGAGCGCAGCTTTTACACTGGCGTTCGCAAGCTGTGCCGGTACGGTAAAAATAATCTGGTTGCCGTCCTCAATCGCCGCTTCTATAATATCCTCCGAATTATTTGTAAATTCTGCGTGTTCATAAATCGACGTCTGAATCTTCTCGCCAAACACATGCTCCAGATGCATCCGCCCCATTTCATGCGCATAATTCCATGCCGAATTGACCACGGATTTTTCAAAAATAAATGCGACTTTTAACTGTTTTGGCACATCTGACAAGATACGGTTTAATATAGACCGCCCGGCAGTCGTCTTTTCCTTCTGATGCGGCTCAAGCACGATCTTCATCGACTTGCCCTGCCCAAGCGTCAGAAACTCATCCCACATTTTTGTCAGGTTGCCTTTAATGTCTTCTTCACTGCCCGACTGGAGCTGCCACGCTGGAAACAGCTCGATATAAGCTAAAAACGCATCCCCGGACGTGATATTGACCTTGTCTCCGCCTTTTGCTTTATAGATCTTGCGGAAACTTAAAAATTCGCTGCGCAGTGCCGTCCGGCTCTCCTCGCTCCACACCTGCCCTGGCTGATAGCCATAGCTTTTGCTCAGCTTTGCATAGGAGCCTTCATTGGAAAACCAGATGTCATAGATTTTTGCATCATCGTAAAAATCCATAAACTCATAATAGATCTTGTTTTCCAGGTCGTCTGTTTTCTTTGGTATAATCCTCGTTACCTTCGCACTGATTTTTACCGCGTTCAGGCTCTTTAGCACACTGACGCGCTTATTGCCCTCCATCACATAAAACCGGTGCATATACTCATATGCTACGATCGGGTCACGGATTCCTTCCTCCAACTGGGAATCGTACAGCCCCGCCCATTTATATGCAAATTCTGTCTCCTCGCTGAGCAGCGGCATAAAATTGTGAGCAAAAGAATTCTGTCTGCCGGCTGTCTTCGTGCCTGCTACAAGATCCAGCGGAATCTCTACGACACCAATATATTTTTCGCCGGCTATCCGCTCATACGGAAGGAAATCATCCAACGCGCTCAGATATGGGTATTCCCCTTTGTTCATCGCGGAACGATATGCCTTCTCTGCCCGTTTATTCGCTGCCTGATATGCTTCCAATGACATGCAAGCCACCCCTTTCTGTACCAACTATTAACTGGATGCAATATTTCCTGTATACAACTGATAGTATTTTCCGCGTTCCTCAATCAGCTTTTCATGATTCCCGCGTTCAATGACGCGTCCCTGCTCCAGTACGATAATGCAGTCGCTGTTGCGCACCGTCGACAGGCGGTGGGCAATGACAAAAGTCGTCCTGCCGCGCATCAGCTTATCCATGCCGTCCTGTACGATTTTTTCCGTCCTCGTATCGATCGAGCTGGTTGCTTCGTCCAAGATCAGCACCGGCGGATCCGCAATCGCTGCGCGCGCGATTGCCAGCAACTGCCGCTGGCCCTGGCTGAGATTGGCGCCGTCTCCTGTTAACATCGTCTGATAACCGTCCGGCAGATGACGGATAAATCCGTCTGCATTTGCCAGCTTCGCGGCTGCCATGACCTCCGTATCCGTAGCGTCCAGCTTGCCGTAGCGTATATTTTCCATCACAGTCGCCGTAAATAAATGCGTATCCTGAAGCACGATCCCAAGCGAATGGCGCAGGTCGTCTTTTTTAATTTTATTAATATTGATGCCGTCATAACGGATCTTGCCGTCCTGGATATCGTAAAACCGGTTAATCAGGTTGGTGATCGTCGTCTTTCCGGCTCCGGTAGATCCGACAAACGCAATCTTCTGTCCAGGCGTCGCATACAGGTCTACATTGTGCAGTACGATTTTCTCCGGCACATAGCCAAAATCCACATCGTCAAACACGACGTCTCCGGTCAGCTCTGTATAAGAAACCGTGCCTTCCTGCTGGTGCGGATGCTTCCATGCCCACAGCCCGGTACGCTCGCCGCCTGGCGCTTCCACGATCTTTCCGTTCTCCTTTTTTGCATTCACAAGCGTGACATATCCCTCATCCGCTTCCGGCTGTTCATCCAGCAGCTTAAATACACGCTCTGCGCCTGCAATCGCCATCACAACAGCATTTAACTGCATACTGACCTGGTTGATCGGCTGGTTAAAGCTGCGGTTAAAGGTCAAAAAGCTTGCCAGCTTGCCAATCGTAAAGCCGCCGACTGCGTTCATTGCCAGGATACCGCCGACAATCGCACATAAAACATAGCTGACATTGCCAAGCTGCGCATTGACCGGCATCAGAATATTGGCAAACCGGTTCGCCTGATAAGCGCTCTCAAACAGCCTGTCATTGAGTTCTTTAAAATCTTTGATCGAAGTCTGTTCATGGCAGAATACTTTGACGACCTTCTGCCCTTCCATCATTTCTTCAATATAGCCGTTCACTTTGCCAAGATCCTGCTGCTGCGCCAGGAAATACTTGCTGCTAAGGCCCGCCAGGCGTTTCGTCATAAACAGCATGACTGCTACCATAAATAAGGTAACGCCAGTCAGCGGGATGCTTAAGTAAATCATGCTCCCAAGAACACTGATAATCGTAATCACACTGTTAAAAAGCTGCGGGATGCTCTGGCTGATCATCTGGCGCAGTGTATCGATATCGTTTGTATACACAGACATAATATCCCCATGCGCATGGGTATCAAAATACCGGATCGGCAGCTTTTCCATATGGGAAAACAGGTCGTTTCTTAAATGGCGCAGCGTCCCCTGGCTGACATAAATCATAATCTTTGCCTGGGCATAGCTCGTAATCACCGCTATCCCGTAAAATCCGGCGACTCGCAGGATCGCACGTGAAAGATCGCCAAAATCCGGCGACTCACTTTTTAACAAGGGCAGGATATAGCCGTCAATCAGCTCTTCCATAAATAACGTACCCTGTATCGTAGCAAACGCCGTATAGAGAATACAGGCAATCACCACAACTACCGCAAACGCATAATCACGCATCACATACGACATCAGCCTGCGAAAGATCTTTCCCGGATTTTCTACTTTCGGGCGGCTGCCTCTTCCTGGTCTTCCATGCCCGCCTGGCCCATGGATCGGTTTTGCTTTTTCTGCCATCAGTGACCACCTCCATGCTCGTCAAAATCTCCGCCACCGCCTGTCTGCGACTCGTAGACCTCGCGGTAAATCGCATTGTCCTTTAACAGCTCTTCATGTGTCCCAAACCCATGCACCCTGCCATGTTCCAGCACGATAATCCGGTCCGCCTGCTGCACCGAAGAAATGCGCTGTGCGATAATCAGCTTCGTCGTCCCAGGGATCTCTTCTGCAAACGCCTTGCGGATCCTTGCATCCGTAGCCGTATCCACCGCACTTGTAGAATCGTCCAGAATCAGGATCTTCGGTTTTTTCAGCAGCGCCCTTGCAATACACAGCCGCTGCTTCTGGCCGCCGGAAACATTCGTACCGCCCTGCTCAATATACGTATTGTAGCCCTCCGGCATCGCTTCGATAAATTCATCGGCACACGCAAGACGGCATACTCGCCGGCACTCCTCCTCACTTGCGTTCAGGTCGCCCCAGCGCAGGTTATCATAGATCGTACCGGAAAACAGCACATTTTTTTGCAGCACAACCGCTACTTCATTCCGCAGCGTCTCGATATCATAGCTTCTGACATCCTTGCCGCCTACCTTCACACACCCTTCCGTCACATCATACAGACGGCTGACCAGGTTGACCAGGCTGGACTTCGAGCTTCCGGTGCCGCCGATAATCCCGATCGTTTCACCAGAACGAATATCCAGGTTAATATCCGACAACACATGGCTCCCGCTTTCCTCCTGGCTCCCCTGCGTCTTGTCCGTGCCTGGATCCTCGCTGCCTGGCCTGCCATAAGAAAAATTTACGTGCTCAAACCGGATGCTTCCGTCCGGCACATGGTAATCCGGCTGCGGCGGGTTTTGCAGCGTACTTTTTTCGTTTAATACTTCTGCGATACGCTTTGCACTTGCCGAACTCATCGTAATCATGACAAACGCCATCGACAACATCATCAGGCTCATCAAAATATTCATGCAGTACGTAAGCAGGCTCATCAAGTCCCCGGTTTGCAGCTCCGTCGCATTTGTCGATACGATTATTTTTGCACCCAGCCAGCTAATTCCCAATATACAGCTAAATACAGTCAGCATCATTGCCGGCGCATTATAAGTAACAATACTCTCCGCCTTTACAAACATCAGGTACAGGTTGCCGCTCGCCTTCTGAAACTTGTTAATCTCATGGTCTTCCCTGACGTATGCTTTCACCACACGGATCGCCGCGATATTTTCCTGTACGCTTGCATTCAAATCGTCATACTTTTCAAATACCGCGCTGAAATATTTATAGGCATTCACCGTAATCACCGCTAAAAAACACCCCAGTACAATAACTGCCACCAGATACACCGTTGCCAGCTTTGCTGAGATAAAAAATGACATGACCATTGCAATAATCAGGGAAAACGGCGCCCGGACACACATCCGAAGGATCATCTGGTACGCATTCTGCAAATTCGTCACATCGGTCGTCAGCCTTGTCACAAGCCCTGCAGTAGAATATTTATCAATATTTTCAAACGCATAGTCCTGGATATTTACAAACATCCCTTCACGCAGGTTTTTTGCAAAACCAGCCGAAGCCCGCGCGCCGTATTTCCCGCCCAGCACACCTGCCGCCAGCCCCACAAAAGCAGCCGCAACCATCCAGGCACCCATCATATAAATATGCCTGATATCGCCTTTTTCCACTCCGTCGTCAATAATCGACGCCATCATAAGCGGGATCAGCATTTCCATAATGACCTCCAGAATCATAACGACTGGTGTCATAATCGAATCAAACTTAAATTCCCTGATATAAGAAGCCAGTGTTTTTAACAAGCAGTTTCACCTTCCTTTCTGCAATGCCAAACCGCACAGCCTGCTGCCGCCGGCTCGCTCCGTCTTTCGCTTTTATGAATGTTTGATTTTATCCTGAATTGCTTTTAGCAGCTCATCATAGTGCTCAAAAGCCGGAAGCTGCGGATAATCCGCCTTGATCTGTTCCGTACTTCTGAATAAAAATCCCGCCTGGCTTGCCTCGATCATGCCCAGGTCGTTGTAGCTGTCCCCGCTCGCAATCGTCTGATAACCAATCGACTGCAATGCCTTTACCGTCGTGTATTTTGAATTTTCCACACGCATCCGGTATCCGGTAATTTCGCCATCTGCCGCAGTCTCCAGCGTATTGCAGAAAATAGTCGGCCAGCCCAGTTTTTTCATCAATGGCTTCGCAAACTGTTCAAATGTATCACTGAGAATAATGACCTGCGTCACAGCACGAAGCTCATCTAAAAACTCCTTTGCGCCCGGAAGCGGATCGATCTTTGCGATTGTTTCCTGGATTTCCTTTAAGCCCAAACCGTGTTCTTTCAGTATTTTCAGGCGCCCCTGCATCAGCTTGTCATAATCTGGTTCGTCCCTTGTCGTTTTTTCCAGCTCCGGTATACCGCTTTCCTTTGCAAACGCAATCCATATTTCCGGCACAAGCACACCTTCCAGGTCTAAACATGTAATATACATCCTATCTACCTCCATGATCATCTGTGAACCCGCAGCAGCCATGCCGCTGGCATAGCTGCTGCGTTGTCTCCAAAGAGTTGCTTCTTTATTTTGCCATAAAATGGATCAATGCGCAAGAACTTCTTCTAATTTAAATAAGCCTAATTAAAATCAATCACACTCTTTCCCTGTGTCAAATACAGCATCGCATCCTTCCACACGCTCGCCGGATACGAGCTTCCGTACAAGCTGTCCAGCGTTTTCGGCGTATCGTACCCGACCCATACCGTTACTGTATAATACGGCGTCACCCCGCAGAACCATCCATCCTTGCTGTCATTGGTCGTCCCCGTTTTTCCAGCCGCCGGCAGCGCACTCGCTTCCGCCCATTTCATGCTTTTTGCCGTCCCGACTGTCAGCACGCCTTTTAAAATATCGATCATTTCAGACGACGCCTGCGCGCTGTACACCCTTTTTGCATCTTCCTCTTTATAAAGCTCTTTTCCGTTGCGGTCTTTTAAGGAAACAAGGCACGAAGGATCACGATATTCGCCCTGATTGACAAGCGTCGCATACCCGCTTGCCATCTGCACCGTAGTCGCGCCATAGGTCAGCCCGCCCAGCGCAGCAGACAGCGTCTGGTCCTGCGGTACGATTTTGTCAAATTTCATATCTGTAACATATTCCAATCCATAAACCGGCTTGATATCGTAGAATACCGAATACGCCACGCCGTTTTTACTCTGCTCCACCGCACTGCGCAGCGTCATCGCATTCCCGCGCAGGCTGGAAATATCCACTCCCGGCTGCTGCGCCGTCTTTACATCAATATCATATACCGTCGTATCCGGCGTATAGCCATACATCAGCGCAGGCGTATAGACAGCAAGCGGCTTAAAGGAGCTTCCCGGCTGGCGGTAACTCTGGTAAGCACGGTTTAAGCTGTATACATTATTCAGGTTTTCCTGCGAACGCCCGCCGACCACTGCTATGACTTTTCCGGTCGTATTATCGATCGCTGTCACAGCCCCTTGCAGCTCATATACATTTGTCTCCGGGTTGGTCTGCGTAGCAAATGCCAGGTTGTTGTCCAAAGACTGCTGCAAGGCGCGCTGCGCATCTGACTTTAAGCTGGTTGTCACCGTATAGCCCTTTGCATACAGGTTGGATTTTTCCAGATTGTACGCCGTCTCATACGATTCCTGGTACTGCTCATAATCCGCTTTATCTTTAAACTGATAACGGAACTCAAACCCATGCAGCTTCATCAGGTATTCTACCGCACAGTATACGATATAAGTAGTTTCATAGTTTTTAAATTCCGACACCTGCTTCTGTATCTTAATCTTTTCCTCACACGCCTCCTCATAGGCGCTCTTTGACACATAGCCCAGTTCATACATATCCTTTAAAATCTTATCTCTGCGCTTTAACGCGCGTTTTGGGTGTTTATACGGATTAAAATACTCCGGGCGGTTTGGGATCGCGCACAGATACGCAGTCTGGGACAGCGACAATTCCGACGCGCTGATTCCAAAATATGCTTTTGCCGCTGCTTCCAGTCCGTAGATCCCATTGCTAAAGCAGACGGTATTGACATAAAACTCCATAATCTCCTTTTTGCTGTATTTGCGCGTCAGCCGGATTGCAACCATCATTTCTTTGATCTTGCGCGTAATCGATCGCTCCCTGGTCAGATAAATCGTACGCGAAAGCTGCTGTGTAATCGTGCTGGCGCCTGCCATATTGTCCCCTCTGGACAGAACAAAATCCATTCCGACACGTACAATGCCTTTCACATCGATCCCAATATTTCTCCAAAAGCTTCTGTCCTCGATCGCCACAAACGCGTGCACCGCATACATCGGGATTTCTTCATATTTTAAATAGCTGGATTTGCCGTTGCCTGAGGACAGCTCCGCGATTTGTGTGCCGTCAGCCCCGTACAGGTACGTAATCTCATCCATACGAAAATCCTCCGCCGTACTGTCTGCCAAGATCTCATCCGCTTCTTGCGCAAACGAACGGTAATCATCCCCATACCGCACAAACAGCACAAGCGATACCGTTGCCGTTAGAATCAGCCCCGCAAGTACCAGCCATTTAAAAATATGCCATAAATAATAGAAAAAATCACAGAAAAAAGCGCCGATGACCTGAAAGGCATAGCCGCCTCCTGGCTCTGCCTGCCTCCTATGCGCTTTTCTCACCTGCCCCAGCATGGACTGGCGCCTGTGCTTCTCTTTCTTCTTTTTTCCCATCATCCGACCCCCTGTCCGTTTCTTTTATAACAGCCTGGCATTTCCCTGGAGAAAGCCTGCTACTGAATGCTGTCCGTATGTTCCGCAAGCAGCCTTTCAATCTCTTCCTTATACGGCGGATATTTCTTTTTCGCGTCCTGCGGGTCTGCAAGATACGGTGTTTCCAAGATCTTTGGCACCTCCAGAAAATCCGGGTGGTGCACGATCTTCCAGAGCGCATCAAAGCCAATCTCCCCTGCCCCGATATTGGCATGACGGTCTTTTGACGCGCCGCATACATTTTTACTGTCGTTAATATGAAATACCGCAATCTGGCCTTTGCCGACCACCTTGTCAAACTGCTCCACCATTCCGTCAAAATCATGCACAATATCATATCCGCTGTCATGCGTATGGCATGTATCAAAGCAGACACGCAGCTTCTCATTGTGCACCACGCCGTCGTAAATCGCGGCAAGCTCTTCAAATGTCCTTCCGATTTCAGTGCCTTTTCCAGCCATTGTCTCCAGCGCGATCTGACACCTGGTATCCGCTGTCAGCACTTCATTTAAACCCTTGATGATCTGTGCCGTCCCCGCCTCGACACCAGCGCCTACATGAGCGCCCGGATGCAGTACCAGGATATTACTCCCCATCGCCGTCGTACGCTCGATCTCTTTTTCCAAAAATTCCACCGCAAGCGCATACGTCTCCGGCTTAATTGTATTTGCAAGATTGATAATATACGGCGCATGAACCACAAAGCTGTCGATGCCATGCTCCTTCATATACTCATGCGCCGCTTCTATATTCAAGTCCTGTATCTCCTTACGCCTTGTATTCTGCGGAGCTCCGGTATATACCATAAATGTATTGGCGCCATAGCTGGCAGCTTCCTTTACGGAGTTCAAAAACATATCCTTCCCGCTCATCCCGACATGCGAACCTATTTTTAACATAACATCCCTCTTTTCCTTTCTGCTGATTCCCTTTTATATCACATCCATACATCTTTTAAGCATACATGCCCAAACAATTTTTCTTCTGCAAATGCATGTTCCTGTGTCTTTTCATCCAATACCGCCCCGTTAAACAGACGCACCGGGAACAAAACAAGCTGCTTGACTCCCTGGTTGACATTGACACAGGTCAGCAGGTCGTCCTCCTCATCGTGCACACGCGCCAGCACATAATAATGCAGATCTTTTCCCTTTACATAATAATGCGCCAACACCGGCAGCTCTCCGACTTCCTCTGACGCCCAGTTAATCTCATACTCTGTCATATTTCGCTCAAATACTGCATCCACTGCATCTGCATCCGCCTGATCAAAGCGGGCAAGCTCCTGTTCTGTAATTAATTCCATGATTCTCTCCTGCTTTCTTTTTTTGTATACTGTTTCTTATAAGATAACACGCTCTAAAACAGTATAACGAAAACAGCCCTTTTTTACAAGCCAAATTGCTGCTGCCAAAAGTGCGGGATATGGAGGCACGTTACTATTCACACCAGGACTTTGCATTTACTGCAAAGTCCGTAAAAATGCGTAAATTCAGCCGAGAGAGAAATCAGCCCTTCGCGAAGCGAACTTCAAATGGGCTGATTTCCGTTACTGTGAGCACCGAAGGTGTGAACCAATGTCATTTAGTTAGTGGTGCAAGAAAGGTATGTCCCTTTCTCAAAAGG
>CAMWXD010000072.1 GCA_947178105.1 uncultured Eubacterium sp. | reverse complement strand
GCGGTTCCATCGACACGGAGATGGAGGCGGTCAGCAGAGAGATGGAGGTGACCGCGGGGCTGATCCAGAAGCTGGTCGATGAGAACGCCACCCGGAAACTTGACCAGCACGACTACCGCAAAAAGTATGACGGGTATGCCAGCCGGTACGCCGCTTTGGAGAGCCGGATGGACAGCCTGGAAAAAGAGCAGGAGAGGAAAGAAATCCAGTATGACATTTTCAGCGGCTTCCTTGCGGGGCTCAGCGAGACAAAGGAGCTGCCGGTGGATTTCAACGAGAAGCTGTTCCACAGGCTTGTGGATTACGCAACGGTCTATCCGGACGGACGGGTGATTTTTACCTTCCGCAATGGCGTGGAAGTCAGCACAGAGATTTGATGGCGGCGGGCAGGTTCCGGGGAGTATCGGATATCCTGCCCGCTGTTTTTGTGTGTGGAAATTTGTGAAGAATTGAGGTATAATTTTGATGCTGGTGGTGTCTGGTAGATCGAATTTATATAGTTTAGAAGGAGTAGTTATAATGCCAAGAAGCAAAATGCAAAGCGGTTATATGGAGTTGGAAGGAAAAAGTTATATTTTTACTTATGATGGAGAATTGTTACAACTTGTGCCAAAGGAACAAAGTTCAATTAAGCCATATGATTTTTTGGCAAATAAAAATATTCATTTAGAAGTTTTGGAAGGTACAACGATAGGATTTGAAAATATATTCTTTTTAAATTGCTTTTTGAAAGTAAATCGTTCTGGATATATTGCAAAGCCTTCTGGCTTTGTGTGCTTTGATGGTAACGAACGGTGCTTTGATACAATAACATTTAAAGGTGGGATAATTGATTATTTTTACAGACCAAATCACATTATTGATGAAAAAAATACTTGCTATAATTATTTCAGTGGCGGC
Source organism: uncultured Eubacterium sp. (assembly GCA_947178105.1). Lineage (GTDB taxonomy): Bacteria > Bacillota > Clostridia > Lachnospirales > Lachnospiraceae > Eubacterium_J. The sequence continues at coordinate 23,342 of CAMWXD010000072.1, read as the reverse complement.
GGTGGTGAAATAAAATTAAGACCGTTTGATGAGATTAGTAAAGAATGTGAAGTTGAGGTTGATGGTAAGAAAGCTAATCTTGTACTTAGTGTTACCCTGCCAGGGGAGCCTATTAATATGCAAGTAGATTACAATTTAGGAAAACCCAAATCTATATTGAAGTTGTGTTTTGAAGAGAAAATAGATGTAACCTATTTTAGAACAATTTATATGTGGATATACAATTTAATGACTTTTGTCAATTTTAGGAAAAACATTAGGATTGGAGAAATAAGTTTAGGAAAAATAAATGATAAAGGAAAGAATGCTCCAATAGCATATACACATATAATCGATCTTGATAAAGAGGATATTGTGGATATAGATCAAATCATTGGATATTATTTTGTTTTTGATCATATAAATGACCTTATTCAAATTGTAAATAAGAAAGATTTAAATTTGCTATTTATACCTAAAAATTTAAAAAGCGGAAAATATGTAACGCCTGAATCATATATGATTTGTTGCACAAGTTTTGAGTCTGTTTTTAACTATGTATTTCCAAATGCAAAAACGGAGTATTCTCAAAAAGCAAATGAAGTTAAGGAAGAATTTCTCCAATTTATAGAAAAAAAGGATGAAGAATATAAAGGGGCTGATTCAAAAAAACGTAAGGAATTCAAAAAATATGCTGATATGATAAAATTATTAGATTTTGGCTTGGGAGAAAAATTTGCACATTGCCAAACGAAATTTGATAAATTGCCCGTTAGCTATAGAAATCGTGTGTTGATGAAATTTGGCTTGAGACAAGAAGAAATAAATGATATGCCAAATAAATTTGCTAAAATGAGAAATTTACTCATGCATAGTAGCGTAGAAGAAATGGAAGACATTCATGTGTATGCATATACCTTGGCTAGAGTGTACATATACATTATGATTATGAAACAAGCAAAAATAGAAGATAATTTGATAATACAGGCGATAGATTTGATCTTGTAAATATTCAGTTATGACTGGATGATTTTAGTGGGTGCAAAAAATAACGATAACCTCTCTGAAAAATGGGTTATCGTTAAATTTTACACTTCCAAATATCGAAAGCACGGCAAATCCGAATAATAGAACGATAGCCGTTTATGGTCGGGTGCATCTGCCATTCTGAAAAGTGCTGATTTCAGGGCATTTGCAGTAAATGTAAAAACGATAGCACCCAAGAAATATTTGTATCAATTTGGACACGCAATATGGTGTGAGAGGTCGGTAGGTGAACGAATCACCTACCTCCTACTCGATAGGCGGGCTGCGCAGGCAGATGCTGTAAAGAGATACTATTCTTTGATTTCATCAAGCTGTGATAAATTGACACCTGCTACATTTAAGATTGCCTTTAAAGAAATGTATTTTTTCTTTAATTCCGCATAAGTCTTTTCCGCGTGCTCTTCTTTTGCAAGCAGCATATATCTTTGGATTTCCTTAAAGTCGTCAATCGCGGTTTTTGTGATTTCGAGATTATTTGGCATATGCATTCTCCTCCCATAATTGAAAATGGTTTTGTTATGGCTAGTATAGCATAAGCAAATCCCCAGGTCTATGGGATTTTGAGGCTTGGAAGCCTTATTGCAGGACAATGGCGAGCAAAAGCAGCGCAGCGCCTACGGCATACATTCCGTTGATTGCAACACATACCTGCATCCATTTGTGCCGGATGCCGCCCTTGGCGTAGGCAAATACTGCAAATATACCGGAAGCGATCATAAAGGCAGCGTAACTGTAGATCAGGATTTCGGCAGTCGGGCTTTTCAGCGCCCAGTCGAAGGTGCGCAGGTATAAAAGCGTCCATGGCAAAAACAGGGTGATGGTGCAGGCAGTGGTATAGATCCATTTTTTCATAGTGATCTCCTTTCTGAGGCGCCGAATCGCAGGCAGGATACTGCGAGCGCGGCAGTTGTGATAACGATGGCAACAGGGAGCCATGGGAGCCAGGCGATCCTGGTTTCATAGATCCCTTTTGCAGCTTTTCCATATTCGACCATAAGCAGGTAAAACGGATAGCTTGCAGGGTAGGCGAACCAAAATTTTGTATTGATTACCAATACGGACGGGACAATGGAGGCAAGCCCGATGCCCGCGGAAAAAACCGGAGCCTGGATGAGTACGGCAAGCATCCAGAAAACGGCTGCTGTCGGAACGGCTCCCGCATAGACCTGCACTGTACCGCGGAGCACATACAGCGGCTCCAGGGTGAAAGAGTAATGGTGTGCGCGCGAAGCGATCAGGGCGCTGATATAATAGGTGCCGATACTCATTGCCAACTGTATGGCTAAAAGCCCCAGGAGCACCGTAAATTTTGCCAGGCAAAGCTTTGCCGTATTTACCGGGAGCGACAGCATTTTCACGATGCCGCGCTGGCTGCGTTCAGTCTGGATCAGCAGTATGGTGCAGATCAGGCAAGATGCGGGAATCATAAACCATGCCATCCCCATAAAGCCCTGGATGAAAAAGTTTTTTTCAGGCGTGATTGGAATGTCCCGAAGGCCAAAATTCAAATCTGCGCGTACGATGCCTGGAATCCACATCATAATAACCGGGATCAATAAAAGCAAAAGGATTTTGGAACGGCGCAGTTTTTGAATCTCTGTGCCGAGCAGGGATCGAAAACTCAAGAAAAACACCTCCTTAATTTTAAAGCCAACAGCTTTGCAATGACAAACAGTACGGATTCGGCTACACATACCGACAGAAACGTCCATTCCGTTCCGGCTTCTGTAAGCTCTGCAAGCGTTATATAAGGGGAATTGAACGGGCAAAGGCTCAAAACCAGGCTGTCTTTTGGGAAAATGGACAGCGTAAACATCAGGATCAAGCCAATGCCAAAGGATACCCACATATTTTTGCAGACAGAAGCAAGAAACAGCATCAGGATCACAGTAGGCAGAGCCGCCGCAAAGGCAAAGCCGCAGTTTTTTGCCAGCTCCGGCAGGCGTATTGTATAACCGGCAAACCAGTGGAGGCAGCAAAACGCCAGTACAGCGGTCTCAAGCAGGAGCATCCCGGCAACGGATATCGCCGTAATCACGAGTTTGCCGGAAAACAGGCTGCCTGTGCGGATTGGCAGCGTTTCCATTTTTTGCGCGCCGTTGTCTGCAAATTCTGTATAGTACATCATACAAGTCCCGCAGATGATAAGAAAAAGATTGAGCATCATCATAAACTGCCAGTTTGCGTCTGTCAGGATGCGGAAAGGGTCGCCTGGTTGTGCGGTAAAAGTATCGGAGCGGATGCACATATGAACAAATGGAAAGGCTGCCGTCAGTGCCGCGCCGAAAAGGAGCGCAGGGAAATAGCCGGTACGCCTGAGTTTTTTTGCTTCCAATGAAACAATCATCGCATAGAACCTCCGTTTCTGTTGTTGTCCGCGTCGATCAGGGCGAGGAACGTGTCCTCCAGGTGGTCGGTTGGCAGCCCAGCGGCATGGGCTTTCGTTTTTAGGTCATGGACCGTCCCTTCAAAGAGCAGCCTTCCGTGATTGAGGATGCCCAGGTCATCCGCCATCAGCTCAATTTCCGAGAGCAGATGGGAGGAGACGAGCACGGTACAGTCATAAGTTTGCGGCAGGGAGCGGATCAGAGTGCGGATCTCGTGGATGCCTGCTGGGTCCAGCCCGTTGGTAGGCTCATCTAAAATCAGTACAGGCGGATTGCCAAGCAGCGCCCCGGCAAGACCCAGGCGCTGTTTCATGCCAAGGGAATATTTTTTGGCAGGGCGTTTTTTGTACTGCGTCAGCCCGACAAGCTCCAGCGCTTTTGAAACGCTTTGCTTTGGAAGCCCAAGGATATTTCGTATAATATCCAGATTTTCCTCCCCGGTCAGGTTGCCGTAAAAGGCAGGCGCTTCGATAAAGGAACCGATTTCTTTTAAGATTTCTACCCGGTCTTGCGGATAAGCCTTTCGGTCAATCTGGAAGCTGCCGGCGGTGGGCTGTACCATGCCAAGAAGCATTTTCATCGTAGTCGATTTTCCAGCGCCGTTCGGCCCTAAAAATCCGTAGATCCTGCCTTTTTGGATATGCAGGCTGATGTTGTTTACAGCGGTAAAGCTGCCGTATTTTTTCGTTAGGTTTTTGGTTTCGATCATGTACAAGGTCATTTCCCCTTTCTGATAGTGTCTGTTTCATAGTTGCCTGTTCAGTCCTTTTTGCAGGCCGGCATTTTGTATCGCTGCTTTCCTGCTGACAATCATAGGATACAGCGTTTTGTTTGCGGCAACCTTTTGTCATCCTTACAGTTTCCTTACATTTGCGCAGACAGGCGGCAGCGGCTGCAAATGTATGGTATACTATGAAAAAGACGTATCAAAGCATGTATGGAAAAGGAGCTGTATCGTATGAACTATTTGAAAAACAAGCGTATCCTGCTGGTGGACGATGAGCAGGAGCTGTTAAATATGGTAACGTCTATCTTAAAAGAGGACGGCTACCGTCAGATTCAGACTGCCGCAAGCGTGAGGGAGGCAGTCGCGGCGGCAAAAAGCTTTTCACCGGAGCTGGCGGTGCTTGATGTGATGCTTCCAGATGGAAACGGATTTTCTCTGCTGGAGCAGCTACGCACGTTTACGGACATCCCGGTATTGTTTTTAACCGCGCTTGGAGAGGATGAGGACAGGATCAAAGGGCTGGGGCTAGGTGCAGACGATTATCTTGTCAAGCCTTTTTTGGGAAAAGAGCTTGTGCTGCGTGTCGGCATTATCTTAAAGCGGTATTACAGAGAAGAAACGCCGCTTGTGGTACTTGACGGATGCCAGGTCGATTTTGCCGGGGCGGAGGTAATCAAAGGCAAAGAGCGCCTGCCGCTGACGGCAAAGGAGTATGAGATCTTGCAGGCGCTATACCGTAACGCCGGACGGATCGTCACGATCGACCAGTTGTGCGAGGCTGCGTGGGGAGACAATCCATACGGTTATGAAAACAGCCTGATGGCGCATATCCGCAGAATCCGCGAAAAGATAGAGACAAATCCTTCCCGGCCAGTGTCCCTGCTGACGGTTAAGGGGCTTGGGTATAAGCTGCTGACCGCAGATTTTAAAAACCATGTATAAGCAACAATAAAAACTGCTGAACGGGAAATGCTGCACGATCATTAGGAGGGAATTGAATGAGCGGAATTGTGAAAATAATCCGGCGCTGTATTGGAATCTTGTCTTTGAGTACGCTGTTTATTCTGTTGCTGAACATCGCTTTGCTGATGTCAGTTTCCGCCCGGATGGCCACCAATGCCGGCCCATGGACGACGGCGGAAGAAACCGCGCAGGAGCTAAGGAAGCAGGGAAAACGTTATGTACTTTCCAAAGAACAGGCAAACCAGCTTCGGGCGGAGCATGTATGGGCAGTCCTGATTGACAATCAGACATTGGCCGTACAGTGGCATACGGACGGGCTGCCGCAGGAAGTCCCGCTGTCTTATACTGCCTGTGAAATAGCGGGGCTGACAAGAGGATATATTGGCGGATATCCAACCTTTACAGCAGAGTCGGACAGCGGGCTAGTCGTATTAGGATATCCAAAAGACCGCTATTGGAAGCATATGTTTCCAAGCTGGGATTATCAGTTTATTAAAAACGCGCCTTATCTTGCGCTTACTGTTGTGGGGGTCAATCTGGCTGCGATTTTTCTTATTTATGTGCTGGCAAACGCCAGGTTTTTAAAATCGGCCTGCCCGATTGCCGAGGGTATCGAGGCGCTTCCACTCGGCGGGATCGTAGAGGTAAAGGAACAGGGGATTTTATCCGGCATTGCCTTGAAGATCAATGAGACCTCCCGTATGATGCAGGTGCAGCGGCGGGAGCTTGCAAGAAAGGAAACTGCGCGTGCAAACTGGATATCCGGCGTTTCGCATGATATCCGTACCCCTCTGTCCATGGTAATGGGCTATGCAGGGCAGTTGGCAGAAAGCGCTGCGCTGCCGGCAGAGGACAGGAAAAAAGCGGAAATTATTTGTGCACAGAGCATCCGTATGAAAAATCTGATCAATGACCTGAATCTCGCCTCAAAGCTCGAATATAATATGCAGCCGTTGTCCAAGGAGCAGGTAAGCCTGTCCGCTCTCGCCAGGCAGAGCGCGGCGGATTTTATCAATTCTGACCCAAAGGAAACATATCCGGTTGCACTGGAGGTATGCTGTGATGCAGCATCAGACAGGATCCGTGGGGATAAGGCACTGCTTTTGCGCGCGCTGCGAAACCTGCTGGAAAACGCACGCATTCATAATCCGGCGGGATGCCGCATTCAGCTCACCGTACACTGCACAGCAAACGGGAAGCGCCTGACGGTAGAAGACGACGGGGTTGGGATTTCAGAAGAAAAGCTGGAAAATCTGCGCCATACGCCCCACTACATGATGCATGACGCCGGAACCGGAGAGCCGCGGCATGGGCTGGGGCTTTTGATTGTGCAGCAGATTGCGGCTGCGCATGGCGGGAAGGTTGTTTTTGGGCATGGAAAGCAGGGTGGGTTTTTGGCGGAGATGGTTTTTGGGGATGTGCATGAAGATAGGAAAAGATAGAAAGAGGAGGTGGGTTTAGATAGCCAAAAGCAGAGGTTTGTGTTATACTTGCTTCATGGGTGCGAGCTGGCAGGCAACACTACTATATAACGAAAACGGAATAGGTGATCTGAACGATCCCGCCTTACACTTGAAAAGATAGAAAGAGGCGTAAACCCTTGACTTTGCTGGGTTTGCGCCTCTTCGTATATAGTTATGGATGCCAGCCATACTTCGGACACTTTTATGGATAGAAAGATGTTATATGGAACGGGCTTGAGATGGTTGTGTAATGCCTCCGGTTTATGCCACTTGAAAAGTGATAAGGTAATGTGATAAAATGAGGGATGTCAAGTATCATTGCGAAATAAGAGATAAAAAGAAATATGGAGGTACTGAGGTGGTTGATTTTGGTGATGCTGAAAGACGAATTCTTGGTTATTTCAAACGGGGTACGCAGATTTTTCATAATGGAAAAGACTTAATTGTACAAGAAGCTGGTAAACCAACTTGCCCACAGGGAGAACCAAAGACAGATATTTATGTTCTCGCATCTGATAATATGAATTTTGAAGAAATAAAGATTTCATATAAAAAGAAAAATGCAGATTTTCTTGAAAATAAAACAAATGCAGAAAGAGCAGAACAGTTATTTGGTTCTGACTGGCGTTTGATTATAAAAAAGTCAACTATAGGTATACAGGATAGCTTTGAAAGACGAATACGTATTTATAAGGAAAGATTTGCCAAAGCAGAGAAAGGTGCCATTACTTTAGGATGGAAATTTGAATTAATGAATAAGCCTAGCGGGGAGTTATCAGGGAATATGGCATTGACCCAGGATCAGATTTATGATGTTTATGCAGGAACGAATCTTTCAGATGATAAACGTAATGCATTTGTGAATGGGAGAAGAATACAAGACTCAGGTATTGCGGATTATATTTTAGTGTCGGATCGTGTGAGCTCTGCTCAGGATATTATAGATCAAATGATACCGATGGAGGAATATGCACGGATGCATCCTCACATTTATTTTGCATGTAAGGCGCTAAATTATAGGACATTTGAAAAAAAATTTGATGGAGATAGGCCTTTGGCAGTTCAGGTTGCTTGGAGCATAGAAGATGGAAAGCTAGTTTCAGAACTAATATTTGACAGTCCGCTTGAGCTGAATGGAAATGAAATGGCCAATAGGTTGCGTCAATGTATGAAACTTTTGGGAATAGAGACAACAGATGATATTAGTTCAGATAATGCTGACATGAATCATGTTAATGAAAGATGAGGAAAAAGATGAACTTAATTAGTTTGTTTTCAGGATGCGGCGGGTTAGATTTGGGATTTGAAAAAGCAGGGTTTGAGATTCCAGTTGCAAATGAATTTGATAAAACGATTTGGGAAACTTTTAAGGTGAATCATCCGAACAGCCATTTGATAGAAGGAGACGTAAGGAAAGTTACTAAGGATGATTTAGCCAAGTATATAGACGGAGAAGTGGTTGGCATCATTGGAGGGCCGCCTTGCCAGTCGTGGTCTGAAGCGGGTGCCCTCAGAGGAATTGAAGATGCCAGGGGACAACTTTTTTTTGATTACATAAGAATATTAAAAGAGTTTAAACCTAAATTTTTTCTGGCGGAAAACGTGAGTGGAATGCTTGCTAACCGGCATTCGCAAGCGGTTCAAAATATTTTGTCGATGTTTGATGAGGCTGGATATGATGTTTCGCTGACGATGGTTAATGCGAAAAACTATGGCGTGGCTGAGGAGCGTAAAAGGGTGTTTTATATTGGGTTTCGAAAGGATTTACATATAACATTTGTTTTTCCGAAGGGATCGACTGAAGACGACGAGAAAAAAATAACGCTGAAAGATATTATTTGGGATTTGCAGGATACGGCTGTCCCGTCAGGCCCAAAGAATCATCACAATCCAGAAGCGATCAATAATAACGAGTATTTTACGGGTGCGTTTTCACCCATTTTTATGAGCAGAAACCGAGTAAAGGCATGGGATGAACAGGCATTTACAGTCCAGGCATCAGGAAGGCAGTGCCAGTTGCATCCGCAGGCGCCTAAGATGGTAAAGTTTGATAAGAATGATTGCCGTTTTGTAGAGGGAAAAGAACACCTTTACAGAAGGATGACCATTCGGGAAGTAGCCCGCGTTCAAGGATTTCCGGATGATTTCAAGTTTATATACAAAGAAACAAATAACGCATATAAAATGATTGGAAACGCTGTCCCGGTAAATCTGGCATATGAAATAGCAGTTGCTATTAAAAAGGCACTGGAAAGTGTTTTATAACGACAGGAAACGTACTAATAATGAGGTGGTATCTTAGATGTATGAATTTAAAAATATCTCTCAAAATACACATAAGACAATGAAAAAACTAAAATCCAATGATACGAGTATAGAAACTATACTGCGAAAAGAATTATGGAAAAGAGGTTATCGATTTCGAAAAAATGATACAGAGCTTCCGGGGAAACCGGATATTGTCTTAACGAAATATAAAATAGCCATTTTTTGTGATGGAGAGTTTTTTCATGGCAAAGACTGGGAACTGAGAAAGCCGAAATTAGAGCAGGGCAATAATGGAGACTACTGGGTGAAAAAGATTTCGCGAAATCGTGAGAGGGATGACGTGACGAATAAAAAACTTTCGTTTATGGGATGGACTGTGATTCGATTTTGGGGAAATGATATCAAGAAAAATACAGATGAGTGCATCAGGGTGATTGAAGAGGCTATTTTTGATAAAAAAATGAACAGTATTTTTATGGAGGAGGAAGATTTGTAAGCGGATGTACCTGGATCATCGTATAACTATACGCATTTACCGTTATAATACGATGATCTGCATTGATATACCAATTTTTCCCGTTTCTTGTAAGAATTGCATTGGCAGTTGAATTTAGTTTTAGGCCAGCCCACCACATCATCTGTATCCAAAGACAAGTTTCTTTTTATACGTTTTATTCCTAATTTCGTTGTGTGTAATTTATCCAAATTCTTTAGTAAATCCTTGTCTGTATTTATTTTATAATGTTCCATACGCATTTCAAAAGTTTTCTCTTTATTTTACCTAGAGCGTGAAGTTTCCTGTTGGTTGATTTTATATACTGAAATATCGTGATGGTCGATTGCATTTTTTCCGTTTCTCCTGTTATAATCTATAAAAGAAACAAGGAAAGAAACAAGGAAAAAAACAGGCACAATCACAGGAGAAGAGACAATGAATAAACTGAATTTGCCGGACAATCTAATAAGACTGCGGCATGAAAAGAAGCTGACGCAGGAGGAGCTGGCGGATTTTTTGGGCGTTACAAAGGCTTCGGTTTCGAAGTGGGAAAAGGGGCAGAATACGCCTGACCTGCTTTTGCTGCCGCAGCTTGCGGCGTTTTTTGATGTGACGGTTGATGCGCTGATCGGGTACGAGGCGCAGCTTAGCGCGGAGCAGATCCGGTGTACGTATGCAAAGCTGTGCAGGGATTTTGCCAGCCTTCCGTTTGCGGAGGCTGTGGAAAAAACGAAGGCGCTTGCCCATCAGTATTATGCCTGCTATCCGTTTTTGTTGCAGCTTGGCGTCTTATATTGGAATCACTATATGCTGGCGGAAACGGAAAAGGAGGGCAGGCAGCTTTTACAGGACGCGGTGCATTGGTGTGAGCGGATTATGCAAAATTGCAGTGATGTGGGTGTGTGCAGCGATGCGTTTGCGCTCAAGGCGGGGCTGAATTTGCAGCTTGGGAAAGCGGCGGAGGTGGTGGAAGCGCTGGAGCCGGCGGCAGACCCCTGCCGGATGGCAGGGCAAAATGGGAGCTTTTTGATGCAGGCTTACCGGATGGCAGGGGAAACGGAGAAGGCGAAGAGCTATGTGCAGGTAAAGTATTACATTGACCTGGTCAATCTGGTAGGGGATGCGATGCAGTTTCTTTCCCTGCATGAAGCGGATGAAGGGCGGTGCAGGGAGACGGTTCGGCGCGTGCGTGGGATTTTGGAGCTGTACCAGCTCGAAGAGCTTCATCCGAATTTATCGGCGCAGTTTTATTATCTGTCCGCTGCCACATTTGCGGCGGGAGGAATGGAGGAGGAAGCGCTGGAAGCGCTTCGGCATTTTGAACAGTGTGCGGATCAGCTTTTGCAGGCGGAGGAGGTGAAGATTCATGGAGATCGCTACTTTGACTTGCTGGATGCGTGGATAGAACGCCTGCCGCTTGGAAGCATGGCGCCCAGGGATAAAAGCTTTATCAGGCAGAGCCTATGGGAAAGCCTGTCACGTCCGGTGTTCGACAGCATTCGGGACAGCCGGGAATTTCAAAGGCTGGTGCAGCGCTGCAAAAACAACAGGAGACGCGGCACTTGAGCCCGCATCAATGAAAACGCAGGAGATACAGCATGGAGTGCATCAGTGAAAACGCAAGCAGGAGGATTGAGATGTTAAAGATAGAGCATTTGACAAAGCATTACAAAGGAAGCAAAAAAGGGGTGACAGACTTGAGCCTGCATATCGCGCCCGGAGACCTTTACGCATTTATCGGACACAATGGTGCAGGCAAGACGACGACGTTAAAATGTGTGACGGGTATCCAGGATTTTGATGCAGGGGCAATTCAGGTTTGCGGGACGGATATTCGAAAATATCCTGTTTTGTGCAAGCAGCAGTTTGCCTATATCCCGGATAACCCGGATATTTATGAGTATCTGACGGGGATCCAGTATTTAAACTTTACGGCGGATGTATTTGGCGTAGGGGCGCGGGAGCGGGCAGAAAGGATCAGGACGTACGGGGATTTGTTTGAGATCACAGAGTCTTTGGGCGATCTGGTTTCTGCTTATTCGCATGGCATGAAGCAAAAGCTGGCGCTGCTTTCTGCGCTGGTACATGAGCCAAAGCTTTTGATTTTGGATGAGCCTTTTGTAGGGCTGGATCCAAAGGCGTCTGTGATTTTAAAAGGGCTGATGCGTGAAACCTGTGAAAAGGGCGGTGCCATTTTCTTTTCCACGCATGTACTGGAAGTGGCGGAAAAGCTGTGCAATAAAGTAGCAATGATTAAGGACGGCACGCTTGTGGCAGCCGGAGAGATGGAGGAGGTTCTAAAGCAGGGGCAGTCTTTGGAATCTGTATTTATGGAGGTGGCGGCAGATGATGCGGCAGATTAAAAACCTGACAAGGCTGGAGCTTTGCAATCTGTATGGGCTGAATGGATTTCGTTTTACAAAGGATCCGGGGGCAAAAAGGAAGTATTTAGGCCTGCTGGTGCTTTGGTGCCTGCTGTTTGCGGCATTTGCATGTTATATAGGCGGCTTGTCGTATGGGCTGGTTTCTCTCGGATTGGAGGAAGCGGTTCCGGCTTATTTGATTATGATTTCCAGCCTGCTTATAGTTGTATTCGGGATGCTGAAAGCGGGGAGTATGATTTTTCGCAGGGAAGGCTATGATGTGCTGTGCGCGCTGCCGATGCCGGAAGGCGTGATCGCTGCAAGCCGCCTGCTTCGGATGTATGTGGAAAACTGGCTGCTGGCGTTTGCCGTGCTGCTGCCGGGTATTGCGGTATATGCATGGAACGTGCAGCCGGGGGCTGGTTTTTATTTGACGGTGTTTTTGGATATCTGGATAATACCGCTTCTGCCAATGTCTGCGTCAGTCCTGATCGGCGCGCTTATTGCCGGGATTTCCTCGCGTATGCGCCATAAAAGCATGGCGGCGTCCGTGCTGTCAGTCTTGGCGGTGCTTGCTCTGCTGTATGGGACTTCCCGTTTTTCTGCGATGGAAGGCAGTATCGATGCAGAAATGCTAAAAAACCTGTCTGCTGCGGTGATGGAGACATTGGAAAAGGTATATCCGCCGGCTGTGTGGCTTGGCAGGGCTGCCGTGAGCGGCAGTCTGGCACAGGGACTATGGGGTGCTGCGGTGTCTGTGGCTGTTTTTGCGGCAGTGTCGGCAGGCGTTGTCCTCTGTTTTCCAAGTATCTGCCAGCATCTTTATGGCAGCTATGCGCGTCATCAGTATGAGCTTGGGGAGCAAAAAGCAGGCTCCGCGGCGGCAGCCCTTATCAGGCGTGAGTTCCGGCGCTATTTTTCATCCAGTGTGTATGTGACAAATACGATCATCGGGCCGGTAATGGGGTGCATCTTAGCAGGTGCGTTCTTTGCCACTGGGCCGGAATCGGTCGAAAGCCTCCTGCCGTTTTCCTTAAATTCCAACGCGCTCCTGCCGTATGTGCTGGCGGGCACTTTTTGTATGATGCCTGTTACGGCTGTCTCGATCTCGATGGAAGGAAAACATTGGTGGATTATAAAAAGCCTGCCGCTGTCTGTAAAGCAGGTTTTGAATGCAAAAATAGGGATGCACCTGCTGCTTGTGCTGCCATTTTATGTCCTGTCAGAGGCGCTGCTTTTATTAGCGGTAAAGCCTGCCGGATGGGAGCTGCTCTGGCTGGTGCTGCTTCCTGTGGTGCTGGCCGTCTTTTCCAGCGTGTACGGCATCACAGTCAACCTGCATTTTCCGGTACTGCGGTGGGAAAACGAGGTCAGCGTGGTCAAGCAGAGCGCTTCTTCCATGCTGGGCGGACTGGGCGGTTTTTTGTTTGCGGTGATCTGTGCGGTAGGTGCGGCAGCAGTCGGCGGGGCATATGCCAATCTGTATAACGGCGGGGCCTGTCTTGTGACAGCGCTTATGACAGCGTGGCTTTGCCGGAAAAATAACCGGTTTGATGTTTGCGGGAAAATTGCATAGGGAAATAATGCCGTACAAAAACCAGTTGCTATTTTTTGGTTTTTTGCGTATACTATAGGCACGTACATGTTGGCAGCGGGACGGATTTTCCGTCCCATTTTAAAAAAGGAGAAAACAGAATGGGCAGACAGGCATATTTATTTGTACATTTCAGGGAAAAGGATACCCCAGACGGGGAGCAGGTATATTTCGCTCTGAGCAGGGACGGCTTTCACTGGGAAGCGGTCAACGGAGGAATGCCGGTACTGTGGGCGTATTACGGCGACCAGGGCGTTCGGGATTTTACGGTTATCCGGTGCAAGCATGAAGAAAAAGAAAAATTTTATATTTTTGCGACCGACTTAAGCCTGGCTTACGGGCTGCGTGGGAAGTACCACCATTCCTGGGAAGAGATTGGGCGAAACGGAAGCAAGTATTTTTCGGTATGGGAGTCGGAGAATCTTGTGGACTGGTCAGAACAGCGCCTGGTAAAGCTTGGGACGCCGGACATGGGCTGCCTGTGGGCGCCGGACATTCTTTACGATGAAACGAAGGGAGATTACCTGCTGCACTGGTCATCATCCCATAAAAGCGACGGATACGAGAGAAAACGGATTTATTTCAGCAGGACGAAAGATTTTGCGCATTTTTCGCAGCCGCAGGTGCTGTATGAAAAGGAAGACAGCGGCGTGATCGATTCTGCCATTTATTACGAGCAGGGCATGTATTATATGTTTGTAAAAAGCGACCATCATCCGGCGAGGGTCATGCTGCTGCAAGCGGCGCAGGCAGAAGGGCCGTATGAGCGTGTGGAAGCGTTTGATGCCTGTATGGAAGCACAGGAAGAAAAAAAGCAGACGATCGACAATTTTTATGAGGCTCCGACGGCGGTGCAGTTGGAGGACGGGACGTGGTGCCTGTTTTTGGATTATTACGGCGTGCCGGGCGCTGGGCAGGGATATGTGCCGTTTCTTGCGAAGGATTTAAGCAGCGGCAGGTTTCGGCGTGCGGATCAGGAGTTTGATTTTCCGTATGGTTTTAAGCATGGGACGATCCTAAAGATCTCGATAGAGGAATATGAGAGGATCAAAAACCATCCGTTTGGGCAATAGGACAGGTCGCCTTTTTATCGAAAGCTTTTTATTGAAAGGGGCTGTCGCACTAAGGATTGCGTATCCAAGATATAGTATTCATTTCCAACCAAATTCTACTATATCTTGCATATATTTTTCTTAGTGCGACAGCCCCTTTACAGTTTTTTGCATAGAAAATACTTTAAAATTATAAAAATTTTCGGACATTCGTAACGAGGTTTTCTTCCAGGAACGCCAGTTTTCTTGCAATGTCTTTTGATGCTTCATCGGCTGCTTTGTACTCGTTCAGGTATTTGTGCAGTGATTTGATCCCCATATTGCAGCCGTCTGTCATCAGGCCTGCGATCGTATTGTCGGATTCGTCCAAAACGAGCTTGACATTGGTTTTAAGCCAGGACATGCCTTTTGCCATTGCGGCAGGTTCTTTGCCGTCGTCGTGGTATTTGTCCAGCAGCTTTTGGATCTCGTCCTTTAACGTGATATGTTCGTTTTTGCAGCTTGACAGCATTCGCTTTAAGTCCTGGCTGCTGACATACGGGAGCATATCGTCGATGGATGCGACGCCCATTTTGATTCCTGCATCGCATTCGCGCAGCAGCCTGATCGTATCTTGTTCTATCATTTTTGCACTCCTTTTTATTTTCTGGAACAGTTTCTTAGAAAGTATGCCTGATTTTGTGGGTTCTTATGCATTTTCAAACACGCTCTGGCAAGATTAGATTGACTTTTTCTATTTAATGTGGTATATTTTTAACATAAAGAGCGAAATATACCACATAAAAAGGAGGATTTGTATGAAAGGAAGAATAAACTATTTAGGGTTTTTGTCTCTGCTGGCATTGATCGCGATGTTAGGGTGGCGCACAGAAAATCAAGGATTATATGGCTTTTTTGGATTTGCCTATTATTTTCGCTATTTCTGGGTGATACCAGATGAGTTTTTCCAGTATAATGTGCAAAGAGCTGCTACCTTTGCGTTTATGGCGGAAATGATTCTGCTTGTTCCATCTATGTTTGCTTGCACTGTGATTTATGGCGCCGCAAAAGCAGTTCCCGTTTCTTTTGCGCTAAGCTTTGCAGCGGCGATTTTCGCATTTACGCTTGCCCTGATTGTTTTGGAGTGGAGAGAACGAAAGGGAACAGCAAATGATTAAAAACCGGATAAAAGAATACAGGGCAAAATATGACATGAAACAGGAAGAACTAGCCAGGCTTGTAGGAGTCCGCAGAGAAACGATTGGAAATCTTGAGAAGGGGAAATATAACCCCTCCTTGGTACTGGCGTGGAATATAGCAAAGGTATTTCATGTTTCGATCGAAGAAGTGTTTACGGTCGAGGAATAAGCCGAATAAAGGCACAATCATATAGCATGTTATATTTGATTGTGGTATAGTGAAGAGGAAGATCTATGTGCATGAGGAGAAAAACCAGAGAAAACAAAAACTTGTAAACAAAAATAATGAAAGTGAGGAAATAAATAATGAGTAATCGTGAAAAAGCGGTGCAGTTATTAAATGTAATTGATGATGAAAAAATGGTTTATGTTGTCGGTATCTTAGAAAATTTAACTGGATTTGCAGACATACCAAATAAGGAAACGGAAGAAGCCATAAAAGAAGGCGATGAAATGATTCAAAATGGAACTGGTCAACGCTTCACTGGTTCCACGGAGGATTTCTTTCATATGCTGCTGGAGGAATAAAATGTTAAAAGTATCCTCTACTACAAAATTTAATAAGGATTTGCCACTACAGAATAAAGACCATGATTTAAAAGGAAATTTTGCCGGAAAAAGGGAATGTCACATTGCGCCCGACTGGTTATTGATCTATAGAATAGAAAATGATGAATGAATGCTTGACAGAACAGGCACACATTCTGATTTATTTAAGAAATAACATTCATCAATGAAGCCTGTTCTATCGAAGAAGTGTTTAAACCTATCGTCTATAATCTGCTTCCAAAGGCGCAATCACTTCTGGATTTTGCTGTACCCAGGTAACGGCGCAGGCACAGAGCGCCGAACACAGAAAATCCTCAATACGGCCTTGATCACCGGCAGTGATCAAAAGATTTGTCAAAAGCTCTGCCGATTTGATGTCGTCTTCCTGGAAGGCGTTGCCGAGGCGAAGATATTTGGGAAAGGCATGTAACATGTTTCGGAAATCGTCGTCCCAATTTATGCAGCCATTATCTAAAAATTCATGCTGAATTCTGCCAGCGATACGGATGATTTCACCCTGGGCAGTTTTGGCGCGTCCTGATGGCGGGACAAGGTAGCTCCAAAGCTGCTGGAACTGTGCAGATTCCTCGGTTTCGGTAACGATGATAGGAGAGGTTCCGTCATGGACAGGAGTTGTATGGTTCTCTTTCTTTTGGTTCTCTTTCATTTTGTTTTCCTTTCTATTATTAAGAAACAGCCTGTCGGGGCAATGCATTGAAAAATAGGATGCTTGCCCCGGTTCAGTGACATCAACGGACTGTCAAAACGAACGGCTGCAATGATAGGTTAATCCCCTTGCAATAGATTCAGTACAGACTGTTTTGCCATATTTGCCTGCGCCATAACAGACAGATTTACCTGTTCAAGAATCCGGTCGCATGAAAATGCCACCATCTCATCTGCTATGTCGGCGTCCGCCAGCAGGCTTTCCGATGCCGATACATTTTCACCTGTAACAGCATTGGCATCATACAGGTGCTCAAGCGCATTCTGATAGCTGCCGTAGCGGCTTCTTTGCTTGGAAACATAGCTGATCGCCCGGTCACACAAAGTGATCGTATCTCCCGCAGCACTATGGCTCCTCCTTTTCATGACTTTTATTCCCATTCCTCTATACAATCTTCTGTAATAAAGTCATACGCTTCGTCCATAAGCATTTGCAAATATGCGTCAAAGCTATCTGCTACAATTACGAGTTCATCTGGGTCGTGAAGATAGCGCACCACCTGTCCCTTTTTTCCCTTTGCAGAGGGAGAGAAGTCAATAAAAAGCTGGGATGTGCCGCCGTTGTTCATACAGTCGGAAAAATGCAGCCAGCACAGCTTATGAAAGTCATCGCAAATGCCCTCATCGACCGGGATATCGTCATATTCCCGGGTAATCAGGTAGTCGCCCCATGACCGAAAATTGTCCTTTGTATCTATCATCTGCCTGGCGGACAGCAAGTAATAAGGATACTCCTCCATGTCAGAACCTAAGAAAAGCAGAGATACCTTCTCATCAGCATAGGCTCTCCAATAGGTGCCGTCTACAATTTCCAATAATTGTAACAAGCTGTTAGGAAGATCAGGATACAAGGCACGCAATTTTTCCAGGTCTTCTTTACTTGCGCCATGCATTACTTTTTCAAAATCATTCCATTGTTTTTCACCGCCGTTTTCATAATAAGCCTTTTTTAATCCGGCGACATACTGTTGAGCAATATTCATAGGCAGCCCTCCTGTTTTTATATTTCATGCAATCCACCATGTGCCATTCGCTGCTTGATAGAAAGACCCCACCTCTTCTGACAGCGTATTTCCGTTGTAATCTTTGATGATTACCTTGTGATAATATTTATACTGGTCTGTGGCACACTCGTTTTCCTCATCCCAGCCTTCTTCAACCCAAGCCTGAAAGTAGATCCTGTCATTCTCTATAAAAGTAACGAATTCATTACGTTCTATTGGAAAAGATATTTTTTCAGGATAATAGCATTCAAAGCTGCCTTCCTGGCTGACGATATGTACCGGATCCCCTATGATACGCAGATTATACAAATTCACGTCCTCTGTACGCAGTTCCGTTACCTTTTCTGGAAGCGCTTCTGGGAGATATCGATACAATGTGATTTTCTGATCGCCGTAATCGCCTTGCAGGAAATAGTAAAAGCCTTCTGCATAAACAGGATCGCTGTAGACCACATTTCTTTTCTTTGCAAACGGCTTATATACATTGCCGGAAGCAAAGTCAAAAAACATGAGGACGG
Source organism: uncultured Eubacterium sp. (assembly GCA_947178105.1). GTDB lineage: Bacteria > Bacillota > Clostridia > Lachnospirales > Lachnospiraceae > Eubacterium_J. Next base: position 5,028 of record CAMWXD010000072.1, on the reverse strand, counting down.
AGCCTTGATATCCGCCTGCTTTCGACCACTCGATCAGGTCATAAAAATCATTTGTATTTGAATGCGCAAAAGCGAGCCTGTCCTGGCCGATGATCTTTTCTATATATCTGCCTTCGATTTCTTTGAAACGCTTTATCATGTGTCTTGCTCCTTTGCAGCCGAGTAAACAGGTACCTTACAGAACCCGTGCATGTGGCTTTCGTGTACAAAAATAGCCGCCACTACGCCAATTAGTGACGGCTTGCCGCTTATTTGTAGATCCGCTTTTTGCAGTTTCCCTTATTGCTTCTCAATATACCACATATAAAGACAATTTTCAAGCCTGTTTTTCCTTTTTCGTTTACTTGCAGATTGGGTCATTTACAATAGTTGCGTGGCATATTGGAGAATGATTCAGCTTTTTAGAGATAACCAAGACAAATAGCAATGATAAAATATTTGATAAGGCTATTCGAATGATCATCATTTCATCTGCTCCAGTTTCTGTCACCGTATGTAAGGAATTGCTTATAAAATTGTTAAATAAATGCTCTGATGCACCTATCCAAAGCGTTCCAGACAATGCCGCACACATACCCCACTCATAGGCTAAAATTCCAGACAAAAGTATATATCCTATGCCCATAAAAGCTGCCATAGCGATATTCATAGACCCGTCAAGCAGAGGATTGATTACGTTGGTAATATGCCATATTCCAAAAAGAAGAGCTTGTATGATATTAGCTGTCTTTTGAGAATAGTATTGTATGCCAATTTTACAAAACAGTCCTCTAAACAGGCCCTCTTCTGCATAGACATTTACTAGGTTGCCAATTATGCACACGATCACTGCGAACAGAGAACTGCCGTTTGTATGTGTCTGTGAAAGAGAAAAATTTGTAATATAAAATCGCAAAGACGGGTGTTTCCCCATTACAAGCAACACAATAAATTCTGCAACGTAAGAAAGAAAAAAGGTGCTTATGCCAAGAGCAAGGCCATATTTTAAACCAGTAAATAACCCGTTTTTTGAAAATCCCAAATCACTCCAATGAAGCCTAAGCATATGCAACGCAATCCACACAAGCAAAATGCAGCAGAGTTTATGCAATATATTTTCTCCAACCCATGTCTGGTCGGTTTTTACAAAAATAATTTCTATCGTTCTAATAATCATCAACAAAATAAATATGATACTGATCGCGCTTATTGTTCTTCTTTTCATGTCTCTTTTCCCTCTGAATCATTTTGACAGTTGACTACTTTAGTCTTGATTTTTCTTTTGGTTCTTAATGAGTAAATTGATTTCTTTTGCTTCTTGTTTCATTTGTAACAAATTCAAAAAGAGTGAAATGATATATATGACAACCCCCATACAAACAAGCAGCAAAAAGGACAAACTTGTAAACCAATGAAACATACGTCCAAATACAAGGAGCTCGCATACTATAAATGTGATTTCTAAAACCATTTCGGTAAAAATGTTTCTTAATTCCATTTTTTTAATACACATGATTCCTAAATGAGTAACGATATTTACGCCAAAAGCCTGAAACACTGTATTCAAATAAATACAACTTGCATGAAAAGACAGCGCAACAACTGCAAGCAGCAGTAAGGAAATTCCTGTTGTAGCCAAAATATTTACCATGTTTTTTTTCATTTTTCCTGATCTCCTCCCAATGCTTTTTTTACTCCATTTAAATAGTTGCGATTGATATTCACTTTTTCACCATTCTTTAAAGTTGCTTCCATTCTGCTATTGAAAAGAGGCCTAATGCTGTCTAAAGCGTTTATGTTTAAGATACATGATTTGCTGATTTGCACAAAACCGTATGTTTGCAATTTGTTTTTTAGCTGATATAACCGAAAATCTGTACGGTACACTGCATGTTCAAGATATACAAAAGTCTTTTTGTCAACGCTCTCTATATAATAAATATCCAAAATATTTATCATTTTATCTGCATTATCACCAGCACATTTTATCTGCATATCAAATGACTGCAAAAAATCTAAAATACGATGAACCTGCTTGTCCTTTTGGGGATATTTAATTATTACTTCTATTTCGTTACAGGATAAATCCTGTTCTGCCTTTATTTTCATTCTGTAACCCCTTTAAAAAGTTATAGCATAGTCTTTCGTTAAAAGAAATATCCTTATAACTAAGATACATTTTTTACTTACTAAGATACAAATATTGCTGGATTTTTTTGTTTCAAAATAGCGTGGTGCTGGCGATATATACACATCCTTACTTTCATCTGTTGGATTCTGTATATTCACACTTATTTTAAACCATGCACCTTTTTCTACATCCATCTCCACTGGTAGTCCTCGTGTAATATAGGTAGATTCGTAAGCATTTTCTTCCCTGACCTCTATTGGAAGCAATTTGATTTCCGTATCTCCAAGTCCTTCGCCGGCATAAAATGTAAGCGTATTACCTTTGGGGCTGATTTCCTCATCCGAATAACAAAAGAGTTCTGTACTTCCAGCAGGAAATGTAATTCTTATCTGATATTTTTTTGTGGGATTCGTCAAAAAACATACCGCCAATATTACTAATACCGCTGCCGTTGCTATAGTAATCCACAATGTCGGCTTTTTAAAATGCAATACCGAGATGATTTATTTTTCTACCCGAAAAAGTAAAAATTAGCAAATATATAAACACATGTAAATTCTTATGAATTCTCGGAAATAGCATAGAGTTCATCGCCGTAAAACTGTATGCTATCGCTTTTTGATGTTTGTCGTAATACTTGATATACATTGTAGCTATCCACATATGGACTTGTTAGCCCCATAATAGATAATCCAAAAAGGAAACCATTTATTCCTAAATCTGCCGCTGGAGATACACAAAATAAAAGGATTGGTATAATCCCAAGTAAATATGGAAGCAAACACATCAAAATAAATCGGCTCCGTTTGAGCGGATAGGAAGCCAATGCAACTGCTGCAAATTGTTTTGGAACAACCCCTATAACCACAGTAGCTTTTGATGGATATACAATTGCATGAAGAAACTCGTGTATCAATAGCGCTACTATACTGACAGCAAACCCAAGAATTACAGCAGCAGGAGCTACTACTGGCCGCCCTGCATATGTAGTTTTTAGAAACATGACAATGAAAATAATCAAGATGGATGGCATTACAAATGGCAATGCTTTTATCATCATTTCATTCAATGTCTTAGGCGTATTCAGTTTCTTCGCATTATTTGCTAAGAATCCCTTTTGATAATCTGATGGATTCTTTATTATACCTTTCCATTCAATCCTTGGCATACCTTTCCTCCTTCAAACACCGTTTTTTCGCCCTGTTATACTCATGAGCAATGAGAATTGCCTTATTCATATGCACAAGCATTGAACTCTTACGATACATCACCGCACCTAAAAAAACAGGACCGTGGCAGATTGGATATTTTACTGCTCGTAAATATAATCGGATTTTTACATTTTCACTTCATTCTCTTTAATCATTGTTATCTGCAAATTCTTTACTTCCATCAATGTTTTCTGCCTGCATTTCGGGCAGTAGAAAGGAAAATTTTTCAACTCGGTATCTTTCCCTATTTGCAGCCTTGTTTTAGTTCTGCAAATAGGGTAAAACATCCAATTGTAATTTGTCAATGGACTCCTTTGCTTTCTTGGAAATCCAGATAATTCTTTATTCTTTTTGGGAACAATAGCAGAAAGTTCGCATTTTGTTTCAATAGCCTTCAGAAGAGCCTGAAAATATTTATCCTGACTGCAATTGTAATCATCCCTGCAAGGGACATAGCCGAAAACATCTCTGTATTGGACATTATAAGGTCTGCATTTCTTTCCAAATTCGATAGAATTCATTTTAATCTCCTTTCACAGATTGTTATTCCTGACCTATATATCTGTTCTTCCTCCCAGTTGTCTGGGATATTGTCAATTATGCCGTAAGTCCGCAAGAGAAATTCACATCTATTCCGCTGTCTCCAAATCACACTGTCCATTTATTGCTATTTCTTTACAGTTCCTAAAATTCTTCTTATCTCCGGCAGGTACTTATTGGAAATATCTCTGTATACTTTATCCGTTGGTCCATCCAACTGCCCCTTCCTCCTTTTGGGCAGCTTTGCAAGTTCTTCATCAATCTCTCTCATCATTTTTGCAATCAATGCGTCATATTCTCTTTGTTTCTCTTCGCTCAATTCTTCTTTTAACATATTCATAATCCCTCAACGCAGACCTTCCTTTATGGCACCGCAGATCATACTAAAATAAAATTTCTCTTCCTGTGGCGCAGGGTTGTCTTCCATACTTTGAGAATAATCAATCCAAACCATGCCCATCATTTTTTATTCTTTTCTTCTGGTTAAATCGCTGCGCCACATTGTCTAATTCGCAGATTTGCGTCGCTAAAAATATCACCTTACTTAACGATGGCAGGGGCTTGTATGCACTGTTTGCAAAAAGTCTTCAACCTCTTTATTAAATGTAACATATCTCTTATTTGCAATAAAATGATCACCTTTTATAATCGACAATTTTGCATTAGGTATATTTTCCGCAATTTCTTTTGTATGGAATTCTTTGATCATATCACTTCTTCCGCAAATTACGAGCGTGGGGGCAGTTATTTTTGATAATTCGCTTAATCCAATATTTGGCTCATTCACCATTAAACCAAGCATTTCTGTATTCTTTTTTGCATCCGACGATTTCGAAGCAAATCGCCTTGCTATTTTGTATCCTATTTCGATTGGAATTTGCGTCGATCTTTTTACTCCTTTCGGATTCAAATTTCCTCCATTTAATATCAATGCCTTTACCTTGTTTGAATATTTTATTGCAAATTTCATTGCTATATTTGCTCCGTCTGAAAATCCCAAAATAACTGCATACGGAATTTCAAGACCTTCCATAAATTCGTTCAAATCACAGGAAAACTGCTCTATAGTAAAAGGTTTTGTACCTCTTGGTGATTTACCATGACCTCTTGTATCTAAAGCAATCACTCTGTATCTATTGCTAAAATAATCGATTTGATTCTTGAAAT
>CAMWXD010000071.1 GCA_947178105.1 uncultured Eubacterium sp. | reverse complement strand
GCGGAAAAAAAGAGCCGGATTTTAAAAATGTCGAATCATCGGACAACAAAACAGTATTGTGTATCCTGGTTTAATTCTTCTTCCGAAATATTCCATTCTTTTGGCACATATTTTTTGTATAAGTCAGGTTCCTGACAGCCATCTATACTGTCTATCTTTTTTAATAGTTCTGGTGTCAGTTCATCGGCGCTGATTTTTATTTTCTTAATCCGGGGAGGCGGGTAAGAGGTTCCCATCCATATATTCCAGATCTCCGCTTCGTCTGTATGTTGCAGATACTCTTTTATATAAGCAATCACCCGTGCAGCGCGCCCTTTTGTGTAGCGCCAGCCCAGACTGGCACAGTACGTTTTTTTCGTAAGGATGTCTTCACATTCCAATTTTTCAAACGGGCTGATAGAAAAATGGTCGTCCAAGGCACTGGGTTCATCTTCTGCATGTTTTGCCGCGCTTGTTAATTGCGTGTCGTCTTCTGGCGGAACGCTTTCTGGAAATTCTTCTTCCCGTGCGGCTGCTTCATCCATCCACAAAATCATGGGCTTATCCCTGTCCAGTGTTTCGTCCTCAAGCAGCATATCCCAGACTTCTATGCCGGCAGCCAGAGCTTCATTGACAGACAGTGTTTTGATATGGGGGTCTTTTACTTTTTTCAGCGGATAATCGCCTGCAATATATAGAAGTTTGCTCAATTCAGTTTCCTCCGATCGTATGTTTATCTTTGTGGGCAGCATAGCTTTTTGAAATAATGTGGGTGCAATCCCGTTAGCTTTAGATGATGGATTAAGCCCACAAAACGAACGCTTGCCACAATCTATATTTTCTGTTATAGTAAATTCATACACGAACATTGATAACTGTATATAGGTGGTTGTGCCGAGAAATTTTATGCGAAAACCAAGCTTTCCTTCGGCACGTAAAATATACAAGGTACGAATGTACGGTATAAACCGTTATAGGGCAGGGACTGCCCGAATTTACGCTTGTGGAGCTAGTAGGTTACGAGGGCGTTGAAGCAAGAAGCCCATTGGCTTTAGACAATGGGTAGTTCACAATGTCGATCCTTCGCTGTCAGTATTATATAATAGGACTGCGGTAAATGCAACTCCAACATTGCTTTTCATTTTAAAATCTTATATAATGAATAGAAGAAAAGCAAAATTTGACATGAGTTTTGGAGGAATACATGATGTATCGTTCAATCATTGAAATTAAGGAAAACGTTAACGGTGAAGCGCTGCGGAAATTACGAGAAATAGCAGAAAAAGCGTTTGACAACCGGGCGGGAAAGGTGGAGAATTCAAGTACGGATTCACATAGGTTCGTTTTTGAGGGTGACGAAGACAAATATGGGTGCTTGGATTTAGGAGTACTAAATCTCGGAAAAAGTAAGTCGTTTATTAAAAATGCAAATTCTTGGAAGTGGATGGAAGATGACCCGGGAGAATGCTGTGATATGCTAGAGCTGCTTGCCATGAGGTAGTATCATGGTTACTGGAAGAAAACAAATTACGTTCGATCTAGACACTAAGGCGCTGCAAAAATATTACCCAGGTGAAAGCTGGAACAATGCTTATGAAGTAATTAAGAAACATATGCTGAAAAATAATTTCGTGTGGCTACAGGGGTCAGTTTATGTATCGAGAGAACCCCTCTGTATGCGCGACTGCCGCGAAACTAACATCGGCAAGGAACATAGCAAGAATCATGTGTTTGATAAAGCGGCAGAGATGAAACCAAGATCTTTGCCACTGTAAAAAGAAGAATCCCCAAACTGTACTCTGCTACGGTTTGGGGATTTTGTTCTTTGTCCTTATGGAATTTTAATTCCGCACTTTATTCCAGTAAATTTTAGTAGCATATGCACCGGTTTTGTGATAAAATACCACTATGTGCGCAAATAAAGAAGTGAAAATAAACGATCAAAGGAGAAACCGAGATGATTTGGGCAAAAGAAGAGACAATGTCACGGGATGAAATAGAAGCGCTCCAGCTAACCAGGCTGCAAGAGACGGTTGCGCGGGTGTATGCAAAGGTACAGCCATATCGTGAAAAAATGGATGCAGCCGGTGTAAAGCCAGAGGATATCCGTACGCTTTCCGACTTAAAGCGCCTGCCGTTTGTTACGAAGCAGGATATGCGGGACAATTACCCGTTTGGGCTGTTTGCAGTGCCAAAGGACGATCTGGTGCGCATCCATGCTTCGAGCGGCACGACAGGAAAGCCGACAGTCGTTGGATATACAAGGAGGGACTTGGATGTCTGGACAGAGACGGTATCCAGGATCGCGGCATTAGGCGGCGCGACAAAGCAGGATGTGGCGCAGATCTGTTTTGGATATGGGATGTTTACCGGGGCTTTGGGGCTGCATTACGGGCTGGAGAACATCGGGGCTGCGATGGTGCCGTCTTCAACCGGAAATACGGAAAAGCAGATTATGTTTATGAAGGATTTTGGGACGACGCTTTTGGTGGCGACGCCGTCTTATGCACTGCGCATTGCGGAAGTCGCGATGCAGATGGGCATTGACCCAAAGAGGGAGCTGCGTGTAAAGATCGGCCTTTTGGGAAGCGAGCTGTTAACAGAAGCGATGCGTACCGAGATGCATAAGCTCTGGGGCGATGAGATGCTCGTGACGTCTAATTACGGTATGAGTGAGCTGAATGGGCCGGGCGTGTCCGGCGAATGCCAGTATTTGTGCGGGATGCATATCAATGAAGACTTTTTTATCCCGGAGATTATCGACCCAAAGACCGGGGAAGTGCTGCCGCCTGGCGAAAAAGGAGAGTTAGTTATTACATGCATTTACAAGGAAGCGCTGCCGCTGATTCGTTATCGTACAAAAGACATTACAAGGCTTATTTATGAGCCATGCAAATGCGGGCGTACGACAGCACGTATGGAAAACCTGGACGGCAGGACGGACGATATGTTAAAGATCCGAGGCGTCAATGTATTCCCAAGCCAGATTGAAGAGGTGCTGCTTGGCATCGATGAGATCGGGCCGCATTATGAGATTATCGTTACGAGAAAGGATCACACCGACAAGCTGGAGATTCGGGTAGAGCTTGCACAGCCGGTGGACGAGTTTCGGAAATTGCAGGAGCTGGAACAGAAAATCAGGCATAAGCTGCGCATTGTCCTGGGCCTGGATGCAAAGATCCGCCTGGAATCGCCGAATACCTTGCAGCGGTTTGAAGGAAAAGCGCAGAGGGTAAAAGACTTAAGAAAACTCTAATCAAAGGATAGAAAGGAAGGAGAAATTCGTGGAAAAAAAGATTATGCTTGGAAATGAGGCGATTGCGCGGGGCGCGTATGAAGCAGGCGTAAAAGTATCTGCTGCGTATCCGGGTACGCCGAGTACGGAAATCAGTGAAAATATTGCGTTATATGACGAGATCTACGCAGAATGGGCGCCAAATGAAAAGGTGGCTACAGAGGTCGCAATCGGCGCTTCGATCAGCGGTGTGCGGGCGATGGCGTCGATGAAGCATGTGGGCGTCAATGTGGCGAGCGACCCGTTGTATACGGTTTCCTACAGCGGGGTAAACGGCGGGCTTGTATTAGTTGCTGCGGATGACCCGGGGCTTTACAGCTCCCAGAATGAGCAGGATACACGCTGTGTGGCAAGGGCTGCGATGGTGCCTGTATTGGAGCCTTCAGACAGCCAGGAAGCAAAGGACTTTGTGAAGTTTGCCTATGAACTGAGTGAAACATACGATACGCCTGTGATCGTGCGTACAACAACACGCCTGGCGCATTCGCAGGGGACGGTGACGTTAGAAGACAGATGTGTGCCAGAGGACAAGGGATATGAACGAAATCCTGCGAAATTTGTAATGATGCCGGCAAATGCGATCGGACGCCATGTGTATGTGGAACAGAGATTAAAAGCGATGGCGAAGGACGGCTGCACATTTGCGGTCAACCGCGCGGAATATAACGACACTTCGATCGGATTTATTACAAGCGGCATCCCGTACCAGTATGTGAAGGAAGCCTGTCCAAACGCTTCGGTGCTAAAGCTTGGCATGGTGCATCCGCTTCCAAGAAAGCTGATCGAGGAATTTGCTTCTAAGGTGGATACGCTGTACATATTTGAAGAGCTGGAGCCTGTGATCGAAGAGCAGGTAAAAGCGTGGGGCATAAAAGCGATTGGAAAAGAGCTGTTTACCGTACAGGGCGAGTATTCCGCAAATATGATCCGGGAAAAGATTTTAAATGAAAAAGTGGAAGTCAAGGCGCCTGCAAAGGTTCCGGCAAGGCCGCCGATTTTATGTCCGGGCTGTCCGCACAGAAGTGTTTTTTCCGTATTAAACCGACTGGGCATCCATGCGGCGGGAGATATCGGCTGCTATACGCTTGGAGCAGTGCCGCCGCTGAGCGTGATTGATACGACCATCTGCATGGGAGCGAGCATTTCTACGCTGCACGGTATGGAAAAGGCAAAGGGCAAAGATTACATAAAGAACTGGGTTGCTGTGATTGGCGATTCTACCTTTATGCATACAGGCGTCAACTCTTTGATGAATATGGTTTACAACCAAGGCACCGGGACGGTGATCATTCTGGACAATTCCACAACCGGAATGACCGGGCACCAAGACCATGCGGCAACCGGAAAGACGCTGAAAGGCGAAACGGTGCCTGCAATCAGTATGTATCATCTGTGCAAATCGATGGGGATTGCACATGTGATAGAAGTCGATGCATTTGATACAAAGGAATTGGAGCGGGTAGTAAAGGAAGAAACGGCAAGGGATGCGGTTTCTGTTATTATTACAAAGGCGCCGTGCGTGCTGCTAAAAGGCAATGTATTTCCATATAAGTGCGCGCCGGTGGAAGATAAATGCAAAAAATGCGGCATGTGCTTAAAGCCAGGCTGTCCGGCACTGACGAAAAAAGCGGACGGGACGATTGCGATTGATGAGACGATGTGCAACGGCTGCGGGCTGTGCGAACAGTTGTGCAAATTTGGAGCGATCGAACGTATAGAAGCATAAAAGAAGCATAAAAGAAGCATAAAAGAAGTATAAAAGAAGCATAAAAAAGGGTACAATGTTTATGAAACGGGAATTAAGAATTGCAAAATGCGGCCTTGCCTGCTGTCTCTGTTCTGAAAATGGCCAGTGTTCTGGTTGTAACGCAGGAGAATGTCCAGACAAGGAATGGTGTGAAAACCGCAAATGTTCTCTTGAGAAACAGATCAGCCATTGCTATGAGTGCGGGGAAGACTGCAGAAAAGGCTTATTAGATGGAATCAAGGCATATACTTTTACGATATTCTGCAAAAGATATGGGGAGGAACAGCTTTTAGACTGCCTTGAAAAAAATGAACAGAACGGCGTTATTTACCATCGGGAAGGGTTTCATGGTGATTACGACGACTTCGATGATGTGGAAAAGCTGATAGATTTTATTAGAACAGGGAGGAAAGCATGACGAAAAATATTATGATTGTAGGCGTCGGCGGGCAGGGGACACTGCTCACCAGCCGCATTTTGGGCGGCATTACGTTAGATGCCGGATATGATGTAAAATTGTCGGAAGTACACGGCATGGCGCAAAGAGGCGGCAGTGTAGTTACGTTTGTGCGCTATGGGGAAAAGGTGGCGGAGCCGATTGTGGAGCAGGGGCAGGCGGATGTGCTGATTGCGTTTGAAAAGTTAGAAGCGCTCAGGTATGCGCATTTTCTGAAAAAAGACGGCGTGTTAATTATCAATGACCAGCGGATCGAGCCGATTACCGTTGTGACAGGCGCGGCGCAGTATCCGCAGCATATCATAGAAGATCTGGAAAAGGAGCATACCGTTTATAAAATCAACGCGATGGAAGAAGCGAAAAAACTCGGAAATGCCAAGGTGTTCAATATCATTGTGCTTGGGATGGCGGCAAAACATATGGATTTTTCCAAAGAAGCGTGGTTAAACGTGATTGAAAAGACGGTGCCGCCAAAGACCGTGCAGATCAACCAGAAAGCATTTCTTGCCAGCTATGAATCGTGAGAAAAAGGAGGCTTTGAGGGGACTATGTTTATTAAGCAGTTATCGGTTTTTATCGAAAATAAAAAAGGCAGGCTTGGAGAAGTGCTGGATGTGCTAAAGCAAAAGCAGATCAGTGTGATTTCCTTAAGCCTTGCGGATACGAGCGAGTATGGGCTGCTGCGGATGATTACGAACGATCCGCAGGCAGGGCAGGAGGCGTTAAAGGAGCATGGATTCGCAACGATGCTGTCGGATGTGCTTGCGGTCAAGCTCTCGCACCATGTCGGGAGCTTACAGGAAATCTTAAGCCATGTGTGTGAGGCGGGGCTGAATGTGGAATATGTGTATGCGCTGTCGAATAAGGAGGACGATGCTTCGATCATCTGTAAGATTTCCAACGGGGATGAGGCTGCAAAGCTGTTAAAGAGCAGGGATGTAGAGCTGTACAGCCAGGAAGATCTTACGCGGATTTTCCGATAATAGTGGATGGGCAGCAGTTGATTCTACCAAAAAAGCAGGAGCAAAGTGTTATGATTATTGATTTCCATACACATATTTTTCCGGAAAAAATAGCGGTTAAGACGATTGCAAAGCTGGAACAAATTGCAAATGTAAAGGCGTGTGCGGACGGAAGGGAAGAAAGCCTGCTCCGGTCTATGGAGTCTGCGGGCGTGGATGTGTCTGTCGTCCTTCCGGTCGTAACTGCGCCGGAGCAGTTTTCTACGGTTAACCGTTTTGCTGCATCGTTAAATGAAAAATATGAGGGCAAAAGCGTGCGGATTTTGTCTTTTGGCGGCATCCATCCAGATTCGCCGGACTATAAAAAGGAACTGCGTAAGATCAAAGGGCTGGGGCTGCAGGGAATCAAGCTGCATCCCGATTACCAGGGGACGTATTTTGACGATTTAAAATATATGCGTATCCTGGATGAAGCGTCTGCTCTGGGCCTGGTTACTGTCGTCCATGCCGGAATTGACATCGGATTTCCAGACCATGTGCGGTGTACGGTCGGGCGGATTTGCAGGGTGCTGGATGAGGTGGCGCCGCAAAAGCTGGTGCTTGCACATTTTGGCGGCTTCCGTTCGTGGGAGGAAGTGGAGCGGTCGGTAGCAGGCAGGGAGGTATACCTGGATACTGCATACACAGCCGGTATCATCGGAGATGAGATTTTTTTGAACATACTCAAAAAGCATGGCGCAAATCAGATTCTGTTTGCCACAGACAGCCCATGGAGCGGACAGGCGGAGTCGCTGGCGCATATTCGAAGGCTTGTCACCGATGAAAAAGAGCGGGATCAGATCCTTGGGCAGAATGCGCAAAAGCTGATTGCCGTGTAGCATTAGATGAGGAGAATGAAAATGTTTGTAAAATTAGTTTTTTTGATTGTGTTTTTTGTAATGATGATCGGAGTCGGATTGTATTCCAGAAAACATGCGTCAAATGTCAATGACTTTGTGCTCGGCGGCAGAAGCGTCGGCCCGTGGCTGACTGCGTTTGCCTATGGGACGTCTTATTTTTCCGCCGTAGTATTTGTAGGCTATGCGGGACAGTTTGGCTATAAGTACGGGCTTGCCTCGACTTGGATTGGGATTGGGAATGCGCTGATCGGTTCGCTGCTTGCCTGGGTGATCCTTGGCAGGCGCACCCGCATTATGAGCAACCATTTGGCGGCGGCAACGATGCCGGATTATTTTGGAAAACGCTACCAAAGCAATGCGCTGCGGATTGCCGCGTCGGTGATTTCGTTTATATTTTTGATCCCGTATACGGCTTCTGTGTATAACGGGCTTTCCAGGCTGTTTGGGATGGCGTTTGATATCCCGTATGAGGTATGTGTCATTGTGATGGCGGCGCTGACCTGCGTCTATGTCATTTTGGGCGGTTATATGGCGACAGCGATCAATGACTTTATCCAGGGCATGATTATGCTGGGCGGCATTGCTGCTGTAATCGCCGCTGTGTTAAACGGGCAGGGAGGATTTTTAAATGCGGTACGCAGCCTGTCCGAGTTTGAGAGCGATGTCGCTGTTACGATGGGGCAAAAAGGGGCGTTTACTTCGTTTTTCGGGCCTGACCCGCTGAACCTGCTTGGCGTCATTATCCTGACCTCACTCGGCACCTGGGGGCTGCCGCAGATGATACATAAGTTTTACGCAATCAAAGACGAAAAATCGATCCAGTCCGGGACAATCATATCGACTTTTTTTGCAATCGTTGTATCCGGCGGTTGCTATTTCCTGGGAGGGTTCGGCAGATTGTTCGATACGGCGGCGATCCACAAAGAGGACGGCAGCGTGATTTTTGACGCCATCATTCCTTCCATGCTGTCGACGCTGCCGGACTTGCTTGTAGGCATCGTGATTGTATTAGTGCTGTCAGCTTCGATGTCAACCTTGTCTTCGCTCGTGCTGACCTCCAGCTCTACGCTGACGCTGGACTTTTTAAAAGACAATATTATTAAGAAGATGAGCGACAAAAAGCAGCTACTTTGTATGCGCATCCTTTTAGTCTTTTTTATTATCTGCTCGGTCGTACTGGCGTTGTTTCCGCCAAAATCCATCGCGCAGTTTATCGCACAGCTTATGGGGATTTCCTGGGGCGCGCTTGCCGGGGCATTTTTGGCGCCGTTTCTGTACGGGCTGTACTGGAAAGGAGTGACGCGCGCTGCTGTCTGGGCAAGCTTTGCGTGCGGCATCGGCATTACCGTGTCAAACCTGTTTTTGTCTTATATCGCATCCCCGATCAACGCAGGGGCAGTCGCTATGATCGCGGGGCTTGTGATCGTTCCGGTTGTCAGCCTGCTGACGCCTGGGATGGAACGAGGCGAAGTAGAGCAGATCTTTGCCTGCCTGGAAGAGCAGGTTGTTGTGGATAAAAAGATTGCTTTGCCGAAGGAGCAGGGGAAGAAGAAAGCTGGCAGGTGAGGAAGAAGCCGGAGTATCCTATATTTGCCATAATTTGAGCCACAGTCTTTGAAAGATTGTGGCTTTGTTTCTCTAAAAAACCTGTTGCACAATTCTCCCGTCTCTTTTATAATAATGGCAGACAGGCATCAGAAAGCAAACAGAAACAGGTAAAAGGGCAGGTGGCATCTTATGGATATCAAGGATATATGTAATGCAGGCGGCGACATTCTGGATGCGGTTGCAGATGCGGTCAACCGGAATGACTACAGCGGCCTGAGCGAGAATGTGACAAACACGGTCAACCGTGTCGTGCACCAGGTGCGGGAGGAAGCGTCGAAGGGGACTTACGGCAACCCGACGCACCAGTATGCAAAGACAGTTTATACGAGGAAAGGGCAGGCGGAGTACGAGCGTATCCAGCGCAGGGACAACAGCAAATATGCTTCTATTTATAAAAAAAGCCCGATATGGACGGGCAAAAAGGAAGCCGCGCTTACCCAGGCGGAGATTATGGCAATGCCTGCCTCCATTACAAAGCGCCCGGCAGGCAGGATCTTAGGGCCGATTCAGATGGCATGGGGGATTTTGGCGACGAGCGGGTTTGGAATTACGGCGCTTGTAATGACGATTCTTACGTTTGTACAGGGCAGCTCCACAGCAGTGATCCTGGCAGTGGTGTTTGGTGTTTTGACTGTGCTCGGCGTGACGGATATTGTGCGCGGCAGCCGCAAGATCAGCCTGGTCAACCGTTTTTACCGCTATGCAAGGCTGATTGGCACAAGAGGCTATATTGCGGTGGAAGAGCTTGCCTTCCAGACTGGACAGCGCAAAGATGAAGTGCTGCGGGATCTGCGCAGAATGATGAAAAAGCATATGTTTCCGCAGGGGCGCCTGGATCAAAAGCAGACGACGTTTATGCTGACGCAGGATGTTTACCAGCAGTATTTGCAGGCACAACAGCAAAACAAAGACCGTGAGGAACAGGCAAGGCAAAAGGAGCAGGAAAGGAAACGGCAGGCGGAACAGGCAAGGCAGGAGCAGGAGGAGCAAAAGAGACGCCAAAACGATGCTTCCGGCAATTATAATGAGCAGACGAGGAAGATTTTACAGGACGGCAACGCTTATATCCGTATGGTGCATGAGTGCAATGAGAAAATCCGGGGCGAGGAGATGAGCTATAAGCTTTCCCGGCTGGAATCGATTATGCGCCGGATCTTCGAGCAGGTGGAAAAAGTACCGGAAAGCGCGGATGACCTGCACAAATTTATGGATTACTACCTGCCGACGACGACCAAGCTGCTAAATGCATATATCGACCTGGACAGACAGGAGATCGCAGGGGAAAATATCTCTGCTACCAAGCGTGAGATTGAGGAGACGCTGGATACGATTAACAGCGCGTTTGAAAAGCTGCTGGACGGCTTGTTTGAAGATACAGCGTGGGATATATCGTCGGATATTTCTGTAATGAAGACGATGATGGCACAGGAGGGCCTGACCGGAGGGAAGGATTTTAACCTATAACATACATAAACGGGCACAGTACAGGAGGAGAAAGACATTGACTGATCAGTTTGAAGATTTTAAAAAAGCGGCGCCGACACTCGTATTTGATGCAGCGCCGGCGGCGCCGGAAGCAAAGCCGGAACCGGAAAAAAAGGAGATTTTAAATGATTCGATGCTCACACAGGAGGAACGGCAGCAGGTCGACGCATTTGCCGAGCAGATCGACCTGCGCAATTCGGGCGCGGTATTGCACTACGGCGTCGGGACGCAGAAAAAGCTGGCGGATTTTTCTGAGCGGGCATTAAATAATGTCCGGACAAAGGATATGGGAGAAGTCGGAAATATGATCGCCTCTCTTGTGTCGGAGCTAAGAAGCTTTGATGCAGAGGAAGAGTCCAAAGGATTTTTCGGCTTTTTGAAAAAAGGCGAAAATAAATTGTCGATGATGAAGGTAAAATACAATAAAGTGGAGACAAATGTCAACGAGATCGTAAAGGTGCTAGAAAACCACCAGATCCAGTTGATGAAGGACATCGATGTGCTCGACCGCATGTATGAGATGAACCTGACCTATTTTAAAGAGCTTACGATGTATATTCTTGCCGGCAAGAAAAAACTGCATCAGGTACGGACGACAGAGCTGCCGGCTTTGCAGCAGAAGGCGCAAAAAAGCGGCCTGCCGGAAGATGCGCAGGCAGCAAGGGATCTGGCGGACATGTGTGAACGGTTTGAGAAAAAGCTGTACGACCTGGAACTGACGCGTACGGTATCGATCCAGACTGCACCGCAGATCCGTATGGTGCAGAATTCGGATACGTTGATGGCGGAAAAAATCCAGTCTACAATCGTAAACACGATCCCGCTTTGGAAAAGCCAGATGGTCATTGCCATCGGCGTGGAGCATTCTGCGCAGGCGGCAAGGGCGCAGCGGGAAGTAACCGATATGACAAACGAGCTGTTAAAGAAAAACGCAGATGCGCTAAAGCTTGCTACGATTGAAAGCGCAAAGGAGTCCGAGCGCGGCATCGTGGACTTGGAGACTTTGAAACATACAAATGAAACGCTGATTACGACGCTTGACGAGGTGATGAAGATTCAGAGCGAAGGCAGGGAAAAGCGCAGGGCGGCGGAAGCGGAGCTGACCGATATGGAAAACCAGCTCAAGCAAAAGATGCTGGAGATTTCCCGCATTTAGCGGTGGAAAAGGTGGATGAGATGAAAAAGGCTGCTTTTTTTGATATCGACGGGACACTTTTAGACCATAACAATGTGATCCCCCAAAGCACGGTAGAAGGGATCCATAAATTGCAGGAAAAAGGAAACTATGCATTTTTATGTACCGGAAGGAGCCGCGCGTATGTCCGCAGCCCGGCGCTGATGGAGATCGGATTTGACGGGATTATAAGCGGCTGCGGGACAATGATCGAGTTTCATGATGAGGTGGTGTTTTATAAAAAACTGGACAATGCCTTTGTGAAAACGACCGTTGATTTCTTAAAGGAACACCATGCGCCTGTCATTATGGAGGGGCGTTTTAAGCTGTATGTAGATCCTGCGGATTTTGAAGGCGACCTATATATTGCAAGGCTTCGCAAAGAACTGGGAGAGTCGCTTTTGCCGATTACAGGAAATGAAGAGGAATGGGAAGTGAGCAAGTTTTCCTGTGCGACGCAAAATGCCGATATGGAGCTGTTAAAAGAGCGGCTTTTAAAAGATTTTGAGCTTTTGATCCATGATGTCCCGGTGATGGAGCTTGTGCCAAAAGGCTGTTCGAAGGGGACAGGGATCCTGGCAGTCTGTGAAAGGCTGGGCATTCCGATCGAAGATACGTATGCGTTCGGCGACAGCGCCAACGACCTGCCAATGTTTGCAGTCGCAGGGCACAGCATCGCGATGGGCAATGGGACAGAACTGGCAAAGCAAAAGGCATCCTATGTGACAGATTCGATGCACGAAGATGGCATTTACCATGCATTAGAGTATTTTGGGTTAATATAAGCAGGTTTATACGGCGGGAAAGCCATACGGCTTTGCAGTATAAATGATGCAGATGGGAGCAGATATGAAAATATTGATTGTAGGCTGCGGCAATGTAGGCGCCGCGCTTGCAGAGCAGTTAAGCTCGGAAGGGCATGACATTACTGTGATCGATACAAGGCAAAAGCTGGTCGAAAGCGTATCCGTATCCTGTGACGCGCTTGGGATCGTCGGAAACGGCGCCAGCTTCCAGGTACAGTCGGAGGCTGGCGTGGAGGAGGCGGATCTGATCGTAGCGGTGACAGGCTCGGACGAGCTGAATTTGTTGTGCTGCCTGATCGCCAAAAAATCGGGCGGCTGCAATACGATTGCGCGTGTCAGCAATCCTGTATACAGCGAAGAGATTGCTTACATTAAAGAAGAGCTGGGGCTTTCCATGATTATCAACCCGCAGCTTGCGGCAGCAAGGGAAATGGCGCGTACGCTTAAGTTCCCATTTGCCCAGAAGGTCGACACGTTTGCGAAAAGCCGCGTGGAGCTGGTTGTCTACCGGATCGAGGAAAACAGCCCGCTTTGTGATATGAAGCTCAAGGAGCTGCCCGGAAAGCTGCGGTGCGATGTGCTGATCCCGGTCGTGGAACGCGGTGACCAGGTCATCATTCCGGACGGCAATTTCCAGTTGCAGGCGAAAGACGACATCACCATCGTAAGCACACAGATTAAGATGATCGAATTTTTTAAAAAACTGGGCAAGCCGACGGCGGCAGCCAGGGATGCTATGATTATCGGAGGCGGCAGGACGTCGATTTATCTGGCAAAGCAGCTTCTCCAGATGGGGATGAAGGTCAAGATTATTGAGCGCGACAGCGGCCGGTGCGAGTTTTTAAACGAAATGCTGCCAAAGGCGATGATTATTTGCGGGGATGCGACAGAAAAGGATGTGCTGCTGGAGGAAGGGCTGCTGGAGACTGAGACCTTTGTGGCAAATACCAATTTCGATGAAGAAAATATTATGCTGACCCTGTTTGCAAAAAGCATGTCCAAAGCAAAGCTGATTACGAGAGTGCATCGTGTGTCATTTGACGATATTATTGCAAAGCTGGACTTGGGCAGCATTATTTATCCAAAATATATTACAGCAGTCAGTATTATCCAGTATGTCCGGGCGATGAAAAATTCCCTCGGCAGCAATATTGAGACGATGTACCGTCTAAATGACAACCGGGTGGAGGCGCTGGAATTTGTGATCAAGGAGCAGTCTCCGGTCGTCGGGATTCCGCTGGCGGAGCTGAATCTGAAAAAAAATATGATTATCGGCTGTATTACGCATAAGGGCAGGACGACCATTGCCAAAGGCCAGTCCGTGATCCGGGTCGGGGATACGGTGATCCTCATTACAACGCAGGCCGGGCTGCATGATATCCGGGATGCGGTGAAATAAAATGTGCTGGTGCAGTCTGCAAGCCAGTGCCATGTCTGCGCAGGATGTTTGGTGTGGATTGCAGCAGGAAACAGAGGCAGCATAGGAGGCGGCTATGAATTTTTCAGTCATTCATTATATTTTGGGGACGGTTTTGTGCTTTGAGGGCGTATTTTTGCTTGCTCCGACAGCAGTTGCAGTATTTTATGCGGAAAAGGCAGGCTTTTACTATATTGGCGCGGCGCTGGCCTGTTTTTTTGCCGGAGCCTTGCTGCGCCTGCGCCATCCGAAGAGCAAAGTGTTTTATTCCAGGGAAGGCTTTCTTGCCGTGACGTTTAGCTGGATTATTTTAAGTATGGCAGGCGCGGCGCCGATGTATTTGACAGGCGAATATACGTCCTATGTCGATGCGCTGTTTGATACGATATCAGGATTTACAACAACAGGCGCAAGTGTGCTGTCATCGGTGGAAGAGTTATCGCGTGCGACAGCATTCTGGCGCTGTTTTACGCACTGGAGCGGCGGTATGGGCGTGCTCGTATTTATTATGGCAATCCTGCCGCTTTCAGGCAGCTCAAATATGCACCTGATGCGTGCGGAAAGCCCCGGGCCTTCTGTCGGCAAGCTGGTGCCGAAGGTACGCCAGACCGCGCTTATTTTATATAAGATCTACCTTGTCATTACAGTAGTTCAGGTTGTCTTGCTGATGCTTGCCGGGCTGACGCTGTATGAGGCGCTGACGCTGTCCTTTTCCACAGTCGGGACAGGCGGCTTTGCACTGTTAAATTCCAGCATTGCTTCTTATAACTGGGCGGTGCAGGTGATTATTATTATTTTTATGCTCTTATGCGCACTGAATTTTAATACGTATTACCTGCTTTTGATCCGCAGGCCAAAAGAGGCGCTTTTGCAAAATGCGGAAGTAAAATGGTTTTTAGGGATTGTATTTGCATCAGCGGCAGTGATTGCAGTGGATATCCGCCATGGGTTTTCCGGTATTGCCGAAGCGTTTCATACGTCGTTGTTCCAGGTGGCGACGCTGGTCAGCAGTACAGGCTTTGCAACGGCTGATTTTAACCTGTGGCCGGAATTTTCCAAAACAATCCTGGTGCTTTTGATGTTTATGGGCGCCTGCGCGGGAAGCACCGGAGGCGGTTTTAAAGTGTCCAGGCTGATGATTGTCGTCCGCGCGGCAAGAAACGAGCTGCTGACCATGATGCATCCAAGAAGCGTACAGCAGGTGCAGATTAACGGCAGGCGGGTGCCTGACAATGTCGTAAAAACTGCGCTGTGCTATATGACTGTGTACGTATTGATTGTGCTTGGGTCAGTGCTGCTGGTCAGCATTGACGACTTTGACATGACGACAAACTTTACGGCGGTGCTTGCTACGATGAACAATATCGGGCCAGGGCTTGGCGTTGTAGGGCCGACCGGGAATTTCGGCAGATTCAGCGTGTTTTCCAAGTTTGTGCTTATGTGTGATATGCTGATCGGGCGCCTGGAGCTGTTCCCGGTACTTGCCTTGTTTGCGCCGGGCGTCTGGAGGCTTCCGGCAAGGCGCAGCCGGAAAGAGCTGCAAAAGATGGACGAGATGGAAGAAGCAGAGGAAACAGGAACAGGCAGCAAGGGCTGGACAAAACGGAGGAAACAGGAAAAGCTGTAAGATGCAGCGGAAATGGAGCCGCGTGATGGCATATGAACAGAAGCAGACGATTATGATTGTAGAGGACGACGAGGATCTGGCGGAAGGCATCAGCCTGTCGCTAAACAGCAGTGAATTTACGTTTTATCTTTGCCGGACGGTTGCCGGCGCAAAAGAGCTGTTTTCCCGTCACCGGTTTGACCTGCTGATATTGGATATCAACCTGCCGGACGGCAGCGGGCTTTCGCTGTGCAGGGAAATACGCCGTACAAGCAGGATCCCGATTGCGCTGCTGACGGCGAAAGATATGGAAATGGACATTGTAGCAGGCTTAGAATGCGGAGCAGACGATTATATCACAAAGCCGTTCAGCCTGATGGTGCTGCGCGCCAGGATACGGGCGCTGCTGCGCAGGAACCAGGCGGATGAAAAGGCGGAATATGAGGACGGCGTCTTTCAGTTTTGCTTTGACACGATGAAGTTTTATAAAAACGGCGCAGCAGTAGAGCTGAGCAAGACGGAGCAGAGGATCTTGTATATCCTTGTCAAAAATGCAGGCCAGGTTCTGACAAGGGAACGCCTGCTGGAATGGGTATGGCCGGAAGGGACAGAGTATGTAGAGGACAATGCGCTCTCTGTCGGGATTCGCAGGCTGCGGGATAAGCTGGAAGATACTGCGTCCAAGCCCTGTTATATCAAGACGGTATATGGGAAAGGGTATATGTGGGCTGGGATGTAGTGTGAGTGAAGGGAGATTGTATGGATACGGCAAAACTAAAATTAGAAGAACTAAAGATTGGGGATATTGTATCAGAAGCAAGCCTGAGAAGTATTTACAATGTATATATTACATTAGTAGATTCTAGAATCAAGGGGGAAGATATTATTGGGAGAATTGCATATATTGGCACAGATTTGAATGAAGAAGCTGACAGGATAGCGCAGGAAAATGATCATATATGCGCTATTTATAATGAGATTGATGAGGTAGAAGGAGAAGTTACGTATGATGAGTAGCAATTATCTGATTTCTACTTTGGAGAACCACTGTTTTTATGTGAAATCAGAAATATGCCTGCATGGAAAGGTGATTCACAATCGTTTTAAATTGGATACAGGCTGTGCTTTTTCTACAATTCCTTTCAGGGTTCTTTATAATGTTTCACACAATACAGCTTTGCAGTATAAACAGGCTGCAATTGACTCTCATTTGAAGTATCAAAGGAGCTATGGGGTAAGTGATACTGAGATGACAAGGCAAAAAGATAAAGAGCTTCTAAAAAATAATAAGTTGTTGGAATGTACGTCTTTAAAATTTATGCATAAAGATATTCCGCTTGTTTTGAATGGTTATGCACTGGTACATGATATAGCTGTTAATTATGATAGAACGAGCAATATATTAATAGGTATGGATATTCTTCAAGACTTTGATTTTCATTGCGGGAAAAGTATTGACAATGGAGAATATTTGTTTTTGGGATGTTTGAGGAATGATATCAGCCAGGATTATTTAGATGAATTGTATAAGCATTTTGGTTATATAAAATATTTTGGCTAAAGATGATAGAGAGATCATACGCAAACAGAAACAGGAGATTTTATGCATCCATACATCTTATATGTGTTGATCCCCTTTGCAGCCTGCATGATGTTCGGCATCGCTGTAAAGCGGTATTACGAAGCAAAGGCTGAAAAAACGTACCAAAACCTGCTGCAAATCCTTGACTGCGCATTGCAGGGAAGCATTTCGGAAAATGTGTATGACGAATCGATGGACGCGGCAGTCACTGCACGGTTAAATAGGCTTGTGCAGATTGCACATACGCACCGGCAAAGCGCTGAAAAGGAACGGGATACAATCAAAGCGCTGATCTCGGATATTTCTCACCAGGTCAGGACGCCGCTTACGAATATGATGCTTTATACAGGGCTTTTAAAAGAGCAGCCGCTGGACAGCAGTGCGCTGCATCTGGTAATGAAGCTTGAAAAGCAGTCTGACAAGCTGGATTTTTTTATGAAGGAGCTGGTCAGGTCATCGTATGCGGAGCAGGAAATGATTTCTATTTGCCCGAAACAGGCAGATCCGGCAGAAATGATCCGCACAGCATGTCAGTCGGCGGAGCTTTTGGCGCTGAAAAAGCAGATCGTGATTGAGGCGGATTTGCAGGCAGCAGAAGGGGTGGTTTGTTATGCCGACCCTAAATGGACGGTAGAGGCTGCTGCAAATGTACTGGAGAATGCAGTGAAATATTCGCCTGAGCGATCTGTCATCCAGGTATCTGCGCTTGTATATGAATCCTTTGTGTGTATCCAGGTCAAAGACCAAGGCATTGGGATCCGGGAGGAAGAACAGGGATTGGTGTTTGAACGCTTTTACCGGTCGGAGGAGGTAAAGGAGACAGCAGGATTTGGCATCGGGCTGTACCTTGTCAGGGAAGTGCTGCGCAGGCAGGGCGGTTATGCGAGGATACGTTCGGATTATGGAAACGGGACGGCTGTGCAGTTGTATTTGTCAAGGGTGTATGGAGAATGTTAGGAACGGTAGAAACTGTCCCTGAGCTGTTAAGTCACAGATACTTGGCAGCTTTTTTTGTGTGTTTTACAGGCGATTGTGTCGAAAGTGTCATGTTTCAGAAAGATTTGAGTAAGATGGGTTTGTTACGATATACGCAGGAGGTGTACATATGAATCTATTAGAAACAGAAAATCTGAAAAAGTATTATGGAACCGGTCAGACGCAGGTAAAGGCGTTAGACGGTGTCACGCTTTCTGTCAAAAGCGGTGAATTTACCGCCGTTGTCGGGACGTCCGGGAGTGGCAAGTCGACGCTTTTGCATATGCTTGGCGGGCTGGATACGCCTACATCCGGCAAGGTCATTGTAGGCGGCAAGGATATTTCCCGTATGTCAAAGGATGAGCTTGCGATCTTCCGGCGCAGGAATATCGGGTTTGTGTTCCAAAATTATAACCTGCTGCCGCTGATGAATGTGTGGGAAAATATTGTGCTTCCCATCCGGTTAGACGGCATCCGCCCAGACCGCAGGTTTGTGGAGGAGCTTTTGGAGATGCTGGGCATCGCAGATAAGAAATATGCAATGCCGGGCGAGTTATCCGGCGGACAGCAGCAGAGGGTTGCACTGGCAAGGGCGCTTGCGGCAAAGCCTGCGATGATTCTTGCCGACGAGCCGACTGGAAGCCTTGACAGCCGTACCGGGCAGGATGTGGCCGGGCTGATCCGTACAAGCAGCGAACGGCTGTCACAGACAGTCGTTATGATTACGCATAATGAAGAAGTCGCGCAGATGGCAGGCAGGATTATTCGAATTGAGGACGGAAAGCTTGTTTCGACGCAGCTTTCCCCGATTCGGAAAGAAACTATGGAGGGCATGGCACTATGAACGTTAAAAATAAGCAGGTTGTGCGTGAGATTGCCTGGATGACTTACTGTGCCGAGAAAAAACGCAACCTGATGGCGGTCGTTGCCATTGCGATGGCAACTTTTTTGATTGCTGTGATGACGGCAGTCGGCGCAAGCTATTGGCAAACACTGTCTGAGCGCCAGCTTCGGATGCAGGGGATCGACTATGAGATCTCGCTTGGCGAGCCGCGGGAAAGCCAGGTGGCGGCAGTGCGTGCAATGGACAAGGTGAAGTATGCCGGGCTAAAGGTTGCCTGCATGGAGGTAGAGCAATACCAGGACATTGCGATTGACGGGGCAGATTTTTACTGGCTGGATGAAGTATGCTGGGAGAAGCAGGTTGTCCCAGCACTGGAGGCATATGAGGGAAGCTATCCTGCACAGGAGGATGAGCTGATGCTAAGTACGGCAATGCTTCGTGCGATGCGCGTAGAGCATCCAAGCATCGGCATGAAGCTGCCGTTTACCTATCATACGATGGCTGCCGAAAATCCGGGGACACAGGTCAGGGATTTTCGATTAAGCGGCTGGTTTACCGATTATACCGGAACAGAAAAAGGATATGTGTCCCGTGCATTTTTTGACACTACCGGTGTAAAACAGACAGATTTTGAGCTTGGCGCGCTTACGATCTCGCTTGTCAATCCGCTGTATTTTCCAAAGGATATTGCGGCGATGAACAAAGAACTGGAAATATCCGGTACGCAGAGCATCGAAGCAGACCATGATGCAGCCAGTCGGTTTTGCAGGGTGATCGCTGCATTGGCGGCGATGCTTTTTATGGTGGCTGCAAGTGCGTATCTTTTTATTTATCATACGATGTATCTTTCCATAGCGAGAAATATCCGTTATTACGGGCAGTTAAAAACCATCGGTATGACCAGCGTCCAGTTAAAGGGGATGATATATAGGCAGGCGGTGTTTTCTGCAATACCTGGGATTGCGGCGGGGCTGTTTTGCGCCGTAGCAGTATCCAAACAGATCGTGCCGAAAATACTGTTCGAGCTTGGCGGCGTGTATGAGGAAGCGTTCGCTGTCCCGGTATCACCGACGGCGTTTTTGGCTGCGGGCGGGTTTGCGCTGCTTGTAAATGTGATAAGCTGCAGAAAGCCTGCGGACATTGCAGGAAGCTGCCCTCCGATCGAAGCAATGCGCTACCAGCCTGCCTTGTCCAAAAGAAAGCCGCACAGGCGGGAAGCTGCCGGCATTTTTGGCATGGCGTTTTGGAACCTGTTTCGGGATAAGAAGCAGACAGCCGTGATTCTTTTATCCTCTGCGGTTGCGTTAGCCGTTTTCTTTACGGCAAACGTCGTGATCTATGCGAATGATGCAAAGCATATTTTAAACGAAGCGGGCGGCTATGATATCCAGTTTGTCAATCAGACGATGCTGCGAAAGGAAAAACAGATTTTTACCGAAGAAAAGCTAAAGGAGCTGGCTGCGGCAGACGGCGTTAAGGCAATCCGCAGGGTATCCTCCGCTCCCGCCGCCATTCCGTACCAGGAGGATGTGTTTGGAGAATATTACCGTGCACTGTACGACTCTGTATACAGCCCAGGCAATTATGAGGAAGATATCGGAAACTATAAAGTGGATGATACAGGTGAATGGACAGAACACTTTTTTGGGACGCGGTTCGTTGCGATCGATGAGGAAGGGTTTTTGCTGTTTAATGAAAGCATTGGAAATACCCTTGACCAGGAAGCTTTTGAGCGGGGCGAGATAGCGGTCACAGTAGAGCAGCCGTTTGTTCCGGGGGATTTCGGCATCGCCGGAAAAACAGTCCGTTTCCGGCTGCCGCAGGGAGCGTCGCCGGAAACCGAATACAGCATCCAGATAGCGGCGGTCGGTACGATCGGGAATTCGCCGTATTATTTCGCCGGAGGGTATACGCCGGCAATCATAGTCAGCGAAGCATATGCAAAAACACTCCTGGACAGCATGTACATCGAGCTGGTCGAGGCGGACTATGAAACAGCCTACGACGAGCAGGCAGAAGAAGCAGCCAAGGCAGTTTTTGCAGATGAAAAGAAAGTGACATCCAGCTCCAAATTAGACCGCTACACGTCGATGCTTGGGGCGGAGCGGAAGATGAAGGCGCTTGGGTACAGCATCGCAGGCATCGTCGCAGTGCTGGCGCTGTTTAATTATATCAATATGACTGCGGCAGGCATCCAAAACCGCGCAAAAGAGTTTGCCACGCTGGAAAGCATTGGCATGACGGGAAAGCAGGCCCATATGGTGCTTTGTATCGAAGGGATCGGATATGGACTGTTCTCAGCGGCAGCGTCTCTTGCGATTGGGCTGCCGTTCAGCAGTTTTGTATTCCGGGGATTGTCGTCCGGCGTCTCCTATGCAGTCCCATGGAAAAGCAGCCTTGCTTTATACGCAGCTGCAGCAATTCTTAGCATGGCAGCGCCGGTCATCATTTACAAAAGGACGCAGAAAGGAAGCGTAATTGAGCGGATGCGCATGGAAGATTAAAATATAGCATATAAAAATATAAAAAAGAAAAAAGAGGCTGTCACACTAAGGATTGAGTATCAAAGATAGTGTGACAGCCCCTTTGTTATTTCAGGTATTCCGAAAGCGAGGTTGTATTGTAGTAATCGATCAGGCCTTTTGCGGCGGTACCGCTGGTAATCAAGCTGAAATAGCTATTATAGTATTTCAGGTAGAGTGCTGGATAACGATACTCTTTTATTTTGCCTGTCTGTTTCGTCTGTTCTGTGACGGTGATGCTTTTTGTAGCTCCGGCAGGCAAGGTTACTTTTTTTGCAATCCAGCGGCAAGGAATGACGTCATCCTTTGAAGGCTCCTTTTCACCTTCAAACAGGATTTGTGCAGAGCCGATATCGACGCCTTCGATCACGATGTCAGTATCGGTGTTGTTTTGATACTTGACAGTCAGGCTAAGTTTGCCGTTTTTGACCTTGACAGATTTTTTCACTGCTTTTAGCTTTAGCTCTGGCAGGACTTCTAGATCCAGTTTGCCGGTTTTGGAGCCTTCTTTGTAGCGCAGGCTTGTTTTTCCGGTTTTCAGCCCTTTTGCCACCCAGCCCATATTTTGATGCATCGTTGTGATTTTTGCTTTTTTTGTATCCGAAGAAGTGAGTGTCCCGCTGGCTGAGCTGTCTTTCGAATAAACAGGAACGCTGCATCCTGCGGGTACTTTTGCGGAGCTGATCTTTATCGTTTTCATATCAAAATTTTCGTACCAGGCAAGGCCTGAATAAAAGCTGACGCTGTCCTTTGCGTAAACCGTTGCCTGCGGCAGGATTTTTGCGTGTGCTCCAGAAAGCAGCATGGCTGCGGTTAATGCAGCCGACAATATTTTTTTGGCAAACATATGCATTCTCCTTTTCTCGTTTTGCATTTTGTTTTATGTTTTTTATTTTGTCTCGTATTTCTTGCTTGCAGAGCAGGAGTGGGTTGGGAACCTGCCCTGATGGTGCTATGGGATTTTTAAATGTCTGGCTTTGAATTTGTTCATATCGGCTCCTTTCTTTTTTTCAGATTATAGCGGATGATTCTTTCTGAAATCTTTCTCAAAGATGACAGTTTTGTAATTGTTTGCTGGTTTTGTGGGCTATTGGTATTGGTTTACCTTTATTTGTTATACGGTTACTTTTCATGAGTCAGGATAGGAAATGCACAAAAATAGGCTTATACGAAATTGCCCTATGGGTACGAAAGAAAGGAGGGCGATACAATGTACGTTACATATCAGGATCTGATTCAGATAGGTATACTCATTGTTGCCCTTGCGAATTTGTTTTATCAGATTTACAAGGGAAAAAAGAAAGAGCCGCCAACTACTGCCAATAGTTGACGGCTTGCCTTTACAACGCAAATTGTAGAGGTAAGTAATTTGCTATTCGGAGGGGTAGCCGATTCTATGGCTTTTCCCTTTTTCTATGTCTAATATAGCATATCCGCAATCAGATTTCAAGAGCCTTTTTTATCTGGCACAGACTGGAAAATATCGCAATGGAACAGTTCACATTTCCAAAGCGGCATTATTAAGCCATGCCGGAATCGTGAGAGTTTTCTTTACGGATTTCTCAAAATGCTTCCTTGCATATGAAGCCACATCCACAGAAACCATATTGATAAGACATTTCACATCTGTGGCAGAAGATGCTTTATATACTAAACAGCATGGATGTTCTATGGTACACTAGATTCATACAGGAGGTATTTCGTATGCATTTTGTAAATGTAAAGGGAATTTTATCAGCGGGAAATGGGATGAACCTGTACCGTGGCTGCACGCACGGCTGTATTTACTGTGATTCCAGAAGCAGGTGTTACCATATGGAACATAGCTTTGAGGATATTGAGGTCAAAGCGAATGCCATCGGGCTTTTAGAAGAAGCGCTTAGAAGAAAGCGTAAAAAGTGCATGTTGGCGACAGGCTCTATGACAGACCCTTATCTTCCAGCTGAAAGTGAAATCGGGATTGTCAGGAACGCGCTGGAACTGGCTTTGCAGTACGGCTTTGGATTTACCCTGCAAACAAAGTCTGACCGCGTGCTGCGGGATCTGGGCTTGCTGAAAGCCATCCATGAAAAAACCAAATGCGTCGTGCAGATGACGCTGACGACGTATGACGAAAATTTGTGCCGAAAGCTGGAACCAAATGTCTGTACGACGAAAAGGCGGTTCGAGGTATTAAAGCAGTTCCAAAAAGAGGGGATTCCCACTGTGGTATGGTTAAGCCCGATTCTGCCGTTTATCAACGATACAGAAGAAAATATCAGGGGGATCCTCAATTACTGCAAGGAAGCAGGGGTTTATGGGATCATCTGCTTTGGAATGGGGATGACGCTGCGGGAAGGGAGCCGGGAATATTTTTATGCGCAGTTAGACAGGCTGTTTCCAGGCATGAAAGAGCGCTATCAAAAGGCGTATGGAATGCAGTATGTATTAAGCAGCCCTAAAAACAGCAGGCTGATGAGGTTGTTTGAAGAGTTTTGTGAACAAAGCGGGATCATACATCAGCAGGAACAGATTTTTACATATTTACAGACGTTTGAAAAGAAGTGTGAGTATGAGCAGTTGTGCCTGTTTCCCCTGCGGGACGCTCTGGACTGATCCTGGTATCGGCGCCTCGGCGATTTGTATTGCCAGAAATAGATGCGCCAGGTGAAAGAAATAATACTTATACACAACATTTTCTAGTAAAATGTTGTGTATAAGTATTTTATAACAAAATTTTATTTTTTGCAATACTATAGAAAAAATTGGCTGTTATTGCCAGTTTTTTTATTGTAATTGTATCAAAATACAGCTAAAATCCACAAAAAAGTATCTGTTTTTTCTGATTTGAACAAAATCAAAGGAATCCCATTTATTTCATACAAGGGCAGTTCAGTTGCCTGCGGCTATTGCAGCAAAATCTATCCATTCCCTTCGTTTATGCGGTTTTGCAGCCTTCCAACGCATTCTGTAATGCATAACATTTTACTAGAAAATGTTATGTTTTCGATAGAACGTTCTTTTCAGCATCCGAATCAGCAGGAGCAGGCTTGTTAGGGCATCGGATGCAG
>CAMWXD010000070.1 GCA_947178105.1 uncultured Eubacterium sp. | reverse complement strand
AAAAAGCAAGGCGCAGGATTGGATTATTAAACACGGAAGAAGAAATCAAAAATAATCAAGGACTTTTCATAGCTGTATTAGATCATGCAGTGTGTTCAAGGTGTGGCAGGAATTTTAATCATAAACATCATCGAATCATAATAGGAATTTGGAGGATGGTACGCAATGGACATAATCGAATATTTCAGTACAGATCACAAAGAATATTGGCTTTCAAAGATAAAAGAAAGCGATTGGGGTGCAGGCCAATTTTTATATGAACTATTAAAAAGCCAAAAGTTAAAGGAATATGTTGGAGAAAATACAAAGGTGCTTATGTTGGTAGACGGAGAAAATTTGATTTCTTTTTGCACCTTTGCCGATAAAGACGATATTCAACCAACAGAATTAACACCATGGATTGGGTGGGTATATACCTTTCCGCCTTATCGAGGACATCGTTATGTTGGAAAGTTGTTAAGTTATGCTGAAGCATTGGCAAAAACAAATGGAATGAATCGTATTTATATTTCAACAAATCATAATGGGCTATATGAGAAATATGGGTATGAGTTTTTTGAAATAATGAAAGATATACATGGAGAAGATTCAAGAGTATATGTAAGATATCTATAATTTCCAGTTTACTGTGAAGCTGCACAAATAGAAAAATCAGAGTTTACCCGAAAGCCGGAGCATAGCGAACCCGGCTTCTTTTCCGTGTGCGGGCAAAAAGAAACCCTTCCCCTATAAGGAGAGAAGGGCATTTCTACGGCTCATCCCGTTCCATTGGATGTGCCTTTGTATAAGCCTCCCGGACGGACACCTGATGCATGTCTGCATAAACCTGGGCCGCTGAGATGCCTGCAAAGCCCATCATCCTGGAAACCGCGTTAAGGTCCGCCCCGTTATTGACAAGATGTGCCGCAAAAGAATGCCGCAGCGTATGCGGCGTGATCTCTTCTTGTATCCCTGCCGCTTTTGCATATTGTTTCAGCAGCTTCCAAAATCCCTGGCGGCTCATCTGCTGCCCGGACAGGTTTGTAAAAAGCATCATACAGGATACGTCTTTGACAAGCTCTGGCCTTGCTTTTTCCAGATATCGCTCCAGAGACTGTTTCGCTGTCCTTCCGAAAGGAATCACGCGTTCCCTGGCGCCATGGCTGCACACCAGATACTCCATTGCCAAATTGACATCGTCCGTCTGAAGGCGAACCAATTCACTGACCCGGATACCGGTGGCATACAGCAGCTCCAACATGGCACGGTCACGGATTGCTTTTGCCGTATCTCCCTGCGGCTGGCGCAGCAAACGCACTGCTTCTTGCGGCGTCATAATGTAAGGAACCCCTTTTTCAACCCTTGGCGCTTTCAGCCTTTGCGCGGGGCTGCCTGCAATCTCCCCGCTCTGCTCCAAATACCGGAAAAAAGCTTTGATCGAAGCAACCGCCCTGGCAATCGTAGCCGGCCGCTTTCCGTCTGCTTCCAACTGGTAAATATACGACTGCAGCTGTCCCTGCGTAATCTGCCTGTAGGCTCCGCTATAATCAGGCATGAAATACTCCGCCATCTGATACAAGTCGCGTTCATAAGCTGCAACCGTATTAGGCGCTGTCTTCTGCTCTTTCAAAGCTGCTGTATATTCTGCTATTTTATCCTGTATGAATTCCATGGCATGTCGCTCCTTTATCGGCTGTAGTGCATGAAAAAACCTGGCCTGCGGCAATTCTAAAATGGCTGCTTTCACATCCTGCGAATGTAGCGGATTAAGAAAAGCGGGTTCACATAAGCTTCCATCCAAATCCCCGCAGCCATGCAAAGCAAAGCGGACAGCAGCAAAAACAGCTTTGGGTTTTTCCACAGCTTTTGAATCCCCATAGGCAAGGCAACCTCTGTCTTTTTCCCAAATAAAATCCTGCCTATCCCAAAATATGCCGCTGCATAAAAGAGGATCTGCGGAAAGACTGACAGCAGCACCAGCAGCATTCCCTGAAATTTCATACAGACAAGCGCATTGACAAACAGGTAGCCAAGCGAAAATGCATACCAGCCCATCACGCCAGGCAGTACAAAAATACCAAACCTCGTATATGCAAACAATGCCGTCATGCCGAAAACTTTCATCCTGCGCTTTAGCAAAAACAGAAAATAAGCGCCGCTGTCCAGCTCCATATATGCCAACTGGCCAACATAATACGGATTCAGCATTCCATACTGGAGCAGTTTTTCCTGCCCGACCCAATTTGCAGCCAGGATCCCTGCAAAGAAAAACAATAAAAAACAGCCTGCTAAAAATCCCCTCCATGAAATCCGCGGAAGCGTAAGGCGCGGTATTTTCATCGTTCTATGTCTTGTTCTCACTACATGTCTCTTTTTCTTTTTCCAATTAATCTATTGTATGTACAGCCTGCGCTGCTTATGCCTGTATCTGTCTTCTGTGCTGTCCCAAAATCCGGTCAGCTTTTTTCCTTATTGCTGCGCAACTGTGAAGCAAGCAGCTTATTTTTATATGCCATCAATGCGGCAACCGTTTTTCCATCCTGAATCTCGCCCGCATAGATCCGCTCACATAAATCATCCAGCTCCATCGGCTCTAACTCAATAAATTCATACTGGTCTAAATGCTGCCTGCCTGGCTTTAAATCCGTTGCCACATAAATATCTATAAATTCATTATCGTATGCCACTGTCGGCTTTAGGGAGAGCAAAAATTCCAGATTGTCACTGCGGTAGCCCGTCTCTTCTTCGAGCTCCCTCGCCGCACAGACTTTTGTATCCTCCTGTACGTTGTCCCTTGCTCCTGCCGGGATCTCTACTGTCATACGCTCAAGTGCATTGCGGTACTGGTGCACCATCAAAATCCTGCCGTCATCCATTACAGGCACAACTGCAGCAGCCCCCTTTCGGTGTGAGATAAAGTCCCATTTTACAACCTTCCCATCCGGCATCTGCATATAGTCTGTATAAAAATCCAGGATTGCCCCTTTAAATTCCAGCTTTCTGTCTATCCGTTTGATTTTGTTTTCCATAGCTTCATACTTCCTTTCTTGCTGCCTTTCGTATTTCGCCTGATGCTGAAAAAAGCGCCAAAACCATTCTTTCCAACGGCCTTGGCGCTTGTTGTTCCCTCTTTTTTAAACATGCTTATTTCGCGTAATCTATCACTCTTGATTCGCGAATTACATTCACCTTAATCTGTCCCGGATATTGTAACTGCGACTCAATTTGCTTGGATATGTCTCTTGCGAGTATTACCATATCCGCATCGCTTACCTGCTCCGGCACAACCATAATACGAATCTCCCTGCCTGCCTGAATAGCAAAAGATTTGTCCACACCTTTAAAGCTGTTTGTAATATCCTCTAACTGCTGGAGACGGTTCGAATACGTCTCTAATGTCTCTCTCCTTGCACCCGGCCGCGCTGCGCTGATCGTATCGGCAGCCTGTACCAGACATGCAACCAAAGACTGTGGTTCTACATCACCGTGATGTGCTTCTACTGCGTTGATAATAACGGATGATTCTTTGTATTTCTTACAAATATCAACCCCGATCTGAATATGTGAGCCGTCCATCTCATGGTCGACAGATTTCCCAATATCATGTAATAACCCTGCGCGCTTTGCGATCCTTGCATCCACACCAATCTCAGCCGCAAGCAGGCCCGCAAGCTGCGCTACCTCAATGGAGTGCTTTAATGCATTCTGTCCATAGCTCGTTCTGAACTTCATACGTCCAAGCAAACGTACCAATTCCGGATGAAGCCCATGGATACCAGCTTCCAGCGTAGCCGTCTCGCCCTCTTCCCGAATCATGTTCTCTACTTCTTTCTGCGCCTTTTCCACCATTTCTTCAATTCTGGCTGGGTGGATACGGCCGTCCACAATCAATTTTTCCAGTGCAATTCGCGCAACTTCTCTTCGGATCGGATCAAACCCTGAAAGGATCACTGCCTCCGGCGTATCATCAATAATTAAATCAATCCCGGTCAGCGTCTCCAAAGTACGGATATTACGGCCTTCACGGCCAATAATACGCCCTTTCATCTCATCGTTTGGAAGCTGGACAACAGAAATCGAAGTCTCAGCAACATGGTCTGCCGCACACTTTTGGATTGCAGTAACGACATAATCCCTTGCTTTCTTTGCTGCTTCTTCCTTTGCCCTCGTTTCCATTTCCTTAATCATTTTTGCAGTGTCAAGCTTTACATCATCTTCTACGGTTTTTAAAAGATATTCTTTTGCCTGTTCGGAGGTAAGCCCGGAGATTCTTTCCAGTTCCTGTAATCGTTCCTCATTCAGCTTTGCGACTTCTTCCTTCTGCCTGTTAATCTCTTCTTCTTTTGCTGCAAATCCGGCTTCGCGCTTTTCAATCGCATCCAGCTTTTTATCCAGATTGGATTCTTTCTGCTCGATACGACGCTCATTGCGCTGAATCTCTGCCCGCCGCTCTTTGATCTCGCGGTCTAATTCATTCTTTGTCCGAATGGATTCTTCCTTCACTTCCAACAAAGACTCACGCTTCTTCGTCTCAGCCGTCTTCACCGCTTCATCAATAATTGCCCTTGCTTTCTCATCTGCTGAACCAATCTTAGCCTCGACGACTTTTTTCTGATATGCAGAAGTGACAAAGAAAGTAACCGGCACCGAAATCACAATCGTAAGTAATACAGCAATGATGATTGGTATTGGTGACACAGGAGCACCTCCTTATTTAATTTTCATTGTACATATAACATCACTCAATTGCAGCTTTGCGTTATATCCGCACCTGCCAGCCGCAGATTATCGTTCAAGTCATAAATAACAACAATTAGATTTTATACTTTCCGCAACGTTATGTCAAGTATATTCCTAATTTCCAAAACACTCCTTGTCGTCAAAAATGGCAAACATCCGCCGAATCATCCAGGTTATCTTTCAGTACATGCATAATTTCATTTCCCGAAAACCCTCTGCGCAATAAAAATTGATACATTTTTGCTGTTTCCTTTGGTGTCGCTGCCGCCGGGTCAAACTTCTTTTTTTCCAGCAGCCTTTGGATCAGCGTTTCCGGCGCTGTCTCGTTTTCCTCTGCCAGGGCGCGCGCAATCACCTCCTGCGCTACCCCCTTTGCCAGCAAATCCATTTTCATCCGTCCGGCACTCTTTTTCTCCTGGTTCAGGCGGACATACGTTTTTGCATAGCGCTCATCATCTATGTAGCGGTAAGATTTTACATATGCGATCGCTTCTTCCACAAGCTCCTGCGGATATCCGCACTCTGACAGCTTTTTTCGAAGCTGCTCCTGCGTACGGTCCATTTTTTCCAGCAAATGCATCGCCCGTTTTACCGCGCGCTTTCCAACAATTTCATGATACATCTTTTCATACAGCTCATTATTTACCTGCATCTGCTCTTTTAACCCAAGCCCGCGCAGCTCTCCCCGGTACAAAATCAGATCGTCCGCACAATCAAAAGAAACCCGCACTTTTCCTTTGCTGTGCTCTAACGGGATTATTTGTGTAATGACCATCTTTTCTTCTTCCTATTTCTGCACCGGCTGCCCTGCCGATTCTTCTACAGACTGTGCCCCTGCCGGCTTTGAAGCATCCGGCAGATCCTGCTTTTTCTCAGACGCCTTCGCGCCTGTCTTTCCTGTAGGATCTGTCTTTTTCACAGGCTCTTTCACCGCTGCATCTGATTTTTTTGCTGCATCGTCACCAGCGCTGCTTCCAAAAGCCGCAGGCCTGCCTGCCTTGGCTGCTGCCTGCGCAGCCGCTTTTTCCGCTTCCTCCTTGCGCAGTGCTTCATAATGCGCACGCACCTTTTGGTCAATCTCATCGCAAAGCTGCGGCCGGTCTCTTAAAAGCTGCTTTGCATTTTCCCTGCCCTGCCCGATCTTTTCACCCTCATAGGCATACCATGCGCCCGACTTGCTTACAATGCCAAGATTTGCCGCAATATCCAAAATATCGCCTTCTCTGGAAATGCCTTCTCCGAACATAATGTCAAATTCCGCCTCTTTAAACGGAGGGGCAATCTTATTTTTTACCACCTTAATACGCGTCCGGTTGCCAACCATCACACCGCCCTGCTTGAGCGTCTCGATCTTTCTGACATCCAGGCGCACAGAAGAATAGAACTTTAACGCCCGGCCGCCCGTTGTCGTCTCCGGGTTGCCGAACATAATACCGATCTTTTCCCGAAGCTGGTTAATAAAAATAACGACGCAGTCCGTTTTGCTGATAATCCCGATCAGCTTGCGCAGCCCCTGCGACATCAGGCGCGCCTGCAAGCCGACATGAGAATCGCCCATATCCCCGTCAATCTCCGCCTTTGGCACAAGCGCCGCAACTGAGTCGACAATCACAACATCTACCGCACCGGAACGCACCATCGTCTCTGTAATCTCCAAAGCCTGTTCCCCGTTGTCTGGCTGCGAAATATAAAGGTCCTCGATCTGGACGCCGATTTTGCGCGCATAGGCAGGATCCAGCGCATGTTCGGCATCAATAAACGCCGCAATCCCGCCTGTCTTTTGTACCTCTGCTACCACATGCAGGGCAACCGTCGTCTTGCCGCTTGACTCCGGCCCATAGATCTCTATAATCCTGCCCTTCGGCAAGCCGCCAAGCCCCAAAGCCAGATCCAGGCTGAGGGAGCCTGTCGGCACCGTCGCCACATTCATATTATTTGTAGGATCTCCAAGGCGCATAACCGAACCCGCCCCATACTGCTTTTCAATCTGGAGGATCGCTGCATCCAGCGCTTTTAATTTTTCTTCTTTGCTTTCTTTGCTTTCTCTTATTTCCTTTGACTCCTTTGCCATATTTCGTCTCCTTCATTACATTTTCGAACGAACGTTCGTATAATTTCTTTTATCTTATTACAATTTACTGTTTTTGTCAATATTTGATTTCAGTTTCGGTAAGCCTGATCCTGCATCGCAAGAAGCCTGCACAAATTAAGTCTACCACACGCAGACAGAATTTGTCACTAAAAAAGACGGCTTTTCCTGTTCGTCTTTCTAGAAAGCACTGCATTCTGGAAATGTGGGATCACATAACCATACATTCCTTAAATAAGGGATGGAATATTTAGCGAAACGCTGGATGCAAAAACAACGGAACTGATTCTATACGCAAGAACATACTTATTTTTCCAAATATTTATCTGTTTTCATATAAGATAATGGAAACAGATTGAACATTCCGTTAGCTCATGGGGATAAAAACAGGACCTGCGAAACAGTTTCATAATAAAAGAACTTCCGTATATTCTAAGACAAAAGTAGTATATCATAGCAGTTCCTAAATGTAAATTAGTAAATATGACGAAAATAAAATCCGCCATTTTACAATACTGCCGTGAAAAAACTTATGCCATTTACTGCGGGCAAACATATCTGTCATCTGCCGCCATCACCCTGCACCGTTTTTTATAACACGCCACCCCATACTTTAAGACTACCTGCATCCCATCGTCAAGAAGCTGCTGCGCGTACTCTCTTTCTTCGATCTGGCGAAGCGCCTCCTGGCACCCTTTCTCCAAGTCCCCGCCGTCCGGGTACTTCACCTCTATCACGATCCCGATTTCTTCCTCCTCCAGCTCTATTAAAATATCGCTGTACCCGGTGCCGGACTCCTGGTTCGAGCGCACTGCCCATGCTTCCTTATATGCCAGCAGCCCCATCAGCACCCCGTGGTAATAGTTTTCCTTCATCGGCTTTTTCACAAACGTGTCCCGGATGCTCACCGCTTTTTTCAAATACCTGCCCAAATGCTCCTGAACCCCCAGCGCGTCCCCTTTTTGCAGCGCTTCGCAAAACTGCTCTACCGATGCGCCGTCTTTTTTTACCGCCTCGTTAAAATACTCCATGATCTGCTCTGTAAAGATCTTGCGGATCTCCATATTCGGGATGGCGAGCGAAAACACGTCCCCCTCCGCCTCCCCCTGCTGCGTCAGGTACCCAGTCGTAAACAGCACGCTCCAGATATTTTCCACTGAGCTATACAAGTCCCGGTACGTCAGCTCCCGCCGGACTTTCTTTCTTACAGCCTCCCCTGCTACCAGCCGCTCCAGCTCCTGCTTCGTCGTCCCTCTGCCCGCGTGCTTGATAAAGTGGCGGATCACGTCGTTGCCGGACGTATTCGACCAGTAGTCCTGCGGAGGCGCGCCCGGGTCTGCGCGCAGCAGGTCGCAGTAATTGAGCACATCCCACGGGCAGTATATATGCGCATCGCCAAACCGGTACCCGTCGTACCAGTCCTTTATGTCCGCGTAAGCGCCCTCCAGCCCGTAATACCCTAACAGCTCATTTACCTCCCTGTCAGTAAACCCAAAATACTCGTCAAAGCGCACATCCGTAATGGACAGCACCTTTAGGTTATTAAGCCCTGTAAAAATGCTTTCCTTTGCCACACGCAGGCACCCGGTCAGCACCGCAAACTGGAGGCTGTGGTTTGTCTTTAGCCACTGGCTGAACATGTTTTGGGCGAAAAGCGCCATCTTGTCATAATACCCATGCTCAAACGCTTTTGCCAGGGGCACGTCGTATTCATCGATTAGCAGCACCACTTTTTCATTGTAATGCTTTTGCAGCAAGCTGCACAGGACACGCAAGCTGTCACAGATTGCCTGCTCCTGCATCTGGATATCCAGCATCGTTTGAAAAACCTCTTTTTCCTGCTTTTCCAGTTTCCCGCTTTCCAAAAGATACAAATGTTCCATAGCCGCTTCGCGCACAATCCCGGCAGCCATTTTGCACGCCGCCTCATAATTCCCGGCACTCACCCCTTTTAATGACACAGAAATCACCGGAAATTTCCCCATATATTTCTCGCACAGCCCGGTTTCTTTCGATATTTCCAGCCCGTCAAAGATTCCCTGATCCGTGCCCTTCTCAAAAAAATGCTGGAGCATACTCATATTCAGCGACTTTCCAAAACGCCTTGGGCGCGTAAACAGGTTTACCTTTCCCCAATTTTGCAGCAGGTCTTTTATCAGCCCTGTTTTATCGATATAGTAAAAGTCCTCTTTACGCATTTCTGCAAAATCTTCAATCCCAATCGGGATCATTTTTTTTCTGGTTTCACTCATCCCGTTCATCTCCTATCTGCTAACCTATATGGCTATTTTCACACATTTTATTCATTTAGGCAAGGAAAGAAACTGCAATGAATCCATTATCATGCCTTCGAAGACGGATTGACGGAACTACCTTTATTGGAGTATCGCCGCACTGTTCCTGACTGCTGCCGGATGCGGATGAGCGACCAGCCAATCTTCCAAATAAATGCCAGGGGAAAAGGCGCTTTCTTTTGATCTTCTAAGCGCCTTTTCCCCTGGCATACATGCTACTGCACTGTCATATAACTATACCCCATCAGGCTTTCATCCACTTCCATCGCTGCCTCGCGCCCTTCCCGGATCGCCCATACGACAAGTGACTGGCCTCTTCGCATATCGCCGCAGGCAAAGACATTTGCTGCACTTGTCTCATATTTGCCTGGCTTTGTCTGTACATTCGTGCGCTCGTTTTGTTTTACGCCGAATGCGTCTGCGGCATATTTTTCACTGCCCAAAAATCCTGCTGCGATCAGCACAAGGTCAGCCGGTATTTTTTTCTCGCTGCCGGCTGCTTCTTTTGGCACGATACGCCCGGTCTTTTCATCCTTTGCCTGCTCTAAGCGTACGGTGAGAAGCCCGTTCAAGTTCCCGTTTTTGTCTTTCAAAAACTCCTTGACCGTCGTC
This sequence comes from uncultured Eubacterium sp., assembly GCA_947178105.1. Classification (GTDB taxonomy): domain Bacteria; phylum Bacillota; class Clostridia; order Lachnospirales; family Lachnospiraceae; genus Eubacterium_J. The sequence continues at coordinate 14,730 of CAMWXD010000070.1, read as the reverse complement.
TGGTAAATACGCGGGTCGTGCCCGAATACTGCGATCGCTTCCTCCTGGCCGTAGTCGGTCTTTGAGACCTTTGGCCATTCCGGCCACGGATTATCCGCCGCACGGGTATCCGGCGCCTTCGGCATCATTTCAAGCTGCGTGACCGATGCCGCGCCAAGGCGGATACAGGTGCCTACGCAGTCGTTTCCGGTATCGCCGCCGCCGATCACGACGACATGCCTGCCTTTTGGCGATACAAACTTCTGGTCTTTTAAATCGGAATCCAAAAGGCTTTTTGTCACGCCGCTTAAATAGTCCACTGCAAAATAAATACCGGCTGCATCGCGTCCCGGCGCATGGATATCCCTCGGCTGCCTGGCGCCGCAGGCTAAAATCACACGGTCATATTCTTTTAACAGCTTTGCTGCCTTGATGTCTTTGCCGATATCCGCGTTTGTGACAAATTCCACGCCTTCCTCCTGCATTACGGCAATCTTGCGCTCGATCACAGATTTTTCCAGCTTCATATTCGGGATGCCGTACATCAGCAGCCCGCCGATGCGGTCGTCACGCTCGTACACGGTCACATGGTGGCCGCGTTTATTCAACTGGTCTGCCGCTGCAAGGCCGGCAGGGCCGGAGCCTACGACTGCAACGCGCTTGCCGGTGCGCACCTTTGGCGGATGCGCCCCTGCAATGCCGGCGGCATAGGCATATTCGATAATCCCATGTTCGTTTTCCTTTGTCGTCACCGCTTCTCCGTAATGCCCGCATGTACATGCCGCTTCACAGAGCGCTGGGCATACGCGGGACGTAAATTCCGGAAAATTATTTGTCTTTTTCAGGCGGTTGTACGCCTGCTCCCAGTTGCCAGAATAGACAAGGTCGTTCCATTCCGGGATCAGGTTGTGCAGCGGGCATCCGCTTGCCATGCCCTCGATTATAACGCCTGCCTGGCAGAACGGGACGCCGCATTCCATGCACCGCGCGCCCTGCTTTTGCTGTTCCTGCGCAGAAAGCGGTATATGGAACTCGCGGAAATTTAAAATGCGCTCCTTTGGGGCAATCGCCTTGCCCGTCTTTCTTTCATACTCCATAAATCCGGTTGGTTTTCCCATCTCGTTCCCCTCCTATCTTCCTGCGTTGGCATAAAATGCTTCGATTTGGGCCTGCTCTGCATTCAGCCCTTTTTCTTCCATCTGGACAATCGCCATCATCATCCGCTTATAATCATGCGGCACGATTTTTTTAAATTTCGGCAGGTATTCGCTGAAATGGCAAAGCACCTGCTTTCCTTTTTCCGAATTCGTCAGCTTCACATGCTCCTCGATCATTTCCTTTAGCTCCAGCACGTCATACTTCGAGGTGATCTCTTCGGAGGAAACCATGCCTTTATTCAGTCGCCTGTATAAGTCATTGTCCTCGTCAAGCACATAGGCAATCCCGCCGCTCATGCCTGCCGCAAAGTTTTTCCCGGTACGCCCTAAAATAACGACGCGCCCTCCGGTCATATATTCACAGCCATGGTCGCCGACGCCTTCCACGACCGCATTGGCACCAGAGTTGCGCACGCAAAACCGCTCCCCTGCCACACCGGCGATAAACGCCTTGCCGCTCGTCGCGCCGTATAACGCCACGTTGCCGATAATGATATTTTCATCTGTACGAAAACGTGACCCTGCCGGGGCATAAATAATCAGCTTGCCGCCGGATAAGCCTTTTCCGAAATAGTCGTTGGAATCGCCGGTAAGCTCCAGTGTCAGCCCCTTTGGTATAAACGCGCCAAAGCTCTGCCCGCCTGCGCCTGCACACCGTACAATATACGTATCTTCTGATAGGCCTTCTGGATAGCGCTTTGTGATCTCAGATCCAAAGATTGCCCCAAAGGCACGATCTGTATTTGTCACTTCTACCGCGATACTGCGCTTTGTACCGCTCTCAAGCGCACCCTTTAGCTGCTTTAGGAGCACCTTTTCATCCTTCGTCTTTTCAAGCTGGAAATCATAGACTTTTTTCGGATCAAATATCACCTTTTCCCCATGCCCTGCAAACGGATTGTTTAAAATCCCCGTCAGGTTGATTTCCTTTTGGCGTTCTGACAGATCCTGGCGCACACGCAAAAGGTCGCTGCGCCCTACCAGCTCATCTACCGTACGGATGCCGAGCTTTGCCATAATCTCACGCAAATCCTGGGCAATAAATTTCATAAAGTTTACGACGTATTCCGGCTTCCCGTCAAAACGCTCCCTAAGCTTTGGGTTTTGCGTCGCAATGCCTGCCGGGCACGTATCCAGGTTGCAGACACGCATCATCACACACCCCATCGTTACTAACGGCGCCGTCGCAAACCCAAACTCCTCCGCGCCCAAAAGCGCCGCTACCGCTACGTCCCGCCCGGTCATCAGCTTGCCGTCTGTCTCGATACGCACCTTGTTTCTAAGCCCGTTTAAAATCAGCGTCTGGTGCGTTTCTGACAGCCCCATCTCCCATGGCAGCCCGGCATTATGGATCGAGCTTCTCGGCGCAGCCCCGGTGCCTCCGTCATATCCTGAGATCAGGATCAACTGTGCGCCTGCCTTTGCCACGCCTGCCGCAACCGTACCGACGCCTGCTTCCGATACCAGCTTTACCGAAATCCTGGCTGCACGGTTCGCATTTTTCAGGTCATAAATCAACTGCTCCAAATCCTCGATCGAATAGATATCATGATGCGGTGGCGGAGAGATTAACGACACGCCAGGCGTGGAAAGCCTTGTCTTTGCAATCCACGGATAGACCTTTTTTCCTGGCAGATGGCCGCCCTCTCCTGGCTTTGCGCCCTGCGCCATTTTGATCTGGATCTCCTCGGCGCTGGCCAGGTAACGGCTCGTCACGCCAAATCGCCCGGATGCCACCTGCTTGATCGCAGAACATTTGTTCAACCCGTCCTGCCCGATGGAAAGGCGCTCCAGGCTCTCGCCTCCTTCCCCGGTATTTGACTTTCCATGCAGCAGGTTCATCGCGACCGCAAGCGTCTCATGCGCCTCCTGCGAAATTGAGCCATACGACATCGCCCCGGTCTTAAAGCGCGTCACGATCGAATCCACGCTTTCCACCTCTTCGATCGGAACGCCCTGCTTCGGATAACAAAAATCAAACATTCCCCGGATATAGGCATCCTTTTCCTCTGCGTTTACCATCTCGGTATATTTTTTAAACAGCCCGTAATCGCCCATTCTTGTAGACTTTTGCAGCATATGGATCGTTGCCGGGTTATAAAGGTGCTGCCCGGCGCCGCTGCGCATCTTATGCCGCCCTTTGGAATCAAGCGATTCATCCACCTCCAGCCCAAGCGGGTCATACGCCAGCGAATGCAGATGGTCGGCATCCTTTTCGATATCCGTTAACGTAATGCCGCCAATCCGGCTGACCGTATTCGTAAAATATTTATCAATCACCGAATGGTCAATGCCGATTGCTTCAAAGATCTTGGCGCCCTGGTAAGACTGGATCGTGGAAATCCCCATTTTCGACGCAATTTTAACAATGCCGGACGTTACCGCGTTGTTATAATCATCCACTGCCGCATAAGGGTCTTTGTTCAGCATTTTTGAATCCACAAGCTCCCTGACCGTCTCATGTGCCAGATACGGATTGACCGCACTCGCGCCATAGCCCAGCAGCGTCGCAAAATGGTGCACTTCCCGCGGTTCGCCGGACTCCAGGATCAGGGAAAGCGACGTCCGTTTTTTGGTAATGACAAGATGCTCATGCAGCGCCGCGACTGCCAGAAGCGAAGGGATCGCCACATGGTTTTCATCCACGCCCCGGTCTGATAAAATCAGGATATTTGCGCCTTCCCGATGCGCACGGTCTGCCTCCAGAAACAGCCTGTCTACTGCCTTTTCCAGGCTTGTATTTTTATAATAAATGATCGGGATTTCCGCCACATGAAACCCTTCTACCTTCATCGCACGTATCTTCATCAGGTCTGTATTGGACAGGATCGGGTTGTTCACCTTCAATACCTGGCAGTTTTCCGGCCGCTCTTCCAGCAAATTGCCTTCGTCGCCGATATACACACAGGTAGAAGTCACGATTTTTTCCCGGATCGAATCAATCGGAGGATTTGTCACCTGCGCAAACAACTGCTTAAAATAATTAAACAGCGGCTGGTGGTCATCGGCAAGCACCGCAAGCGGGATATCAATGCCCATCGCGCTCGTAGACTCCCCGCCGTTTAACGCCATCGGCAAAATAACCTCCTTCATCGACTCATATGTATAGCCAAAGGCACGCTGGAGCTTTTTTAATTCCTCTTTTGTAATTTCCGGCACACGCTCATTCGGGATTTTCAGTTCATTGAGCTGTACAAGATTGCGGTCAAGCCACTCTCCATACGGGCGTTTTCCCGCATAATACTCCTTTAACTCATCATCGCCGATCAGCCTGCCGTTCACCGTATCGACCAGCAGCATTTTTCCCGGACGCAGCCGGTCTTTTTTCACAATCTTTGTCGGGTCAATATCCAGCACGCCGACTTCCGAGGACAAAATAAGATCGCCGTCCTCTGTCAGATAATACCTGGACGGACGCAGCCCGTTGCGGTCAAGCACAGCCCCCATCCAATCCCCATCCGAAAATAAAATCGACGCCGGCCCGTCCCACGGCTCCATCATCGTCGCATAATACTGGTAAAAATCCTTTTTCTTCTGCGACATCGTATCGTTATGCGACCACGGCTCTGGAATCAGGATCATCACCGCGAGCGGAAGCGGCATCCCGCTCATGACAAGAAATTCCAGCGTATTATCAAGCTGCGCCGAATCCGAGCCTTCCGCATGGACAACCGGGAGCACCTTCGACAGCTCCGCATCCAGCGCGCCCGCACTCATCGTCTCTTCCCTGCCAAGCATCTTATCCACATTGCCGCGGATCGTATTGATCTCCCCGTTGTGCACAATCAGGCGGTTTGGGTGCGCCCGTTCCCAGCTCGGATTTGTATTGGTGGAAAACCGGGAATGCACCGTCGCAATCGCGCTCTCATAATTTTGGTCCTGCAAATCCAAAAAGAACTGCCGAAGCTGCCCTACCAGAAACATCCCCTTATAGACAATCGTGCGGCTTGAAAGCGAACAGACATAGGTAAAATCATTGGACTGTTCAAACACACGCCGCACGACATACAGCCTGCGGTCAAACGGCAGCCCCTTTTCCACATCCTGCGGGCGCTTTACAAATCCCTGCATAATATACGGCATACAATCCACCGCCTTTTTGCCAAGCTTTTGCGGTGCAGTCGGTACGTTTCTCCATCCCAGAAACTCCATGCCCTCTTTTTCCACAATGACCTCAAACATCTTCATCGCCCTGCGGCGTTTCAATTCATCCTGCGGAAAGAAAAACATCCCCACGCCGAATTCCCGTTCCCCGCCCAGCTCAATTCCAAGCGGCTTGCACGCCTGTGAGAAAAATTTGTACGAAACCTGCAATAAAATGCCGACACCGTCCCCGGTCTTGCCTTCCGCATCCTTGCCCGCCCGGTGCTGCAAGTTTTCTACGATCTTCAATGCATTTTCCACAGTCGCATGTGACCCAATCCCTTTTACATTTACAACCGCGCCGATGCCGCAGTTATCATGCTCAAAACGCGGGTCATACATGCCCGCCGGCACCGCATTTGCTTCATTTTGCATGTGTTGTGCGTAATTTATCATAGTCTGTTCCTTTCTATCATAGTTATCATAGTTGCTGCTTTCTTGCTGTTTTTTGCTGATACAAGAATACACCATTTTAAGAAAGGAGTAAAGACGTGATTTCTCTTGAATTGTCTAATTATTTTGCAACAAAATATATTTTTCTATATTTTCAGATAAATCGAATTGTTTTCTTTTATTTTTAGTATTATGTCAACTAAATTCAAAGTGGGTTAATTGAAATTTCTAATTATATTAAGTGGTATTTTATGGTAGTTTGAAAATTGTGCGACAATTTAAGGCGTTCCTGTATATTCTATTAGCAGTTCATCAGCCAAATAGGAATTAACTTTTTCCTTCTGATTTTTACTCGTCACCCTAAACATACTGTTCTTACCTATGATTTTTACAATAAGCCAAAAATGTTAATCCTTAATCCTCAATCCTTCTTCCTTTACCAAATGAATTAACTACATGAATGATATAATCTTGTTCTTCTCTTGTCATTCCATCGTACAACGGCAGAGACAACACTTCTTTTGCATATGCTTCCGTAACCGGAAGGCTTCCCCTTTTTACATTTAAGTATTGATATGCTTCTGAAAGATGCGGAGGTATAGGATAATGAATAATCGTTCCTATTCTTTTTTGATTTAGAGTATCAATTAATTTTTCACGATACTTCGTACGAATCACAAATTGATGCCACACATGGTCAGCCCCTTTCCTGACCTGCGGCAAAATCAGTTTATCATTCCGTATTAAATCCTTGTAACGTTTACAAACTCTTCTTCTTTGATCCAATAATTCTGCTATATGTGAAAGCTTCACACGCAACATTCCAGCCTGAAGTTCATCCAACCTTGAATTCGCCCCAACAATTTTATTATAATATCTCTTTTCACTTCCATAATTACGGAACATACGAACTTTTTCAACAATTTTTGAATTATTTGTGACAATCGCTCCGCCATCTCCAAATGCACCTAGATTTTTAGTTGGATAAAACGAAAAACAGCCAATATCTCCAAAAGTACCTGTCATTTTTCCACAAAAAGAAGCTCCATGCGATTGCGCACAGTCCTCTACCACTCTCAAATGATATTTTTTCGCTATTTCCATAACTGCATCCATATTCGCAGCTTGTCCATACAAATGTACCACTAAAATCGCCTTTGTTCTTTTTGTGATTTTCTCTTCAATTCGTGAAACATCAATGTTAAAATACTCATCTGGATCTACAAACACAGGAACTGCACCATTGATTGTAATTCCCATCACACTGGCAATATATGTATTCCCTTGAACGATTACTTCATCACCAACACCAATACCTAACATCTTAAAAGCAATCCAAAGTGCATCAAGCCCACTTGCAAGACCCACACAATATTTTGCACCAAGATACTGTGCAAACTCTTTTTCAAAACATCTTCCTTCTTGTCCGAGAACATACCAGCCTGAACGAAGCACGTCTAATGCCTTCTGCTCAAATTCTTTCTGATATAAATTAAAACCTCGATCCAATCTATTTTGTTCAATCTTCATCCCTTTATCCTTTCTTAATTTTCATCATAAACATCTAATAAACTTCTGTATAAAGCTTACGCAAACTTCAAGAACAATTGATCCTGCTATCATAAAGAAAAAAAACACAAATCTTGCAAGCCAAATATTTATATCCGGCAAATCTGATATAAATTTTAATAAAAAAAAGTCTAAAATCAGTTTGTGGTAAAGAAAGACATATAACGTATGTTTTCCAAGCCATCCTGTCAATAAACTAATCCATGATAAACATTTGATCTGTTCCAACAAAGTAAAAGTCCCAAATGTCATAAACAACATACAAAATGCAAATATTGTAAAGGTAATACCAGGCGGATTAAATCCATCTCCAAATGTCACATATTTCTCCAGTATAAGTCCATTTCTGCAGACAAATCTCCAAAGCCAAAACCATATCGTTCCAAAAACAATAACCATAATACCACTTTTAGCAAGAGATATCTCTTTCAGCCAATTATGCCTTACCACCAGCATTCCAAAAAAATATAATACCAAATAAGTCCCACCAAAAAGTTTCCCACCTCCGCCATAAACGTCCAACATATTTGTATGGTTTGTTGTCCATATGGATAAAACAATAATACATACTGTTACAAGCACTTCATAACAATATCCTCTCGGCGAACATGGACATTTCTTTAACAAAGAATATAAAAAACTGTTAAAGAGCATAAGTTGTATATAGAGCAGGACAAAATAATGTGGGCCACTAATATTAAAATGAATCAGATAATATATATAATCTTGCAAATCAAAACTGTTTGTTATTACAATCATATGAATAAAAATTGCAATACTATATGATAAAACAATTTTTTTACATTTCTCGATGTACCCCCCCCCAGAACTTTTTTCACTATATAAATTTGAAAAATAAGAAGTCATTCCCGAAATTATAATAAACAGTGATACTGAAAAATAAGAAGCATACGCTATATCTTGATTCGTATAAAGCACACCATTAGTATGATCTACCAATACTGCCAGCACTGCAACTGTTTTTGAACAGTTCAACCATAAAATCTGTTTATTTTCTGCACTCATATTTTCTCCAATACCTCACCTGCGTGTTATTCCATAACTGACAGTCTTCTCTTCTTTAGCCCTTTCGTATGATTTTCATTCTCTTAATCATCTCCATTTTCAGTACAAAAATCTGATAACTTTTTGTTCCTTTCTGATATAAAAGTTGTCGCTATCAAAAAAGGCAAGTTACAAAACACAAAATAAGAATACCTAAATTCTGCATATACTGGCGTTGTTATAAGAATAGAAATAATAAGTGCTATATTTGGAATAAGAAGAAATAATCCAACTTTATTTTCCTTCATGAAATTTACGAAGCATAAAAGCAATTCGACCCATACATGAAAACCTATACATAAAAATATCTGCAAAAAACGATTATTGGAAAAAGTCCATAAATACTTATTTAAACATCTGTTTATAAATTCAGAATTAACAACTGAGACAATCCCATATGAATTATCTATTACTCCATCCTTCCATCTCCAATAATCATACCCAGCATTCCAAAATCCTTTTGTCTGATCAACCCAAGCTTTGATATAAGTCCATGGATGCTTTATGCCCGTCTCAAAATATAATTTAATATATGCAACTTTATGACTGGTTATATATTGCTGATTTCCTTTTTTTCGTACAAGTTCTTTCATTGGGTCTGATAACCAGGCTGTATATGTATCAGAAATTTCTTCCATATTAATAATCTGCTCTATTAGTTCTCTCTGCTGTTCTGAAAAATCATGCTGTTCTACTTCCACTCTTGCTATCTGTTGCAACGGAACTGACAAAGCTTCTATTATATCAGGCTGACTGACTTCTAAAATATGCAAAACGCTATGTTTCATAAGGAAACCGATACATAAAACTCCAAACAACAAATAGCAAATTTTTCGTTCATCTTTCCAAAAAAATAAAACAAATACTATAAACACAAGTAAAAAAGCAAAAAAACCATTGCTCCTAAACAGGCATACTCCTATGCCAGAAATCAACAGCATTAGATAAGAAGTAAATCTAATTTTTCCAATCTTCCTTAATATTCTATATATAAAAACTAAAAACAAAGTAACAAAACCACCAAAAGTGACATCCTTCCACATAGTAAAGCTATACATTATATGATATGGCATCAGAACATAAGCAATCGCTACGGTTATCACAACTTCCCACTTAACTTCCATTTCATATAAAGTAAACGAAACCATTGAAAAACACATCGCCATAAACAATATCTGGAATACATGATACATAGCTACTGCTGCATTTATATTTCCAAATATCTTTAATCCTGCTGAAATAAAAACTTTTATCGTAATCGTATGATAAAAAGGATGATGATTCGAATAACTTCCATTCATTATCTGGTCGATCTGCCACATACTGTCAGGCGACAAAACACCAGGATATTTGCACGCAAACAGTATAAAAATATTCGTAAATGAAATAGCTGTAAAAGACATCCAAAACACTACAATAGACGGAATATTTTTTCTTTTTCCATCCTCCATTGAAATATTTTTCACCTTTGAAGCACAAAGGACTAATATATTTTTTGCTGTAAAATATCCACCCGCACTTAACACCAAAATCAACAACAGTTTTGATCCCCAGCATTCGGTAAATTGTAACCATAATGAATAATTTGACAACAGTACAATAAGAGAAAACATACCTGAACCAATTTTAATAGCATATTTTTTTATATCATATTCTATATCATTGCCATCCTTATAATTAATATAAAAACATAGAAAAGAAAAAATTCCTACAACCAAATAAGGCATATAATATGCATCTGTATCTACCAAAAATGAACTCCAAAAATACATCAACACACACTGTAATATCACCTTTCTCATAAATATTCAACCACCTTACCCTTACTGCCCATCTTTCCCCTCTATCTCATCTTCAATAATATAGGCCGGCCTTCCTCTTGCAGCATCAAATATGCGCCACAAGTACTCTCCCAAAACCCCCAATGTCAACATAATAATTCCAAAACTGAATAACTGGAAAATAAACAATGTTGTCCAGCCATTAACTTCTATACCACCTTTTAATTTCAACATAAGTACAAAGAGAGCCCATATCAGCGACCCTAAAAATGAACATATTCCAACTACAGTGACAGCCTGAATAGGAAATGTTGAAAAAGAAAATAATGTATCCGTTACCAACCTTATTTTCTTTTTTAGCGTCCACTTGCTCGTCCCTATTTCTCTTGAAAGCCTAGTATAATAAACTTGTCCAGTTCGAAATCCACTCCATAAAATCTGTCCGGTCAAAGCACTGTTTTTCTCATCCAAAGTCATTAGTACATTGATAACTTTCCGGTCAATTAAATATACATCAAAACCGCCTTTTGGCATAGATGGAAGTGCCATATTACGAACTATAGCATAATACATATTTGCAAACAGTGACTGATGGCTGCTCTCTTGCCTGCCTTTTCTGACTGCCAAAACAACATTATATCCGTTCTTCCACTTTTCAACCATTTCCAAAATCAATTCAGACGGTTCCTGTAAATCGGCAGCTTTAATCACTGCACAATCACCAGTACATTTTGATAATCCACATAGTATCGCAGCATGAGATCCAAAATTTCTAGAAAGACTTACAACTATAATTTTGCTATCGCATTTTGATAAACATTTCATTTGTTCAAAACTGTTATCCTCTGATCCATCATTCACTAAAACAATTTCATATTCATAATCAATCACATCAATAACTTTTCTTTTCAGATCATCATACAAAGGTTTTAAATTTTCCTCATTGTAATATACAGGAATTACAATCGAAAGTTTCATTCTTTACTCCTTATTTACAATATCCACAAATTCATCATAATCCCTTATGTATTCTTCTGCATCGTAATGTTCACTTGCAAGGCAAAGTAATACAGAATCTTCACTAAAATCATACATATCCTTCCATATCATTTTGGGCAAGTAAATACCTGTATGAGGCCTGTTCAATACAAATACGGCTTCATTACCTTTACCATCTTTTACCCTGACTTTACTCTGTCCCGAAACATTAATCAATACAAATTCCGACTTTCTATTTGCGTGTTGCCCTCTTACTATAGATGCATCCGATCCATATATATAAAAAATTCTTTTTATATTAAACCGAATATCCTCCATTGCCTCAACAACTACCAAATGCCCCCTCTCATCTCCACATTCTGAAAATTCAAGCATTTGTGCGCCAATCAGTTTCGACATAACATTTACCCCCTTCTTCTTTCTATCTTTTATTTAACTGTCCCGTTTCTATTCCATGCACTTTAAACTTTTCATATTCCTTTATTTTGAATCATGTACATCTGTTCTTTCGTAACATGATACAATTCCATCTCAAAATCCTGCCGATTCTTCTGATATATTGTTTGCAATACAATGCCAGCAAAAAATGAATACAAAGCAGAAAGCATTACAAATCCACAAATAATTAACGTCGGAAGTTTAGGAACCAGTCCTGTAGTTATATATATCTTTAACACAGGAATGAAAAATATCACAGCACTAACTGCTAAAACTGCCGCAACTATACTAAAGAATTTCATAGGTCGATAAGTCCTGAACAGCCTTAATATTGTTAAAATAACTTTCATCCCATCAGCATATGTATTCAATTTTGACATACTGCCATCCGGACGGTTCCGATACTCACAAATTACATTTTCGGTATACATATTTTTATCAATTGCATGAATGCTCATTTCTGTTTCTATCTCAAAGCCCTGAGATAATACTGGAAACGTTTTAACAAATCGATAGCTAAAAGCACGATATCCTGTCATAATATCTTTTATATCTTTTTTGAACAGAAAATTTATTCCCCATCGAACAAAATAATTTCCAAAATTATGAAAAAGCCTTTTATTCTCTTCAAAATAAGTTGATGAAAGCCTGTCTCCTACTACCATATCCGCCCTATGCTTGAATACACATTCTGCCATCTGTCTTGCATTTTCCGCTGGATAGGTATCATCTCCATCAACTAAAATATAGCAATCCGCATAAATCTCCGCAAACATCCTACGAATCACATTTCCTTTTCCCTGCTGATACTCATAACAAACAACAGCTCCAGCATCTTGTGCAATTCTATCGGATCCATCTGATGAATTATTATCATATACATAAACAATCGCTTCTGGTAAGGTCGCTTTAAAATCTGCAACTACTTTTCCAATCGTCTTTGCTTCATTGTAACAGGGAATCAATACCGCAATCCTATCCATTTACCGCTCTCCTTCAAAATTATACTTCCCTACAGTTCTTCGATATTCTTTTTTCAGCAAACGATACCATCGCAGATTCCTATATTTTCCACGTATATAAATACATTCCTTGAATTCACCCTCATAAATAAATCCAAGTCTCTCATAAAACCGGATGGCTCTGCTATTTTCTGGTAATACATTTAAATAAACCCTGTTAAGGAACAGCGTTTCAAACGCATAATCTAACACCTCCCATGTTGCCCATGCAGCTATATGGCGCCCTTGTGCAACTTTCCTTAAACTAACCGCATACTCAGCAGATTTTGTTTTCCAATCAATATTTTTTATACTGATTGTTCCCAAGTATTCATCTTTTTCATCTGCTATTGCAAAATGAAAACTTTCTTTTTCTTCTGCCTGTATACACGCTTTTCGAATAAATGCTTCTGCTTTTTCCTCTGTCATTTTCTGTGCATCAAACTGAAAAAATTGATTAATCTCAGGATCATGCATCCATTCCAACATTTTAGGTATATCTCCTCGTTTTAATCGTCTTAAAACCATTGTTTCACCTGCCTTATATATAAAAAAAGCCTTTCATTCTACCTAAAAAGCACATATATAAACTGTATCATTATTCAAATAAATCTGTTCATCCCAATTTGCACAATCCCAGTTTTTATTTTCATAATACCTTTTGATATGCTCTGGCACCTCTGTCAAAGCTAAGTTCCTGCCACTATAAAAATTTAAAGAAGTAATATTCGACCAACTCGGCAAGAATGGATTATAGCAAAAATCTCCATATGCAGCAGACCGGATATAATTATAAAATTTATAGCTAATATACCTATCTGTACAAAATCCAACTTTTGTAACCTTGACATTATATTCCTTTTCATAATTGCTTATCCTGCTATCAATTTCCTGCATATAACATTTCGTTACTGCATTTGTTATTTGTGTATCTACTGCTATCTCTTGAATTTTAATACTGCTAAACCCCAGAAAAAGAATTATAGCAACTATTACAGGATATTGGATCAATTTCCGCCCATCCTGACGGCAATAATAACTGAACATCCATACTCCAACAGTAAAAACCCCAAACACTGGGGACAACATCCGAAGCAATACACTAATATTCCCTTGCAAAACAACGGCTGCCCACATTACACACTGCCCAGAAAGTAAAACAATTCCTATATAAATATACTCTCCTGCATTCGCTTTCCTTTTATACAAACATACTCCCAATGTTACAAGCATTAAAACTAATCCAAATCCTAAAGAATATTTAGGAAATACACCAATTCCTTCTACCCATATTATTTTTTGTGCTTGTACAATTTCAACTAAAAGCCTTGGAATTTCTGACAAATTGAATTTCATCCTGCTATCATGGCCAACTATCCCCATCCTCATAAAACTCTGAACACATACCAGATTGACAGCTACTGCTGTAAGCGCTGCTCCTGCTGCCCTTATTATCGCCCAAACGGATATACGGCTGATACAGCCTTTATTTCTTACATAAATAATAAACATTACTAAATATGCATATTGTGCAATAAAAATCTGATAACTGCCTGCTGTAACTGACAATGCTAATACTCCCTGTGTCCAATTTTTTCGAATGTTCTCTTCTTTTCCAATACAAACAGCCGCAATAACCATACTAATCAATGATATTGCCCACTGCAAATATACTCCAGAAAAATACAAATACTCACCTAATGATACATTCAGCAGCATGACAAGTGTTCCACCATTCAACAGCAACAACTTTTTATAACTGCTTTGTATACCTATACTGCCAGCCAATTCTATCGATATATATGTTGACGCCCATGCAAAAACACAAATCAACAGTATCCCAAACAAAATCTGATTTTTAACAATATTAACTCCAATTCTATCCAGATAATAATATAAGCATCCAGAAACAAACCGTAAATTGCTCGATATATCATTCAATGCACTACTGTCCTGATGATCATATATCCAATAATCATCTATAGAAAAATGCTCATGTAAAACAAAAGAGCCCATTACAAAAAAGCAGATAAACAGATTAAATCCGGCTAAATAAAATATTGCATTTTTATTTTTTTGATTCTCCTGCATAAAAAAATCTCCTAATTCTAAAATCAAAGAAATAATAACCTCCCTTGAACATCATCCTTCCCCCCCCCAGACCGTCCGAAAACCCTTTGTTGTTCATCCATTTTTATCATTTTT
>CAMWXD010000069.1 GCA_947178105.1 uncultured Eubacterium sp. | reverse complement strand
TTCTGAATGAGGATGGAACGAAGCACGAGCTGTAACGGCTGTTTTGCTGAATCGTTCAGATAAATCATCGCATCAAAGTAGCTGTTCCACATCGCAACAAACTGCCACAGTGCCAGCACTGCGATGACCGGCGTACATACCGGCAGCAGGATCTTGAAATAGTATGTGATCTCATTTGCTCCGTCTACTTCCGCAGCTTCCTGCAGCTCTGCCGGGATCCCCTGATAATACGTACGTGCAATAATCATATTCCATACGCTGAACGCGCCCGGAAGGATGATCGCCCACATACTGTCCAAAAGGCCCAGGTTGCTGACCAACAAATAAGTCGGAATTAACCCTCCCCCAAAAAACATTGTGATTACAAAGATCGCATTAAATAACCCTTTTCCTTTAAAATCTGCCCTGGACATCGGATATGCCGCCAGAAGCGTGATAAATACAGATACCGCGGTGAATACAAGCGAATAGATGACTGCGTTTTTAAAACCAATCCAGATCTGCGGATTGGACATAACCCTCTGATACGCTGTCAGCGTCCATTTCTCAAAATCAAACGTAATCCCCTTATTCTGCAAAGTGATTGGATCCATAAAGGACGCCACTATAATATAGATCATAGGGATGATAATGGCAACGACAAACAGGCCGAGCAGAACATATCCGGTTGTGAGCAGCGCTTTATCCTGTATGGAGTATCTGGCAAATTTGCTTTTCTTTTTCATTTCGCTCCTCCTTACAATCCCTTGCCGTCATTCATCTTCTCGACAATCTTGTTTACAGAAATCAACAGTATGACGTTAATTACTGTATTGAACAGGCCGACAGCCGTTGAAAAACTGTAATCCCCGTCTATAAGGCCTTTTTTGTACACATATGTAGCAATAATTTCCGATGTGCCCATATTCAGGTCGGTCTGTAACGCATAAGCTTTTTCAAAACCGATGCTCATGATATTTCCTGCCTGCAGGATAAACTGGATGACTACCATATCCTTGATCGCCGGCCATTCAACTGCCTGGATCTGCTGTAAGATATTTGCACCGTCGATCAGAGCCGCTTCTTTCAGCTCCTGGCTGGCATTTGATAAAGAAGCCGTATACATGATAGATGCCCAGCCTGCGCCCTGCCAGATACCGCTGGCAATGTAAATCGTACGGAAAGCCTCCGGCATCGTCATAAAGTTGAACTGGCTTCCCAGCAGCATGTTAATCGGGCCTGTAACGGATAACAGGATTCTTACAATACCGCACAATACGATGACTGAGATAAAGTTCGGCATGTAAAGGACAAGCTGTATTTTCTGCTTGAGCCCCTTGCTCTCGATCCGGTTCAGCAAAAACGCGAGCAGGATCGGCATTGGGAACCCCCATAAAAGGCCGTAAATGCTCAGCTTTAATGTATTCGCCAAATATTTCAGAAAATCAGGTGAGGACAAAAATCTCTCAAAATACCTAAATCCCACCCATTCGCTTCCAAGGATACCCGCAAACGGATTGTAATCCTGGAATGCAATCGCAATGCCGCCCATTGGAATATACTTGAAAATAATAGTAAGCGCCAATGCCGGCAGCAGGAAGATCACATACAACTGCCAATGCTGTGTAACATAAAGAAGCACGTTATGCAATCCGCCTTGTCCTGTGTTCTGTTTCTGTGCGGAAACAGATGTTCCATTTGTTTTCATAATTTCCTCCTTTCTTTTTAAAACCTTTCCCGCAGCCTACATCCGCCTTCTGCAAATAAATGTGCATTTGCACTGTGCATTTGTAAAATCACGTTCAGATTTGTTATTGTTAATATACCAGAACTTTACAAAATCGTCAATCTGTTTTTTGTCATTTGCACCCTTTCATTTGAACATTTAGTAGTTTTATATAAAAAATAGCACAAAGAATTGTGAAATATTCCGTCTTGATTTTATCAAATTTATAATTTCTCCCTTTTTACATTTGACAAATCTATTTTATGCATTATATAATAGAAGCAGAATTTGCATGTTACAAAATATGCAAATAACAAATTTGTAAAAAGGAGGTGCTTATGGCATCAAAAGTTACCATACAGGATATTGCGGATGCATTAGGTGTTTCCAGAAATACGGTGTCAAAGGCAATCAACAATACCGGCACTCTTGCAGATACGACCAAGGAAAAAGTCATTAACAAAGCTATTGAAATGGGATACAAGCAGTTTTCCTATGCAAATGCCACTTATTATACAAAACCTGCCCCAATCATTGCTTCTGGCGGAAACCGCAAGATCGCGCTGCTTACCACATGCTTTTTGGGAAACCTGCATTTTTCTTCATCGATGCTAGATAAATTTTATCTGGAAATGTCCCAGTTGGGATACAGCCTTACCATGCACCTGGTGCACGCCAGCGAGGTCAGGCGTTTGCAGCTCCCAGCGTCTTTTCACCAGGAAGACACTGCCGCTATCATATGCTTCGAAATGTTTGATCCGGCATACAGCAGGATGATTTGCAGCCTTGGCATCCCTGTTCTCTTTGTCGATTCGCCGGTCGAGGGGCTTACGGGCCCTTTAAAAGCAGACCGGCTTTATATGGAAAATACTTCCAGCATATTTCTCCTGGTAAACGAAATGGTACGCAGAAACAAAACACGCATCGGCTTTATCGGAGAATACCTGCACTGCCAGTCGTTTTTTGAACGCTACACCGCTTACCGGAACGCCATGTATATGCTGGGCCTCCCCTGCTTGGACAAATACTGCATCATTGAAAACAAAAAGCAACTGGAAATCCCTTCTTCGGAAGACTACCGCGAATACCTACTGGAGCATTTCCAGAAACTGGATACCCTCCCGGACGTGTTCCTCTGTGCAAACGACTTTGTGGCAATCGACGTATTGAACGTATTCCAGCGCCTGCACATTTCGGTTCCAAAGGATGTATATTTATGCGGTTTCGATGATTCGCCGGAAGCAAAAGTGCTTACGCCGTCGCTGACCACCGTCCACATCCACAGCCAGATCATGGGAGTTACCGCTATACGCCTGCTTATGTCCCGCATCAAGGAGCCGTCTTTAAACTACCGCTCCGTTTACACAGAAACAAGCCCGGTCTTTCGGCATTCCACTAACGACAGTATCTAAAATCATATTTTTATCAGGAGGATCATTATGAGCGAATTATTTAACCCGGACAATTCCATTATGCGTTTTATCACCAAGATCGCCAATAGTGTTTATTTAAATATCCTGTGGCTTGCCTGTAGCCTGCCGATCGTGACCATCGGCGCTTCTACCACATCCCTGTTCTATGTCACGCTGAAAATGGCAAAAAACGAAGAGGGCAACATCACCGCCGCCTTTTTCCGTTCCTTTCGGGAAAATTTCAGGCAGGCGACTAAAATCTGGCTGATCCTTCTTGCCGCCGGCATCGTCTTTGCTTTTGACGGATATGTCTTTTACCATATGCGCTTTGAAAATGTGATCTGGACGATAGGAACCGCAGTATTCCTCGTTGCCCTTGCCGCCTATGCCATCATCCTGATGTACATTTTTCCGCTGCTGGCAAGATTTGACAACACGACATTTGCCATGTTTAAAAATTCACTTTTCATAGGTATGCGCTTTTTCCTGTGCACCGTGCTTATGGCTGTCATCTATTTTGTCATGCTCTTTGTAGTGATTCACATTTTCACTCCGGCTGTCATCTTCGGCGAAGGGCTGTGCGCGCTGCTCTGCTCCTACCTGCTGTCCAATATTCTGCTGATGTGCCAGGAGAAGGAAGAAGAAGCCGATCCGCAAAAAGAAAATAACACAAGGAGAACCTTATGCTGACAGCTCAAAAACAGCCCGAAAAAAAGCAGACTCCGCCAAGACTGCCATATTTATTGCAGTATTTATGGGACTACTACAAGCTGCCTCTTGCAGTGGCAGCCATTGCCGCCTACATAATCCTGTATGCTGTATACAGCCATTTCACCCACAAAGATACTGCTCTCTACGCTGCGCTGGTCAACGTTGCCGTCGGTGAAACGTTAACAGAAGAATTAAGCAGCCAGTTTTTAACCGCACAGAGCCTGAACCCTGACAAGAACACGTTCCGCCTGTACTCCGGCCTGTACCTGACAGATGATGAAAACAGCCCCTATCACGAATACACCTATGCCTCCCGCATGAAAATCCTTGCCTGCATCGACGCGGAACAACTGGATGTGGCTCTCATGGATCAAGAAGCCTTTGACGCCTTTTCCCAGAAAGGCTATCTGTATAACCTGGACGAACTGCTGGCAGAGAAAGCCCCTGCCCTGCACCAGCAGCTTGCGCCTTATTTTGTAACAAACATAGAGATTCTGGAAGATAATTCCATAGACCTTCTTTTGGACGACGCTGCCGTTTATCACGCCGAAACGGAAGCATACCCAATGGGGATTGACCTGTCTGATTCCCCTTTCATCAAAAAGGGCGGGTTTCCAGAGAGCGTCTATCTGGGAATTATAAAAAACTCTCCCAGAATTAATGTTGTTTTAGATTATTTGGAATATTTATTTTGTTTTTGAAATTTAGCAGAACAACTGATTTTGTCTGTTGTTCTGCATGGTCTTTGTCAGTCTTTCCGCTACTAAAAATAGAGCGCATAGATTTGTTTTCTATACGCTCTGATGCTGTTTACTTATTCAGTTGTAACTGTGGCAATGGTTATTTAATACTACGAAGTATGGACAAATTATCAGTATAGGCTTTCCAACCCACTTCGGTATATAGACGAACGATCTCTTTTTCATTGTATTCTGTATATTCTCTTATTTCCATAGGTTCCTCCTTCAAAATCGTAATAGTACTGTGCCTGTGCACTCCAAAGTGCATAATATTTCCCATCCAAATCCTTAACAAGCTCCTCATGGGCTCCTTCCTGCAAAAATTTCCCCTCGCCCAGCACAAGAGTCCTCACCGCCGGAGATGCCTGCGCCATTCTCCACCCCAACATAATGTACCTCTATTTGATAACCCAGATACTTTGCTTTTTTTATGCTTTTTATAATAGATTTTCCGCACAATGTTGTCTCTTGATTAAAACAACTTCCTTTCAATCACAATTTTTTGTTGTTTCTGCAACAAATAATTCCCTACAATTCGATAAAAATTTCTTTGGTCTTCAGTTTCGGCTTCCACCATAAGCAGCAACGTATCTGCTGGTGAAAGCTTATCTATCATATCATCATAAACTTTTTCATATGCCTTTATATTACACATAACACAACATTCTCCTGAAAAAATTTTAAATAAAAACTTCCTTTACAATACTAAAATAAATGTCCATATACAATTTAGCAGACTTTTACTAAGATACATTATGACACCTAACTTATTTTTTTCACTTCTTTTTTGTATTATTCCTGCTGTTTGCAAATCGCTGGATAAATTATATAAATAATTTCACCTGTAAAATTAGTACCATGTTCGGTATACAAGGAAAAAGCCGCCACTACCACTCATGTAATATCTGGTTTAACGCAGCTTGAGCGGGATTTGATTTCACAGCGCACCAAAGAGGGCTTAGTATCTGCAAAGGCAAGAGGGCGCAATGGTGGCAGACCAAGCAAACAAAATGAGAAGTCAGAAATGGTGATGGCATTGTATGACAGCGGTATGAATTGAAACATAATACAAGAGGTGTCAACGGTTCTGACATCCTTTTTGTATGTGATAAAAAATATTATTGAGAATTGTCAAAAGATGTGTTATAATCTCAAAAGAGCAATCGTGTTACAGGGTGCGTTGACCTCATTCTAAAAAGAATGGGGGTGATGCTATGAGAAGTCCGAACGGTTTTGATTTTAAAGATTTGATGACGTTTGGTTTATTTATTTTAGCATTGCTTACATTCGTGTTTACGTTTTGTAAGTAATCATACATAGCAAAAGCCACCCTTGTACTTTGGTCGAGTGTTAGGGTGGCATTGCTATTCCAATCATAGGTCAACCCCTTGTGGGTGGTTGCTCTTTCTTTATGTCTATAATATAGCATATATTAGGTTTGATTGCAAGCGCTTTTTCAGGCAAGGTGTGGGTGAGAGCCACACCTTTAAGGTATCGATTTGCAACCTTATGTCTGGCATTTTCCACATTAAACCTATCTAACTAATAAAGCTTGAGAGTAAAAAGTTTTCAATAACAATAAAAAAAATAATCCTTTTATATGATTTTATGGTATCTTATAGTTGCAAAACTAAAGAAAGATACTAAACCACAAAAAGAATTATCTATTTGACAGTGTATCACACTTTTTAGTGGTTTACCATACGATTATGCTAAATTTTACTGATAATTTTTTACTGTTTTTTGAGTCCTGTTTCTCACGTAAATCTGCTTTCAAATGGTTTGTTACCATAACAATAGGACTGATGCTCCGTTCTGACAAACTGGGTTTGACATCCATCATCCGGGATCTTGCCCTCAGGCCGGACTGCTATATTTCCATGCTGCATTTCTTCCGGGCATCTTCATGGTCTCTGGATGGAATATGCAGACGCTGGTTTGCGCTTCTGTTTCCTATGCTTCCTATGTCATCCAGATGGTGAAAAATGCCTGGCAGGCAGCCGGTGTTTTTTGGAAATTCCCTGCTCCTGCTGGACAGGTATTTCCTCACAGTTCCTGCACTCCAGAAACTGGCAGCGCTCAACCAGGAAGGCCCTGCACGCATGGAGATCGTGACAAAGGCAAAAAATCCTGTACGGCATTTGAAAAGCCGGAGCCTAAAAAACCAGGCAGGGGACGTCCGCCTAAGAAAGGCAGGGCAGTACATCTGATGGAGTTATTTGATTCCTGCAGGGAACAGTTTCTTGAGGCATCTGTCGAGATATATGGCTGCATGGAAAATGTTCGTTACTATAGTGTAGATTTGCTGTGGGACCAGAAGCTGTATCAGGAACTCCGTTTTGTCCTGGTAGAATACAATGGGAAGAAAAGCATACTGGCCAGCACCAGCCTCACGCTTTCCCCGCTGGCTGTGATACGTCTGTACAGTTACCGTTTTCGTATCGAATATACGTTTCAGGAGTTGAAACAGCAAATTGGGGCATTCTGTTACCACTTTTGGCCAAAATATATGCCAAAGCTGAGCCATTACCAGAAGAAAAGCGATCCATCCCCACTGGAACAGGCCGTTGAAGAACATGTGCGTAAAAAAATCCTGGAAGCAGTCCGCGCGATTGAAATACATATGCAGTTATCATGTATTGCAATGGGAATCATTCAGAGCCTATCCATAACTATTTCAGAAAGGATTACATCTGAAAAGATACGGTATCTCCGAACACCTTCTGATGGAATGCTTTCGGAAGCAACGATCATGTATTACTTGCGGCAGAATATTTTCCGGCTTATGGTCAAAAGCCCAGGATTAAGCATAACACGATTTATTCAGGATAAACAGACAGAGTCAGAAATCTACGATGATTTGCTGGCTTCTTAGGTCTGCAAACTTTTTACTCTCAAGTTATTTAATTTTTTAGAAATATCATAATCATATACTAAAATCAAATATTTATCCATCTCATATGATTCCCGCGGTACCCCAAAAAACTCAATAACCCTTTTTTCTGACACTCCAAAAAGATCCTCTTCCCCTGCTTTTCCATCTTCATTATTGATTAAAATAAAATTAGCGCTCTCTTCATACCACTCATTTTTACAAAACCACCTGTATATTGACAGCATATCATCCGTTTCCCCACTATGTATAATATGTCTGACATTTACATTTTTTCCAGATAAAACTGTGATTTTAGAAGCGTTCCAAAATGAAGCATAACCACATCGAAGATCATGTTCCTTCAAAAACGCAATCAGTTGGTAATCCTCAATATTGCTCTGCGGATACTGATAGCCTGATATATCGTATATTTTTCCAGCAAAAGAAACAAAAGCTACAGTAACTAAAATCAAAACACTCAGTTTTTTGTTTCTAAAATATGTAATCATCTGGCTACAATTTCTTACTACTATGATCACAGCAGCATATGGTACCAATGTAATATATCTGGGTGCTGCCATGTCAGTCAACACAAATGCCAAGAAAGACATTATAATAGATAGTGCCAGTAAATTTGATAACTCATCAGTATCCTTCTCCTCTTTTTGAATCATTCTCCTTAAAATTATAAAAATCAAAACAAAGGCAGCTATGACACTGGCTGCACTTGCCATTTTAGGTAAATTCCAGATATCGGCAATCTTCTCTCCCGTAAAATTAGCCATACACATTTCTAAAAGCTGTTCAGTAAATAATACAACTTTCTCCATGCATCCAAATAAGTCCGTAAATAATTGATTCCCAATATAACTGTTTTTATTTGCTCCACCAATAAAAAAATATAACCGATCCCAGATCAAACCTGCCAATATACCTGCTATTGCTGATACAGCCAGTTTGATATACTTAGAACCTCTTTTCCAGCCATCCTGCATTAATAATTGATACAGGCTGAATAAAAGAACCGGAATAGTACCTTCTACTACAGCCAGCATATCTCCTATGGTTCCCAAAGCTGTCACTATAGCAAATAAGACATATTTCCATAACATCTTCCTGTCATTTATATCTGAATTTTGCAGAATATCATATACAGCACAAAAAGCCAAAAATGTCAGGCAGACAGCTCCGGCATGTACCTTAGAATGTATCATATAACTCATACACGGTACTCCTGCCAACAGGAAAAACAATACCGTCTTCAGATTCCTGTCTTTACAGCAGCCTTTCATCGCGGCATAGTATGCCGTTACTGCAATTGAAACAAATTTCAGCCCATTTGCAACATAAATAGCCCTGTAACTCACACCAAAGATTAGGCTCACAAGCTCAAAATATATTAGATCTGTTGTAAAAAAAGTTACTCCTGTTAAATGCCAGTCTTTAAGAAAAAAATTCCCTGCCAGGATATCGTCTGCCTGCAACAAATGATTCGCCTGATCAGAGTCTATGCCGACAAACCTGTATAGCCATATAATAAAAACAGCGTATAAGCAAAAAAAGCTTACCTTTCGCATGTTTTCCCCAGCCTTTCTATTGATCTGAAATATCTTATCGTTTCGCGCAATCCTTGTTCCAATGTAACCGATGGCATCCATCCAAGGTCTTTCTGTGCCAAATCGATCACCGGTTTCCGTTTTACAGGGTCATCATCTGGAAGAGGCATATGTACAATCCTTGAACTAGACTTTGTCATCCGAATAATCATTTCAGCCAGTTCCATCATAGTAAACTCCGCTGGATTCCCAAGATTTACAGGGCCCGTTATCCCCTTGCATTCCATCATCCGAATCATGCCATCAATCAGATCGTCCACGTAGCAGAAACTTCTTGTCTGTTCGCCGCTTCCATATATCGTGATATCATTATTTTTGAGTGCCTGCACTATGAAATTGGACACAACCCGCCCATCTGCCGGATCCATACGCGGTCCATAAGTATTAAATATACGTATCACACGTATGTCCACAGCATTCTGTCTGTGATAGTCAAAAAACAGCGTTTCCGCCATTCGTTTTCCTTCATCATAACAGGAACGAATCCCCGTCGTATTTACGTTTCCATGGTAACTTTCCGGCTGCGGATGTACTGAAGGATCTCCATAAACCTCAGAAGTACTTGCCTGGAGTATTCTGGCACCCACACGTTTCGCAAGTCCAAGCATATGTATCGCCCCTAGTACACTTGTCTTTGCCGTCTTGATCGGGTTCTTCTGATAATGTGCCGGGCTTGCCGGACAGGCAAGATTATAAATCTGATCCACTTCTACATATAATGGTTGTGTTACATCATGCCTAATAAATTCAAAATTTGGATTCTTGTTTAAATAAAGTATATTATTCATACTTCCTGTATAAAGGTTATCCACACAAATAACAAAATTCTTTCCATCTTCTAGCAACCTTTCACATAAATGCGAACCTAAAAAACCTGCACCTCCCGTTACTAAAATACGATTCATGCCGGATTCTCCTTTCTCTCCACGCCGATCTGATAATACTCAAACCCAAGTTCCTCCAACTGCTGTGCGTCATATTGGTTCCTTCCATCAAACAAAATAGGCGTTTTCAGACGCATCCTTATTTCCTCAAAATCCGGTGACTTAAATTCTTTCCATTCCGTCAGCAAAACCATAGCATCCGCGTCTAAAAGCGCCGTATACTTACTCTGGCAATACTCAACAGCATCGTTGTCCAACAGATAAAAATTTCTTGCCTGCTCCATTGCCTTTGGGTCGTATACTCTCACCATAGCACCTTTTTGTGTTAATTCTTTTATGACAGTAATGGATGCTGCTTCACGCATATCATCTGTATTCGGCTTGAATGCTAATCCCCAGATAGCGAACAACCTGCCATGAAGATTATCTCCGAAACGCCTGCTAATTTTTTCAGGTATCACCATTTTCTGAGCTTTATTCACATCCTCTACCGCACGTAAAATTCTTGTCTCACATCCACTGCTGCTTCCAGTCCTGATAAGTGCCTGCACATCTTTTGGGAAGCAGCTTCCACCATAGCCGCAACCTGCATATATAAAATGGTATCCTATACGGCGGTCACTCCCAATTCCCATACGAACCTTGTTCACATCTGCCCCAACAGCCTCACAAATATTAGAAATTTCGTTCATAAATGAAATCTTCGTAGCAAGCATTGCATTCGCAGCGTACTTTGTCATTTCTGCACTAGCAACATCCATAAATATAAATGTTTCGTTATTCCGCACAAGCGGCAAATACATCTCCTTCATCACCCTTGCCGCCCGGTCGCTGTCTGTACCGATGACAATGCGATCCGGTCTTGAACAATCAGAAACAGCCGTTCCCTCTTTTAAAAATTCAGGATTAGATATCACATCAAATGTCAGTCCGCAGGCACGGCCATCCAATTCTTTCTGAATAGTCCTTCGCACTTTTTGTGCCGTTCCCACTGGTACAGTAGATTTATCCACCACATACATATGGTGCACCATGTACTGCCCAATCTCCCTGGCTACAGCAAGTACATATTGAAGATCAGCGCTGCCATCTTCTCCCATCGGCGTGCCAACAGCGATGAAACAGATGTCCGTCTGCTGTAGTGCTTCTTTCATGTCTATTGTGAACCTCAATCTCCCCACTTCATAATTAGTTTTTACCATACTAGAAAGACCCGGCTCATAAATCGGCATGATGCCTTTTTTCAACTTTTCAATTTTATCTTCTATAACATCCACACAGTAAACGTCATTCCCATAATCGGACAAACAGGCTCCTGTAACCAAACCGACATAGCCTGTCCCAATAACTGATATCTTCATTCAGTTTCTCCTTATATCCCAATTAATCCTTGATAAAAAAATTATATTTTATAATACAGTACAACGCACGGAAGGCATCCGCCAACCCGATCTTTTTTCCTTCCTCAAATGTTCTCGGATGATAAGAAATTGGTACTTCATAAATCCTGCATCGCTTTCTTGCCAACCTTGCAGTAATCTCTGGCTCAAATCCAAACCTTGCCTCTTTCAGATGCATAGACTGAATTACCTCTCTGCGAAACATCTTATAGCAAGTTTCCATATCACTCAGAGACAAATTCGAGCAAATATTGGATAATATTGTAAGTATTCTGTTACCAAGTTCATGATAGAATCCGTCAACGCGAAACCGGTCGCTCCGCAGATACCTTGATCCATATACCGCATCTGCATCACACTCCCCACTGACAAACGGCTGAAGCAACTGTACAAAATCTCCTGGATCATACTCCATATCAGCATCCTGTACAACGACAAAATCTCCTGTTGCTGCTGAAAACCCATGTCTGAGTGCAACACCCTTTCCACAATTCTTTTTATGATACAGAACTCTGTCTACCCTGTTTTTAAGTTTTCCCTTCAAAAGCTCCTTTGTTCCGTCTGTAGAGCAATCATCCACAATTATAATCTCTGTCCTAATCCCACAACCTCGAACTTTCTCTATTACACGTTCAATTGTTTCCCGTTCATTATAAACAGGGATGATAACTGACAGAATTTTTTCTCCGTCCACTTTTATCACTCCTTTTTTCCAACTATCAATTCATTAAAGCTAAATTGAAACTTTTGACATGCAACTGCCCTGCACCCGTTCCTTTTCATAAGTTCCAATAATTCATTTTTGGTATAATAATGCTGATGCTCCCGTATAGATTCTTCACTAATCAGATGCAGGCGATAAGATAAAAATTCTAGAACTGGCTTTGCTGCCGGTGCAGGCGTTGTCAATATAAAATACCCTCCTCTTTTCAGTACACGCACCGCTTCACTCAATAGCGGTGTATCCATTGGAAGGTGTTCCAACACCGCAAGCATAAATACACAATCCGCTTTACTATCCTTTAGCGGCAGCTTTCCATAAAATCTGCTGTTATTTATTATTCTGATATTTCTGTATGTTCTCTCATTTGCCCTGATATCAAAGCCATACCCCCTCCCAATATGTTTCGCGATACTCCGCAAAAATCGTCCATCAAATCCACATCCAATATCCACGCATACTGGATTTTGTACAGAAAAAATATATTTTCGTATTTTCAAATATCTCAGCCCAGCAAGAAATCTTTCAAAAAAGGGCCAGTTATCTTTAAACTCTAAATTTGTCGTCACATCTTTTTTAACCATTTTATCTATCTTCCTAATGAATAATTGAAATATCTCCTAACTGCTACTGTTTATCATCTTCCTCCAGTATTCCATCATATCCCCAATTGTCTGCTCCAGCCTTATCTCAGATTTCCACCCGATGTCATTCCACACCTTGCACACATTTGCTTCCATAACAGGCACATCAACCGGCCGCAGTTTCTTCTCATCCACTTCTACTCGAATCATGGCAGTGGATTGTTCCAATACAATACGCAAGACATCAGCAATGCTCACCGCATGTCCACTCCCAATATTGTATGTCTCTCCTGCCTGCCCCTGTTCAGCCAATAGTGCATAAGCACGCACTACATCTCTCACATCTGTAAAATCCCGCCTTGCTTCCAGATTTCCTACCCTTAGGATTGGCTCCTCCATACCTGCTTCTATCAATACCGCCTGCCTACAGAAATCCGCTATGGCAAATATTGGACTCTGGTTTGGCCCAATATGATTAAATGCCCGCACCATAACAATATCCATCCCATATGCTTTTGCATAAATCCGGCCAATCATGTTCTGACATGCCTTGGTAGCAGCATAAATATTTGCTGGTCTTAATAGATTCGTCTCACGGACTGGTATTTCCTCAGGTAAAAGCTGCCCATACTCCTCTCCAGAACCAACCAGCAGGATACGCGCTTTTTTTCCCATGCTACATAATGCATCCAACACATTTGTGCTGCCCCTGACATTTACATCAATGGTTTGCTGTGGATTCCTCCATGACATAGACACCGAACTCTGTGCTGCCAAGTGAAAAACCAGATCTGGCTTAACCTTATCCAGCAGCACCACTACTGCTTCCTTGTCCAAAATATCCAGGTCATAAATCGCTGCTCCAGCAAGATCAGCCTCCTCTGTCGGCATCTTCGTAACTGCTGCCTCATGCCCAAGTGTTATTAAATGCCTCACTAGGTAGCTACCGACAAAACCGGCTCCCCCGATAATCAGCGACCGCATGATAACGCCTCCATCCGAATTTCTCTTTCTACAAGTTCCATGTCACTCTTTACCATACGTTCCACAAGCTGGTCAAACGTAATTCTGCGTTTCCATCCAAGTTCTTTCTCTGCCCTTGCAGGATTGCCCCATAACAATTCCACTTCCGCAGGACGGAAAAACTGCGGATTCACTTTCACGACCACCTTTCCACTATTCCGATCCTTTCCAATCTCATGGACTCCCTTACCCTCCCAAGCAATCGAAACTCCTGCATACTGAAATGCTGCCTCTGTAAACTCCCTTACAGTTCTTGTCTCATTTGTCGCAATTACATAATCCTCTGGTTTTTCATTCTGCAAAAGAAGCCACATTGCATAAACATAGTCCTGCGCATGGCCCCAGTCACGTTTCGCATCCAGATTCCCCAACTCCAGGCAATCCTGCACACCCTGGCTAATGCGTGCGGCAGCATATGTAATCTTACGAGTAACAAACTCCTTTCCTCTTCGTTCACTTTCATGATTAAACAAAATGCCACTACACGCAAACATATCAAAACTCTCCCGATAATTTTTCGTGATCCAGTAACCATATAGCTTTGCAACGCCATACGGGCTCCTCGGGTAAAATGGTGTTTCTTCCGTCTGAGGCATTTCCTTTACCTTACCAAACATCTCTGATGTCGCTGCCTGATAAAACCGTGCATTTGGCTTCACCATACGTATGGCATCCAACATGTTAGTAACTCCAATCGCGTCAATCTCAGCCGTTGCAACAGGCTGTTCCCAACTGGTTCCTACAAAAGACTGGGCGGCAAGATTGTATACCTCATCTGGATATGCAATTTTCATAGCATTTACAAGTGATGACAGGTCAGTCATGTCTGCGTATATAAAATGAATTTTTTCTTTTATATGTGCAGCATTCCCATAATCGACAACGCTCTTCCTACGCATAATTCCGTATACCTTATAATCCTTTTTCAACAGCAATTCTGCCAGGTAAGAACCATCCTGACCAGTAATACCGGTAATAAGTGCTTGCTTCATTATGTGATCCTCCTTTATCGTATTTTGGCACAAACGATACATTTTCATCTCCAGTCATTACTCACTCACATAAGCCAACGTCTCTGCCAATCTTTCTATTTCATCATCCGAATACTGGCGGACATACTTTTGCGCAAACATTTTCAGCTTTTTTTCATCCATTCCTTTTTTCTCCGTTTTTTCCTTTATTGCCTGTATATACTGTTTCCCTACTCTTTTCAAGTCCAGATAAGAACGTGCATATTTGTCCGCCTCATACTGTATTTTTTCCCGCACAGAATCATCCATGGCAAGCTTCATAGCCTGATATATTTCTTGAATTTCCTCATTTATTCTCATTCTTTCTACATTTGGAATCATGATACAGGCATTCTCTGGCACTTCGCCAAAACTGCCAATGCGGTTAACAATGACACACTTTCCCTTTGCCAGTTCCCGCATAAAGCTTCCGCTGGACTCCCCATGATAAGGATAGCGCAGATTCACACAGACATCCGTCCGATCAAGATAGCTCTGAAAATCCTCCATCGGCACATATCCAGTAACGCTGACCCGGTCTTCTAATCCATATGTGCGAACCTTGTCCTCAAATTCGCCACGCAGTTCCTCCGCCATTTTTCCCACAAAATAAAATTTCATTTTTTTGTCCATCTGCTCCTTGCAGATGCGTCCGAATGCAGTTAATGCAGGAATTGCCCTCTTTGACTCATGAATATGCCCGAATGCAGCAAAGACAAAGGATTCTCCCTCACTGTCTCCCGTTTCTGTGATATCTATGTTTCTTTTCTCCTGATGAATAACTGCATAATGTGGGATCACATGAACATTTTTGCCAATGTCCTTTAACAGTAGTCTTTTCTTTGCATACAAGCTGTGCACGATGATCTTTTCTGCATAATTTGTAACAAACCCATTGATCTCAAATTTTGCTGTATATGGCGTATTTAGATGCTGCATATAGTCATCAACGGCTTCCTGGCCGTAATCTTCCAGCATATGCTGTACAAATATTTTGGGGGACTTTGTCTGATACAAATATAATGCTTCAAGAACATTTCTCAGATCATAGTCATGCAGCACTACAATCCCAGGATATTTTTTTATAAAAGGAAACATATAGGAATGATACAGGGAATTTCCTACCTGATAGACGATCCTGTCATACTGGCTTCTCTTTTTTTCAAATGCCTTTGCCGGATAAATATGTACACGTTCGTTTTCCTTAAAATCTGCCCTGTACTTATCAATATAAACATCAATTTCAAATTCAGATTCCAGTTCTGAAATAATATCTGCACTGTAATCCGCAATTCCGGACTGTATCGGAGGCAGTGGCGTAAACATAGCTATCTTTTTTACCTCCGGCAGCCTTATTTCCTGTGAATTTGCTATTCTCAGGGAATGAATAACTGCCATCGCCGTGCGTACGACCGACTCCCAGTTGAACAGTTCCAACTTTTTTTCAGCCTTTTTGCGCAAGCACTCCAAGTCCGCTTCTGTCAGTGCAAAATTTATGCCATCTGTAATGGATTGGATGCTGTCAGCGTTTACAAGAATTGCAGCATCACCTCCGATTTCACCCAAACTGGAATTGTTGGATGTCAATACAGGCACCCCACACATCCATGCTTCCAGAACTGGCAGCCCAAACCCTTCATATAATGATGGAAATGCCAGTAATGCAGCCTTGCTATACAGACGAACCATGTCCTGCGTGGATACAAAATTTGTAAGGATCACTCGCTCTTCCAGTTTCTTTTCCCGAATCATAAGACTGTATCTTTCCGCAGACGGCGGGGACAGCCTGCATACAATCACCAGTTGATAACGTTCCCGCAGATCCCTGCGTATTTTGGAATAAGCCTGAATCAGTCCCGCAATATTTTTGCGGTCATCATCTCCTCCTGTACACATAATATATCTGCCCTGAATCTGAAATCGATCAAACAGTTCCTGCGTCTCCTGTTCCGTCATGGAGACCTTGCGGTAAATTTTCGGATCCACTGCTCCATATATGACATGAATGTGTTCTTCTGGAAAGTTTAAATACGAAATCATATCATCCTTAACACTTTGTGAAATAACCAGATACTCGTCCACCCAACGCAGCATCTGCACACATTTCATATAAAGGCAATACGTTGTCCTGTCTGACAAATATTTCTTTTTCAAAACATAGGGTATAATGTCATACACTGTCGCAACTGTCTTTACCCCTTCGAACCATTCTTTCCGATACTGTATTACACTCAGGTCAAAGGGTGACGTAATATAAAAAACATCGATCTGATTTTGTCTGATAAATTTTTTAACGATGTCGCCATAAATATCCTGATATTCCTTATCTGAGATCAATTCGCGATTTTTGCCGGAAAAAAAACATACATCTATGATATTTTCTTTCTTAACGGCATCTTTCATAGAAAACTCCTCAAACATGTTAAAAAAATAATAGGTATTTTTCTGATCCAATTCTATCATCGTCCGAAACTGGCTATAGGCATAATTGCCTATGCCGCGGTTTTTGCTCATCGGCCCTAATATGGCCGCCGCGTCAAATGCAATGTTCATGGCTTCCCCCTCATTGATCCGTATACTTCCAGACGGATGCATCTACAAAAATGGAATTGATACCGGTAAACGCATATTCGATATAATCCTTTTTCTTCATAAATTCCAATATCTGCTGATTTCTGTTCCCGGCATTGAGCATCATACTATATTCAATCATCTCCACAATTACTACCTTAGGCCGAACTTTGGAAAAATCAATTCCCTGCAAAATATCCAGTTCCATCCCCTCTACATCAATATTAAGAAATGTAGGCGCTTCACTAAAATACTGGTTCAGCACTTCCTGTATAGTTACTGTTTCCACATCAACTTCCTGTACGATTGTGATTGCCGGATTTTCAGCCATCATTTTACAAGCCGCACTTCTGTCCGGGGTAGATAACCCATCCCCACTTAGCACATAAAAAGTTACTGGCTGTCCCGAACGCAATGCCAGGCATTTGTTAATGATAATATCCTCATTACGGTTCAGCTTTAACTCCGGTATCAGCGCTGGGTTTGCCTCAACTAAAACTCCCCTCACGCCTTTCTCATACAAGGCATAAGTATTGCTCAGTTCTTTCGCATGGTTTGCGCCCAAATCCAGATATGTGGCATTTTGCATTTCGACCTGCAAATGAGGCAAAAGATAAAAAATAATGGCATCTTCACCAGACTGCGCATAGGATGTTACCATTTTATTGTTTGCCGAAGAAAGCAGGCTGCATATTCCAGTGCTCTCTATTATTTTCATATTTTCCAAATATTGTTCCAGTTTTGCATAAACTGCTACAAGTTCCTTTTGAGTTTCAAGGCTATACTGCTGCCCTATGCGTAATGCATCTTCCATCCTCTGGCTTTCTGTCTGTAATTTCTCCTGCATCTGCTGTTTTTCGATTTGCAGCTCCTCCCATATCTGCTGCTTTTCTTTCTGTAATTCCTCCTGCATCTGTTGTTTTTCTGTCTGCAATTCTTCCTGCATCTTCTGCTCTTTTGCCTGTAGCCTAGTCATTTTGCTGCTCAGTTCTATTTGCAATTCCAATAATTTTTCAACACACTGTGTGGCAGCCGTATTATATATAGTCTGCTGGTCACAGATAGGCTGTACATAGAAAAAGCTTAACCTTCTTACCACCTTTTTTTTGATCCAGTTCAATTTTCCCCTGATACCAGCCTCCAAGCCTATATATCTGTCAGATGTATTCACCTCGTTTTTCTTTAATGCCGACAGATTTTGCCTGATACTGGAAATACAGCATTCCATATCACAGGTACCCGCCTCTTCCTCTTTTGGGTGATGCTCCTCCTGCAACCTGGCATATTTTTTTAATTTTTTTGTTATTATTTCTTCTACTGACATTATGCAATCTCCCAACTGTGCTCTATGGAAAAATATCCTGTGCTTCTGTCCTTGGAAACCACATCAAAGGTACAGTAGTTGCGGTAAAAATCCATTGGTACCCCGTCTGCGTCCACAATTGCCACATTCAATATATATTTTCCTGATAATAACGGCAGCTTGTCCAGTGTATATGTCACGCAGCCTTTTTCAGCAGTATGCGGTATGCAGATACGGTCAATCTGTGTATTATTCCCATATATGTTTTCACCATTTAGATTATAGATTCCCACACCAAACACATATTCTTTAAGCGGCTGCTTTACCTGATAGTAAATTTTTATCTTCAAATTTTCGCCCGTTCTAAAAACTGCCGTAACTTTTCCTTCTTCATTTACCATTTCCGCTCTTTCAATCACAATGTGCATCCGCCCAAAATGGTTTGCTTCATAATCAATTTCTTGTTCCGTATTTTTACTGCCGTCCTCTGCCTGTTGTTCCTTGATCTTTGCGGCTTCCATTTTCTTCGTTTCTTCCAGGCACTTTTTTCTCTGTTCTTCTTTTTGCAATTCTGTTATTTTTTTACCGTTCATAAACGCAAGATATGCGTCCACGGTTTCACCGGACTTTCCCTGAAAGGCAATTTTTCCCTGATTCATCCAAACTGCTTTTTTACAAAAGCCCTCGATTGCGGAAGTATCATGTGTAACCAGTACAACCGTGGTTCCTTTTGCCTTTATTTCACGCAATTTGTCAAAACACTTTGCCTGAAAATTTGCATCGCCCACCGCAAGTATTTCATCTATCAGCAAAATATCCGCGTCGACATTAATTGCAACGGAAAACGCCAGTCTCATATACATACCAGATGAATACGTACGAACAGGATTGTCCAAATACTCTCCTAATTCTGAAAATGCAATAATATCCTCCATCCGGGCATCAATTTCCCTTTTTGTCAGCCCAAATATTGATGCATTGATATAAATATTCTCCCGTCCGCTCATATCCGGGTGAAACCCTGCCCCAAGTTCAATCAGGCTTGATACACGCCCGCACATTTCAATGCTCCCACTGTCAGGATACATAATCCTTGTCAACAGCTTTAATGTGGTACTCTTTCCGCATCCGTTATGCCCGATCAGCCCTAATGCCTCTCCCTTTTCCACCTCAAAGCTAATTCCGTCCAACACCAAGCGTTCCTCATAAGCCCTCCGCCCGCGAAACAGCGTCTTTTCTTTCAGGGTATGCCCCTTATCCTGATAAACTCTGAATTTCTTTGTCACGTTTTTTACTTCAATCGCATTTTCCGGTTTCATCATAACTCCTCAACAAAGCGTCTTTGCAAATGTTGGAACACGTACCATCCTGCCAGCAGCATCACAACTCCGGTCAGCGCAGCAGAAAAAAGAGTTTCCAGCCTCGGCATTTTTCCATAATATAAAACATCCCTGTATGCTGTGATTATATGCGTCATTGGATTTGCAGAGAATACCCACCGCATTTCCTCTGGTACCTGCTCAATAGAATACATGACTGGCGTAAGAAACTGCCATGCCATTGTAAGGATTCCAAGTATATACTCCAGATCCCGGATATAAACCGTGGCGGCGCTCATAGCCATCGTAAATCCAAGAGCCAGCACATATTCAACAGCCATAATCAGCGGCAGACTCAAGACTGCCCCTGGCATCAACGGATAACCCGCAAACAACAACACAGCAAAAATCACAATAAAACTAAGCAGCATGTTCACAAACTGGCTCGTCACATACGAAACCGGCAGTACTTCCCTTGGAAAATAAATCTTCTTCACCAAGTCTTGCTGTGCCAGGATACACCCAGCCCCTCCCGCTAACGATGTACTGAAAAAGATCCATGGGATCAGCGCCACAAACAAAAACAAATAATAATCCTCGATGCCAGAGCGCATAATTGCGGAAAACACCATTGTATATACAGCAAGCTGCAATAAAGGATTTAAAAATGTCCACAAAAATCCAAGTGCCGACCCCTTATATCTTCCTTTCAGATCCCTCTTAACCAGCGAAGCAATCATTTCACGATAAGCATAGATTTCTTTTATTCTTTGCAACATAATTGGTAAATCTCCCTGACTCTCTTTCGAACCAACTCCGCCGAACGCTCTAAGCTAAACTCTTTTTCAGCATGTCGCCTGGCATTTTGGGATATCCTTTCATAAAACTCTTTATCTTCATACAGCCTCTGCATATACCTGGCTGCCTGATGTACATTCGGCTGCGCCCAACAACTTCCTTTTCGAAACGGTCCAAGATGTTTTTGTATTGGAACCAGTTCATAATCCAACAGACATGCGCTCTCTTTATCCATAAATTCCGTATTTGCCGACCAGTTTGTCGCAATGCACGGTGTCCCGCTGCGCATCGCTTCTGCCAATACAAGCCCAAACCCTTCCGCCCGATGCATCGATACATAGACATCTACAACGGCAATCAAACTATTAACTTCTGTTTTTGACAGCACCGTTGTCATAAAATACACGTTTTCACAACCATCCAGATATTGTCTGATAAAATCCATTTCTTCCTTGTTTTCACCATTGAGCTTTATGACAAGCCCCGCTTTTTGTGATTTGTTTGTAAAAGCTTTTTGAAACGCCTCCAGCACGCCAACCGGATTTTTCCGTTCCATAATGCTGTTGCTGTCATACATCATCAAAAACAAAAACTGATCTTCTGGCAGGCTGAAATAAGAACGGTCATATCTCGCGTCAATGGGTGTTTCGACATAGTAAGGGATTGTAACGACTGGTTTATCAGTTCGCTTACGAATCGCTCTGCTGACAAACTCCGATGGTGTCCAGACTTCATGCAGCAGATCAATACAGCCTGCCCATTCTTTTGGAAAATCCTCCAGTTCCCAGAGCCAGAACGCGATATTATATCGATAATCCCATACCTGTTTCCCAAGCCGAAAATAGGCAAGTGTAAATTCATTTGCATTAATATGAAACAGATTCATATTATACTTTGGCTCTGGCAGCAGAAGCGAGTCACAACTATGATCTTCCATATGATCCTTATCTGACGTATGATACTCACAGATACCAAATGGTATCCCGCTGCCCTGTATTTCCCTGGCTACCAGGCGGCAGCTCTGTCCCAACCCAAAATCACCCCGGATATTCCCAATCAGATTGATTCCTGCCTCGTAATAATTCTGCTTAAAAGGTACAATTTTTTCCTTTTTTAGCCTGCCTGTCTTCCATTCCAGACAACACTTTTTTGCATTTTGTAAAAAGGAAATCGGAATTATTTTCACCAAAAACGGCTTGAGCCTGTTTGTCACATCAAACACAATTTTAAATGCATTCATGAATGTCTTCTACTTTCCGGTAAAGTTTCATCAGCCTTTCCGCCGAATTTTTCCATGTATAATTTCTTGCCCTCTGTAATCCAAGTTCACCTAATTTAATTCTGTATTCTGGATCTTCAACCAATTTCTTCATCGCTGCATAAATATCTTCTATACACTCAGGATCAACCAGCATTGCCGCATTCCCAACTACTTCTGGCAAAGCCGCCGTATTGGAGACAATAACCGGCGTTTTGCATGACATTGCCTCCAGCGGGGGCATTCCAAACCCCTCATACAAAGACGGAAAGACAAATGCTAACGCTCCACACATCAACACAGGACTGTCCGCCGGATCTATATATCCGGTAAATAAAATCCTGTTCTCCAGTTTCATGCTACGCGCTTTTTTATAAATCCCGTTGCACATCCATCCATTTCCACCCGCAAGTACAAGTTGTGGGACGTGTTTTATTTCTCTGTTTAGTTTTTCATATGCAGCCAGCAGCCGCTCCAGATTTTTTCTTGGTTCTATCGTTCCCAGGTATAAAAAATATTCTTGCTCCACCCCATACCGGTTCAGGACTATTTGAATCTGCCTTTCCGTATAATCATGCCGATAAACAGCATGGTCAACTGCATTTGGCACGACCGTAATTTTTTCAGGCGGAACACGCAAATACTTTACTATTTCCTTTTTACTGAATTCAGAAACAGTTACAATATAGTCTGTATGCCTACAAGATCTTTTCATGCCCAGTTCGAGCCATATCTTTGTTTTCTTACGTACTGCCGCAGGACAGGATTTATATGCCATATCATGAATAAAAGTAATCCGCTGTCCCTTTACGCCAGGCGGAACCGTAAAGTTAAAAAACTGTGTAATATCTGCATCTGAGCGAAAAAATATTTGGTATGGTATTGGGATTATAAGCCAAAGAAGCTTGTACCATGTATGCTGAAACCAGGAGCAGCACTCTATCTTGCATCCCATGCTGCGGTATACATCCAACCTGTTTCTCTGTTCTGCATGGATCCGATATGAAAAACACTGAATCACACACTCATTTTCCGGATACTTTGCCAGCTCCAAAATCAGATGATGTGCATTCCATGCAATCCCCGTTTTATTCCCATCCAAAAGAAGCTGCCCATCAAACGCAATCTTCATCTGCCCCAACTCCTTCCGGCGTCAATCTTTGAAAAATCCGCCGATACCTTTTCACCATCCGTTCGTGCGTGTATTTCTCCTGCACCACCCGCATAGCATTCCTTCCATATTCCCTGCGCAGCTTCTCATCTGCTGCCAGTTCGTCCATCGCTGCCGCCAGCTCCCGGACGTTTCCCGGCTTTACTGTCCTGCCAGTCACTCCGTTTTTACTGACATACGGCACACCGCTTTTAAGGCTTGTATTGATCACAGGTTTTCCAAACGCCATTGCCTCCAACTGTACGACTGCAAACGCTTCTGCCTGCGATATGGACGGCAGCACCAGAAAGTCACATGCTTCGATTCTGCGCAGCTTCTCCTTTTCTGATACCATCCCGGCAAATTCCACATGTTTTAACTCTAAAGATGCCGCCAGGCTTTTCAGCTCCTGTTCCAGCGGCCCGCCGCCTACCAGCACCAGCTCGCAGCCTGTGTGCCGCATCTGTGCAAATGCTTTCAGCAGGATATCACAGCCTTTATACCACACCAGCCTGCCGATAAACAAAATCGTTATCCGCCTGCTGCGAATGCCTGTCCCCTGTGGCTGCTGTCTTTCATAAAACCGCTTTGCATGTGCCTGTCCCATTTGAATATATGCATCACTGATGCTGAACGGAACCACGCTGCATTTCTGCCGGTATTTTTGCAGAATGGCGGAATGCTCAAGATTTCCCTTTGATGAAACAAGAATCCGATCCGCCTTTTTAAGCGTATGCCGTACAAGCGGCAGATAAAGAAAGGCAAACTTTTTATATTTCTCAAACCCACAGTGCCACCATACAATCAGCCTGCCGGAATACATTCCGAGTAAAACCGCAAGATCTGCCATCGGATATGGAAAATGATAAATCACAAAGTCAGAATCTCTTGTCCTCTTTTTTACATCCAGCAAAAACTGCACCGATATGGGTGTTGATACCACTTCAAAAATTTGTCTGCATCTATGTACAGCAATTCCCTGATAACAGTCGTCTGCACTTTTCTTTTTTCTGGAATCCTGGCAAACGATCATTTCCTGTTCCCAGTCTCGGAACCCATCGGCAATACTTTCCATAACGCTTGCGATCCCGCCGCCGTTATCCGGCCAATAAATTTTAAACAACTGTGTGAGCTTCATGTCATTAAACACCTTACTGTTTATGAGGACTGCTGATCCCTGCTTCCCATAATATCCGCCACAGACTTCATGATCTGAATATACATGGAATCATTGTCGTCAGCCTTAGAAGCACCAAAGAGCAGTACATCCGCATTTGCTTCCAATTCCCTGCACAGGCTGACAAATGTATCCAGGCTCATTTTCTTCGTCCCACGCTCAATATGTCCCAAAAAATTCATACTGATGCCGCACCTCTTTGCCAGCTCATCCTGCGACCAGCCCTTTGTCTTACGATTCTGGCGGATTCTTGCCCCTACTTTTGCATAATCCAGTTCCTGCATCCTTTTCCTCCCGGCTTCCTGTAGTTATATGCTGCTAAGCCTTTGTTTTTTGTGCATAACATTTTGCAGAGAATTGTTATGTATTTCATATATAGTTTGAAAGCCGAAACCCGCTG
>CAMWXD010000068.1 GCA_947178105.1 uncultured Eubacterium sp. | reverse complement strand
AGGAGGTAAACAGTATGGACGATATTGTAATGGAAATTGTACAGGAAAAATTTGACAAAAGGCTGAAAGAAGCCGTAGACCGAGAGGTAAAACTGATCATAGACCAGCGCACCGAAGAAGTTACAAAGCAGGTTACTCAACAAGTTACTCAACAAGTTACTCAAAAGGTTACTCAGCAAGTTACCCAACAAGTTACCCAACAAGTTACCCAAAAGACAAAACTTGTGGACATGATCTCACTGATCCAAAAAAAGTGCAGAAAGAACAAACCTCTGTCTGTCATTGCCGATGAACTGGAAACAGAGCCAAACAAACTACTTTCCGTTTACAATCTTGTATTTGAAAATCCTGGCAAGTCAGTAGACGAGCTTTATGAAATGACTGTTAAATAACAGTTCTCAGTGATTTATGGCTTTTTAGGCACATTTCTTTAACAAAAAAGGTAACCTTTTCCCCGTCTGTAATCTTTAAGCCGCCACTTACTTAAAATGATGCCAGACGTTGAAAAAGTTACCTAAAATCAGCGCTTTAGCACAACTTTGCACTCCTAATCCTTCTAGTGCACCAGGAATCATAAAACCTGTTATCCATGCCAATATATATTATATAATTTTATTTTCTACTACATTTTTCTAAAATACATATTATACTACTTCCAAAACATACTCTCCGTTTTTTTGCCAATCTATGCAATTCCCATTTTTCCAAAACACTTAAAACCACCCGAACCAGCCCTCTTTGTTCCTGAAACTGTTTCTTTTCAATTTCCTTCTTTTCTTCGTCTGTACGTTTCTCTCTCCGCTTTAATACCCCTATTTTTTCAAGCCCCACACGCACAAACAAGATTGGTAAAAATAAAAAGCCAAAAAAATAATTTGAATACAATACGGTAAATCCTGCTTTTAATGCAGCTTCTTCTGCCTGCCGGGCCGTATACCTCCTGTAATGCCCGGCAGCCTCATCCTCGCTGCTCCACAACACCTGGAATGCCGGGACTGTAAGCAATATTTTTCCGCCTGGCACAAGCTTCTGGCGCATTAACTTCAAAAAACCCACATCGTCTTCTATATGCTCCAGCACATCCAGCAACAGAAACTGCGGAATAGACCTATCCTTCATATTCTCACGATTTAGCGTTCCACATATTACAGTATAGATTCCCCTCTCTCTTGCATTTTTACATGCTGCGTAAGACGGCTCAAGAAGCGCCATACAATATCCTTTCTCCTGCATCCGCAATGTTGTATACCCATTACCCCCCCCACGTCC
Source organism: uncultured Eubacterium sp. (assembly GCA_947178105.1). Lineage (GTDB taxonomy): Bacteria > Bacillota > Clostridia > Lachnospirales > Lachnospiraceae > Eubacterium_J. The sequence continues at coordinate 23,451 of CAMWXD010000068.1, read as the reverse complement.
AAAATAAGCTGTTTTTTAGATAAGAACTTCCCCGCAAGATGTGAAATCACCCCTGCACGGTAACGAAACCACCAGGATGTATCTTCTAGCGCATACAATGCATCCTGGCCCTTATCAGAAAATTTTGTTGGCACATCCTGTCCGTTATCAGATACCCAAATCCCATTTTCCTGAACAAATCCACATATAAAGCTATCGATCTTTTTACATAACCTTTTCATCTAGATAACGCCTCCTCCTGAAAAGCCATTATTTTTCTATTTGGTTTCTTGCTAAAATGTCCTGTTTATGGTAGGATGGCGTTAAAAATAAAACAAGAAAGGGTGCAATTCCATGACAATTCAGCAAGAAGCAACCGCCTGATTTACCATCTGCCAGACAAGAATGTGCAGCTACTGGTCGAATTAATGAGAACCATGCTTTCTCCTGCCCAAAATACAGCAGCCCCTCTAAAACCTGCCGATCCCTCCAAAAGAATTGGGCTGGGCAAAGGGATTATTAACGACTCTGAAGGCTTTGACAAATGGGATCTTGAAGTTGCTGATTTACTTGAAGGTACCGAAAATCCTATCCCCAAAAAGAATACACAAAAATCCCTGCAATCACCAACCCCAACGCCGCAGCCCTTTGCCTGCTGATCTTTTCTTTAAAAACCCTTGCCCCAAAATAAGCAACATAAAGATAGCCAGACGCCTCCAGCACCGGCCCCATCGATAACGGGATCCCTCGATATGCCACGACTGACAATATCGCCGCAACAGCCAGCAAAAAATACGCCCCAATTACCAGCGGGTTTAAGTATTCCTGCCATACTGTACGGTGCCCCTTCATCGCTGATTTTTTTAACAATACCTGTGCAACCGAGCTGATAAAGACGCCAAACAAAAAAATCCCGGCATACTTAGCCATCCTTTCCCTCCCCTGCCGCATAGCATACGACGCCTATCACCACAAGCAGGCTGCCGGCCAGTTTCCCGGCTGTGGCTGGCTCGTTGAAAAAAACACTTCCCCATATAATCCCCCATACAACTGTAACCGCCTTATTCGCATAAGCCACTGTCAGCGGCAGCCGCTTGATTGCCTGCTGCCACCCAACCGCGTAAATCCCCATAAGGGCAATCCCCATAAGCCAATACAGGCAAAACTGTGCGCTTAAAAATGGCTGTGCAGCAGCAGCTTTGCTGCATATGCCGCTGATGGAGAGGAGTGCCAGCATTACATGCAGCTTCAAATAAATAAGGAGCCTATCCTGCCCAAAGCTTTTTTTCCTGTTGCAAAGAGGGCGCTTCCTACTTTTTCCTGTCAGCACAAGAAGCCTCCCTTTTCCTATGATCTATCTTTTCACTCACCACATATTGCGGTATATTGTTGATATTCATATAGATCCGTCCAACATATTCCCCAACCATCCCTAATAAAATCATTAACATTCCGCCAATCAAAAGCAAAATGGCTGCAATGGAACTATATCCAGGCAGCACCAGCTCAGGATGCCGGCACTTGTTCCATATGATGGCGCATCCATATACAAAGCCGCTAAAAGCTACAAGCATCCCCATAACTGTCGCAATGCGCAACGGCTTCACCGAAAAAGCCGTAAAGCCATTCAGCCATAGCTTTAACAATTTTCTCACGTTATAGCCTGATTTTCCATACTTCCTCTCGTGTTTGGCTAACTCCACCATGCCCAGGCTGCCAGCCGCTTGCAACACTAATCCTGCCACATAAGGGTATGGGTTTCTGCACTCAGCCACTTGGCGAATGACAAAACGGCGGGCTGCATAATAACTGGAAAACTTAAACTCTTTTGGCTGCCCAATTAGAATATGCGCCATTAGGTTATTAGCCCTCGTGCCAAAATTCCGAAATACAGAATCCTTTTTTTCTCCCCTGTAAGCTGCACAAACATAATCAAGCCCCTTCCCTGTCAGCTCATCGACTAATTTAAACAAGTCTGCCGGGTCATGTTCCCCATCATCATCCGCGCCGACAATAATGTCCCCTGTGGCACACCTGTAAGCAGCGATCAAGGCATTATGCTGCCCAAAATTTCTTGACAGGTTGATAGCAAGCACCTGGTGGTCCTTTTCCGCAAGCCCCTTGATCACATCCCATGTATTATCTTTTGAGCCGTCATTTACTAATATTGCCTCATAATCATACCGCCCATCCTCCTGTATCGTCTCTACTGCTGCCTTTAGCAGGCCTGCAATAGACCTTTCAGAGTTATAGCACGGGATAACGAATGATATTTTTTCCTTCCTGGTATCCATATTGCCCTCTCATACTGTCCCTTATTTTTCCACAACCTCGACTAACCCCACTGCCAGTGCATACAAAAAAACAACTTTCCTGCCCTCAAACGCTGCCGCAGGGGCTGGAGGGACAGCCACCTTGTACCCCCCCCCGCACAAAATTTTCAAATCCTCATCAAAATCATTTGAGCAATAACAGATATGATACGGCGACGGCCCGGTATTTTTTAATATATTATCCACTGGCGACCCGCCCGCCGCAGGCGCAACTAATTCCACTTGGTATCCTTTGTAATTTCCAAAAGCTAACAAGACCTTTCTCTCTTCATCTTTTATCGCCTTTCCAAAAGAATATCCAAGCAGGCACAGCTGCCCCATAGCTTCCTCTAAATTATTTACAGCATATCCAATATGGTCTATCTCAAGCATCTGTACCCTTTTCTCCTTCAAATTGATCAATCGTTTTATATACATTATTAAATTGCGTAATTGCGCCAACCCCACAATGATACTGCTTCCTGCAACATGCTCCCGCCTCATCCAAATCTTGTGCATCCAACTGAAACCCCAGGCTTTCATATAAGCCCTCCACAGGCTTGTTTTTAGCAGTCCTTTTATAGGAAGCTTCCAGCCTTTCCAGCTTTGGATGCGCTTTTCGCAGCCACTTTTTCACAGATTCCATAATCACCTGCTCAAACTGGCGCCCCATCACCCGGCAGCTCATCAGAAATGTATCGACTACTGCTGCCTTGCCCTGATACCTAAGCACCATAACTGCTGTCAGCCCTTCCTCTCCAAAACGGTCTTTCATTTCACCAACAACCACATCACTGCCGCTTCCTACGGACAGTTCATGCAGCTCCTTTTTCGAATAACGGATTGTGGTTACATTAAACTGGTTTGCCTTTCCGACAAGCTGGGCAACCCTGGCTTCATCCCCAGGCTTCATTAAGCGTACACAGGCTTCTATTTCCAGGTTTTTCAGGTACTCTTCCAAAGAACGCATATGCCCTTTTACTTCCCTGCGTTTTCTTTCCTGGATGTACTGCGTTGTTTTTGCCCGGTCCTCCTCTGTTACTTCTATTGACTTAAAATAACTTTTGTAAATTTCACACACTGCTGCCGGCAGCCCTGACGAATCTTCTGGAAATTCCGGCACGGTTACTTCTGGGCACGCTGCCCGCATTTGGGCACGCTCTACTGGATTATCGTCCAAAAACACAAACGCATCCAGCCCAATATTCAGCTCTGACGCCAGCCGCTTTATACTGTCAGGCTTTGCTTCCCAGCCTATTTTCTGTGCCACAAAATCATTTTCATGAAGAACCATAAAAGGATGTTTGTCAAAAACCTCCTTGGCATCTTCTGGATTATTCTTTGAAATAACCGCAAGCATCACTCCCTGCTCCTTCATCTGCTTGAGGCATTTTTGCATATCATAGTAGCGCGCGCCTTCTCCATGGCTGGAAAGTACAACGCCGCCAGCCCCGTCCTCGCCAGCCACGCCTCCCCAAAGTGTATTGTCCAGGTCTAGCACAAGGCATTTTTTTCTCCTTCCCTTTGCCCAAAAACAGCAGTCCTGTATCATCTCTGCAACCAGCCCCATGCCTTCCAATGAATACGGGCAACTGCTTAAATACCACATTTTATCAGAATATACCTTGTCCCTGCCTGCATTGCTTATCATTTCTTTTAGAGGAAATCCATACACATTTTCCGCCATGCCTTGCACCTGCCCTGCCCAATATGCCTCTATGCCTTGTGCAAGCGCGGCAGCAACAGGCAGCTCGCATCCCATCATCCTAATATCTAAAGACGACACAAAAATGGGAACCCCCGGCATTTTAGAAGCTAGCCTCTTTATGCTGCTTAGCCAGCCCTCTGCCTGTTTTTTTGCTGTACTTTCTGTTCCCCACCCTTCTATAAACGTGCCAGGATACAATAGTATAAAGACTGCCTCTGCGCCGCAAGAATAAATCCCCGACGCAGAGCCTAATATTTCCTGCTGCCATGTATCAAAGCCAGCAGGCGTATATACTTCAACTCCCTGCAGCCCCGCCAGCAGCAGGCTGGCTGTAACATTCGACAATACTGCTATTTTCATTTGACCCATAGGACACCCCTACTTGATATATTTGTACAAATCTGCAATTGTCTCTATATCCCTGACAGACTCAATCGGTATATTTTTTCCATATGCTTTCTCCGCCTCCATGACCAGGCGCACCATCATAATCGAATCCCACTTTTCATACTCCTGGTACTTTAACTCCATCGAAACCTCATCTGCCTTACATCCAAAGACCCCTGCTACAAACCCTAAAAACTGCTCCATATTTTTCCTCCTTAACCCTGTTAGCCAGCCTAGACCATCCTTAACGGAGCATCCAGGAAAGCATCTTTTCGTCTGCCTGTATAACCCGGCTTTCCGCCGGCGAAACTACCGTATAGGTTGACAAAGGCTGGCGTACAAGCGCGCCTGCGCCTATTAAATTCTTATCGCCCACCTGGACATTGTTGGACACGATTGCCGCCATCCCGACAAAATTATAATCCCCCAAAGAAGAAACCCCACCAAAAGTTACCCTTTCTGCAATACAGTTAAAATTGCCAACCTTAACATCATGGGAAAGGACTGCATCCGGCCAAATAATGTTTCCTTCTCCAACCTCGCAGTCATGGTCCAGCCTGACATGGTCCAGGATGATATTCCCCTCCCCAATTGATTTTGCATGGTTAATAACCTCCTGGCTTATATAGCTGGCAATTTTGTAGCCATTTTCATGGCAATAGTCAAAAAGCTCTTTTCTTCCCTGGTTCATTTGCGAATAGCCAAGCGACGGAAGGATGGCTGTCCGCGACATGTCAAAATAATCTTTGACCTGTTCTAAAATATACACATTCCTGCCACAGAAAACAGGCTTATCATAATACTTTTCATTTACAACAAACCCAGCACAGTTCCCCTGCCCTGCATCCGCAAGGTGGTAAGCCATTTTCTTTGAAAATACAGACGTCCCAAAAACAAGAATACCTGTCATCTTCTACTTTCCTTTCCTTTATTTTTTACATTCCATTAAAATACTATTGCTTAACTGCGGGTAATCCTTTCCAAGCCTGCATAATGCCTCCAAATATTTTGGGCTTAACCCCAATGATACCATCTGCCGCGTTGCCACCGGCTTCATAAACAGCCCTTCTAAAGCAACCACAGAAAGCCCTGCGCTTTCCACGACATGCTTTAAGGAATCCACTGTGAAGTAGCGTTTGTGCCCCAATTCCAGGTCTGTTTGGGACAAAGCCTGCATATCCGCGAGGTCTCCGGCAAAATACCCAAGCCGGCGGTGCATGGATTCCGCATTTGGCACTGCAATAAACATGCTCCCATAATCAGCCAGCAGGCTTTTGTACTTGCACAAAATTTCTATGGGGTTGTCAACATGCTCCAGTACAAACCCCATTACAATCGCCCCATACTCCCTGCCCCCTGTAAAATCCTCAAAATATGTTTTTATAATGTTAACCTTTAACTCTGGATGCCCTTCTATAAACTGGCCAATCATCTCCTGCGACCCATCCAAGACCGTATAATCCGTAAAATATTTTGAAAAGGCCTCAGCCGAATACCCGCGCCCCAATCCTAACTCAAGCAAAGGGAATCCGCCGTTTTCCATAATGGCGCCGTTTTCTGAACACAGCATCTGGTAGATGCGTTCTGGATAATAATGCAGGATAATGGAATCATCAAAATCAAAAACATTTCCACTTTGGTAGGCTTCTATTTTCTGTTCAATTTTACCCCCCCCCTTTATTTTTTCGTCTTTATTTTCCACATATCCTTCTGGCAAATACATACTTATATCACACACCCTTTCTGCACTTAAAAGATAGTACCCACAACGTGTCGAGCTATCTTCTGCCTCTTTCCCTGGCACTTGAAAAACCTCTTCCTGTAATAAATATTCTGGATGTTCTCTTTTTACCAATTCCAACACTTTTATATCTTCCTGTGAAAGAATAAAACGCACTGCTGCCGCGCGTCTTTTCTGCTGCCGTTCTATATCTGGCTTTTCCCCTAATGCAGCTTGGATCACTGCACGCACGAAATCTACCCCTGTAGAGGCCTCTACCAAATCGCTCCCAATCAGGTCACCGCCCATACGCCCGCCGATCTCTATAAGCACAATATTTCCTTCACTGTCAATTTTTAATTCGGTATGCGAAGCCCCATTTTCTATCTGCAAACTGCTTAACGCATGGTAAACCACTGCTTTTATACGCCCTATGACAGACGGGTGTAATCCTGCCGGCTCTAAATGGGCAGTTTCTATATAATGCGGGCTGCCTGTCGTAAATTTTTTTGTGACTGCCAGGCAATGATGCGCCCCTTTCCATGAAATGCATTCCACACTGTACTCCTGCCCCTGCACAAATTCTTCTACAAGCACCTGCCCGCTAAAGCTAACTTTTTGAGCTTTTTCAATTGCCTTGCCCAACTCATCCCTGTTGAAAACCTTTGTAACCCCCCTGCTGCCAGACCTGTCAACAGGCTTGACAACCAACGGATAGTGAAACTCCTGTGCAGGCAAGCCGCTGCCAGGTGTTACACGCATATTCCATGGGGAAGGGTCACCATTCTGCCGGAAACATTCCCGCATAGCATATTTATTTGTTGAAACATATGTACAATTTTGTGAATTGCCAACCAGCCCCATTTTATCAGCGACAAAATTCACCGTTATGATTGCTAGGTCTGACGCTATGCTGCAAATCCCATCAATTCCTATTTTCTTGCAGGCATCTAAAATGTCATCCTTTTGCCGGATGCTGATAGGATAAAAAAAATCTGCCGCCTCCTCGCCCACATCTCCTGCCGCCCATGCAAAAACATGCGTCTGTATCCCCATCCTCTTTGCTTTTTCTATCAATGGCTTTTGTAAATAAGACGCCCCAATAATTGCCAGCTTTTTCATAAATATTTACCTTTCTTATTTTTACCTGTTTTGATAAAACCGGTATATTTCGCTAATCACCCGCTCCACATCAACCTCTTTCATCCCATAAAACAGCGGCAGCCTCACCAGCCGTTCGCTTTCCTTCGTCGTATACCTGTCCTCCCCGACAAATTCCCCATACTTCTTCCCTGCCGGTGCCGTATGCAGCGGCACATAGTGGAACACCGTGCTGACCCCTTTTGCTTTCATATAAGAAATCAGGCTTGTCCGCTCTTCTATGTCCTTTACTTTGATATAAAACATATGCGCATTATGGCTGCATTCCTTTGGAATATATGGCAGCGCGACCTTCCCCGCAGCTTCCAGCCCGCTTAACCCCTCTTTATACAAGTTCCATATGCCCATGCGGTTGTTATGGATCTCCCCTGCCTTTTCAAGCTGCGCCCACAAATAGGCAGCATTTAATTCACTTGGCAAATAGGAAGATCCAGCCTCCACCCACGTATACTTGTCCACCTGCCCACGGAAAAACTTGCTCCGGTTTGTCCCTTTTTCACGGATAATTTCTGCCAGCTCTACCTTGCTGCTATCTTTTACAACAATCGCCCCGCCTTCCCCCATGCTGTAATTTTTCGTCTCATGGAAGCTGTAGCATCCGTAATCCCCGATTGCGCCCAGCGCCTGCCCCTTATATGTAGCCATAACCCCCTGTGCAGCATCTTCAATTACCAAAAGGTGGTGCCTTTTGGCAACCTCCATAATCGTATCCATTTCACAGCCAACACCTGCATAATGCACCGGGACAACTGCTTTTGTTTTCTCCGTAACAGCATCTTCAACAAGCTTTTCATCCATATTCATCGTGTCCGGGCGGATGTCCACAAACTTCGCTTTCGCCCCACGCAGGACAAAGGCGTCGGCTGTGGATACAAACGTATACGAAGGCATAATCACTTCATCGCCCGGCTGGATGCCTGCAAGGATTGCTGCCATTTCTGTCGCATGGGTACAGGAAGTTGTGAGAAATACATGCCCGCTCCCGCACCAGCGTTCCAGCCAGAAGCTGCACCGCTTTGTGAATTCGCCGTCTCCGCTGAGTTTTTTACTGTTGATTGCTTCTCTTACATAAGTGAATGTATTTTCCATTAATATTGGTTCATTAAAACTAACCACCGTACAACCCTCCTATTTCCATTCCTGTATTTTCATCTGTCATGTTGCAATCTCTTTTCCTGCCGCTTCATAAGTAGCAAGAACCAAGCAAATGTTACTATCGTTATAATAATTGTAATAACAAATCCTGCCATATATGCTCTGTCGTTATAATTGAATACTACAACATGATTCCCAGCGGTAACAGGTATTCCCATAATTAAGCCATTTACCATATCTACATCTTGTCTCACCCCATCCACACTGACTTTCCAGTTTTTAGAATACAATTGAGAAAAGCACAAATAACTATCTTCTTCTACAGTTACAACTGCCTCCAATACATTATTTGTATATGACTTAATTGCAATATTTTTCTGAGAATCTTTCAATTCAAAGCTATTTCTATACACATATGCAACATCATCCAAATCATACAAAATGGAATGTTTGTAAAAATCTGAAAAATCATTTGTTCTTTCTACCCGTTTAGGAAAATACAATATTGGTTTCGCATTTTGGTTCATATAGATTTTAGTCCCATTCTCATCACTAGCAAAAAAAGAATATGCTTTTTGTGGTTCTATTTCAGAAACTTCACATTTATCAATCTCTATACTTTCACTCTCTGCACAGACAAGAAATCTCATAACAATCTCCTCTAAAGCATGATCCGTCTCTCCTGAATATAAACAAACTGTATACTCATCCACGTTTTCAGAAATATCAATCCGTTCTTCCTGTGCCGCGCTGTCATAATTTTCTCCCCCATACAGATCAATCGATAAAAATGATATTTTTTCCTTATCTGTTAAATAAAACTTTATTTTATAAACAGTATTTGGTTTGATGCCTGCCATAATCTGGTGTACACCAACAATTCCCTCTGCTGTTGATATTTTAATATTTTCCTGTAATGTGATAACTTCTGTTTCTTCAAAGGTATCAAAAATTTCACCATTTTGATTCTCAATTACACCACTGGAATCTATCACATACCTAACTCCCAACATTGACAATAAATCATTTTGAAATACCAGATTATGAAATGCATTTAATGATCCTGTCATCAATCCAGAAAAATTAAATGGAACATCGTCTATATGTGCACCCAAATTTTTGAAATATTTACAAATTAATGGATTATTAAATGCTGTGTATGCATTAATAGATGGTATTTTTTTGGAAACACTTTTATTTTGCGAAATTATACTATCATGTGCACCATCAATTCCTTCATATGCATCCCAAATTTTATAATTCTCTATACAACCACTTATTTTTTTTTCTGCTTCATCATATGAATCTAACTTCTGCATATCTAAATTACTAATTTCGGAACTATAAGGCTGTGTTTCGATCAATGTTATTATCAAAACCACACAGCAAATCATATATTTTGCGCATTTAATTTGCGATCTGCTCTTTCTTTTTCGTAAAACCGATAAAAGATAAATTACTGTTATGGAAATTATGAAAGGAATCCATACTATTTCTTTAATCAGATAGCAGTCTTCCAGTTTATCTGCTGGATCACTTAAAATTGAAACCACTAATATAGCTGATACCATTAATAAAAATGTGAATATGAATAGCATTTGCGCCATTTTTTTTATAAAATCGATATCCTTTTCTTCTATTTTGTTATAGATTTTATCCAATTCTTTACCTGACAGTGATAACATAAAAAAATAAAAAATAAATAAAATCCTTGCAGGACATCGAAATCCTCCAAGTACAGGAAGATGAAATACGAATTGATTCACATATGGAATATGCGCCACCATAGCGTATAAAAAAGCAAAAACAGCACAGATAATATCAGCTTTTACATCTATTCGGTTGAAATTTGTTTTGCACATACAAAGTGCCAAAAATAAGATAAGTATTCCCAAATACAATTCAATATCCATCTCGGATGAATACATATAGCCAAATGCCTGGTAGATCTCGCCAAAAATTTTAGGAAAGACCATCTGTAAAAGTTTTATTGGGTGTATCGACCAACTGCAAAATGTTTCAAAAGATGTATTCGAAGATCCAAAAAAGGCATATTCCTTCATGATACTCAAACTTGGTAACAGCATATAGGATACCGATCCAAAATAAAGTACCAACCACAAAATACCCTTCTTTAAAATATCCCATATACTAAACTTATTATAAATTCCTACAATAAGCAGGTATATTAATAAAAAAATATCTGCATATATCCCATACTGTATTCCTATCGTAAATTGTAGGCCTGCTGAAACCGCTGACAAATAGAGCCACCTACTATTTGATGTACGGAAGAATTTCTTTACACAGAACATGATGAGAGGAAACAGGCATATCGCAGCTATAATGGTCGGATGCCCTTTTCTTAATCCATTTATCTGTATCGAACATTCAAATATGATTGCCATAACAAATGCTGGAAATAAAGAACACCCACACTCCTTTAAATACAAATAGAAAAAAAAGCTTCCAAGAAATAAGTGAAAAATAAAATATACATACATAAATTCTTTTAAAGGCAAAAATGAAAACAGCGTGCTAATCAAATAAAAATCCGATACAGCAGCCTGTGGCATTCCTGCGGACAAATATTTATTCCATTGTGGAAATTCACCCTCTAATATACATTTCCCCAAATATTTCTTGCCAGAAAAATACTGAACAAAATCTGCATCACCTAATGTCTGTCCATTCACATAATATTTTCCATACATGAATACAGGTATCAGCAGTAATACTACAGCTATAAAAATTACTGAGTAAAATTTCCTTTTATTACACATGCTTATTTTCATACCCTTTCTAAACACATTATACATCTTCAATTTTCCAAAAATCTCTTTATCTCCCCCACAATCCTCTCCTCCCGATACTCGCTCCGAATATACTCCGCCGCACATTCTCCAATCCTCTTTCCCTCCTGTGGATGTTCCATAAGTTCCCGAATACTTTCATACAAATCATCCTCTACATTTTCCAGGCATACTTTTATAACACACGATTCCGGTATTTCCGAAAACCATCCTCCATCGTTTATCACGCACACTTTGCCCTGCTCTAATATTCTGAGCATTGCGCCGGATGTTTCTCCCATAGACGGATTGCGAAGGTTCAATATGATGTCCGCATATTTGATAAATGCATCAAATTCATCCAGTTGCGTATAACCTGTTTTCATCACTGTATTTCCATCTATATAGCAGTCTGCATAATTGCCTTCGCCAACCATTACATAGCAAACTTTACGATTAAATGCTTCATTTAGCCTGCGCACCACTTTACAGGCAATATGGTTCAGCTTTGTCTGCTCTATATATCCCATAGACGCAATGATATATGCATCCTGCGGAATATGGTATTTCTGAAATAATTCTGGTTTGCAGACTGTACCTGAATACCCATATGGCAAAGGATTGATCTTTACAAGATCCCTCTCCTTCACAATACCAGCATTTAATACCTGATGATACGCATACCACGAATGCACCATCAGCCGGTTTCCCGACCGGAAAAGCTCTTTATGCAGCGGCAGGACAGGCGCCATTTCTTTTTGTGCCAAAAGATCCGCACCCTTTCTTTTTACCGCCCTTTTCAGCGTTAAAAACGCTTCGATCCCTTCCTGTTCATATACTTTTGCATAAAGCTGGTTCCTTTTCTGATAATAGCCAACAAAGAGATAATACAGTACCACGTCATGCAAAATAACCATGCCAGGGTGTGCCAGGCACACTTCATAAATAAAATCATGATACTCTGGATTGTTCCCCATGTTATATACCCGGTAATCAAATTCCGCAAAGTCAACCATGTCTTTTCCATATTTCAGCACCGGAAAATGTTCTTTCAGATACTTGCTGCTGACTTCATAATCCGCTGTCAATAGTGTCACATCAAATACTTTGCCAAGCGCTGCTGCCAATACTTCTGAATAATCAGAAATTCCGCTTTTCATTGGCTGAAACGGGCTTGCATAGAGCATCTTTGGTTTTTTCATAATGGAAAACTCCTTATTTGCAGATCGTCAGGATCCTGCTGTTTTATCGATTTTTTTATTGCAGAAGCTTGCTGATTACATAGTCCCAGTCAATATGTTTTTCCTGCATCAGCCGAAAGCCATTCTCCCCCATTCGCCTTGCAGCTTCCCGATCCAGATACCATGCATCGATCAGCGCAGCCACTTCCCTTGGGGCTTCCTCTACAATATGCCCATTTACACCATCCTCTACAAATTCAAGAGGCCCGCCGGCATCGTGATGCACAATAATCGGCTTTTTCGAAAAAAAGCTTTCCAGCGTGATATAGCCATAATCTTCATCGTATGCGCCAAAATATACGCCCAGGCAGTTGGCATAATAAGAGATCTTCTCTTCTTCCGAAAGAAAGCCTGTTAATTTTACTTTGTTTTCCAGATGGTATTTTTTGATCATTGCTGCGATATATTCTGTCTCCCGGCTGGAGCCTGCACCTGCGATCACAGCCTTTGCCTCTGTCTTTGTATACTTCATTGCTTCCGCTAACACCCTCTGGCGCTTCATCGGATCGATCCTGCTTGCATAAAATACAAAATCTCCATATTCTGCGCAGAACAATTTCTCATAATTGAGTGGAGGATGGTAAAGCACTTCTGATTCAATTCCATTATATTTTTTCAAACGGCGGGCAGTATTTTGCGCAATCACGTAGACCTGCTCTGCTTCACGGATGTATTTTTTGTCAGATTCCATAATCAGCTTGCGCAGTGCTTCCCCCTGTTCCATCTTGTCGATATCACCATATGGTGTCCCCCACAAATCATAAGCCTGCCTATGCTGATGCTCCAGCCACAATACTTTATGGGCATGTCTCACATAAAATGCAGGAAACTTTAATGCAATCACTTTATCAATTTTTTCACCGTTTACCTCTGATAAATCCATCAGCCGCCCCATCATCATGCAATTCACAACCGTTTCCGGCGGGTACCACTTAAATGGAATTGTAACGATCTCTGCCTGATGCCCTCTTTTTATGAGCTCATCCTTCAGCATTTTTGCATGAAGCTCAGCACCGCCTGTGATAAAAGGAACCTGTACCGTTGCTATTGCGATCTTCATTCTGCTCACCCGTGTTCTTTTTATTTCATCTGTTTTTTTATTTCATTATGAAAAACACTTTTTAATTGTGCATAGGTAAAACGCCTGTTCACATTGTCCCTGCCGCACGTCTGCATATACCGATAATATTCTTCATTTTCCATTAGCACTTTGATTGCAGCAGCAAAATCTGCTGCCTGCTTTTTCAGTAAAACCTGCCCTCTGCCTCCGGTATCTGGAACCGCGCTGCAATCCAGCGCAAGGACTGGCAGCCCAAAACTCTGCGCTTCCAGTATCGGCACGCAAAACCCCTCATGCTCGCTGGCGCATAAAAATAGATCGCTGCCAAGATAGTAGGAAGCAAGGGATGCATCTGTGATTTCCCCTATAAATTCTATGTAATGCCCTAATCGATACTGCCGAATCTTTTGAAAGAGCAGCTCTTTATATGCCTGTAAGCCAGAATCAAATTTTCCTACAATCCTGAGTTTAATATTGTTATGATAATTCAGGATAAATACTCTCAGAATTTCCGCCAGGAATAAATGGCCCTTATTGGGGCTTACCCGTCCCACAAATAATAAATGAATCTTCTGATCCTCAAGCATTTCCTTTAGCAGCATTTCATCTGGTTTTGTTTTCATCAACTGTCCAACCTTATGAAAAGGAGGGCAAATTCCGCTACATTCCTGTCTTACATCCTGCAAATCCAGCGTATTATATAACGAAGCCGACAGCCAATATGCATCTGGATATGCTGCTATCAAGCGCTTCGTCTGCTCTCTGCCCCTTTTGCACTGTGCGGCATAAAACGGGCTGTATGGCTGGAAGAAAACCTCTGGCGTAATATTGTGATAGCGAAAGACAATTTTCCCTTTTGCCTTTTTTAGTATGTGCTCCCCATGCTCCCAAAAAATACTATGATGATACAGGATCAAAGAATCCCGTTTGCCGATGACCTGTTCCATTTGCTTCTCATCTGCATACACAACACGGTCATTCAGCTTATATTCCGCATATACCAGGCAGTTGTAACGCTGCGACAGTATGCTATACATTGCCTCTATATCATTTCCTATTGCATCATGCCTGGCTACTGTCTGGTGCATCATTAGTATTTCCATATAGCTTATCCCTCTGCTTCTTTTTTTCTTCTTCCATAAATCATCCCAGCCATCCTCCTCCCCGTCACTTTCCTGTACCTTCCGCCTTCCCTGCTGGCACAAAATGCATTCAAAAGCTCCACTTTGTCTACCTTTTTTTCCCTGAGCAGTGTCAGATTATGTGAAAATCCTTCTTCATCCGGCTCCCGGTTTAAAACCTTCCGGTACAGCAGCCTGACATAGGTTTCCTTTCGATGCGCCATCAGCAGGACGGCGTTTACGTTCGACCCTGCTGTTTTCCAGCCATACAGCATTTTCAGATATGTTCTGATATGCCTTTTATAAAAAGATACTTTCTGTAATCTCCTGTCTGCTTCTTTTGCTGCTGCGGCGGCCTTCCAACGCATATTTTTCAGACGGTACCGAAAGAGCAGGCGGTAATCATACTTTCCGTTATCCCGCAGCCCTGCTGCTTCCTGTTCAATCTCAATGTATATCCTGTTTAAAATATCTTCCTTGGCATATTTTTGTACACCCACGTGGTCTAACGACTGTTCCATAAAAGCACGCTCTCTTTGTGTTAATACCCATGCATCCAGCATATCGCCGCCATCCATTTTGCTTTCTCTCCTGTTTTTCCTTTTTGGATTCTATTTTCTTGCCACCAGCGCATAATCCTGGCTGCCAAATAAAACCTTCTGTACCTGTTCCATTGCCGCATTAAAAGCTTCCTCGTTTTTATCCATTGAAGCCTTTGGGATCTGAATGCCGACAGTGCTGCTTTGTGTATAAAGAACCTGGATATCCGAAAACCCTGCTTTTTGCATAAAATAAGTGAATGTCTGCGGATGGACAGGTTTTATATGCGACGGATCGATATAAAAAGAATTTGCATAAATAGCTAGCGACGTAGGATTTGGCGTCTCAAATACTGCATAGCTGCCTTCCTTTAATTTTTCATATGCAAGCCTGCACAGCCTGATTACCTGATCCGTCTGCAAATGCTCTACCAACTGGGAGGCAAAGATCCCATCCGTCTCCTCTACGCTTTGCAAATATGCGGCTGCATCCATGCATTTTGCATCCAATCCTTTTTTTACACAGTACGCTGCAAATTCATCATATAAATCGACGCCGACGGCATGGATTCCGTTTTCCTTTAACAGCTCCAGAAATTCTCCTCTCCCGCATCCCAAGTCTATAACGTCTTTACAGCCTGTAAAATATGGCAGATACATTTTCTGCACTCTTTTTACATGCTCCCTGGAACCCCGGAAATGATTTTCAAAGTCGAAGTAATCAATCCCTTCGTACGTATCTCCTCCCGCCGTGCCTGTATCCGGCAGCGGCATTGTCTGCACTCCCACTACTGGCTCCGGCTGTTTTTTTAACCGGCTGACTTTCAAGTCCAGCAGATCTACCTGACTGCTTAGCTTTTCAGCCAGAACATAAAATTCCGGCAGCTTTTCCATCCGCAGGCGATATTCCTTTAATTCCTGTCCATATGCTTCCAGCGCCTGGTTATTATTTTTCAGGTTGCAGCCATATTCCTCCAATGCCTGGTTGCTGTTTTTCAGGTTGCAGCTATATTCCTCCAGCGCCTGGTTGCTGTTTTTCAGATTGCGCCCATATTCCTCCAATGCCTGATTATGATTGTTCAGATTGCGTCCATATGCTTCCAACATCTGATTGCTGTTTTTCAGATTGCGCCCGTATGTTTCCAGCGTCTGATTGTTGCTTCTCAGATTACATCCATGTTCTTCCAATATCTGGCTGTGTTCTCCCAAACTCTCTTTCGTATGGTATAGTTCTCTTTTGCATTCTTCCAGGGCATTTCTTAAATCTGCTGTTTCCGCCCTTATACGCTCCATCCCATCCATGATTGGCTGGATCCGATTGTCAATCAGCTTGTTCATGTAATCTGCTACAATGTGGTTCATCCATCTCTCCTTCCAGGCACCATCGATGCTGAATCCGTGCCACTCCAACATCATTTGTATCTGTAAAAGTCTCAAACTGCTTCACCCTCGTACAGTAGTCTACCGCTGTATGGTTTCCGCTTTCGATCGCAAGGTCCAGCGTATACTGTGCCGGAAGCAGCGATATATTTTCAAATACCATTTTGATCTGCCCATCTCTTTTTAAAGAAAATCTGTCCAAATGGTCGATCTTCGTATTTGTGCCATAACACTGCACTCCGTCCGTGCGGAAAATTCCAATTCCAATAATGGCATCGTCTACCGCCTGGCTGACCTGATAATGAATTTCTATTGTCATTTTTCTGCCAGTGCGAAATGCCACAGCCTCTTTTCCTGCTTCATCCAAAAGCCTGACCATCTGAATCCTTGCCATTCCATTTCCCCAGCGCTTTTTTCCTGTTTCCTGCTCCTGCGGCGGATCTTCATCTGCTTGCAGGCTCTCGTCTGTTTTCATTGTCTGCCTGGAAACCGCAATGCGCTCCCTGGCAATATAGTCCAGATATTGCGGGTGTACCTCTCTTGGCGTCCCTTCTGCTGCGATTTTGCCTTCATGAATCCAGTAGCTTTTCTCGCAAATCTGTTCGATCTGATCCAGGCTGTGCGATACGATTGCAATGGTGGTGCCTCCTGCTTTGATTTCTCTCAGTTTATGAAAGCACTTCGCCTGGAATCCGCTGTCTCCGACTGCCAGTATTTCATCAATCAGCAAAATATCTGCATCCACATGAATCGCTACAGAAAACGCCAGCCTCATATACATTCCCGACGAATACGTCCTGACCGGGTTATCTATAAATTCCCCAAGCTCGGAAAAAGAAATGACCGCATCCAGCCGTTCCTCAATCTCTTTTCTTGTCAATCCAAAGATAGACGCGTTAATATAAATATTTTCCCGCCCGCTCATATCAGGATGAAACCCTGCGCCTAATTCAAGCAGGCTGGAGACCCTGCCCCGCATTTCAATCGTTCCGCTGTCTGGATACATAATTTGTGTCAATAGCTTTAATGTCGTACTTTTCCCGCATCCGTTGTGCCCGATAAAACCGACCGC
This sequence comes from uncultured Eubacterium sp., assembly GCA_947178105.1. Taxonomy (GTDB): domain Bacteria; phylum Bacillota; class Clostridia; order Lachnospirales; family Lachnospiraceae; genus Eubacterium_J. The sequence goes on along the minus strand of CAMWXD010000068.1, from coordinate 5,884 downwards.
TTCTCCTTTTTTGATCTCAAAGCTGATTCCCTTTAGCACCTCATGCTCCTGGTAAGCCCTTCGCCTGCGAAAAAGCGTCTTTTCTTTTAAGGTATGCCCTTTGTCATAATATACTTTAAATTTTTTTGTAATATCGCGTACTTCAACGGCATTCGCTGGATTCATAGCTTTCCCTCCGCATCTGCCTGCCCCTTACAGAGTCCAACCCTTCTGCGCCAGTCATCCAGCATTTCCTGTATCGTCTGCTCCAGGCTGATTTGCGGCTTCCAGCCTGTAAGGCTTTGCAGCTTGCTGATGTCGGCTTCCATTACCGGCGTATCTGTAGGGCGCAGCTTTTTTTCATCCACTTCTACCCGGATATTTACATAAGAATTGTCCAGTACGATCTGCAATATCTCTCGGATACTGGCTGCCTTGCCGCTCCCGACATTATAAGTCTCTCCTTGGCACCCTTTTTCTGCCAGCAGCGCATAGGCACGCACGGTGTCCCTTACATCTGTAAAATCACGCCTTGCCTCCAGATTTCCTGTCCTGATTACGGCTTCTCTTTTTCCTGCTTCGATCAAAGCCGCCTGCCTGCAAAAGTCCGCAGCCACATACATCGGATGCTGCTTTGGCCCGATCTGGTTAAACGCCCGCACCATCACTGCCCGTAGCCCGTATGCCTGTGCATAAATGCAGCCTATCCTGTTTTGACAGGCTTTTGTCGCTGCATAAATATTGCCTGGCACGGCGGCTTTCGTCTCTTTTACCGGAACTTCTTCCTGAGAAACGCTTCCATATTCTTCTCCAGAGCCGATCAGCAGGATATTCGGCTTTTTCTCCAGGCGCAGCATAGCCTCCAGGACATTGGTACTGCCCTTGATATTCACATCAATCGTTAACTGCGGATTCTTCCAGGAAACGGCTACCGAGCTCTGCGCTGCCAGATGAAACACAAAATCCGGCTTCGTCTCGCTCAGCAACTGCCAGACAGCCTCTTTTTCCAAAATATCCAGATCATAGACAGCAATTCGGCTGCCGGCTGTACCGCTTTTGACTGCCTTCATGCCTGCCTGTGGCTGCGGCATCCCTGTAATGACAACCTCATGTCCCAGACTGCACAAATGCTCCGCCAGATATCCCCCGACAAATCCGCTGCCGCCGATAATCACCGACTTCATCGGCAAGCCTCCATCCTTATTTCTTTTTGCACCAGCTCCATATCATTCTTTACCATACGTTCTACCAGCTTTTCAAAGCTGACCTTCCGCTTCCATCCAAGCTCTGCTTCCGCCTTCGCCGGATTTCCCCACAGCAGCTCCACCTCAGCCGGACGGAAAAACTCTGGATTAATCCGTATCCGCACTGTTCCGTCCGCCCGGTCTTTACCGACCTCCTGCACCCCCTCGCCTTCCCATGCTATTTCTATTCCCGCATGATGAAACGCTGTCTGTGCAAACTCGCGTACCGTCCTCGTCTCATTCGACGCAATCACATAATCCTGCGGGCTTTCATTTTGCAGGAGCATCCACATCGCATACACATAATCCTGCGCATGGCCCCAGTCACGCTTTGCATCCAGATTGCCAAGCTCCAGTACTTCCTGCACACCCTGGCGGATACGGGCCGCCGCATACGTGATCTTACGGGTAACAAACTCCATCCCCCTGCGTTCGCTCTCATGATTAAACAAAATTCCGCTGCAAGCAAACATCCCAAAGCTTTCACGGTAATTTTTTGTCATCCAATAACCGTAGAGCTTTGCTGCTCCATAGGGGCTTCTTGGATAAAACGGTGTCTTTTCCGTCTGCGGTATTTCCTGAACTTTGCCAAACATTTCAGAAGTCGCCGCCTGGTAAAAATGGGCATCCGGCTTTACGATACGGACAGCATCCAGTATATTTGTCACGCCAAGCGCATCAATCGCCGCAGTCGATGCCGGCTGCTGCCAGCTTATGCCTACAAAAGACTGTGCGGCAAGGTTATATACCTCGTCTGGCTGTGCGATTTCCAAAGCATGGACAAGCGAAGCCAAGTCCGTCATATCTGCATAGATCAACTGAATCTGATTCCTGATATGACTGACATTTCCATAGTCCATAACACTTTTTCTGCGCATAATCCCATATACTTTATACCCCTTTTCCAGCAGCAGCTCAGCAAGATAAGAACCATCCTGGCCAGTAATGCCGGTAATCAACGCTCGTTTCACCTAAAATGCCCTCCATTTCCAATTCATTATAATTCCTCAACAAAATGCTTTTGCAGCCTCATAAATACAGCCCATCCAACCGCCAGCATCACAATTCCTATCATAAACGCAGACAATAACGTTTCCAGCTTTGGCACCCTTGCATAATACAAAATATCCCGATACGCAGTAATAATATTTGTCATAGGGTTGAGATAAAAAATCCAGCGTACTTTCTCAGGCACCTGTTCCATCGAATACATGACTGGCGTCAGAAACTGCCATGCCATAGCAACAATGCCTAAAACATATTCCAGATCACGCAGATAGACAGTCGCTGCACTCATTACCATCGTAATCCCAAGCGCCAGCCCATACTCCACAGCCATCACAACCGGCAGGCATAAAAGCGCAAGCGGACGAAGCGGATATCGCGCACCTGCCAGCACGGCAAAGATGACAAGAAAGCTGAGCAGCATATTCATAAACTGGCTTGTCACATAAGAAACCGGCAGTACTTCCCTTGGAAAATATATTTTTTTCACCATATCCTGCTGCGCCAAAATGCAGTCTGCACCTCCCGTAAGCGATGTGCTGAAAAAAATCCACGGGATCAGCGCCACAAACAAAAATAAATAATAATCCTCTATTCCAGACCGCATAATAACCGAAAATACCATCGTATACACTGCTAACTGAAACAGCGGATTTAAAAATGTCCATAAAAATCCTAAAGCAGAGCCTTTATATCTGCCTTTTAAATCCCTGCGTACTAAAGATGCGACCATCTCACGATAGGTATAGATTTCTTTCATTCTTTTTTTCATTTTTTTCATATTTTTTGTATACATTCATCAGGATCTTTGCAGACTGCATCCAGTTATATTTTTTTGCCCTTTCTATGCCCCGTACTCTTAAGCTTTCCCGATATGTGCGGTCTTTCATCAGCCGGCGCATAGCTCTGTAGATCTCCTCCACACTTTCCGCATTCACCATAGCCCCGGCGTCTCCCACTACCTCCGGCAAAGACGACGTATCCGAAACAATCACCGGCGTCCCGCACGCCATTGCCTCTAACGGCGGCATTCCAAACCCTTCATACAGCGACGGAAACACAAATGCCAGCGCCCCGCACATCAATAGCGGGCTGTCTTCCTGCGGCACATACCCGGTAAATAGAATCTGATGCCCCAGCTTCATACTGCGCACCCTATCATAAATACTGCGGCACAGCCATCCTTTCCCGCCCGCAAGCACAAGCTGCGGCACATGTTCTTCCCGGTACAGCTTCTCATAAGCCATGAGCAGCCTTTCCAGATTTTTACGCGGCTCTATCGTCCCAAGGTACAAAAAATATTCTTTTTGAATCTTGTACTTGTCCAATACGCTCCGTATCTGCCCATCCGTATAATCTGGCCGGTAAATCGCATGATCGACCGCGTTTGGGACTACTGTAATCTTCTCTTTTGGAACATGCAGATATTTTACAATCTCCCGTTTGCTGAATTCTGAAACTGTCACAACATGATCCGCATGCCTGCACGATTTTTTCATACTAAATTCCAGCCAGATACGCGTTTTCTTCCTGACTGCACCAGGACAGGATTTGTATGCCATATCATGAATCATTGCAATCCTCTTTCCTCTGGCGCCCGGAGGCACCACAAAATTAAAAAACTGCGTAATATCTGCTTTTGTACGGAAAAACAGTCGGTACGGTATCGGAAAAAGAACCCAAACGAATTTGTACCACGAATTTTGAAACCAGCCGCAAGACTCGATTCTACATCCCATCCTGCGATATTCCTCCAGCCTGCTAAGCTGCTCTGCTGTGCAGCGGCAGGTAAAACACTGGATCACGCATTCATTTTCTGGATACTTTAACAATTCTTTGATCAGATGATGTGCATTCCAAGCAATCCCGGTTTTATCACCCTTTAAAAGCAACTGCCCATCAAATGCAATCTTCATCCTCTTTCCCTTCCACAGCCAGCATTCCTTTTCTTCTTTTCCTTTCCCCGGATTTCGGCATTCCCCGATCCTGCTCTTCCAGCAGCTCCCGAAACACCTTCCGATACCTCTTTGCCATCTTTTCCAGCGTATACTCCTTTTGCACTATCCGCAGCGCATTCGCCCCATACTTTCTGCGCAGCTTTTCATCCGCCGCCAGTTCTTCCATCGCCTGTGCCAGTTCCCGGACACTTCCTGGTTTTACAGTTATTCCCGTCACGCCGTCCACGCTGACGTACGGCACGCCGCTTTTTAACCGTGTATTGATGACCGGCTTTCCAAATGCCATCGCTTCCAACTGTACAACCGCAAAAGCCTCTGCCTCCGATACAGAAGGCAGCACAAGGAAATCGCACGCCTCAATCTGGCGCATCTTATCTTCCTCAGATACCCTTCCTGCAAACCGCACATTTTTAAGCTGCAAGGAAGCTGCCAGGCGTTTCAGTTCCTGCTCCAGCGGCCCGCTGCCGACAAGCACCAGCCGGCACCCCTTATGCTTCATCCTCGCAAAGGCATGCAGCAGCACATCGCAGCCCTTATACCATACCAGCCTTCCGATAAACAAAATACAAAGCTGCTTCCTCCGTCTGTCTGCCCGCTGCTGTCCTTCCTCTCCAGATTCGGGTGCCTGCCCTACTGTGCCTGGATCTTGCTGCTGAAACGCTGCTGCATGTGCCTGTCCTCTTTGCAGGTATTCTTCACTGACACAAAATGGAACCACCCTGCATTTTTTCAGAAACCTCTTTAATACATCCGAATGTTCCAAATTCCCTCTGGATGACACAAGAATGCAGTCTGCCTTCCTAAGCGTATGCCTGACAAGCGGCTGATATAAAAACCCAAGTTTTTGATATTTCTCAAACCCACAGTGCCACCACACAACAAGCCTGCCCGAATACATCCCAAGCAAAACTGCCAAATCTGCCATCGGGTATGGGAAATGATAGATCACAATGTCAGAATCCTTTGACCGCCTTTTTACTTCAAATAAAAACCGAGGAGAAACTGGCGTAGATGCAAATTCAAAAAGCTGGCTGCAACGATACACCGCTATGTTTTTATAACTATCCTCCGAGCTTTTCTTTTTCCGTGAATCCTGGCATACAATCATTTCCTGTACACAGCCTTCGCATCCATCCGCGATGCTTTCCATGACCTTTGCAATACCGCCGCCATTATCCGGCCAGTAAATTTTAAATAACTGTGTGATTTTCATTTTTTTACTCTTTGCTTCTCATAATGTCAGCTACCGACTTCATGATCTGGATATACATTTCATAACTGCCGCTGTCCGTTTTTTCCGGCTGTCTCCACAGCTCTTGGACGATCGCTTCGGAATCCTGCACAATCCCCCAGAGCAGCGCGTCTGCGTTTGCTTCCAGCCCAGCGCAAATCCTGGCAAATGTATCCAGGCTCATTTTCCGCGTCCCGCGCTCAATATGTCCCATAAAATTCATACTGATGCCGCACTTTTTTGCCAGTTCCTCCTGTGACCAGCCTTTTGCCTTTCGAATCTGGCGGATTCTTGCTCCCACTTTTGCATAATCCAATTCCTGCATATCTTGTCCTCCTGTTTTTGGACAGCGTTTCTTTTGCCGCAGCGACTGCTGTCTATGGGCAAAAATATGAATAAGGGTTAGCTGTCAGAGACGGATGTACTTTTGTTTGTAATACATAACTTTTTATAAAGAATTGTTATGT
>CAMWXD010000067.1 GCA_947178105.1 uncultured Eubacterium sp. | reverse complement strand
AAATATGTGTGTGTAGCTCAGCTGGATAGAGCACTTGGCTACGGACCAAGGTGTCGGGGGTTCGAATCCTCTCACGCACGTCGGGAAATCCCTTGAAAACATAAGGTTTTCAAGGGATTTTTTCTGTGTTATAATGGAAAAGCACACAAAAAAGCACAAACTTCTGAAAGCACACGAAAAATATATTTCCGCTGGAAAGACGAGGAGAAATATAATGGCAGTGACATGGGAAAAAGTGGAAGCAAATATTTATCAATGCAGGGAGAATCCAAAAAAATTCAGAGTGGATTTGTATTATGGCAGGGATGATCGGGGCAGAATTGCAGAAAATATTGCAATTGGGACGGAATAAAACTTATGAGTTTTTTAAAAATGATTGTCCGGTTCCTGTTATACGTGTTGGGCATCAGATCAGGGTGCCGGCAAAGCAGTTTTTTGAATGGCTGGATAGTCTGACAGTTGCAGCAGTGTAGGGTAAAAAGCAGGAAGTGTTCCATGGGATCGCTGCCTGCTTTTCTGTTTTATTTCAGTTGCAATTGAATTGAAATAAGGCAGAATCTGTTGTAAAATGAAGCAAGAATTGTTTTAGGAATGTCTGGATACGGGAATATGGAAAAACGGCAAGGAGGCGAATATGGAAAAACAGGAACAGGGGTATGTTCAAAAACCAAAGCAGACAGCAAAAGACACTGTATTTACCAGTCTTTTTAAAGAAATGGAAAAAAAGGAGATGTGATCAGCCAGTATGTGGAATTTACACGAATATTTGATGAACAGGTGGAAATGTATGGTCTTGTGGAAAAGGCTGTACGGGAAACGATATATATATGCAGGGACAGGAATGTGTTGAAAAGTTATCTGGAGAGAAGGGAAAGCGAGGTAGTAGGTATCATGATTACATTATTTAGTCAGGAAGAAGTATGGGATATGCGGGAAAGGAGCATTCGGCAAGAGGTGGCAGAGGAAGTGGCAATTAAGACTACGGTAGAGGATGGACAGGAATATGGAGCAACAAGACAGGATGTGCTTAAGAAGTTAAAATGTAAGTTTGGATTATCAGAAACAGACGCACAGAAAATGCTGGAATTGTATTGGCAGAAGTAAGTGGTGGAAGATGAAAGTGAGATAGTGCTATGCTGGAAATGATCAGAGGGACAGAAGTAGTATCAGTAAATGCTGTTAGAAAAAAATATCCAAATTGTCATTATATTCTGACAGATGTGAATGATGATCTGTGTGATTTGAAAGGGAAGCTGTATTGTGTCAGCTATTCGCGTGATTCTTATAAAGAATTGTGTGCTGTTGAGGACAGTTTGGAAGCAGAGGGGATAAAATGCGCAGAACTGGGTATTTATGATGATGGTTATGCGATAGGGCTGCAGCATGAGATTATTATAGGAAGATAAAAAAGGAGGAATTATTATGGCTAAAGAAGCCACTTTGCAAGTGAAGATGGATTCAGAACTAAAAGAACAAGTTGAATTATTATATAAACAAATGGGAACATCTTTTGCGGAGGCAGTAAGAATATTTGCAAGGCAGAGTATTGAAGAAAAGGGGATGCCTTTTACAATGCATTTGTCAGCATCTGGACACGAGGATAAGAGAATATTAGGGATTGCGAATGGCCAGTATACGATCCCGGATGATATAGATGGGAGTAATGATGAGATATTAGAAATGTTTGGGGTAAAGTGATTATGAAGATGTTATTAGACACTCATATTGTATTATGGGCGATTGCTGATACTGCTAAATTATCTGAAACGGTGGTTAAACTTCTTGAATCAAAAGATAATGAAGTGTTTTATAGTGTGGCATCTGTATGGGAAGTTGCAGCCTTTACTGATTTGTGTCAGACAACTGGTTTTGTTGAATTGCCTATAAAAACAGGGCATATTTTCACTCTAAAGACATTGGTAAGGCAGGAGACAGCACCAAAGCATAACGATCCATTTGACAGAATGCTGCTGGCACAGGCAAAATATGAAAGATTAAAGTTTATTACACATGATTCTATGCTTCCGTATTATGAGGAAGACTGCATTGTCAGAGTATAAACAGGAATGTGTTAAAAAATATTTTGAAAGCAGGGAGAGCGGGGTAGTATAGCTTATGATTACATTATTTAGTGATGAAGAAATTTGGGATATGCATCTCAAGAGTGAGAAGCGGGAAGCAGCAAAAGAAGCAGAAAAAGAAGCAGTTAAAAAAATAGTATCTGATGGAAAGATGAGATTAGATGAAGCCAGAAAATATTTTCCAACATTGTCTTTAGATGATATAAAGGAACTGGAAAAAGAACTAATGTACAAATTATAGCAAACGATAAACAAAGACAAGAATGTCTGAAAATCAGTTCAGGTAATATAAGATTCCGGCTAAGAACTTAAAAGCACACAAAAAAGCACAAAAACGAAATAAAACCAGCAGATATTAGAAAAAATAAGCGGAGTATAGTTAAAGTTTGCTTTTGGAAAAACCGCGTATTTATAGGGATTAGAGCGGATTGTTTGAATTTATATCCATAGTAAAAAACATCTCAAATAGCAGTTCGAATCCTCTCACGCACGTTGAAAAAAGTCTTGAAAAATCAACGTTTTCAAGGCTTTTTTCTTGCTTATAACGGGAGAATCCTTACAGAAAACCTCACAATTTTTCAGTTTTGTGTTGACATGGACAGAAGCGCTTCTTAAAATAATCATTTAAGGAGAGAAAGACATATCGATGGGAAAAGTGGAAGAACGGAATACAACGAAAAATGGCGTTGTACGTAAAGTCGGCATGGTGGAGTGGCTGGAACATATTTTGCTGCAGGAGCGGGAACACCAGCAGGAAATGAAGAAACTGCTGGGTGATGAATATGAGGATAAGGATTTTGTATTCTGTCATGATGACGGGAAGCCGTGGCATCCGAATTCATTGAGCAGGGAGTTTACAAATTTCCTTGCAGTGAATAAGCTGCCGGAAATCAGGTATCATGATCTGCGGCATACGAACCGTAGTATGCTGATGACGAAAATGAGTGCCGTGGCGGTGGCACAGATGGGAGGGCATAAGCAGATGTTTACGACTACGAATATTTATGGGCATTCTTTTAATCATACAGCGGAAAAAGGTGTGGAGGCGCTGAAAGAGATTATGAATATGGAGAATGAATATTTTTCCAATATGGCAGCTTTTCAGAAGAGATTTCCTTGGCTAACTTGCGGATTTCATTACGGTAAGGCTTAAAATATAGTTTTACCGCAGTCTGGTTTATGCTGCTGACCGAATTGGAAGCGAAACTATCCATTGTTTGCGTAGCCAGTATTAAACTGATTTTTTCTTTTCTGCCTTCATGAAGCAATTTTCTGATCATACTGGTTTTTCCAAGTGGAAAATTCTGAAATTCATCAATGAATATTACATATTCGGGTTTCATGGATTTCAGTTCGTCCACTCTTTTTGCATAGCTAAAAAGGGTAAACAAAAGCATTTCGGAAACGACAATCTGCGTAAGTTCATCGAATCCAGTTAAATCAATAATGTTAATGTGACCTGGATGTAATTGTATAGTTTCAGCATAATCGTGATTTAGCATGCAATTTTGTCAGAAAGCTGAAAAAGTTGTCGTATGGTCTGAAAATGTTGCAATTAAAAATAGACCATAAGCGGCTGTATAGATCAGCACATGGCTTTTTTGAGCTTTTAGGACGGCAATGATGGCTTCGGTTTCAGTGGAATATGCTGTAGAATTTTTGTATGCAAATAAAATAGCATTTCGCAGTATACCAATTTGTCGAATGCCGAGATTTGAAGAAATAGCAAATGCATTTACCATTGAATTAATAAAATTGTCAGGGGAGCGTACACGCCTATTCTTCCCAGGCAGGCCGGAAACTAGAAAACTATGCCACTATTGACAAAATGCATGATTTAATGTCTAGATTGACATATGTTTTCAGCGAAAGATATTCTGGAACAGGGTGCAGGCTGAATTTATAATTAAGAAATATTAAGAGTATTTCAAAGCAAGATGACAAACGTTTGTACCTAAAATAAATTTTTGAAATGGTTTGAAGTGCAATGGATGTATGTGAGATACGAAGAATCTGTATTATAATAATATAGCATGGCTTAAAGAAGAAAAATTCAGAAAAAAGAAGAGGAGGACACAGGGGTGTCCATGCTTAGGAGTATTATAATTTTATAGTATGGCTGTGCATAAAGGAATGCGCATCAAGATTTTAAATGGCAGAGTATGGATTTAGCAATATCCAGTAGGAGCATACGTGCGGATTCAGGGGACTGCAACCAGAGGTTTTTTAAAAGAGCAAAATTTGCATCTTCTGATGCTTCAACAGATTCGATCAGAAGATAATCAATGGATACATGGAAAATATTTGCAAGATCTATGAGTTTTTCTAAAGTTATTGCACGCTGTCCATGTTCTATAAGGCCTATGTAAGTAGTAGATAAGCCTGCGGCTTCGGCTAACTGTTCCTGTGTATAATTCATGCGTATGCGTTCCTGGCGGATTTTTTTACCCAATGCTTTTCTGTCCATATTTGCTTCACTCCAAGATTCTTTAATAATGATATTTTAACGAATTTGATGAGAAATAATAACAAATTAAAAGTTTAAAAAATAATAACTATTAGTTGTATTATGATAAAAGAAATGCTATAGTAATTGTAGATTGTAATAACAGGGTATGAGTTTTATTAGGAATATATATGGTAATACTTTGTACCTGTATCCGACGGAATGATACAAGCTGAATATATTTAAAAAATATGGTAGTATATATGACTTTATGAGATATAATAATATAATGCATAAATTCAGAAGGGCGAATTGGTATGTTAACGTAAAAAGCTGCTGCATTTAGTTTGAAAGGTAAAGTAAGTAATTGTATCAGCTTATGGATTTAATTTGTACATGCAAACTTGGAAATATTGGCCAGGAAAGCTGGATTAATAATATACAAATTAGTATTAATGAAATATTTAGGATAAGGAGAATACCAAAGATATTTATTTTTTGGACAGGCAAATGGAAAACAAAAGAGATCATAAGTTAAAACATGTATTAGGAATTTATGAAAAGTTAATGAATGGATATACCGTAAAAAAGGGAGAAGAAGCAGCAAGGTATGGTGTTTCTGAGAAGACGATTCAAAGGTATATCGAAGCGATCCGCATGTATCTGGCGGATGAGTCAGAAATGGCAGGGGTTATTAACAGTGTGGAATATGACCGGAGTGCAGGGGGGTATAGGCTGGAGCATTTGGACAGGTTAAAATTAACAAACAGTGAGATTTTAGCGGTCTGCAAAATATTACTGGACAGCAGGGCTTTTATAAAGCCTGAAATGGAAAATATACTGCAGAAGCTTGTAGACTGCTGTGTGCCGGAAATCAATCAAAAGATTGTAGTGGATATGATTCGAAATGAAGAGTTTCATTATATTGAGCCAAGGCATCAGAAACCTTTTTTGGATACTATGTGGAAACTGGCGCAGGCAGTGCATGAATGCAGGTATATTGAAATAAAGTACCATCGTTTAAAAGGGCAGGCATTGGTAGAGCGGAGGCTGATGCCTGTTGCAATTATGTTTTCAGAGTATTATTTTTATTTGACTGCATTTATTGATGATAAGGAGACAAGGCAGCATTTTGATGATATTAGGGACTCTTATCCTACGATTTACAGGATTGATCGGATAAAAGAGCTTGATGTATTGGAAGAAAGGTATCGGATTCCATATAAAGATAGGTTTGAAGAAGGGGAATTTCGGAAACGAGTGCAGTTTATGTTTGGGGGAAAGCTGCAGAAGGTGAAGTTTAAATATTCGGGTATGTCTGTGGAGGCGGTTTTGGACAGGCTGCCTACAGCGAAGATTGTGCATGAGGAGAATGGGGTGTATACGATTACGGCGGAGGTGTTTGGAAAAGGGATAGAGATGTGGCTGAGGAGTCAGGGGGATAGTATAGAGATTTTGGAAGTAAGAAATGGCTGAGAAATAGAGGGGTTGATTAAAGAAAAGGTTTTGACTGAGTACAGTAGAATATGGAGATAAAATGAACAGGGAGAAATATTGGATTGATAAAATTTTATCAGAAATGAAGAAAAGACTTGTAGAGCAGAGAGATGAATTAATGTACAATTTGAATAAGTGTATGAATGAGTTTGGTGCAATGCAGATGAAGAAGATTGAGAGTATGCCTTCACATATGGATATTAGGGAATTGCACAATATTTGTAATTTGTTTGATTCTGAAATAATTGTTCTTTATCAGCAGATGAAATTGTTGATTCATGACTTTGTTGAGAAAATGGATGAGAACATTTTTATTGCAGTGAGACTACAGCAGAGTAAGGCTGAAAAGTATTTTAGTGATCTAACAGCCGAGAAGGATATTTTAAATGAATATAATTCTAAATGGAGCATATTTGATGAAGATGGCTCTTTTTATTCACTGTTGCAGTCAAAGAATCTGTTAAGAGAATCGATTATTAATGAATTGGAAGTTATAAAAGAAAAGATGGATTACGACTGGAGGATATTTGAAAAAGAATTTCGTAAGTGTTTGGCAGAGTATTTTATTACGGTGTAAGGATATAAAGCATAAATATTCATGATAAATTCAATATGGAGGAATTAGCTATGGAGACAAGTTACAAAAGAATGAAAGAGGAGATTTTGCAATACTATGAGGAGTTATTAAAAATTGCTAAAGAAGCAGAAGTACCAGATGCGGATAGCTCTATGCAGGCATTGTATTCTCAGGCAAAAAAAATCAGAGATGATAAATATTATCTTTTAGTTGCAGGCGAAGCAAAAAGCGGCAAATCAACATTTATCAATGCTTATCTTGGCACGGAAATTTTACCTATGGATGTGCGTCAATGTACAAGTTCTATTGTTAAGATCCATTATGGCAGAGAGTTTTGTTTGAATGCGGTTTATGCAGACCGGCGTAAGAAAAAAGTTACAGGAGAGAAGGAAATCAGAAACTTTCTTATTATGAATGCCGCACTTGATGATGATTTCCGCGATATTCCGGTAACAACAATTAACAATGAAATAATTTTAGAATATGAAGATAAAAAGATACCATCTAAAGTGATAGAGGGTTTATTAGAGGCGGTTAGCAGGGAAAATATCCACAATCTGCCGATTGGAGAATATAATGATAAGATCAGGGATTATATTAGAAAAAAACAGCCGCATTGGAGAGAAATAGTTGTTGAGATAGATATCGCATATCCAATAGAAGACGAGAATATGCGCGGAGTAAGAATTATAGATTCACCAGGTGTAAATGCAGCTGGAAGAGTCGGTGATATTACAGCGGATTATATTCAAAAGGCAGATGCAATTATGTTTCTGCGTCCAATCACCGGACAAGCGATTGAAGCAGAAAGTTTTAAGGATTTTTTGGAATCTGCAAGTGTGAACCGGAATAAAAATGCCAAGTTTCTTGTTTTGACCAGACGGACTGCGGTATCAGAGGAAGATATAGAAAAAGCATATGAAGAATTTGTAAATATGTATGGAACTCGTAAGACAGACTTGCAGCATGGTATTCCCAAAGAGCAGATTATTACAGTAGACAGCAAAGCCCAATTATATTATAACAGGTTCCAGGACATGTCTACAGAGGAAATCAGAGCCAAAATGCGGGAATGCAAAAAAAGTGCGGAACCATTTCTCAAAGAAGCATGGTATGATGCGGAGGATGATAAAAAAGAATTCTTAAAGAATCTTGCTGAATATTCTAATTTTAACGTTATTGACCAGTCGCTAAATAGATTTGGCCGCAGGGCTATGGTTCTTGCATTAGGTGAGTTTCTTGGGCGTATGCAAAGGGTATATGAGAAGATCGTAAAGAACCAGTCAGACATCGTTCAAAACTATCAGTTGAAAGCCAAAAATCCGAGAGAACTGGCTAGAAAAATCGAAGATACACAAAAAGCATTAAATGATATTCAAGACAGGATGCGTGATGTTGTTGATAAAATTTATGCGAAATATGTTGGCTCTGATAAAAATGGAGAAATATCCCAAAGAGTTGAACTTGTGATGAAGGAATATACAAATGAAATAGAACAAATTGACGGGTTAAGTGATACGGGTTTGGAAGATTTGGAAAAATTAACGTTTCATTACATAGAGTTATTTGATGAGTTTGAAGACAATCTGCAAAAAAAAATGATTGCTGAGTGTAATGAAAAACTGGTTACACTCAGCAATCAAAATATGCTACCGTTTATAACGCTTGAACCGGATTTTTCAGAAGAAATTGTACAAAAAATTAAAGAAGACATGAAAAGCGAAGCAGAAGAAACGTATACGTATAAAACAGGAAAAAGCCATAAGAAGAAGCGTACGGGTATAAAGTTTTTAAGGGAGAAATATTTCATATTGGTTAAGAACAGTATTAAAAAGAGAATGGAGTCTATCAAACAGCAGGTAATCAACGATTTGTGTTCTTTTGCAGGGCATACGGTAGCAGCTTATAAGAATGAATTAGCCAAGAATGAAAATGTTAAGCGGAATGAACTTAACAGTATTAAAAATGATAAGAAATCAGCGGATGAAATACGGGAAAAGATTATATTATGTGAAAATTTGATAAAGAAAGCTGGAATGCAGGAAGTGAAGGTGAAAAAGCTGAAAGCTGGTATTGACAGTTATATATCACAATAGTTAGTATTACGTAGAAAACGGAGGATCGATATATGGGTAGGCAGAGAAAATTTCAGAAAGAAGCATGGAGGATGGGTCAGGAGTTTGAGAACCAGAATTTTGAAATGCCGGATTTTGAAATACATCTACCGGATTCTGATATGGTGCCAATACCTGAGGATGAAGAACTGCGATCGGATTATGCAGAGCAGATATCAGATAGTGAACAACAAGAAGGATTTGATCCAATGAAGCCCATGGATGTGGAGGAATTAGAAGAACGGTTTGACAATAATACAAAAATTGTGCTTGAGAATGCGGATTTATTCAGTAAAACGATTTATCCGGCTTATTCCATCCATACGAAAAAAGAAATGTTGGAATGGGTGTATCCTCAGGCGGATAACGTATTAAATCTTTTCTCATTTTATCGTCTTGTAAGCTGTACGGTTGGAAATGCGGAAGATATGTATGCATATCTGAATGAGAAAATGGATAAGTTTTTTACAGTTCTTTATTCATTTGGAAAGCCTATAGTGTATGGAGTTATATCTTATCATAATACAGCTAATCTCGTGCTGGGTGTTTATGATGAAGATGATGCAGAAATTCTCAAACAGATTATGGAAGGATTGTTAAATGGAATTGAACTGCAGCCCTTTTATGCAGACTTGCATAATGGTGTAGAAAAAGAAGCAGGCATTATTTCAGCGATACCTTCTGTAAAAATCGGAGAAGAAAAACAGAAGTTTGATCTTTCTTCATTATTGCGGAGTTTAAATGGGCAAAATTATATGGTGCTATTTATGGCACGGCCAGTAATGCAGGAAACGATCGTAGATAAGTATAATAAAATGGTGTCGGTGAAAGATGCATGTTTTGCTGTGAGCAAGCGGAATATTTCAAGGCAGCAGGGAACTTTTGACGCAATTGGAAAAGCAAAAGGATATTCGAAAGCAGATGCAATCGCTGCAAGTGTAGGTATGAATGTAAATGCGGGTCTTGGCTTTTTTGGGGTTTCATTGGGAGGGGGAATATTTAGCAGTACAAGCCACAGCCATTCTCTGGCACAAAACTATAGCAGGACGATAACGAATGCAGTGAATAAGAGTGAAGGGATCGCTTATGAAATTCAAAATGGCATTGCCCTTGAGCTGATGGGTTATGCGGATAAAGCGATCAACAGGTTTAAGCAGGGTAGAAACAACGGTATGTGGGAGACGGTCATCACATATTCGGCAGATTCTAAGGCTGTTGCAGGAATTATACAGGCATGTATTTCCGGTGAAATGGCCAAACCGGATCCGCAGCTTCTGCCGCAGGCTGCTTATCAGTATCATTTAACAGCGCATGAGGCATATCAGAATTCTATACTGCTGCCAAAAATGATCAAAGGTGAAGAAGAGTCGCTGCTTTGTACGATGCTTACATCTGAGGAGCTGGGTTTTATTTGTACGCCGCCTTCTGAATCAGTTCCGAATTTCGAATTGAAAAAAGGGAAAATGTATCCGCTTGTTACGGATCATGTAGAAGGCGTGCAGGTTGGTGTCCTTTGTGATGGAAATCGGCGGATAAAGCATATGCCATTTTCCCTGTCTTACGAGGATTTGGCAAGACACACGTTTGTATGCGGCATAACGGGAAGCGGCAAGACGACAACCATAAAAGGTATTTTACAAAATGCAAAAGATATTCCGTTTATAGTAATTGAGTCGGCCAAAAAGGAATATCGCAATATGAAACTGGATAATTCTGAGCGGCCTGTTGTTTATACGCTTGGAAAACCGGAAATAAATTGTCTGCAGTTTAATCCATTTTATATTCCGCACGGAGTAAGCCCGCAGATACATATTGATTATCTGAAAGATTTATTTAATGCTTCCTTTTCTTTTTACGGACCTATGCCATACATTTTGGAAACATGCCTGCATAATATTTATCGGAAAAAGGGCTGGAATCTGACGCTGGGGTTTCATCCATATTTGGTAGATATGGCACATACGGCAGATTTTTTTGATGCAGATTATATACAGAAAAAATATAAAATGAAATCTCATAAGTACATTTTTCCGACTATGCAGGATTTAAAGGATGAGATTGAACGGTACATTGAAGAAGAAATGAATTATGAAGGCGAAGTTGCTGGAAATATCAAGACGGCAATGAAAGCTAGGCTGGAAAATCTATGTACTGGTGCAAAGGGATACATGTTTAATACTTATGAGTATGCAGATATGGATACTTTGATGGATCAGAAAGCAGTATTCGAGTTGGAAGGATTAGCCGATGATTCAGATAAGGCGTTTTGCGTCGGTCTGCTTATTATATTTATAAATGAATACCGCCAGCTTATAAGGGAGATTAGCTGTAAAGGAAAACCGCTTGCCCATTTATTAGTGGTTGAAGAGGCGCACCGTCTTCTGAAAAATGTAGATACAGAACGTACAACAGAAGATATTGGCAATCCCAAAGGTAAAGCGGTTGAGCATTTTACGAATATGATTGCTGAAATGCGTTCTTATGGACAAGGAGTGATTATTGCAGAGCAAATCCCGAGTAAACTGGCGCCGGATGTCATAAAGAATTCTTCAAATAAAATTATACAAAGGCTTGTTTCTTTTGACGACCAGAATCTGGTAGCAAATACGATAGGATTGCAAAATAAAGATGCCGTTTATATTGGAAATATGAGAACCGGAACGGCGTTATGCCATAAAGAAGGCATGAGCCTTCCTGTCTGTGTCAGCATATCCCCTGTGGAAGAAATACAGGTCTGGGACGACATGCTTTACGGAGATGGCATGAAAGACAAACGTATCAAAGACAGACTTCATAGTATCAATTACCATTTGGCTAAGGAAGCGGTGGCTTTGGAAGTGGATACATGGGGGATTAAAATATTGAATGCTGTCTGTATTCTGGATCATGATAAAATCCGTGAATCTTTAAAAAGTTTTAGGAAAGTAATCAAATCAACGTTAAAATGCAGAAGAAAAAAAGGCTCTTTGTTAATTTATAGCGGGACAGAATTGATTACATGCGAAGATGAAAATGTAATATATGCAGAACTTTTGTGTGAGTCGTTTT
This sequence comes from uncultured Eubacterium sp., assembly GCA_947178105.1. Taxonomy (GTDB): domain Bacteria; phylum Bacillota; class Clostridia; order Lachnospirales; family Lachnospiraceae; genus Eubacterium_J. Next base: position 13,243 of record CAMWXD010000067.1, on the reverse strand, counting down.
TTCAGTATTTACAGCATGGAGCATATAGCGTTGGGCAATTGATCGCGGATGAATTAAAAGATGCCTTACTGGAGCTTTTGAGGCTGAAAAACCCAAATGAAGAATGTGTAAGGAAGGTAAAAGAATTATTATGGCAAGCATATAAAGACGATCCTGCATATAAAGCAAAATATTTTATCAGCCAGCTTGTTTTTTATGAGATGAGTGCGGCAACAGATGTAGCTGGCAGTGTGAGAAATTATTTTTTTACAAAGAAAGAGAATGGTAAAATAAAATCTATAGTGCCGGATGAGGTAGTGTCTGAGATCTGCGCGATGATAGAAAAGAGGTTGTAGGCATGTTTGGAGGAGGATTTATAGAGGAAAGCAGGGATGGCATAAATGAATGGAAACAGGAGAGCGTCAGTAGAAAATCTGAAAATTTCGAGAAAGCGAATGCGTTAGAAAGAGGAGAAGCAAAATTAGATGAGGCTAAGGAACTGGGAAGTAAAAAAACAGCATTGCAGCCAAATACGGAATTTATTAGGCACACTTCTTGTGAAGCAATTGTGGAAGCAAACAAGAATAAGGAACGTATTTTGAACGGAGAAAATGTGGAAGCAAATAAGCATAAGGAGGGAGCAGAAACAGGATGGTCAGATGAGATCGTCGATTCAATAAGTTGCCAGGAAGAATATGAAATATACAAAAATGCAGACCTAACGGAAATGGAAGTAGGCGGTAAAACATGTTTGGTTAGAAATGACATTGACTGGGAACAGAAAGACGCAATGGGCAGGACGAACAAAGAACGTGCGGAACAGGGATTATCACCTGTGAATAAAGATGGTAAGGCAATAGAACTGCACCATATTGGGCAGCGTGCGGATAGTCCTTTGGCTGAATTGACAACACAAGAGCATAGAGGAAAAGGCAATGATACAATTCTTCATGATAAGACGAAAGAGTCTGAAATTGACAGAACGGCTTTTGCCACAGAAAGAAGTGAACATTGGGAGGCAAGGATAAAAGCGAGGTAAATAATAATGAGTAATATTTTAACGAAAATTCAGGGGATTTCCCAATTATATCATGTATCCGGCTGTACGGATGCACAGCTTGAAGATGCACAAAACATTTTAGGTATAAAATTTCCAAAAGATTTTGTGGATTATGTAAAGGAATATGGTGCTATTAGCTTTTATGCAACTGAGTGGACAGGATTGAATGTAGATGGATATATCAATGTAGTAGAGGCGACTAGAATAGAAAGAGAAATGAATGAGCATTTTCCATCAGATTGTTTTGTTATTGAAAATATAGGTATAGATGGTTTGATTTCAGTTGTTAATGAGAAAGGACAGGTATTTAGTTTACAATATGATAGAAAGAAGCTTGTGTGTGAAAATTTGTCCGAATATTTGGATATGTGCATTGCACGTAAGAAATAATGTATAGGATTTGGCCAGAGTTAACTAATGGGATGATTGCCGCTATAGAGATTAATTCTTATATAGCGGCATTTTTATGCAATTTTTAGTAATTCGTCAGATTAGTAGGGTCAGTTTAATGAAAAATATGTAACAGTTTGATGGATTATCTGAACTGTTACAATGAAAGCGTTATAGCGTAATGGTACTCGTTATATTTGATATGACAGGGAGACATTATGGTTTTGGAAATGATATCATAGAAGTTTTGAGGTGAGACAAACCTGTGTCCATGTTAATGTATATAATAAAAGTAAATATATTATTTTGATAAAGAATAGAAAGAAAAGAGAGGTAAATTAGATGAAACAGGTATTTTTATTTGGTATTAGTGCTAATCATTCTTTATGGGATGTATAGCTGGCAGCTAGCCAAGTCATGTACTGACAATGACAAGACAGAGGGTGGATGCATAAAGTATTACTTTGGAACAGGTTGACAATTTTTGCAAAATAGTAGCTGAATATGCATGTCTAAGTATCGGTATTTAAAGGATAAGTATGGAAAAGAATGAAATAAAGGATAGATTATTTGATATACTGAATGATACGGATAATTTGCCTATACAAGACTTGATATTTGATGACAGAATGAATATGGTGAATGTTTATCTTACAGATGGTACAAGATTCTCAGTTTTTGTGGTAAATTATGGAAAATGGTATCTATGTGAAATATGATAAACTCAAATGATTTTATGAGAGGATTTGCCATTGTTATTTGAGTAATTGAAAGGAACACAGATATGTCTATGTTCCTAAGTATCATAGTTTTGTATTAGCACATGAGAGGGATTGAATGATATAGGAATTGGTATACCGAAATAGTATAAAGTGCATTGTAGTTTGACGTTGGGTGATTTTTAATAAGGATATTCTTCAAAAAAATCTTCTATAGGTTTATGGAGCACTTTGGAAAGCCCATACAGCTCTAGGTCAGTGACGGTTCTGCTACCGTCTTCAATACGTGAGATAGAACCACGGCAGATATAAACCGCTTCTGTCTCCAATCTGGCAGAAAGTGCCTGCTGGCTTAGCTTCTGTTCCATACGGAACTGCCGGACTTTAGCGCCTATCATATTACATTTTTGTGTTGTTGTTATACTTAATCTTTTCATTTTTTCCTCGCTGTCTTGTAATAGGACATTAATTATGTTAATATAAATAATGCAAAATATTGTCTTATAATAAGACAAAAAAGAGGAGGAGCTCAATGAAGAACAAATTCATGAAAAAAGCAGTCGCAGTTACATTATCTGCTGCAGTAGCATTATCTATGCTGCCACTGTCGGGTCTTACGGATGTAGATGCAAAATCGTCGTTTGTCAAGCTGAATACTACATTTAAGACGCTGACAGTTGGACAGACGTACAAATTGAAACTGAAAAACAATACGCTGGGATGGAAGGTTACAAAGGTTGTTTCTAAAGACAATACTGTCTGCAAAGCGGCAAATAAGCAGTCTTATGTAAAGTTGACAGCCAGGGGTGAAGGCAGGACAACTGTGCGGGTTACACTTAAGACAGCAAAACGCGAAGGGGCTAATGCAACAAAGAAATTGTCCTGCAGGGTAAATGTGAAATCAGAATCAACGGTAATTCCAGATATGCCGGATATTACTGATCCATCGGAGATGGATACGCCCACAACAGAAATAAAAACATCGGCAATAGTAGCTACGCAAGCCGAGCTTGAAAATGCATTATCAGATGTAAATATAAAGAATATTACAATTCAGACTTCAAATGCTGAAACTTTCGTAATTGCGGAGGAAAAACATGATGCGGTTGAACTTGTTGTTGATGCTGCGGCTTCTGATGTTGTGAATTATGGCGTGTTTAAGTCTATTACGGTGAAAGCAATTAAAGATAGTACATGGACAGAGAAAGCGAAAGGTAATTCAATGAAAATTGAAGCACCAAAAGCACGTATTATAGTAGATGAAGGCGCTAGTGTGGCTGGAATTTCCTGTACGCATATGAATGCTGTTATCAGGCTGGAAATAAGAGGAAATGTTGCCGGAGCTGTCAGCATCAATGCAAAGCTTAATATGGAAATCTCTGGAACCGCAGAAACTCAGATACCTGTTGTAATTGAAGAATCGGCGAAAGATGCAGAGTTGCTGGTCAAGATTCCTGTGACGGTTACTGTAAATGCAGATGCGGAGATTACTTTTGATAAAGGTGCTGAAAAGAGTGCCATGCAGGTTATCAGCAAGTCGTCTACGGTTAAGATTAAAAATAATACGACAGAGCGGATTTCGGTAAGGAAAGCGGATAATACTTCACAGAGCATTTTTCCTAATGGCGGCAATAGTGTAGTGCGTCCTTCCAGTAGCAATTCCGGAGGAAATATTTCAACAGGAAATAGCGGAGTTACGGCAGGTAGTTCCAATGGCGGCAGTACATCGCAGGGAACACAGAGCGGAAAACTTGTCGTGAATTTGAGCAAAGATACCTATACTTATGGAGATGCATTACCAGAGCCGGAAGTGTTGCTGGATGAAAAAAAGGTTGAGAATTGCATAATAAAATATTATAAAGACGGAGAAACAGACGAAATATCAAATTTAAATGAACTGCTTCCGGTTGGAAAATATAAAGTGACAGCATCATACAGCAATAACAGATACCGGGGTGAAAAAATTTTCACCGTAGAGCCAAAAAACTTATCTCCGATTTTGACAGGCTATGTGGTAAAAGAATTTGATGGGAATACATCGGTTCCTCAAGAAAATAATCTGAGAATTCTGTTAAATGGTATTATTGGGTCAGAGGATATATCTGCTTTTGCAGAATATACTTATGCATCAGCAGACGGTGGAAGCAAAAAAACAGTAAATGCAGCGAATATTACGTTATGTGGTGAGGGACAGGATAATTACACCTTAGATACTACAGAAATAAAAGCTGATGTGGGAATTATTGATATGATCCCGGTTAAAGCAAAGATGAAAGTCAATGTTGCAACGTTTACTACTGGTTCGGCTGTGCGTGTTTTGCAAATTAATCCTTGTGACAAATCAGAAGAAAGTTATTTTGCTATTCCAGATTGGATTTGCCGTATTATAATTTCTGATCAGCAGGTTGCGGCTGGACTAAACGGAACTGCGGCAGAGCTTCAAAATCTTTCAGATGCTGTATTTGACATTCAGATCACTACAGCATATACAAAGAAGATTTATGAGGGAAAGATTGTACAAACATTAGTAGAAGGTGATCAAAATATAGATGTTGAGTTAAAAGAAGTGGATATGAAATTATCACAGATGGAGCTTAATATCAAAGTTGAAGGCAGCAGTGTGCGTATTATTTGGTCAGTACCGCAGGGGAATTGTGGTTTGGATTATCCATATAGAGCGTGGTCTAGCAGGGAGCTGATAAATGGAGAGCAGATTTTACCGGGTTTGACTGGAACAGCACTGGAGCTTGACAGTCTTTCTGATGTCAGGTTTGACCTGGAGGTTACTTCGGAATATACAAAAGACAAATATGTAGGTAGTGCTATACTGTCACTTAAAGAAGGAGAGCAGACTGTTATAATTGATCTGCAGCAATAGCTGGAAAGAAATATGAAAGCTGGCAGTAATTGCCCGCACATTCCAATCATAAGGACAACAATAACAGAAGTGGGAACCCATTTGGGTTCTCACTTTTTGATGTCCGGCGGAATGTCAGAAACTTACGGAAGGAGGGATGAAAGCACATGGAGAAAATTGCTTTGGCAGTGATAAGTTTCATAGCGGCAGTGATAGAGGAAGTCATGAAATCAGAGGAGGATTAAGATTATGGCAGCAAATGTCGAAACAATGTTTTCCGTAAGGGAAAAACCATGGAACGGCATCGGAACAATTGTGCAGGACGCACCAAGTTCAAAGGAGGCGATACAGCTTGCAGGGCTTGACTGGCTGATCAGCCAGAAAGATGTGTATACGGACAGCGGGGTTCAGATTCCGGGCTACAAGGCAAACATCCGCAGCACAGACCAGAGCGTGCTCGGAGTGGTCAGCGACCGTTACCAGATCGTACAGAATGAAGATGCGTTTGCATTTACAGACGGCCTGCTGGGCGAAGGGGTTACTTATGAGACAGCAGGGTCCCTGCAGGGAGGAAGGTGTACTTTTATACTTGCGCGCCTTCCGGAAAGGTTCATCATTGTGGGTGACGAGATCATGCCGTATTTCGTCATCATGAACTCGCATGACGGCAGATGTTCAATCAAGGCAGCTATGACGCCTGTGCGCGAGGTATGCCAGAACACGCTGAATCTTGCGTTAAAAACGGCAAAGCGCACCTGGACGGCCAGGCATACGTCAAACATCATGGACAGGATTGATGATGCCAGGACGACGTGAAGAATGGCTCCGTTTGAGGAAGTCCGGGATTGGCGGTTCAGATGCGGGCGCAGTCTGCGGGATGAACCCGTTCAGCAGTCCGGCAAAGGTTTTTCAGGATAAGACCAGTGATGAAATTTCGGAACTGGACAGCGAGGCGGTCAGACAGGGGAATGACCTGGAGGATTATGTGGCGCGGCGGTTTATGAAAGCAACAGGGCTGAAAGGTATGAGACTGGGAATCGGCTTGCCAGCCGTTATTACCGGAAGTGCAAGCGGGAAGGGTAGGCCGACGAAAGGAGTGCAGAATGCCTATCTGCACGGCTTCTACAGGGGAATCCAGGAAGTTCTGGAGAAGCAGGGCAGTGCGCTTATGACTGTGGTTCCGAAAGAAGTGTATGGGCCAGACAGAGCAGGTGATTACGGAGCGGCAGATATATTTGGCAATAATTCTGCATAAGGAACTGGGCAGAGTTTTTCAGATCTTTTAAGGATAGCTCATTAGGAGCATTTTCGAGCATTACTAAGAAATCTTCTATCGGGTTGGGCATTGATTTTTAAATGAAAAGAAAATATAATAATATCATCAGAAATGAATTTTTATCACAGGGAGGATAAACCGGGCATGGGCAGTGAGGAGATCGCATATCAGAACAAAGACATTACAAGCAAAGTGCTTGCTGAAAATTTTAAGGGAAAGACCTTCCGGGTATATGGGCTGGATCTTCCAGAAATCAGGGAGGTAAAGCCAACAAATATCCCGGCTGTAAAGGCGAATGAGCTTTGGTTGGATAATCTCTTTGAATTGGAAGATGAAACAGTGGCTGTTGTAGACTATGAAAGTAAATACGATCAGGCAGATAAGATTTAGTATCTGAATTATCTGGCCGGGATAGCCAGCAGGTACCGGAAAGAGAAGGAAGACTGCCCCAGGCTGCGGATGATTGTAATCTATACAGGCGATATCAGAAGGGAGCAGGTTTTCAGTGAATATGATATCGGGGCAGTAAAAGTGAATATAGAACCGGCATTTCTTTCCGAACTGGACGGAGGCAGTATTCTGCAGCATCTGGCAGATAAAGTAACGAGGAATGAGCTGCTTACGGACGAGGAACTGATGGAAATGATCATTCTTCCGCTGTCTTACCGGAAAAAGCAGGAAAAGGAAAAAGGGAAACGGCAAATAAAATCAGGAGGGCAATAGAAATGACACAGGTGGCAATGATATTTGAAGAGGAAAAACAGCAGGCAATAGAAGCAGAAAGAAAGAAAGCGGCAGATCTATTAGAAGCAGAAAGAAAGAAAGCGGCAGATCTATTAGAAGCGGAAAGAAAGCGGACAGCAGCGTCAGAGCGGCAGGTAGTAGAAAAAATGCTCAAAAAAGGATATTCAACGGAAGAGATAGTATTTTTTGTCTCGAATTATTCAGAAAAAGAAGTTGAAGCATTACGAAAAACTTTGCAGACTGTAAATTAGTGGTCGTTTCTACTGTTGTTTCGCTGCTGTTTTAACTGAAATACGAAGAATAAAGAATCTGTGGAACGGCAATAAAATAAAGAGGGTGATTGAAATGACACAGGTAGCGATGATATTTGAAGAGGAAAAGCAGCAAGCCTTGACGCAGGCAGCAAGAATATTTGAAGAAGAAAAACGGCATGCGGTGAAGAATGCGGTGGAAGCGGAAAAGAAAAAAGCCGCTGATTCAGTAAAAGCGGAAAGAAAAATGCCGATTTCAAGCAGCAGATTGTAATGAAAAGTATATAATTTGATGCTCCGGAGCTGTGAAGACATGCAGCAGAAGATGTTTCATGTCATTTCTTTCAGAGCTGGATCATGCAAATTTTTTACAGGAGCTGAAAGATAAGGTGCATAGAAATGCTTAAGATGAAGAACGAATGAAATATGCTATGTTGTTACTGTTTTGTAGGATAATTAAAAGATTGGCAAGTTAATTATGGAGGGAAGTTTGATAAAATGACAAAACTTAGAAAAGATGCATTCGCGTTATTAGAGGAGATGCCGGAAGATAAATTAGTCTATATTGTGCAGATTATGCAGGGCGTGAAAGGAATATTTGCCGATGAAGATGACAGTAATAAAAGAGATGAAGCATTTGCAAGGCTTGAAAAAATGAGAAAGAAAGCAGACCGTTTGGATTATGATAAGGAGCTTGCCGCTTATCGTGAGGAGAAATACGGAATATGAAGATATTAGTTGATACAAATGTGTTATTGGATTACCTTCTGAAACGGGTTCCTTATGAAGAAGATGCCAGAAGGATTGTTTTAGCATGTAAGAAAAAAGAAATAGAAGGATGTATTGCAGCGCATTCAGTTTCAAATATCTTTTACATTCTGCGAAAAGAATATAGTGAACAAGAACGAAGGATAATATTAACAGATATATGCAGATTATTTTATGTGGAAGGGATCGACCAGAATAAAACATAAAAGCATTGCAAAACGATCATTTTCGGGACTTCGAAGATTGCTTGCAGATGCAATGCGCTGAAGCTTGTTCAGTAGATTATATCGTTAGCAGAAATATAGGTGATTTTGTATGCAGCAGTATACCATGCATATTGCCTAAAGATATGTGTAAAATTATAGATCAAAATTTATAATTTTACTTTCTATGAAGTTGTATCAGTGTAACCGAGTTTACGAAGCCCGGCAGGTATCAGAAAAAGAAGGAAAACTGTCCGGTGCCGCGGATGATTGTAATATATAAAGGCGATATACTTCTGTGGTTTTACAGGAAAAATAGAAAAAGGAAAAGCTAAAAAGGGGGAGGGGTTACTATGCTGGAAATGTTTGATGGAAAAGAAAAAATATCTGCAGCTAAGGTAAAGGAGACCTATCCAAACTGTCATTATATACTTGTGGATATTAATGATGATCTGCAGAATTTGGAGGGAAGGCTATACTGTGTCAGCCATTCGCATGATTCTTATAGAAAATTGTGTAATGTTGCAGATGATCTGGAAGAAAACGGTGTGCCTTTTGCACATTTGGGATTCTATGATGATGGCCACGCAGTCGGCATACAGTATGAAATAGAATAAAGGATAAGTGAGTTTGATGTATGAAATAGATTTGGATTATTTAAGGTATAAGTCTCGATGTTTTGTTTATGCGAATATAGGCAGAATTATCGAGTTCATGATTGATACTGGAGCAAGATTTACATGCTGTGATGCATATAAAGTAAGTCGGCGGCTGCGGGAAGAAGACATGAAAGACAGGGAAACGAAGGTATTTGGCGGATATGAGAAAGGACATGGAATCATACATTATAAGTATCGTGTGGCAAAATTTGATATAGGCAATATCCATCTTGGCAGTCAGGATATATGGATTACAATTGACGATAATGCAAGTGATAGTATTCTGGGAATGGATATTTTAAGACAGGTGACAGTGCTGCAGCTTGCAAATTCGGATAAAATGATGCTATTTGAAAATGAGTATGAATTGTATAATTATGTGTCGGGAACCTTGCATAAAGAAAATGTGAGGTTGTGAGGTTTTTCGGCAGAAAAGGGCAACGTGAGAGGATTTTTCAACGACTGAAAAATAAAGTGATGGAAGCTCCTGGAGAATGTGACTTGTTAAAGATCAAAGAGTTGTTGGAAGATCACGGCTATTTTTGCATGAGCCAGAGTAACGATAGAATGTCATTCAATAAAGGATATACGGAATATGGTTTTGACGATCGGGTTTTTCATTTGCATTTAAGGTATATTGGGGACAATGATGAGTTGCATTTTCGGGATTATCTCATAGAACATACTGAGATTGCTGGACAATATGAGGAGATGAAGTTAAAGCTTTGGAAAGAATATGAGTATAACAGAGATGCTTACACAGATGCAAAGACGGAGTTTGTAAGAAAGTGGACATCCAAAGCGAGGACAATTTATTGTGGCAGATACGAATAAAAAAGGCTTTTGGATATAGGTCCAAAAGCCTTTTTGAATATAAAGCAGCTTTTCATAATGGAAAATTTATGATGGCAAATCATTGCAAGGTGCAAGGCAGGTATGATTTTTGCATACATAATAGGTGGTCTTGCCGTTTAACAGCTTGTAGCCGTCTGCTTCATGCTCCAGGATGGACAGGTCGGCATAGAGCGGCAGCAGGGGCAGGATGTGGCTGGCGGTGTCTTCTGGCGCTAGGACTGCGGTGATCTTTTCCGGAGGGTTTGTATAAAAGAGCAGGGCAGTCAAAAAGACACTGTATCCGGCAGGATAATGGGCGGCTTCCTGTGCCAGGAACGCGAGCTGTTTTTCTGCTGCCTGGGTGTAGCGGGGATCCTGCGTGAACTGTGAAAGGCGCACGAGGCAGTATGCCATGATAGAATTGCCGCTTGGAAGGGCGCCGTCATAGCTTTCTTTCGGCCTGGTAATCAGGGTGTCGTTTTTGGATCCGTACAGGAAGTATCCGCCTTGTTTGTCGGCAAATTGTGCCATCGCTTCCTGGCAGAGGGATTGTGCGCGTTGCAGGCAGGATGCGTTGCCGGATGCTTCGTAAAGGGATAAATATGCCAGGGTGCTATAGGCGTAATCATCTAAAAAGCCGCAGGCAGAGCGTGAGCTTTTGCGCCAGCTTACGTACAGGATATTGCCGTCTGACAGGTGTGTTTCGAGAAAGGACTGGGCGCGGGATGCTGCCTCTAGGTATTGCGCCTTGCCGCTTGCCCGGTACAGGTTTGCCAGGGCACAGATCATAAGGGCGTTCCACGAGGTCAGTATTTTATCGTCCAAATGAAGGCTCATACGGCTTTTGCGGTATTCGTACAGCCGTTTTCGCTCAGCTTCGAAGGCGCTGCCGGTGTCGGGAATTTTTGTATGCAGCAGATGCGGGATGTTTTTGCCTTCAAAATTGCCCTGTTTTGTGATGCCATAGTGCCTGCAAAATGCGACGCCTTTGTCTGTGCCGAGGATGCGGATGATTTCTTCGTAGCCAAAGACATAGTATCCGCCTTCTTCGCCTTCACTGTCTGCATCCTGTGCAGAGAAAAACGCGCCGTTTTTGCTGGTCATTTCACGCAGAATATAGCTGGCTGTCTGTTCTGCGGTTTCCAGGTAAAAGGTGTCGCCGGATGCTTTGTAGGCTGCGGTATAGGCAAGGATGAGAAGGGCGTTGTCATATAACATTTTTTCAAAGTGCGGGACTAAATAATACGCATCGGTAGAATAGCGGGCAAAGCCGTAGCCAATCTGGTCAAATATACCGCCCCTGCGCATCTGCTTTAAGGTCAGCAGCGCCTGCTGCATGGCTGTTTCTTTTTCAGTTTCTTTTCCAAAGAGTTTTGCATACAGCAACAGAAAAATCAGGTTATGTGCGAGCGGAAACTTAGGGGCATCGCCAAAACCGCCATGCTCTGCATCAAAGCTTTGTGAAAAGCTGCGTGCTGCCTGTGCGGCAAGCTGCTGCGCCGAAGATGCAATGGAACAGTCGGGCATTTGCCTTTCGTGGCTGTGCTGCATAGCGGATAAAAGATTGTCTGCGGATGCTAACAGTGCAGATTTTTGCTGTTCCCACTGCATAGCGATCGTAAGCAGCAGATCATGGAAACCTATCATGCCGTGGGCGGATGCGGGCGGAAAGTAGGTTCCTGCAAAAAAAGGCTTCTGCGCAGCCGTCATAAAAATGCTCATCGGCCATCCGCCGCTGCCGGTAAATGCCTGGCAGACAGACATATACACGCTGTCGATATCGGGACGTTCTTCACGATCTACTTTGATGGAAATAAAATATTTGTTTAAGATATCTGCAATTTCGAGGTTTTCAAAGCTTTCATGTGCCATTACGTGGCACCAGTGGCAGGTGCTGTAGCCTATGCTTAAAAAAATAGGCTTATCTTGCGCGCCAGCCGCTTCAAATGCTTCTCTGCACCAGGGATACCAGTCTACCGGATTTTGGGAATGCTGCAAGAGGTAAGGGCTGCTTTGGTTTGTTAGTCGATTGCTCATATCATGCCTCCGTTTGATGTAATGACAGGTTAAAATAGCAGGATATAGTATGTGCGAAAAACAAGGTTTTTTATACTCGTCGTTTAAAAGTGTTTTCAGGACAACAAAGATGTGTTACAATGATGCATAGGTACTACAGAAATGAGACATACTATTAGTAAACAAATGAAAAGGAGGACGTGGTATGTACACAATCGAAATCGTTACGAAACAGGCAGTGTCGAAAAAGCAGAAAGAGGTGCTGGTAAAGTCTGTGAAAGAGGCGGATGCTTTTGCAGAATGCCTGTTGGACGGAAAATCTTATGTAGTCAGGGGCGGCAGTACAGATCCGCAGGTAGTATCTTATTTGCTGGGGATTCTTATGGGCGGCAGTTCCACCAGCGAAATTGTGAAGCTGCAACTATCGTTTGAAAAATGAATTGCGAAGCTGCAACGATCGTTTGAAAAATGATGAGACAGTTCAGGCATATGCAGGCGGTTTCATTTCATTTGACTATTCTCTGGAAAAAGGTTATAGTAATGGAAAGTAAGAAAAAGGAGGATTGTCAAAATGAAAGGGAAAAAAAGAGCATCTGCAAAAAATTATACGGTAGGCCAAAATCTCATAAATACTCCGGCAGAAAAAGCAGAGCCGAAGGAGGAAATCTTGTTGCAGTTCGGCGATCATGAGGTGTCGATGGCTGCCATCTCTGAAAAAGTAAGACAGAGCTTCGCAGAAAGCGGCAGTAAGGCGGAATTGCAGGAAGTCAAAATCTATGTGAAGCCGGAAGACCATAGGGCGTATTATGTGGCGAACGGCGAGATTGAGGGCAATGTAGAGCTGTAGCATATGCTGTAATGTCCTGTCCAGGGCGTTTGCATCCCAGGACGGGACAGGCTATCGCGCAATTATGTAGGGTTTTGTGCATCATCTTCCAAATCGGGTTCAGCAGATGATTTTAACAGTCCCTGCATATAAGCGGCGACAAGTCTTTTATCATCTCTTTGCAGGTTGTGAAAATCCATAAGGAGCTGCTGGTCTGTGTCTGCCAACTGTGTGATCATTGTCGCGCCTTCGTCAAAAAATTCCGCCATCGTCATACCGAAGCCCTCACATACATGCAGCAGCGTAGAGATGGAAGGGACGTTATTGCGGTGAAACGTGTTATTTAAGGTAGAATAGCTGATACCAGACTGTTTTGCCAGCCGATACAGTGTCCAGCCACGCTCTGTTAAAAGCTGTTTGATCTTTTTCAGTACATAATCTTCTCTCATTGTATAGTTTTTATCTCCTCAAATGTGATATATATATATTCTATTGTAGTCAAAGTTGACATATCCCAAAAGATGTTTATAAGGGTTATACATATAGGATACAAAAAGGGCATATTGTAAGAGGCTGTTTGATTGTGCCTCCGTTACTGTTCACACCTCAATGTCATTTAGTTAAGTATTAGGTTAGATTCTGCTACGGAGGTCTAACCTAT